>NZ_JBDPMH010000001.1:0-850649 GCF_039871735.1 Plantactinospora sp. B24E8
CCGTACGCGACTTCGCAAGAGACTCCAGCAGTTCCCGCTGGCCGGGTTCGAGCACCAGTGGTGCGGCAGCACGTGTCACGTCTCGAGTCTACTCCAATGACTAGCTATTTACGAGACAGAACACTAGTATCTCGGGCGACCGAAGCCGGCAAGGCTGCCGACCGAGTCCATCCGCGCCATCTTGACCGGCTCACCGGCCGTGGAGGCGTGCACGATCCAGCCGTCGCCGACGTACATCCCGACGTGGCTGATCGGGGAGAAGTAGAAGACCAGGTCTCCGGGCTTCAGTTGGGAGCGGCTGACCCGGCTGGTGACGCTGTACTGCCGGGCGGCGTTGTGTGGCAGGGAGACGCCGGCCTGGGCCCACGACCGCAGGGTCAACCCGGAGCAGTCGTACGAGCCCGGTCCCTCGGCACCCCAGACGTACGGCTTGCCGATCTGGGCGCAGGCGTACTTGACCGCCGTACCCATGTCGCCGCCGGGGTAGGTCGCCGGACAGGGCGCGGGCCGCAGCGGGCCGCCGGCACCCCTGCCGTACGCCTCGATCCGCATCCGCTGCAGCTTGTCGATCTCGGAGTCGATCTGCTTCTTCTTCTTCGCCTGCTCGGCCTCGGTCTTGGTCAGCTCGGCGACCAGGGCGTCCAGCGGCGCCTTCTGCTCGGCCAACCGGTTCTTGAGGTCGATGACCGCCTGCACCTCGCGCTGCTCGCGGCGGGCGAACTGGTCGAGTACCGAGAGCTGGCCGATGAGCGTGCTCGGGGTCTTGTTGCTGAGCACGGCGTTCATCATCGAGGCGCGGTCACCCTTGTACGCCTCGACGGCGAACTCGCTGACCCGGTTCATCGCCGCGTCGATCTGCTTCTGCAGCGGGGCGATCTTGTCCTGCAGCTTCTTGGCCTGCTTCTTCTTCTTCGCCAGGTCCTCACGGGTGGCGTTGTGCTTTTCGATCAGCGGTTCGAGTTCGCGCCAGTTCTTGTCGATCTGGCTCTCGATCTCGGAGACCGACGGCTCGGCGACGGCGGGCGTCATGCCGACGAACAGCACGGCGACGCTGGCGATCGCGGCGAGTGTGGTGGTGAGGATGGACCGTCGCAAGCGGGTCTTCGTCGTCGGGGCGCCGGCCGGGGCCGGGCGCGGGGACGACGGCCGCGGGGCGGGGGCTGCCACCGGGGTCCGTACTCCTTCTTCCTCAAGTCCGCCTACCGGGTTAGCTGACGGGTTCGGGCGGGAAGAGATTCGCCCTACCGCTGACGCGCGGATTCACCCCATGGTGCCCGGGTCCCCGGTTCGTGTGAGTCGTTGATGTGTCGACGATTCGGCGGTGTCGAGACGTGGTCGCCGGACTGGCGGCCTGCCACCGCCTCGACGGTCCCCAACATTAGAGAAGCCTGTTATCCAAACGCAACCCGTGAAAGCAGCTAATTCGCACCGCATCGGCCCGGTCGCGGATTGTGCGGGGGGACGATCGACAATTCACCACGTCGTTACACAGCCGTGAAAGTTTCCTACAGGGCGACAAGCGCAGGTGGCAGCTATTGACGGCCACGGTGTCCCGGGTGGATGGTGATCATCAGCCATCCCCGGTGACAGGAGGTCCCATGCTCCGGACACGAAGGCCGCTGACCAGGAGAATCGCGATCGGCACCGCCGTACTCGGCGCCGCGGCGCTGGTCCCGGTCGGCGCCACCCCGGCGGCGGGCGCACCGCCCACACCCGGCCGACAACAGGAGTACGCCGCCGCGGCGGCCGAGTTCGGCGTACCGGAGAGCGTGCTGCTCGCCGTCTCCTATCTGGAATCCCGCTGGGACAGCAACGCCGGCACCCCGAGCACCAGTGGCGGCTACGGCCCGATGCACCTCACCGACCACCGCCACGTCCGCTCACTCGGCGGCGCCGAACCCGAGCATGGCGAGGACCGGCGCGGCGATCCCGCCCGACCGGGCCCGGTCACCGGCCAGGCCGCCCCCGACGCCACGAGCCGGCCGACGGTCCCCGGCCAACCCAGCCCGGCCACCGCCACGGCCCCGGACGACCCCAGCGCGGACAGCCCGGGCTCCCAGACCCTGGACACCGCAGCCGGGCTCACCGGCGCCACCGAGACCGCCCTGCGCACCGACCCGGCGGCGAACATCCGGGGCGGGGCGGCACTGCTCGCAACGTACCAGCGGGACCTGGCCGGGCCGACGGGGCGGGCCAGCGACCCGGCGGCCTGGTACGGCGCGGTGGCCCGGTACGCCGGCAGCGACCAGGCGGACGCCGCCGCGGCCTTCGCCGACGAGGTGTACCGGACCATCGTCGAGGGCGCCGCCCGGACCACCGACGACGGCCACCGGATCAGCCTCGCCGCCCACCCCGGCCTCGTCCCGCAGCGCTCCCGGCTGGACCGGCTCGGCCTCCGGACGCCGCCGACCCCGGCGACCGGGGCGGGGGCGGAGTGCCCACGCGACATCTCCTGCGAGTGGATCCCGGCGCCCTACGAGGCGTTCGGCGACGGCGACTACGGCAACCACGACCTCTCCGACCGGCCGGCCCGGCAGAAGATCGAGTACATCGTCATCCACGACACCGAGGAGACGTACGACAACACGCTCCGGCTGGTGCAGGACCCGACGTACGTGAGCTGGCACTACACCCTCCGTTCCGCCGACGGGCACATCGCGCAGCACGTCCGGGCGAAGGACGTCGCCTGGCACGCCGGCAACTGGTACGTCAACGCCAAGTCGATCGGCCTCGAACACGAGGGCTTCGCCGCCCAGGGCACCTGGTACACCGAGGCGATGTACCGGACCTCGGCCAAACTGGTCCGCCACCTCGCCGCCCGGTACGACATCCCGCTCGACCGGCAGCACATCATCGGCCACGACAACGTGCCAGGGGTGCTGCCCGGCAACGTCGCCGGCATGCACTGGGACCCGGGACCGTACTGGGACTGGTCGCACTACTTCGACCTGCTCCGGGCGCCGTTCTCCCGTACCGGCGGCCCGCGCACCGGCCTGGTCACCATCGACCCGGACGTGCGCACCAACCGGCCGGCCTTCACCGGCTGCGAGACCGCCGGCACGCCGTGCGCACCACACGGCTCCTCGGCGGTGGTCCTGCACAGCGCCCCGTCCGCCGACGCCCCGCTGGTCAACGACGTCGGGCTGCGGCCGGACGGCACCCCGAACACGATGCACATCGCCGACCACGGCGCCCGGGTCTCGGCCGGGCAGACGTACGCGGTCGCCGGCCGGCAGGGCGACTGGACGGCGATCTGGTACCTCGGACAGCGGGCCTGGTTCCACAACCCGGCCTCGAAGCCGACCGTGAAGTGGGCGACCGGCCTGGTCGCCACCCCGAAGCCGGGTCGCGCGACGATCCCGGTGTACGGGCGCGCGTACCCGGAGGCCGCCGCCTACCCGGCCGGGGTACCGGTGCAGGCGGTCACCCCGCTGCAGTACACCCTCGCCGCCGGTCAGCGCTACGCGGTCGGTGACGTGCTTCCCGGCGAGTACTACCGGGCCACCACCTTCGACGGCTCGTCCCCGGGTGACTGGACGGTGATTCGGGGCGACACCCGGTACGTCCAGATCCAGTTCGGCCACCGGATCATGTACGTCGACGCGGACGACGTACTGCTGCTGCCGTCCCCGGTCGGCGCGCCGCGCTGAACCCGGTCAGGTCGGGGTCGCCCGGTGCGACTCCGACCGGCCGGTCCGGTCGTCCCGCCGACCCGGCCGACCGCTCTGCTCCGGATCGGTCGGCGCGTCGACGACCGCGGTCAGCACGTCGTCGAGGGTGACCACGCCGAGCGGTACCCGGCCGTCGCTGACCAGCACCATGTGCCGGCGTTCCCGACGCATCGACAACAGCAGGTCGGCCAGGGTCCGGTCCGGGGGCACCGGGGCCAGTGGCCGGATCAGGTCGGCCGGCACCGGGGCCCGGCGCGCCGGGCCGGCGTACCCGAGAACGTCCTTCACGTGCACGAAGCCGAGCACCCGTCGGCCGGCCCGGGCGACCACCGGGAACCGGGACCGGCCGGTCCGGGTGGCCAGCACCTCCAGGGCGGCCGGCGAGACGTCCTCGGCGACCGTGGTGACCTCGGCCCACGGCCGCAACGCGTCGGCGGCGGTACGCCGGTGCAACGCCAGCGCCCCGGTGATCCGGGCGTGCTCCTCCGAGCCGAGCAGTCCCTCGGTACGCGCCTGCGAGACCAGCCCGGCGAGTTCCTCGGCGGTGAAGACGGTCTTCACCGCGTCGGCCGCCTCGATCCGCCACAACCGCAGGATCCGCGCCGAGATCCACTTCATCGCCAGCAGCAGTGGTTTGGTCGCCACGCAGAACGCCAGCATCGCCGGGCCGAGCCAGAGCGCCGACGGCTCCGGGCCGGCCAGGGTGATGTTCTTCGGCACCATCTCGCCGACCACGGTGTGCAGGAAGACGACCGCCGCGAGGGCGAGCACGAACGCGACCGGGTGCACCGCACCGTCCGGCATCCCGAGCGTGTGGAACGGCTCCTCCAGCAGGTGGGCGAGGGCCGGCTCGGCGATCGCGCCGAGGCCGAGCGAGCAGATGGTGATGCCGAGTTGGGCGCCGGCGATCATCAGCGGGATCTGGTTCATCGCCGACAGCGCCCAGCGGGCCCGCTTGGACCGGGTCGCGAGCGGCTCGATCACGGTACGTCTGGACGCGATCAGGGCGAACTCGCTGCCCACGAAGAAGGCGTTGCCGAGCAGCAGCAGCGCGGTGACCAGCAGATTGATCATCGCTGGTCCGGATCCTCCGGGCGGACCACCCGGACCTGCTCGATCCGGTGCCGTTCCACCTCGACGACGGTGAACTCGTACCCGGCCTCGGTCACCGTCTCCCCGGCGACCGGGATGTGGCCGAGCCGGGCCAGCAGGAAGCCGGCCAGGGTCTCGTACGGGCCGTCGGGCAGCCGGAATCCGCTCCGTTCGGCAAGCTCGTCGGCGCGCAGCACGCCGTCGAGCAGAGCCGTCCGGTCACCCCCCGGGGCGGTCAGCTCGACACCGGCGGCAGCGGCCGGCCCCGGAGCCGACCCGGCGACCGCGCCGGTCCCGCCGACGCCCGTACCACCGCCGGCGGCGGGCTGCTTCTGCCTCGGCACGGCGACCGGGTCGACGGCGTCGAACTCGTCGGCGATCTCTCCGACCAGTTCCTCCACCAGGTCCTCGACGGTGACCACCCCGTCGGTGCCGCCGTACTCGTCGACCACGATCGCCAGGTCGGCACCGGCCGCCCGGAGTGCGGCGAGCACCCCGTCGAGATCGAGGCTCTCCGGCACGTACACCGGTTCCCGGGCGATGCTGGCCACCGTCGTGCTCGCCCGCCGCGCCGGCGGTACGCCCAGCGCGTCGACCACCCCGGCCACCCCGGTCACCAGGTCGAGGGTCTCCTCGTAGACCGGGAACCGGCTCCGGCCGGACCGCCGGGCCAGGCCGAGCAGTTCGGCCACCGGGGCGGTGGCGCGCAGCGCGATCACGTCGACCCGGGGCGTCATCGCCTCGGCGGCCCGCTTGTCGCCGAACCGGATCGTCCGCTGTAACAGCATCGCGGTCTCCCGGGGCAGGGCGCCGGCCTGCGCCGAGATCGCCGCCAGCAGTCCCAGCTCCTCCGGCGACCGGGCGCTGGCCAACTCCTCCTGAGGCTCGACCCCGAGCCGGCGGACCAGCCAGTTCGCCGAGTTGTTCAGTCCACGGATCAGCCAGCCGAAGGTCCGGGAGAAGGCCCGCATCGGCCCGGCGGTGGCCAGCGCCGCCGGCATCGGCCGGGCGAGGGCCGCGTTCTTGGGCACCAGCTCGCCGAAGAGCATCGAGAGCAGGGTGGCCAGGGCCAGCGCCAGCAGCGGGGTCACCCGGTCGGTGTGTTCCCCGACGAGCGGCCGCAGCGCCGGGGCGAAGAGCTTGGCCAGCGCCGGCTCGGCGAGATAGCCGGTGAGCAGGGCGGTGATGGTGATACCGAGCTGCGCACCGGAGAGCTGGAAGGAGAGTTCCCGCAACGCGCGGTGGACCGTACGGGCCCGTCGGTCACCGTCGGCCACCCGGCGGTCCAGTTCCGCCCGGTCCACCGTGACCAACGCGAACTCGGCCGCGACAAAAAAGGCGTTTCCGCCGGTCAACAGGGCGAAGCCGAGCAGCGGTAGCAGCGTGGTCAGGAGTAGGGCGTCGATGGTCGGTTCACCTCTGCCGGAATTGCGGCCCGCCCGCGGTCACCAGCACACTACCGGCCCGCCCGGCTGGTCACCGCCCCGGTCACCGCCCCGGTCACCGCCCCGGTCACCGCCCCGGTCACCGCCCCGGTCAGCGTCCCGGTCGTCCCCGGTCAACGTCCATCGGCGCCGGTCAGCGCCGGTAGCAACGCCAACCGTGGGCGTCCCCCGGATCCGGGTTGTCCGGGAACGCGCCGTCGCCGTACGCGTCCCGGCAGGCGAGGTCCAGATCAACCCTTCGGGACGACAGCAGGAACCGGTCGCACTCCCAGCCGCCGTCGCCGCGGGGATCCGCCCAGCTCGCACCCCCGACGTGCCGGTCGCAGTACTGGTCGATCATCCGGGACAGCCCGCTCTGGTCGTCCGGACCGAGCAGCACCGGCGATGGTGGCGGGGCCGGGACCGCCGGCGGGGGCGGCCCGGCGGGGGCGCTGGTCGTACCGCCGGGGGTCGGGGTCGACGCGCCGCCCGCCCCGGACGGCCGGCTCGGGCTGGCCGACGGAGTGGCTGTCGCCCGGTCGTCCGGCTCGGTCGGAGTCGGGGACGGGGTACCGCTGGGCACCGCCCCGCTCGGCGTTTCCACCGGTACGACCGTCGGCGGCGGCAGCGACGGTGCTGGCGGCGGCTCGTTCCGACTTCCGTTCACCGGTACGCCGACCTGCGGTTCAGGCTCTCCCCAGATCAGCGGACGGACCGGGGTCGGCCCGAACGACACGGCGGCGGCCAGCACCACGACGCCGAGGCCGACCATCGAGAGCAGTCGGATCCGACCCCCGCCCCGCTCCCGGGTCACCGCGGCGCGCCGACCCGACCCGGCGGCCTGTCCCGCCGATCCCTGGGCGCGTCCCACCCGGTGCCGCCCCGTCGTATCCGCCTCCGTCGCGCCCGGTGCGTTAGCCGTCACCCGCCGCCAGCCTCCTCACAGTCCCGGGCCGTTCGTTCCCGTGGCCCCCGGTCGACGCCGGCCATCGGCCGCCGTCAGCACGTCCAACATCAACCTGTACGGCGGGACGCCGACTGCGGTTCACCACGCTGCGTGACCGCGGCCTCCGGAACGGCGTCGGGTGGCGATCCCCAGGTTTTGATCAGGTGCCGACGACTAGCGTCGAATTCGTGATCAGTCTCCTGGATTCGCCCGCTGACGAACCCACACCCCTGACCGGAATCGCCGGCTGGGCCACCGACCTGATGGATACGCTCGGTGCACCCGGAGCGGGTCTGGCGGTCGCGCTGGAGAACCTCTTCCCGCCGCTGCCGAGCGAGATCATCTTGCCACTCGCCGGTTTCGCCGCAAGTCGGGGCGAGATGAGCCTCGCCTCGGCGATCTTCTGGACCACCCTCGGTTCGGTGGTCGGCGCGGTCGCGCTCTACTACATCGGCGCACTGCTCGGCCGCGACCGGACCCGCGCCCTGGTCGCCCGGCTGCCGCTGGTCAAGCTCAGTGACGTCGACCGGACCGAGGCGTGGTTCGTCCGGCACGGCAAGGGCACGGTCTTCTTCGGCCGGATGATCCCGATCTTCCGTAGCCTGATCTCGATTCCGGCCGGAATCGAACGGATGCCGCTCGGCACGTTCCTGATCTGCACCGCGCTGGGCAGCCTGATCTGGAACTCCGTCTTCGTGTTCGCCGGGTACCTGCTCGGCGAGAACTGGCACGTGGTCGAGGGGTACGCCGGAATCCTGCAGAACGTGGTCATCGTGGCGGTGGTCCTCGGCATCGCCTGGTTCGTGATCTCCCGGTTGACCCGGCGCAACCGCCCGCCCCGGGGCCAGCACCGGGGCTGACCGGACCGACTGGTACGGCAGCCGGCCGGGACGACATCCCGGCCGGCTCTCAACTGCCCAGGTAGCGCAGTACGGCGAGCACCCGCCTGCTGTACGCGGTCGTCCGGGACAGGTCGAGTTTGTCGAAGATCGCGTTGACGTGTTTCTCCACCGCGCTCTGCGAGACGTGCAGCTGCTCGGCGATGCCGGCGTTCGTGTGCCCCTGCGCCATGTGGTCGAGAACCATCCGCTCGCGGGCGGTGAGCCGGCTCAGCGGGTCGGTGTGGCTGGTCCGGGCCAACAGTTGACGTACCACCTCCGGGTCGAAGGCGGCCCCGCCGGAACCGACCCGGAGCAGCGCGTCCAGGAACTCGCCGACCTGGGCCACCCGGTCCTTCAGCAGGTAGCCGACCCCGCCACCGGTGTCGGTCAGCAGTTCCACGGCGTAACGCTTCTCGACGTACTGGGACAGGACCAGGACCCCGACGGCGGGCCAGCGGCGGCGCAGCTCCAGCGCGGCGCGCAGCCCCTCGTCGGTGTGGGTCGGCGGCATCCGTACGTCGACCACCGCCACCTCCGGCGGGTCCACCGCGACCGCCGCGAGCAGCTCGTCTGCGTCCCCGACCGCAGCCGTGACCTGGTGCCCCTCCTCGGCCAGCAGCCGGACCAGGCCCTCCCGGAGCAGGATCGAGTCCTCGGCCAGGATCACCCGCACGGCAGCTCCGCCCTGATCCGGGTCGGCCCGCCGACCGGGCTGGTCACCGCGAACCGGCCGTCCACGGCGGCGACCCGCCGGGCCAGCCCGGAGAGTCCGCCGCCGGCCGGATCGGCACCGCCGACCCCGTCGTCGGTGATCGTCACCGTCAACCAGCCCTCCCTGTCTGTGACCTCCACGTCGACCCGACCGGCCCGGGAGTGCCGGGCGGCGTTGGTCACCGCCTCGGAGACCACGAAGTACGCCGCTGTCTCCACCGTCGGCGGCGGCCGGTCGGTCAACCGGCAGTCGACCTGGACCGGTAGCCCCGCCGATTCGGCGACCCGGGCCAGCGCGTCGGCGAGTCCCAGGTTGTCCAGCGCGGTGGGATGGACCCGCCAGGCCACCTCGCGCAGCTCGTCGAGGGCCCGCGCGGACTCCTCGTGTGCCTGCCGGAGCAGCTCCGCCGCCTTCGCCGGGTCCGTGCTGCGCCGGGCTCGCCCGACAAGCAGCCCGAGCGCCACCAGCCGCTGCTGTACGCCGTCGTGCAGGTCCCGCTCGATCCGTCGCCGTTCCGCGTCCACCGCCGCGACGATCCCGGCCCGGCTGCTGGTCAGTTCGGTGATCCGCCGTTCCAGCACCTCCCGGCCGCTCGGGCCGAGAAACCGTCGGGCCAGCCGACGGTCCAGCGCGGCGGTGCCGAGCCCGCCCTGCACCACCAGGAAGAGACCGACCAGCGCGAGCGCGAACTGGCCGAGGAGCAGCGGCAGACCGCTCTGTCCGTGCAGCGCCTCCCAGACCCAGATCCCGCCGGCCAGTACGCCCCAGCCGAACAGCAGCAGCACGGCGCCGCCGAGCAGTCCGACCACCCAGCGCGCCGCGAGGTAGCGTGCCGCCCGGCGGCCGCTGTAGTCGGCGGAGTTCTCGCTGTCGAGGAAGGTGGCCAGTCGCCACCGTTCGACCTCGGCGAGGTGCCGGGCGCCGAGCTCGACCCAGCCGACGACCCGGTGCCGGGTCTGCGGCGGGCCGTCGCCCCGTGCCCCGGCCGCGATCAGCAGCACCGAGCCGAGCCCGAGCAGGTACGTCAGCTCCAACACCCCGGTCAGCACACCGAGCAGCAGGCCGGTCCCGAGCCGGAGCCAGTGTCGGAGCAGGTCGCGCACCAGCGCCCCGGTTTCAGCTGCCGGTCTCGGCCGGGACCGGATCCGACGGCTTGTCCGGGTTGGTCGGCTTGACCGAGCGGAGCAGCACCGTCGCCACGTCGACGACCTCGACCTGGTCGGTGGCGCCCTTGCCGTTGACCCCGTCGTTGAGCATCGTCGAGCAGAACGGGCAGCCGACCGCGATGGTCCGGGCACCGGTGGAGATGGCCTCCTCGACCCGGTCCACGTTGATCCGCTTGCCGATCCGCTCCTCCATCCACATCCGGGCCCCGCCCGCGCCGCAGCAGAAGGAACGTTCCTGGTTGCGCGGCATCTCGGTGATCCCGTCGGCCGCCGCGCCGTCGGCCCGGCCGTCCTCGGCGCCACCCCGGATCGCGGCACCGAGCACCTCGCGGGGCGGGGTGAAGACCCGGTTGTGCCGGCCGAGGTAGCACGGGTCGTGGTAGGTCAGGCCGCCGTCGACCGGCTGGACCGGGGTGAGCCGGCCGGTGGCGACCAGGTGGGCCAGCAGCTGGGTGTGGTGTACGACCTCGAACTCGCCGCCGAGCTGGCCGTACTCGTTGCCGAGGGTGTTGAAGCAGTGCGGGCAGGTCGCCACGATCTTGCGCCTGCTCTTCTCACGGCCCTCGAACGCCTCGTTCAGCGTCTCGACGTTCTGCTGGGCGAGCGTCTGGAAGAGGAACTCGTTGCCGATCCGCCGGGCCGGGTCGCCGGTGCAGGTCTCGCCCTCGCCGAGGATGGCGAAGCTGACCCCGGCCTCGTGCAGCAGGGAGGCCACCGCCCGGGTGGTCTTCTTGGCCCGGTCCTCGAACGCTCCGGCGCAGCCGACCCAGAACAGGTACTCGAAGTCGTCGACCTCGCCGACCCGGGGCACCTCGAAGTCGAGTCCCTTGGTCCAGTCCTCCCGGGTGTTCGGCGGGGCGCCCCACGGGTTGCCCTTGTTCTCCAGGTTGCGCAGCATCACGCCGGCCTCGGCCGGGAAGCTCGACTCGATCAGCACCTGGTAGCGGCGCATGTCGACGATGTGGTCGACGTGCTCGATGTCGACCGGGCACTGCTCGACGCAGGCCCCGCAGGTGGTGCAGGACCAGAGCACGTCCGGGTCGATGATGCCGCCGTCTCCGGCGCCGCCGATCAGCGGCCGGTTCGCCTCGGCGAGCGCGAGGACGTCGACGTGGGCGAGCTGCGCCTCGGTCGCCTTCTCCTCGCCGGCCGCGTCCTTGCCGCCGCCGGCCAGCAGGTACGGCGCCTTGGCGTACGCGTGGTCGCGCAGCGACAGCACCAGCAGTTTCGGCGACAGCGGCTTGCCGGTGTTCCAGGCCGGGCACTGTGACTGGCACCGGCCGCACTCGGTGCAGGTGGTGAAGTCGAGCAGGCCCTTCCAGGTGAACTGCTCGACGTGCGCGACCCCGAACTGGTCGGCCTCCGGGTCGGCCTCCTCGAAGTCGAGCGGCTTGCCCTGGCTCATCATCGGCCGGAGCGCGCCGAGGCCGGAGCCGGCCCGGGCCGGCTCGCGCTTGAAGAAGATGTTGAAGAAGGCGGCGAAGCGGTGCCAGGCGACGCCCATCGTGACGTTCAGGGCGATGACGATGACCCAGGTCATCGAAATGGCGATCTTGACCAGGGCGACCACGCTGGTGCCGGCGTCCCAGTCCGGCAGCAGGCCGCCGACCGCGTGGCTGACCGGGGTGGCCCAGAACGGGAACTCGAAGTGGTCGGTGGCGACCTTGAAGCCCCGGATCAGGAATCCGCAGACCAGTACGGCGAGGACCACCGCCTCGACGAAGTAGCCCTGCCACATGGTCGACCCGGTGAAGCGGGACCGCCGTTCCGGGTTGCCCGGCCGGTTCGCCAGTCGGATCGTGATCAGCACCAGGATGCCGATCAGGCCGAGTACCCCGATCAGTTCGGTGACCAGGCCGTAGACCGCCCAGGAGCCGAGCACCGGCAGGCCGCCGGTGGGGGTCACGACCTCGAAGTACGCCTCCAGGACCAGCAGGGAGAGCACCACGAAGGCGACCATCACGAACCAGTGCGCGGCGCCGACCACGCCCCAGCGCAGCATCCGGGTGTGGCCGAGCGTCTCGACCAGCATGGTGCGGGCCCGGGTGCGGCGGTCGGTGAAGCGTTCCGGGTCGGGCTGGCCCAGCCGGACCACCGCCACCATCTTCCGCACCGCACGGGTCGCCAGCCACACCGCGACCGCGGTGATCGCGGCCGCGAGGACCGTGGTGACGATCTGGACGCTGCCCATGCCTTGCCCTCCCCGTCTGCTGCCCTGACCGGTCCGCTGCCCGGACGGACGGCGCATCGACCGTCGGCAGCGATGTGTGCAGCCTACGCGGGAAGGTTACTCGCCGGTAACGTGACCGTGGTCGCAGCCGACCCCATCGTCGCCTGCGCACACCTTAGGTCGGAACCCTGCCTGCCCAAACCGGGGCACCCGCCGGCGGAGGCCGGTCGGGGAGGGTCAGCGCCAGCGGGACAGCAGCCCCAGCGAACCGACCATGGCACCGAACCCGATCGCGAGGTTCCAGTAGCGCCAGGTGGCGACCGGGTACTCCATCTCAGAAAGGTAGAAAACGACCAGCCAGCCGATACCGAAGACGATCAACGACACCGCGGTGATCGGCAGCCAGACCGGGCTAGGCTTACGCGTCGCCGCCGTGGACGTCGGTCGTACGTCGGTCGGCGGTGTGTACACCTTCTTCTTACGAACCTGCGACTTGGGCACGGCGCTCTCCTGAGGGGGTGGTGATCCTCGTCCGGCCTACAACCGGACGCAAGGGCGACGGTCCATGGCCAATAATGTTCGACAGCTAGCGTAGTCGCGAGAACCCGTTCAGGCCACGGACCCCGGGCAGGTTGGATACGGCGACTGATCATACCGATCGTCGACCATATCCCTCCAGAACGGGACATAATCGACGAAACGACTGTACCCGGAGGGAGGGTCGGTGGAGTACACGACCGGCGGCGCCTCCTGGCAGAAAGCACTCCGTCGGGCCATCGCCGCACTGCTTCCCCGGCGGTCGAAATCACGCCGGACCGGCTGGTCGATCGGGGTGCCGGTGATCGCCCTCGCGGCCGGCCTGCTCTTCACCACCACGGCCACCACCGCCGGTGGCACCTCACTGCGCGAGGACCGCCGACCGAAACTCGCCCAACTCATCGAGGAGCGTCGGGAACAGGTCGCGGCGGGCCAGGAACAGGCCGCCGCCCTGCACGACGACGTCGAGAGTCAGACCGCCGCGCTCGGCGGCTCGGACAGCAGGGTCCGGGCCCAGCAGGACCGCGCGGCGGCGTACCGGGAGGCCGCCGGATTCACCGCGCTGAGCGGCCCCGGCGTCAGCGTCGAACTCAACGACGCACCCCAGCACGCCGACGGCAGCAAGCCGGCGGGCGCCAGCAACGACGACCTCGTGGTGCACCAGGGCGACGTACAGGCCGTGGTCAACGCGCTCTGGGCCGGCGGCGCCGAGGCGGTGGCAATCATGAATGTCCGGATCCTCTCCACCAGCGCGGTACGCTGCGTGGGAAACACCCTGCTGCTGCACGGCCGGGTGTACTCGCCACCCTTCCTGATCACCGCCATCGGCGACCCGGCCGCCCTGCAACGCGCCCTCGCCGCCTCCGAGGGGGTCCGGTTGTTCAAGGACGCCGTCGACCACTACCAACTCGGCTACCGGGAGACCGTGGAGCCGACAGTGACCGTACCCGCGTACGACGGTCCCGGCGGGCTGCGGTCCGCCAAGGTCATTCCGGAGTGAGCCCCATGTCTGGCGACCCGAATCCGGCGCGCAACGGTCGGCACCGTGCCTCGAACCACGACGACCCCACCATGATCATTCCCCGTCCGGTGGACAGCCCCCGCTCGGACCCGGAGGACACCATCGCGCTGCCCTCCGGGAGCCAGGGGCAGCGGCCGGCCGAAACCGGTCCGGTGACCCGGCCGGCCGGCACCGGACCCGTGGCGGGTGGGGCGGCTCCACCGACGTCACCGGCCGGGCCACGCCCGCGCGACACGCCGGACCGGGACGCCCGGCCACCCGCCGCCGGCGCCCAGTCCGAACAACGGCAACAGCCTCGGACCTCCCAGCAGCAGATGCCGCCCGGCCGGGCCGACCAGTGGACCACCCCACCCCGGACCGACCAGCAGCAGCTGCCGCCGCATCGGGTCGAGCAGCAGCGGCAGCCGACGGACCCCTATCGGGACAGCCCGCGCCAGGCCGGTTGGGATCCCGCACCCCGGGGCGCCCAGGACCGGTGGGAGCCGGCCCGCGCGACCGGCCCCGACCGCGACGACCGCGACCCCTGGCGGCCCACCCCGGCGCCCGACGCCGAGCGCTGGTCCCCCGCCGCCAGCCCCGAGTGGCGCCAGCCCGAGCCCGCCACCAGCCCCGAGTGGCGCCAGGCGGCACCCGGCGGGTCCGATCCGGCCGCCGGCCTCCGCCCGGCGCCGCACACGGGACAGATCCGGCCGTCCGGTCCGGATCTGCCGGACAACCACGGCCGTACGCCGCACGCTCAACCGTCGGCGCCGCCGCCCACCGGCGACCGCACCGGCACCGCACCGGCCGTCGACAGCCCGACCACCGTCATCCCGAAGATTCCGCCGACCCCGCACTCCGACCCGGCGGCCACCGCGCTGATCCCCGCCGTGTCCGCCCGGACCGGTGGAAGCGGCGGCACCGCCCGGGGGCAGCGGGAGGACATCGAGGCGACCGCACTCATCGGCGCCATCCCGCCCAGGCCCGCAACCAGCGACGAGCCGGACGACAACACCGGGGCGGCGGAGGCCGAACGCCGGCCACGCCGTGGCGAAAAGGTCGTCCGACTCCGCCCGGAGCAGGTCGGCGAGGGCTACAAGAGTGTCTACTCCGAACTGACCCGACCCACGCTCGGGTCCCGGATCCGCACCGGCGTACGGGCCACCGGCGAAGTGTTGATCACCTTCGGGCTGGTGGTGCTCCTCTTCGCCGCGTACGAGATCTGGGGCAAGTCGACAATCGTCAACGCCCACCAGGACGACCTCGGCCAGCAACTGGCCCAGCAGTGGGACGAGCCCGACCCGACGGTCTCCACCGGCCCGACCCCGACCGTCACCCCGTCCCCCGTCAAACCGGTCCAGGGCAAACCGATCGCCGGGCTCTACATCCCCAAGTTCGACAAGGAGTGGATCGTGGTCGAGGGGGTGACCCAGAAGGACATCCGGTACGCCCCCGGTCACTACCCGAAGAGCGCCCTGCCCGGCCAGGTCGGCAACTTCTCCGTCGCCGGCCACCGCAACCGTGCCACCTTCTGGCGTCTCGACGAACTGCGCAACGGCGACCCGATCGTCGTCGAGGCCAGGAACGCCTGGTACGTCTACCACGTCTCGCAGACCCGGATCGTCAAGCCGTCCCAGGTGGAGGTGGTCGCGCCGGTACCCGGTCAGCCCGGCGCCAAACCGAAGAAGGCGATGCTGACCCTGACCACCTGCAATCCCAAGTTCGACAACTACCAGCGCCTGATCATCCACGCCGAGCTGGTCCGGACCGATCCGAAGACACCGGGCAGCCCGCGCCCGGCCGAGTTGGGTGGCTGACCGTCATGTACGCCTGGATCTGGCGGAAGCTGCCGTTCGGCCTGCCGGGGAAGCTGCTCGGCTCACTCCTGATCACCGCGAGCCTGCTCGCCCTGCTCTGGTACGTCGTCTTCCCCTGGGCCGAGCCGCTGCTACCGTTCGACGACGTACAGGTCGAATCCGGTATCCCCGGGGACGACCCGGCCGGCGGCGAGGCGGGGGTCGACGGGGTCGGGGGAGAGCAGGACGCTCCGGGCGACGAACACGACATCCCGTACGACACCGAAGAGAACAACACTCCACCACCCAGCCCCACCAGGTAGGCGACCCGATGCGCGTCCTCGTGATCGACAACTACGACTCGTTCGTCTTCAACCTCGTGCAGTACCTCGGCCAGCTCGGCGCCGACTGCGAGGTACGCCGCAACGACGAGATCAGCGTGGCCGAGGTGGGCCGGCTCGACGTGGCCGGGGTGCTGCTGTCCCCGGGCCCCGGGGCGCCGGACCGGGCCGGGATCTGCCTCGACGTGATCCACGAGTACGCCGGCAAACTGCCGATCTTCGGCGTCTGCCTGGGGCACCAGGCGATCGGTGCCGCGTTCGGCGCCACCGTCACCCGGGCACCGGAGCTGCTGCACGGCAAGACGTCCGAGGTCCGACACCGGGGCGAGGGAGTCCTGGCCGGCCTGCCGGATCCGTTCACCGCGACCCGGTACCACTCGCTCGCCGTACCGTCGGAGACGCTGCCGGCGGAGATCGAGGTCACCGGCTGGACCGAGTCCGGGGTGGTGATGGCGATGCGGCACCGCACCCTGCCGATCGAGGGTGTGCAGTTCCACCCCGAGTCGGTGCTGACCGAGGGCGGTCACCTGCTGCTGGCCAACTGGCTGGCCGCCTGCGGTCTGCCCGCCGCCCTGGACCGGGCTCCGGCGCTGGCCGCCGAGGTAAACGCCCGGCGGCTGGCGGCCTTCGCCACCACCTGAGTCGCCGCCCCCGCTAGATTCCGGTCCGCGACCACGCCGGATCGTGACCACGGCCGGTCCGCGACCAAGGCCGGACCGGGGGCAGTCCCCGACCCGGCCGCGTCGTCAGCGGGTCCGCGGCGAACTGGTGAGCGGCGGCAGGATCCCGCCACCCCCGCCCGGCGGCTCGGTCGGCGGCGGGGTGGTCGGCGGCCCCGTCGGCGGGTTCTCGGGGAGCTGCTCTCCCGGCACCGTGACGGTGAGCACGATGGTCGTGCCGCGCTTGGTCGGCCTGGTGTGGCTCTGCTTCTCGACCTCCGGAACCT
This sequence comes from Plantactinospora sp. B24E8, assembly GCF_039871735.1. Taxonomy (NCBI): domain Bacteria; kingdom Bacillati; phylum Actinomycetota; class Actinomycetes; order Micromonosporales; family Micromonosporaceae; genus Plantactinospora; species Plantactinospora sp. B24E8. The sequence goes on from NZ_JBDPMH010000001.1 coordinate 16,683, forward strand.
CGTCCGGGCCGACCTCCCTGCCGTCGGTCAGCCGGGACGGGAAGCCGGCCTCCCGCAGTCGGGCCTGCGCCGTCTCCGGCGAGAGTCCGACCACGTTCGGCACCGAGATGATGTTGCCCCGGGAGACCTCGACGACAACCTTGCTGCCCGGCTTCACCTTCTCGCCGGACCCAGGGCTGATCTTGACGACCTCACCCTCGGGTGCTTCGTTGTCGACGTCCTTGCGGTCGGCCTCCAGGTCCGCCTCTTTCAGCCGGGCCTCGACAAACTCGTACTTTCCGCCGACCAGGCCGAGCGGAACCTCGACGGTGCCCGGCCCGGTGCAGAGCACGATCTCGACCGTGGACTTCTCGGTGACCTGAGCACCGGCGGCGGGGGTCTGACCGGTGACCTGGCCCACCTCGCAGTCGTCGCTGGTGTCCGGCTGCCCGTTCTGCACCGTAAGCCCGGCCTGTTCCAGCCGCTGTGCGGCGACGTCGCGGCTGGCGCCGACCACGTCCGGCACCGGCACCTTCTGCGGCGACTCCCGCAGCACCAGGGCGGCGACCAGGGCGATCACGGCCAGCACGCCGAGCGCGCTCAGGGTGGCGATCACCCAGGCCGAGGAGCGGCGTCGACGGGCGTCGCCGACCCGGGCCGCCGGTGGCATCGGCCGCCCGCCACCGGAGACCGGGCGGGCCGGCGGCTGCTGCGCCATCCGGACCGTCTCGTCCTCCCGCAGCACCGGGGTCGCCATCACCGGGCGGCCCGCCGCCGCCCGGAGCAGGTCGGCGCGCATCTCGGCGGCGCTCTGGTAGCGGTTGAGCGGGTTCTTCGACAGCGCCTTCAGGACGATCGCGTCGATCGGCGGGGTGACGTCCGGGTTGATGTCGCTCGGCGACGGCGGGTCCTCCCGGACGTGCTGGTACGCGACGCTCACCGGGCTGTCGCCGACAAACGGCGGATGACCGCAGAGCAGTTCGAAGAGCACACAGCCGGCGGCGTAGACGTCGGACCGGGCGTCGACCGCCTCGCCCCGGGCCTGTTCCGGGGAGAGGTACTGGGCGGTCCCGATCACCGCGCTGGTCTGCGTCATCGTGGTCGCCCCGCTGGCCAGTGCCCGGGCGATACCGAAGTCCATGACCTTGACCTGGCCGGTCTGGGTCATCATCACGTTTCCGGGCTTGATGTCCCGGTGGATGATGTTGTGTCGGTGGCTGAACTCCAGGGCGGCGCAGACGTCGGCGGTGATCTCCAGCGCCCGGCGGGGCATCAGCCGCCCCTCGGCGGCGAGCACCTCCTTCAGCGTCCGGCCGTTGACGAACTCCATGACGATGAACGGCAGGGTCTCGCCGGTCGGGGCGATCTCCTCGCCGGTGTCGTAGACCGCGACGATCGCCGGGTGGTTCAGCGACGCGGCGTTCTGCGCCTCCCGGCGGAACCGCATCTGGAACGTGTCGTCCCGGGCAAGATCGGTACGGAGCATCTTGATCGCGACATCACGACCGAGTCGAAGGTCACGACCACGGTGCACCTCGGCCATGCCGCCGTACCCGAGCAGCTCGCCGACCTGGTACCTGCCTCCCAGCAGGCGGGCCTGCGCCGTCATCTCGTGTCTCGTCCTTCGCTCGTCTGGTAACCCGGCCAGGGATTGCCGGTCCGCTCCACCTGACGGTACGGCGCGTTCGGCGAATCGTCGCGTCCGCTTACCGACCAGGAGTCCGCTGCCGTCACCCTCGTCCCCGCCATCCCGCCGTTCAACTGTGCCTGTCGCCACTGATAGGCAATCACGCCCGAACAGATCAACACCATCAGGCCCAGTACGACGAAGAGCACGATCAGCAACGAGCGGTTTCCGGAGGGTGCGGTCGACGTCGGGCCGACCGGCCTCGCCGGGTAGGAGTAGGGGGCGTCGGCCCGGGGGCGGGGCGGCTGCGGCACCGCCGCCGCCCCACGGTTGTAACCGGCCGGACCGGGGGTCGCGCCGGCCGGCGGTCGGGGGGCCGGTACCGCCGGGTGCGGCGGGGCGGCCGGCGAGTGCGGCGGCGCCACCGGGGAGTGCGGTGCGACCGCCGGCGGGAAGTTCGGTGCCACCCGGGCGCTGTGCCCGGAGGTCGGCCGGGATGCGGGCGGGGTCGAGACCGGTCCCCGTGGCGGCGTGGGCGGACCCGGCTGCTGCGGGGGCATCGGGATCGCGACCACCGGTCGGGCGGGCTGGTGCGACGTACCGATGGTGGCGGCGGCCTGCCGGGAGACCGCGGCCAGCTCGGCGGCGCTCTGCCACCGGGTCGCCGGGTCCTTCGCCATCGACCGCTCGACGATCGCCCGGACCGCCGGCGGGATGTCACCGGGCAGCGGTCGCGGCTGGTCCCGGACGTGTTTCATGGCGATGTCGATCGGGGTGTTGCCCTCGAACGGCCGCCGGCCGGCAAGACACTGGTACGCCACCACGCCGAGCGCGTACACGTCGGAGGCGGGGGTGGCGACGGCGCCGGCCGCCTGCTCCGGCGAGATGTACGACGCGGTGCCCAGCACCGAGCCGGCGGCGGTGAGCTGGCCGACCATGTCCGAGCGGGCGATGCCGAAGTCGGTGAGGACCAGGGTGCCGTTCGGCCGGACCAGCAGGTTGCCGGGCTTGACGTCCCGGTGCACGATGCCCTTGTCGTGGGCGGCCTGCAGCGCGTCGGCCGCCTGGGCGACCAGGGCCATCGTCCGGGCCGGGGTGAGCCGGCCGACCCGGCTCAGCGTCCGGGACAGCGCGTCGCCCTCGACGTACTCCATGACCAGGAAGGCGATCTGCTGGTCGCTGCCGTAGTCGTAGACGTCGACCACCCCGGGGTGGTTGATGGTCGCCATGGTCCGGGCCTCGCCCCGGAACCGTTCGGCGAACCCCGGTTCGTCGAGCAGGGCCGGCAGCAGGATCTTGACCGCCACGGTCCGGCCGAGCACCTCGTCGGTGCCCCGCCAGACGTCGCCCATGCCGCCACCGGCGATCCGCTCGTCGAGGCGGTAGCGGTTGCCGAGCAGCACCCCGGGCTTGAGCATGTCACCGGCCTCCCCGGTCGGCGATGACGGCACGCATGATCTCGCCGCTGATCCGCGCCGCCTCGCCACTGCCGCCGGGGCCGGCGGCCTCCAGGAAGACGCAGACGGCGGAGATCGGCTCGCCCTTGTCGTTCAACGCGAAACCGATGAACCAACCGTGGTCGGGGGTGTTGCCGCCGTTCTCGGCGGTACCGGTCTTGCCGCCGACCCGGTAGCCGTTGATCCGGGCGTTCGTACCGGTGCCGTTCTGCACGACGCTGACCATCATGTCCTGCAGCGTCCGGGCCACGTCGCCGCTGACCGACTGGCGCAGCTGCTTCGGGGCCGCCTTGTAGTACTTGGTGGTGCGGTCCGGGCCGAGCAGCTGGTCCACCAGGTACGGCCGCATCTGCTGGCCGTTGTTGGCCACCGCGGCGGCGATCATGGCACCTTCGAGCGGGGTCATCCGGACGTTGTTCTGCCCGATCGAGGACTGGGCGACCGAGGGCGGGTCGTCCTGGCCGCCGGGGGCGACCATGTCGCCGGTACGGCTGGGCGCCACCGACTGGCCGCCCTCGTTCAGCCGGCCCACCGCGAGTTCCTCGTCCTCGAAGCCGAACTTCCGGGCCTCGTCCTTGATCTTCTGCGAGCCGAGCTTGACGCCGAGTTTGGCGAAGCCGGTGTTGCAGGATTCGGTGAGCGCGTCCTTCAACGTCACCTCGTCCTCCGGGCAGATGCTCGGCGCGGCGTTCCGGATCGGCTGGCCACCGGTCGGCGGCAGGTAGCTGGCACCGGCCGGGATGTTGGTGTTCGGGGTGTAGCCGTTCTCCAGGGCCGCCGCCGCCATGATGACCTTCATGGTCGAGCCGGGCGGGAAGACCTCGGAGAGCGCCCGGTTCTTCAGCGGGCCGTCCTTGTCCGCCAGCAGCTTGTCGTACGCCGCCTGGGCCTGCTTGGTGCTGGGGTCGACCAGCTCGTTCGGGTCGAAGCTCGGCATCGAGACCAGTGCCTGGATCGCCCCGGTACGCGGGTCGATCGCCACCGCGGCCCCCCTGGTCGCGCCGACCCGGTTCTCCGAGAGCTGCTTGAAGGCGGCCTCCTGGGCCCGGGGCGAGAGGGTGAGCAGCACGTCACCGCCGGCGGTCTGCTTGCCGGTGAACAGGTCCCGCAGCCGGTCGGCGAAGAGCTGGTCGCTGGTGCCGGCGAGGAACTCGTTCTCGCTCTTCTCGATCCCGGTGGCACCGAGGTTGACCGGCTTGTAGCCGAGCACGTGGGCGTAGACCTCGCCCTTCGGGTACGTCCGGAGGAACTTCAGCGTCCCGTCGGTCTCCCTGCTGGTCGCCAACGGGGTGCCGGCCGCCTCGATGATGCCACGCTTGCGCTGGTACTCGGCGACCTGGACCCGGCCGTTGTAGTCGCTGTTGCGGTAGTCGTCGGCCTTGAGGGCCTGCACGTAGTTGAGGTTGACGAAGAGCAGGCCGAACAGGACCATCACCACGACGCCTACCCGGCGCAGGGGCGCGTTCACGGTCGGATCACCTCCGTTGGGGCGCCGTGCAACTGGACCGGCGGTCCGGCGGGTGCCCCGCTCTGTCGTGGCGCGCCGCCGGACTCGACCGGTCGGCGGGCCGCGTCGGAGATCCGCAGCAGCGTCGCGATGAGCAGCCAGTTCGCCATCAGCGACGAACCACCGGCCGAGAGGAACGGGGTGGTCTGGCCGGTGAGCGGGATGAGCTTGCTGATCCCGCCGACGATGACGAAGACCTGCAGGCCCAGGGTGAAGGAGAGACCGCCGGCGAGCAGCTTGCCGAACGAGTCCCGGACGGCCAGCGCGGCCCGCAGCCCCCGCTGGACGACCAGCAGGTAGATCACCAGCAGCGCGGAGAGGCCGAAGAGGCCGATCTCCTCGCCCATGCCGGCGAAGATGAAGTCGTTGTGCACCTCGGGCACCAGGTCCGGCTGTCCACCGCCCGGCCCGGCGCCGAACAGGCCGCCGGTGCCGAGACCGAGCAGCCCCTGCACCAGTTGGTAGCCGGCGTTGTGCGGGTCGGCGAACGGGTCGAGCCAGATCTCGGCCCGGAGGTAGAAGTTGGCGAACGGCCCCCCGACGGTGCTGCCGAGGAAGTAGGCCAGGAACGCCCCGCCGAAGAAGAGCAGCAGACCGATGATCAGCCAGCTGACCCGCTCGGTGGCGATGTACAGGGTGACCACGAACATGCCGAAGTAGAGCAGTGAGGTGCCGAGGTCCTTCTCGAAGATCAGGACCAGCAGGCTGACCGCCCAGACCACCAGCACCGGGCCGAGGTCACGGCCGCGCGGAAAGTCGATGCCGAGGAAGCGCCGGCTGGCCAGCGACAGCACCTCACGCTTGCGGACCAGGTAGTAGGCGAAGAAGACCAGCAGGGCCAGCTTGGCGAACTCACCGGGCTGGATCTGGCCGAGGCCGGGGATGATGACCCAGAGCTTGGCGCCGTTGATCTCGGAGAACCTGCGCGGCAGCACCGCCGGCAGCATCACCAGGACGATACCGGCCAACCCCAGGGTGTACGAGTACCGGGAGATCGCCCGGTGGTCGCGCATCAGGACCAGCAGGACGGCGGCGAGCACCACCGCGGCCAGGGTCCAGGCGAGCTGTCGGCCACCGATACCGGCGAAGATCGGGAAGTCGGCCCGGTCCTGCGGCGCGAGTTCGGAGTCGACCAGGTCGAGCCGGCGCAGGAAGGCCACGCCGAGCCCGTTGAGCAGGGCGACCGCCGGCATCAGCACCGGGTCGGCGTACGGTGCCCGCCACCGGACCACCACGTGCAGGGCGAGGAAGACCACGGTGAGCGCGGCGGTCGGCACCCAGAAGTCGAGCGTCACCGTCTGGAGCAGGGTCGCCTCGACCGTCGCCGCGTACGCCGCCACCAGGGCCATGGCGAACAGCAGCAGCGCCAGTTCGGCGTTGCGTCTGGCCGTGGTCGACCGGACGCGCGGCAGCTCGCCCGTCGGCGCGGGCGTGGCTACCGATCCAGGCGGGGCGGTCACGATGAATCCCTCGGGTCGTCGGAGCTGACGCTCACTCGATCGACCGGCACTCCGCCGGGTCGCTGGCCGGCGGAAGCGGGTCGGACGGTGGGGCGTCGGGCGAGTCCGCCGGGGTGGCGGAGGCCTGCACGGATCGGCCGGGGGTGGGGGTGGGGGTACCGGCCCGCGGCGAGGACGGGGCGGAGGCACTCGGGGTGGCGGTGGCGGTGGCGGTGGCGCCCGGCGCGACGGAGGCGGAAACGCCCGGCGCGGGGGTCGACGGGCAGATCGGCTTCAGGTTGGGGTTGTTCGGGTCCTCGTTGGTCAGCTCGGCGAGCCGCCGCTCGGCGTCGGGCGCGTCCTTGGCCACGATGCCCTGCCGGACCTGCTCCTGCGCGGCGACGGTCAGGTCGTCGAGTTCGGTGGAGCTGAGCTGGTGCACGGTGTTGAGCTCGAGGCCGGCGATCCGTCCCTGTACGCCCTGGAAGACCGCGAGCTGGCCGTCGTCGGTGGCGCCGACGTAGTACTGCCGCTGGGTGTAGGTCCAGCCGCCCCAGAGGCCGCCGCCCACCACCGCGAGCAGAGCGACCACCAGCAACGCGGTCCGCAACGGCCGTCGGCGGGGCCGGTTGTTCTCCTCGTCGCCGTCGTCGGTGTTGTCGGTCTCGGTCTGCTCCGGGCTCGGCGGGCGGGGCGGGGAGAGCGCCGAGGCGCGGGCGGCCGGGGTGGAACTGTCGGCCGAGGTCGCCATGCCCCGGTCCCGGGACGCCGCACCGCCGACGATCGGTGCCGCCTCCAGGATGTCCTGGTCACTCGCGTCGGCGATGATCACCGTGATGTTGTCCGGTCCGCCGCCGCGCAGGGCGAGCTGGACCAGCCGCTCGACGCAGTGCTGCGGGTCGGGGTACTCCCGCAGGGTGTCCCCGATCGTCTCGGCGCTGACCACCCCGGAGAGACCGTCGCTGCAGATCAGGTAACGGTCACCGGGCAGCACCTGGCGTACGGAGTACTCGGGGTCGATGTCCCGGCCGTCCAGGGCCCGGGTGAGCAGCGACCGCTGCGGGTGGCTGCTCGCCTCCTCCAGGCTGATCCGGCCCTCGTCGACCAGCATCTGGACGTACGTGTCGTCCTTGGTGATCTGGTTGAACTCGCCGTTGCGGAGCAGGTAGGCGCGCGAGTCGCCGATGTGCACCATGCCGATCTTGCTGCCCGAGAAGAGCAGGGCGGTCAGCGTGGTGCCCATCCCCTCCAGGTGTGGATTGGCGTCCACGGTGTCGCGCAACTGTTGGTTGGCGGTGTCCACGGCCGAACGCAACGCGTCGACGAGGGCGTCACCTGGGACGTCCTCGTCGAGCGGCGCCATGGCACCGATGACGATGTTGCTGGCGACGTCACCGGCGGCCATCCCGCCCATACCGTCGGCGACGGCGAGAAGCCGTGGCCCGGCATAGACGGAATCCTGGTTGCCGTCTCGGATCAGCCCACGGTCGCTGTGCGCCGCATAACGCAGGGTCAGAGTCATGGCCGTAATTCGAGTGAAGTGCGGCCGATCCGGATCGGCACGCCGAGGGGGACGGGGGTAGGTCCGGTGACCTTAGCGCGATCGAGGTAGGTCCCGTTAGTCGAACCGAGATCTTCGACGTACCACTGCCCGGCCCGGGGCACGAGTCGGGCGTGCCGCGCCGAGGCGTAGTCGTCGGTGATCACCAGGGTCGAGTCCTCCGCCCGGCCGATGGTGATCTGGGCTTCGCCGAGGGTTATCCGGGTGCCGGCCAGCTGGCCCCCGGTGACGACCAGCTGATGCGCCGCCCGGCCCCGCTTGACCTTCGCCGGCTTGTTCTGCCCCAGCGCGGCCCCCACCCCGCGCGGCGCGGCGACGAGGCGGCTGGAGCGCGCTCCGGCGAAGAGGTCTCGACGGATCACGCCGACCACGGTGAACACGAAGATCCACAGCAGGACGATGAACCCGATTCTGGCGACGGTCAGGACGAATGGGGGCAAGGTTTCAACCGTCCACGCGGAACGTCAGGGTGGTCGTACCGAGCTGGATCATGTCTCCGGGGTTGAGCGCGACGGCCGAGATCCGCTGGCCGTTCACCATCGTCCCGTTGGTGGAGCCGAGGTCGGTGAGGACCACCTGGGCACCGTCGAAGTCGAGCCGCGCGTGCCGACGGGAGATCCCGACGTCGGGCAGCCGGAGGTTGGCCTGGTCGCCCCGGCCGATCACGGTGGAACCCATCTGCAGCGGATAGGTCCGGCCGTCGCCGGAGACCAGCCGGATGTTGCGGCCACCCTGCCCGTGCCCGGGCGGCGGGCCGTAGCCGCCACCCTGGTCGTACGGGGGGTAGGCGGGCTGGCCGGGCGCGTCGTACGGGGACTGGTGCACCGGCGCCACGTCACCGCCGGTGTAGACCTCGGCGGTGACCCGGAACATGCCGGTGTCCAGGCCGTCGCCGCGCTCGATCTCGACGATGACGTCGCCGTAGACCGTCCACGCCTGCTCGCCGATGAACTCCGCCTGCGACTGCGCCAGCTCCTGGGCGAGCGCGGCGGCGTACGGCGCCAACCGGCTGTGGTCGTACGGGGAGAGATCGATCACGTAGCGGTTCGGCACGAGGGTGCGCCCGCCAGCGAGGATCGCCTTGTGCGCCTCGGCCTCCCGCTGCATCGCGTTGAGGATCTCGACGGGGTGCACGACCCCTTTGAACACCTTTGCGAAGGCCCCCTCGACCAGGCCCTCCAGACGCTTCTCAAAGCGTTGCAGCACGCTCACCGGCTCCTCCTCGGGTTCCGAGGACATGATGGTATCCGGCCGCCGCACGTACAGCTCGTACGCCGCTCGGCCGCCTGCAGCCGGCCTCTCCTCAGGGGCCGGGTCTGGTCGTGCTACTCTTCCATCCGCCGCGAGCGGTAACGCCCGTGGCGGCAACAGGGACAGCGTAGTATGTCCCGGCACATGCCGAAGAGTGGGCTCCGGACAGATCGTTACCGTCCTGTGGCGCGCTCGAGGTGGAGCCGGTTTGGTTCGAAGCCCGTCCAGGGCTTAGGGTCTTCAGGGCTCACGCCTCGCAAGGGGAAGTGGCGGAATGGCAGACGCGCACGGTTCAGGTCCGTGTGCCCGAAAGGGCGTGGGGGTTCAACTCCCCCCTTCCCCACCGCTGAAGGGGCTCCGTGGTATCACGGAGCCCCTTCGTCATATCGGGGCAAAGCCGGCACCGCGCTATGCTCCGGTGGTTTCCGACCCTCAGAGCAGGAGTGGCATGTGAGTGTCGCGTTGGTGACCGGATCCGGAGGCCTGATCGGATCCGAGGCGGTCCGGCACTTCGCCGGACTCGGTCTGGACGTGGTCGGTATCGACAACGACATGCGCCGACAGTTCTTCGGTGCCGAGGCGTCGACCGCCTGGAACGTGCTACGGCTCACCAGTGACCTCGGTGACGCGTACACCCATCACGACGCCGACATCCGCGACCGGGACGCGCTGGCGGCGATCTTCAGGCGGTACGGCCGCGACATCGCCGTGGTGGTGCACACCGCCGCGCAGCCGTCGCACGACTGGGCGGTGCGTGACCCGTACACCGACTTCGACGTGAACGCCGGCGGCACGCTGAACGTCCTGCAGAACGTCCGCGAGCACTGCGTCGACACCCCGGTCATCCACTGCTCGACCAACAAGGTCTACGGCGACCGGCCGAACAGCCTGCCGCTGGTCGAGCAGGAGACCCGGTGGGAACTCGCCGCCGACCACCCGTACTTCGACGGGATCAAGGAGGACATGTCGATCGACGCCACCCTGCACTCGGTCTTCGGCGCCTCCAAGGTCGCCGCCGACGTGATGGTGCAGGAGTACGGGCGCTACTTCGACATGAAGACCGCCTGCTTCCGGGGCGGCACGCTGACCGGTCCGGCGCACTCCGCCACCGAACTGCACGGCTTCCTCGGCTACGTGATGCGGGCCAACATGGAACGCCGGACGTACAAGATCTTCGGTTACCGGGGCAAGCAGGTCCGGGACGCCATCCACAGCCACGACGTGGTCGCCGCCTTCGAGGCGTTCTTCCGCAACCCGCGTTCGGCGGCGGTCTACAACCTCGGCGGCGGTCGGCACTCCAACACCTCCATGCGGGAGGCGTTCACGCTGGCCGAGCGGATCACCGGGCAGGAGATGGTCACCGAGTACGTCGAGGCGAACCGGGTCGGCGACCACCAGTGGTGGATCGGCTCGAACGCCGCCTTCCAGGCCGACTACCCGGACTGGAAGCAGGTGTACGACGTACCGATGATCCTGCAGGAGATCTACGAGGCGAACGTCGACAAGTGGGTGCCGCAGGCTGGGGAGCGGTCGTGATCTCTCGGGGTAAGCGCAACATCCTCGGTGTCCTCGTCGACGCGATCGACTACGAGGCGGCGACCGAGCAGGTGGTGACCGCCGGCCGGGAGCGTCGCCCGCTGGCGCTGACCGCGCTGGCCGTGCACGGGGTGATGACCGGGGTGCTGGATCCGGCGCACAACGCCCGGCTCAACGCCTTCGACGTGGTCACCCCGGACGGGCAGCCGGTCCGCTGGGCACTGAACCTGCTGCACCGCGCCGCGCTGGCCGAGCGGGTCTACGGCCCGGACCTGACGCTGAGCGTGCTGGCCCGGTTCGCCGACGAGGGTCTGCCGGTCTACCTGTACGGCTCGACCGACGCCACGCTCGCCCGGCTGGTGCCGGAGCTGGAGCGGATGTTCCCGGCGCTGAAGATCGCCGGGGTGGAGGCATCGAAGTTCCGCCCGGTGCAGCCCGGTGAGGACGCGGAGATCGCCGACCGGATCCGCGCCTCCGGGGCCCGGCTGGTCCTGGTCGGGCTCGGCTGCCCGCGCCAGGAGGTCTTCACGTACGACATGCGGCCGCTGCTCGACATGCCGCTGATGGCGGTCGGCGCCGCCTTCGACTACCACGCCGGCCTGCTCCGTAAGCCGCCGCCGTGGATGCAGCGGGTCGGCCTGGAGTGGCTGTGGCGGTTCGGTCTGGAGCCGAAGCGGCTCTTCCACCGCTACATGGTGCTCAACCCGGCGTACGTCGGGCGGCTGACCGCGCAGAAGCTCGGCTGGTGGAAGGCGACCCCGCCGCCCCCCGCGACCGAGCGTCCGGCCAGCTTCGCGGTCTGACCCGCGCCGCGCGGCCCACACCTGATCCACCGTCGGGACCCCTCGGGTACGTACCCGGGGGGTCCCGACGTTTTCCGGCCTGCCCTCACCCGCCCCTGTCGTTTGGGCAAGCGCTTTCCTATGCTGGTCCGATGATGAGGATCGACCAGGAGCTGACCCCCGCCGCCCTGCTACCCAGGATCGGCCGGCTGTGGGAGGTCTCCGCGCAGAAGATCGACTCGATCGAGCAGAGCTGCCCGCCCGGCTCGCCGTCGCCGGTGTTCACCGTCGAGGGCCGGTACACCGCGCGCGGCTGGACCGAGTGGACCCAGGGCTTCCAGTACGGCTCGGCGCTCCTGCAGTACGACGCCACCGGTGACCAGCGGTTCCTCGACCTCGGCCGGGACCGGACCGTGGCGGTGATGGCCAGCCACGTCAGCCACATCGGGGTGCACGACCACGGCTTCAACAACGTCAGCACGTACGGCAACCTGTGGCGGCTGATGCGGGAAGGGCGGATCCCCACCGACCACGCCGAGCGGAACTTCTACGAGTTGGCACTCAAGGTGAGCGGCGCCGTCCAGGCCAGCCGCTGGCGGACCACCTCGGACGGGACCGGTTACATCTACTCGTTCAACGGTCCACAGTCGCTCTTCGTCGACACCATTCGGTCCTGCCGGGCGCTGGCCGTGGCACACCAGCTCGGCCACGTCCTGATGGGTGAACGGGACGAGCGGATCTCACTGCTCGGCCGGCTCGTCGAGCACGCCACCAACACCGCCCGGTGGAACGTCTTCTACGGCGACGGGCGGGACAGCTACGACGTACCCGGGCGGACCGCCCACGAGTCGATCTTCAACGTGAACGACGGCAGCTACCGGTGCCCGAGCACCCAGCAGGGCTACTCCCCGTTCAGCACCTGGACCCGGGGACTCGCCTGGGCCATGCTCGGCTTCCCCGAGCAGCTGGAGTTCGTCGCCACCCTCGCCGACGAGGAACTGGAGCCGTACGGCGGGCGGGCCGAGATCGAGGCGACGCTGCTCCGGGCCGCCACCGCCACCTGCGACTTCTACCTGGCGCACAGCCCGACCGACGGGATCCCGTACTGGGACACCGGTGCGCCGGGGCTGGCCCGGCTCGGCGACCACCTGGACCGCCCGGCCGACCCGTACAACCCGGAGGAGCCGGTGGACTCGTCGGCGGCGGCGATCGGAGCGCAGGGGCTGCTCCGACTCGGTCGCCACCTGACCGGACTCGGCCGAACCGAGGAGGGGGCACGATACCGGCAGGCCGGACTCACCGTCGCCGGCACCCTCTTCGACGAGCCCTACCTCAGCACCGACCCCGGACACCAGGGACTGATCCTGCACTCGGTCTACCACCGCCCGAACGGCTGGGACCACGTACCCGCCGGGCAGCGGGTGCCGAACGGCGAGTCCAGCATGTGGGGTGACTACCACGCCCGGGAGCTGGCGCTCTACCTGCAGCGGGTGGCCCGGGACGAGCCGTACCTGACGTTCTTCGGCGCGACCGAGCCGACCCTCGCCGCCGCCGGGACCCCGGCGTGACCCGGTCGGACGGGCCGCAGACCGGTCCGACCGGGCGACCGGCGGCGGTCGTCACCGGCGGCTCCCGCGGCATCGGTCGCGGCATCGTGCTGGCCCTGGCCGGAGCCGGGTACGACGTGGTGGTCAACTACGCCAGCAACGCGGAGGCGGCGGCCGAGGTCGGCAAGGAGGTCGAGGCGCTCGGCGGCCGGGCTCACCTGGTCCGGGCCGACGTCTCCGTCGAGGCCGACCGCCAGCACCTGATCGACGAGGCGACCGCCGCGTTCGGCCGACTCGACCTGCTGGTGAGCAATGCCGGGGTGGCGCCGAACGTCCGGGCCGACCTGCTGGAGGCCGGCGAGGAGTCGTTCGACCGGCTGGTCGGGATCAACCTGAAGGGGCCGTACTTCCTGATCCAGCTCGCCGCGAAGACGATGATCTCGCAGCAGGCGGCCGGCCGGGTCGACCGACCGAAGATCGTCATCATCTCGTCGATCAGCGCCTACACCGCCAGCGTCAACCGGGGCGACTACTGCGTGGCGAAGGCGGGGCTGGCGATGACCGCGCAGCTCTACGCCGCCCGGCTGGCCGAGCACGGCATCAACGTGTACGAGATCCGGCCCGGCATCATCGAAACCGACATGACCGGCCCGGTCAAGGCCCGGTACGACGACCTCATCCTCCACCAGGGCCTGACCCCGATCCGGCGCTGGGGCCAGCCGGACGACGTCGGCCGGGCCGTGGTGGCGGTCGCCACCGACCTGCTGCCGTTCAGCACCGGTCAGGTGATCGACGTGGACGGCGGGTTCCACCTGCGCACCCTGTGACCGCGCCCGAAGGGGCCCCCTGCGGAGAACGATCGCAGGGGGCCCCGTCCCGCGCTCAGAGCGTCAGGCTCCAGGAGTTGAGGTAGCCGGTGTCGCCGGAGTAGACGTCCCGGACCCGCAGTTGCCAGGTGCCGTTCGCCGCCTCCGAGGAGAGGTTGCCGGTGTACGTGGTGTTGATGTTGTCGGTGCCGTCGATGATGCTGCTGTTCTTCACCCGGTAGACGGTGCCGTCCGGGGCGACCAGGTCAAGGACGATGTCACCCCGGTAGGTGTGCACGATGTTCACGCCCACCTGCGACGTCGACGAGGCGTTCCGGTTGCAGCCGGCGATGGTGATGCTGCTGCTCACCGTGGCGCCGGTGTCCGGGATCGACACGTCGGTGCCGTTGCTGCCCGAGCAGCCGCCCCCGGTCCCGGTCACGGTCAGGCTGAAGGTCGCCGTCCGGGTCGCCGAGGCGCCGGTGCCGGTCACCGTCACCGGATAGGTGCCGGACGGGGTGCTCGCCGAGGTGGCGATGGTGAGCGTCGACGAGCCGCCCGAGGTGACCGTGCTCGGGCTGAACGTGGCGGTGGCGCCGGACGGCAGACCGCTCGCCGACAGGCTCACCGACTGGGCCGAGCCGGCGGTGGTCGCCGTCGACACGGTCGCCGTGACCGATCCGCCCGGCGCGGTCGACCCGGAGGTCGGGGAGACCGAGACCGAGAAGTCGTTGGTCGGCGGCGGGGTGCCGTCGTTGACGACGTACAGCAGCCGGTTCGGGGTGCCGGTGCCGACGTTGCTGACCACGTCCGGGGTGGCGTTGTTGACCAGGTAGTCCCGGACCTGCTGCGGGCTCCAGGTCGGGTTCGCCGACAGCACCAGGGCGGCGGCGCCGGCGACGTGCGGTGACGCCATCGACGTACCGCTGATGGTGTTGGTGGCGGTGTTGCTGGTGTACCAGGCGGAGGTGATGCCGACCCCCGGCGCCAGGATGTCGACGCAGGTGCCGAAGTTGGAGAAGCTCGCCGCCGCGTCGTTGTTCTGGGTCGCGCCGACGGTGATCGCGTTCGGCACCCGGGCCGGCGAGTAGTTGCAGGCGTTCTGGCGTACCCCGAGGGCGTTGCCGTTGCCGGCCGCGACCACGTAGGTGATGCCCGCGTTGATCGAGTTGTTCACCGCGGTGTCGATCGCCGTGTTGGCGCCGCCGCCGAGGCTCATGTTCGCCACCGCCGGGCGCACCGCGTTCGCGGTGACCCAGTCGATGCCGCCGACGACCTGGGCGTTCGTGCCGCTGCCGGAGCAGTTGAGCACGCGTACGCCGTAGATGCGGGCGCCCTTCGCGACCCCGTACGACGTACCGGCGACGGTGCCGGCGACGTGCGTGCCGTGGCCGTTGCAGTCGTCGGCCGACCCGCCGTCGACCGCGTCGTACCCGCTGACCGCCCGACCACCGAAGTCGTTGTGGTTGAAGTTGATCCCGGTGTCGATGACGTACGTGTTCACGTTGCTGGCCGTGGTCGGGTACGTGTACGAGCTGTTCAGCGGCAGGTTCCGCTGGTCGATCCGGTCCAGGCCCCAGGACGGCGGGTTCGGCTGGGTGGCCATGGTGTGCACGGTGTGGTTCTGTTCGACGTACGCCACGCTCGGGTCGGCCGCGATCCGGGCCGCCGCCTTCGCGGAGGCGCTGATCTCGAAGCCGCGCAGTGCGGCGGAGTAGGTGCGCGCCACCGCGCCACCGTGCTTGCCGGCCAGGCCCTTGGCCGCCGTCGCGACGTTGCTCCGGCTGACCGAACTGTCCTTGAAGACCACGATGTAGCTGTCCGGAACGGCGGTGGCCCCGCCCGCGCTGCGGATGGGTCCCTCCGGTTCGGCCGCCACGGCCGGGGTGGCCACCATGGCAAGCATGGCCAGGGTTGTGACTCCGACGACAACGGACCTACGCGGGAGATTCATCTCCCTCCTCCCTCCGATCGGCACGAACCGTCCACCCGCTCGTGGTGGGGGATCAGCGGGCCGATCGTGCTGAGGTTAAGCGGCCGGGACGGATAGCGGCAGATGTCGAATCTTCTATATCTCCGAAGGGATGACCCCTACGGGTGAGACCGAAAAATCCTGGATTCCGACGCCGTCTTCTCCGGGTGACGGCCGGGACGGACCCGGATTCGCCCGGCGGCGAAACGGGCAAGCATCAATACCATGGACACCGACCTCGCCATCCTGCTCGCGATCGCCGCCGTCTGGCTGGCCGCCGGGTTCGTCGCCGACGGGCTGCCGGGCTTGCGGACCGCGCGGGCGCTGCGTCGGCGCGCCGGGCTGCTCTTCGGGCTCGCCGCGCTCGGCCTCGCCGGGCTCGGCGGCGTGCTGCTGGCCGGCCTGGTCGAGTCCGGGCCGACGTTGGTCGACCGGACCGCCGCCGGGCTCGCGCTGCCGCTCGGTTCCGCCGGCTTCGTCGCCCTGTTGACGGTACGGCGGATACGTCGGCTCCGGCTCCGCGCCGGCGCCTTCGCCGCCGCACCCCGGACCCCGGCCCCGCCGCGGCTACGGGCCGCGGCCGCTCATCCGATGGTCGTGTTGCCGGTGCAGGTCACCGGGCTGGTGATGGTGCCGGTCCTGGTCGACGCCACCGGTCTGGTGCCGTTGACCGGCCCGGGCAAACTCGGCGTGGTGCTCACCGTCGCGGTGCTCGCGGTCGGCACGATCGGCGTCCGGCACGCGCTGCGGCACAGCAGCCTGGCGGAGCGCGCGGTCACCCGCCGCTCACCCTCATCGGGTACGCGAGTCCTGCACGTATAGCAGTTCGAGGATCGCCCGGGCCGCCTCGAACCACCGGTCGAGCCAGACCGAGCCGGGGATCGTCCCCTTCGGTGGCAGTTCCAACAACAGGCCACGGAGCAGCGGGTGGTCCACCAGCGGCTCGGAGCGGGGCAGGTCGGGCCAGCCCGCCGGGGGGAAGACCGGCTCGGTCAGCCCGCCCATGTCCAGCGACGGCAGGGTCGGCCCCCGGTCCGTCGTGGCGCTGCCGGCCAGTTCCGGCGGCACTTCGGGTGGCCGCTCGGCGGCGGTCGCCTCGACCGGGCCGAGATCGGCGCCGGCCGACGACTCCTCGACCGTGGTACCGCCGTCCCGGCGCGCACCCCGGTACTTGCCGACGAACCGGTCCGACTTGCCCGAACCGTTGCCCAGATTTTCCGACCCGATCGCCATCTGTCTCGCCTGCCTCGCTCGGTCGCGAACCCCTCGGCGGGCCGCGGTCGCGGACCCTCCGGCGGGTTGGCCCGGCCCCCGCCGCACCCACTGGTACAACGACCCGGGCCGGCGCTGGCGACGGCGGGACCAGGGATTATCCCAGGTGGAGGGGGTGTCGGTGGGTGGAGACGGAGAGCGCGGCCACCCGGCAACTGATCGCTGCCCGGTGACCGCGCCGCTGTTGGCCGCCGGCCGTGGTGGCCGTCAGGCCAGGTCGAACTCGCCGTCCCTGGCACCGCCGAGGAAGGCGTCCCACTCGTCCGGCGTGAAGATCAGGGCAGGGCCGGTCGGGTTCTTCGAGTCACGAACCGCGATCGCGCCACCCGCGAAGGCCACCTCGACGCAGTTGTCGCAGCTCGGTCCACTACGCGAACTCTTGAACCAGGCTGCCCCGCTCAGGTCGACGCGGTACCCCTTTGTCTCCACTTCCACAATGGCTCCTCTGCCATCTTCGCGATCAGAGCTACGGACTCCTCCGGGCGCATTGCCGCTGCTCGGATGTGGTCGAAGATGAAAATGTATGTCTGTAGTTCATCCCGCTTCTCCAGAAACAACCCGCCCGTGGCGTTTTCGGCGTACACCACGTCCGGATCGCCCGGTTCAGGAAAGCCGAGGATGGCGAAAGTGCCGTCCATGCCGGCATGCGCGCCGGCGTCGAACGGCAGGACCTGGAGCGTGACGTTCGGTAGGTCAGCGGCTTCCACCAGCCGCTCCAACTGGGCCCGCATGACCGCGTCGCCGCCCACCGGTCGGCTGATCACCGCCTCATCAAGCACCACCCAGAGTTCGATCGGATCGTCCTGGCTCAGTAACGACTGACGACCCAACCGGACACGGACCCGCTGTTCGACTTCTTCCGGAGTGAAGTCCGGACGGGCGGAGCGGATCATCGCCTTCGCGTAGTCCTCGGTCTGCAGCAGCCCGGGCACGGTCTGCTGCTCGTACGCCCGGACGGAGCCGGCGGCGGCCTCGAGCCCGACGTACGCCCCGGCCAGCACCGGGCTGTAGGGATGCCACCAGCCCTTCTGCCGGGCCTCCCGGGCGATCTGGATCAGTTCCTCGCACTCGGCACCGGTCACGCCGTAGATGCCGAGCATGTCCCGGACGTCGCGGACGGTGGCGGTGGTGTGGCCGGTCTCGATCCGGGAGACCTTGGAGGCGGAGCATTCCAGGATGTCGGCGACGCCCTCGATGGTCACCCCCGCCTTCTCCCGGCGTTGGCGGAGTTCGGCCCCGAGACGGCGGCGGCGAATGGTCGGGCTCCGGCGCTCGGTCACCGGGTCACCTCCGAGTTGATCATTATGGGGCGAGTGATCATGACAAGATCCGGATTTCGTGCCGCGTGGACGGCCACGGAAATCAGGCCATTGGCGGGGGACTTCGCGGCGGTCAGAGTCCCGATCGGCGGCAGCGGGCCGAAACCGGGTCCAGTCTGCCGCTTCGACGCAAGGGGCAGCAAGCGCCGTACGGACCACTATCGCCGTCATGCCGCAAAGGGCAAAGTGCAACTTGCATTGATCATGTTCTTGATGCACCCTGTGCGTATGGCTCGGGCTACGCAGCGTTCCCGTCCGGTCAGGCGATCCAATGCTCCCCCATTCTCGCCTGCCCGGGACGGCGGCCGTGCCAGCGGTACGGCGAGAAGCCCCGCTCCGGGGTAAGAGCCCCCGCCGCTGTATGCCAGGGCCGCTACGGCGGCTGGCGCGTCCCGGAGTCGACAGGTGTCGGTCGGGGTGGCGTGACGGGCTCGACCCACACGTCACCTCGGCCGACATCCCAGTTCCGCACCGCCCGCCCGTACGCACACCGCGTCGCCGACCACCTCCAGACCCCCGCCCGCCTCTCTCGCCGGTCCGCGTGCCGGCCAGACGGACAGGAGCTGATGTTGCTTCTTCCCCGCTCCGGTGATGTGCTCCACGTGACGCGTACGGCGAGCGTCCAGTTCGCCGATCCCATCTACTTCCGGGTGATCCGGGTACACGACTGGCCCACGTACCACGGCTGGGTCTGGCTCGACGGCTACGAGCTCAACTCCAGCGGCGACGCGGTGGAGCGACGCTCGATATTCGTGCAGCCCAACGGGCTGCGAACGCTGCACACCAACCCGGTACGCCGCAACCACCTGCCGGTGCAGCGACCGATACGGACCAACTCCACGGCAGTCGGCCAGCGGGTCCGGGTCGGCTGACCCAGCGCCGGTGTCACGGACCCGACAGCTGCGGTCCCGACACCGTCCGGCCTGACCGGACGCGCCGCTCGTCAGCCGTTCGGCGTGGGGTTGGGTGATGCGGTGGGTGCGCCGCCCGTGGTCGCCGGCGGGGTCGACGGGGCCGGCTCGGCGATGACAAGTACCACCACGTCGCCCGGGGTCAGCTCGGCGCCCTCCTCCGGTTCCGTCGCCAGCACGGTTCCGGCCGGCTCGTCGGAGGCCTCGAACCGGAGTTCGGGGACCAGCCCCAACTGCTCCAGCAGCCCGGTCGCCGCCGACTCCGACAACCCGACCAGCGGCGGGACCGCGACCGCCGCCGGGGTGGTGCCCGGAGTGGTCGGGACGGCGCTCGTCGGGGCCGCGGAGGTCGGTGCCGACGTGACCGCCGAGGCGGCGCCGGACGGGGTGGCCGGCGGCGGGGCGGGCGTGCCACGCCGTACCGAGTCGGCGATCACCCACCCGGCGACGAGCAGCACCGCCAACAGGACCAGGCCGATCACCGCCACCAGGATCGGCATCCACCAGCGGCGGCCGTCCTGCTCCTCGGCGTACGCCCAGTCCGTCGGCACCTGCGTGCCGGGGTCGTACGCCGGTCGGACCGGCACCTCGGCCCGGCCGGCCCAGGTCGGCTCCCGAACCGGTGCGGGCCGGGGGATCTCCGCCGGGCCCGGCGGGATCACCTGGGTCTCCGACGGGCCGGGAGGGACCGCCCGGGGCTCCGCCGGACCCGGTGGGATCGGTCGGGTCTCCGCCGCGCCGCCCGCCGCGTCCGGCCCGTTGTCGTCCGGCCCGTTGTCGTCCGGCCCGTTGTCGTCCGGCCCGTTGTCGTCCGGCTCCGGAGTGCCCCGGAACCTCTGCGGGTCGTCGGCCATGGCACGTCCTCTCGGCGCCGATGCGAGCGGGGCCAACCTCCTTCAACCTAGCCGGCCCACGCACGTCCGGCCCGCCGCGAACGCCTCCGGCGTGTCCCGGCCGGTGTCCTCAGTGGGTCGGCGTCCTCAGTAGGTCGGCGTGCCGGTCGGCGCGACGGCCTTTCCGCAGTGCAGCCGTACCTGGTCGTTCCAGTTCAGCGTGCCGCCCGCCGGCGGGTCCTGTTCGCGCACCTCGCCACTCTCGCCGCTCGGATACCGGGGATAGAGGCCGTCGTCCACCAGCCGTCGGGCGGCCTGCCGGCAGGACTGCCCGACGACATCGGGTACGACCACCGACGGCGGCCCACCCACCACATAGATCTTGACCGTGATACCCCGCTTCACGGGGGTGCCACCCGGCGGCACGGTCCGGTGCACGCTGGAGTCACTGCCGGAGGCGCCGAACACCACCTCCACCCCGAGGCCACGGTCCCGCAGTTCCAGCCGAGCCTCCCTGAAGTCCTGGCCGAGCACGTCGGGCAGGAGCAGACCGTCGATCGGCGGGGCCGTCGTCGGCGGGCGACTGGTCTGGGACCGGGTGGGGGTGCCCGCCCGGGAGGTCTTCGTCGCCGACGGCGCCGCACTCGTCGCGACCGGTCCGGCGCCCTGGTCCGACCCGCCCGTGTCGTCGCCGGCCAGCAGGTACCCGCCGAAGGCACCGACCACGGCACAGAGCACCAGGCCGACGGCCCCGCCCGCGACCAACCCCGCCCGGCTGGAATGTCCTGCTCCGGAGCCCGTCTCG
This sequence comes from Plantactinospora sp. B24E8, assembly GCF_039871735.1. Lineage (NCBI taxonomy): Bacteria > Bacillati > Actinomycetota > Actinomycetes > Micromonosporales > Micromonosporaceae > Plantactinospora > Plantactinospora sp. B24E8. The sequence continues at coordinate 37,287 of NZ_JBDPMH010000001.1, forward strand.
GGTCGCCCCGTCATGTCCAGATCCGTCATCTGTTCTCTGCCCACCATCCCGCGTCGGGGAACACGCCGACCTTCCACAGCCAACCGTGGAAGTGTGCCGCAAGCCGGGAGCGACGGCCCGCCGCGGGGAGGCTCGGGGACGACCGCCCGCCACGGCGAGGCCCGGACCGGCGGACGCCACGGCGAGGCCCGGACCGGCGGACGCCCCCGCGGGGATGCCCGGCTCGACGGACGCCCGCCACGCACTCGCCCCGGAGGCGGGTGGACGCTACGCTGCCCGGCATGGCCGTACGGGGCTGGGGAGGATCACTCGCGACGGCGGTCGGCGTAGCGGCCGGCGCCGGTGCGGCTCAACTGGGCCTCGGCTACGGGCTCGGCATCATCGCCTGGCTGCCGTCGACCGATCCGAGCGGCGAGGCCGCCTGGTTGGCGAGCCTGACCTGGGCGGTCTGGATCGCCGCCACCTCCACGGTCGTCGGCGCGATCTGCGCGGTACGGCTCGGGTCCGCCGCCGAGCCGGTCGACGGGTCCGTCGACGCGACCCCGGTGTCCTCGCCGTCGGCCACCGGCCTGTGGCGCGCCTCGTTGGCGGTCGCCGCCGCGATCGGTGGACTGGTCACCGTCGTACTGGTGGCCGTACCCGCCCGGACCGCCACCGGGGTCGACGACCTTTCCCCGCAGACCGTCGCCGCCGGGTACGCGGTCGTCGGTGTCCTGGTCGGACTGCTGGTGGCGATCTGGGCGACATCCTCGCCGGCGGTGGCCGGCAACGTGCTCGGCACGAGCGCCTGGATCTGGTCGCTCGCCGTGGCGGCGGTGGTGCACGACGTCCTGTCCGACGGCGGACCACTCACCGCGCGGCTCGGTGTCTGGCAGACCACCACCGACGACGGGCGCGACTGGCTCCGTGATCCTCTGCCCTGGCCCGCGATCACCCTGGCGCTCGGTTCGGCGCTGCTGATCGGGGTGCTCGCCGGCCGGTCCGCCGCCCGGCGACCGGCTACCCGGGTGGGCGCGGCGATCTCCGGGATGGCCGGCCCGGCGCTGGTGGCGGCCGGCTACTTCGGGGTGGCACCCCGGCTGGCGGACGCCGACTCCGCGCAGGTGTCGGCCCATCTGATCGCCCCGTACGCGGTGGTCGCCGGGGTGGCCGGGTCCGCGCTGGTCGCCGCGCTCGCCCAGCGTGCCGAGGCGCTCGCCGGACCGACCCGGACCGGTCGGTCCGGGAGACCGGCCGCGCTCCCCGCCGCGACCCCGGCGGAATCCGGGTCCCCGGCAGCCGGCGTACGGGTGCCGAGCCAACCGACCGCCGGGCGCCGGGACGGCGGCTCCGCGGGCGGGCCGTCCAGCGTGGAGAAGGGTCCGGCCGGTGACGCCGGGCCGGCGACCGGGGATGAGCCGGTTGGTGCGACCGGGGACCGTGGAACCGGCGACAGTGGGACCGGGGATGGCCGGGCCGGCGGAACCGGGGACGCCGGGGCCGGCGGGGAACCGTCCGCCGGGGACGAGCCGACGGTGGCCGGGGAGCCGGCCGACGACGGGAAGCCGACAGGCCGGCTGCGCCGGTTCGGTCGCCGTCCTCGCTGACCGCTGTCAGCCCTCCACCGGCCAGATGTGCACCGGTTCGTTGGTCCGCTGCAGTTCGCCGTAGCGCCGCAGCATGTGGTGCAGGGCCTGGGAACGGTTCATGCCCCGGCCACGTTCGGCTGCCCGTACCGCCTCGACCTGCCAGACCGAGCCGTTACGTCCGGTACGACAGCGTTCCTCGATGATGCCGAGCAGTCGGTCCCGGTGCGCGGCGCCGACGCCGAACCGGTCCAGTCCGGCGGCCGCCCGGGGCAGCAGTACGTCCCGTACCAGGTCGGTGACGCGTACCTCGCCGAGCCGGGGCCAGGTGATCACCGCGTCGATGCCGCGGCGTGCCGCCGCGTGGAAGTTCTCCTCGGCGGCGCTGAAGGTGAGCTGGCTCCAGATCGGCCGGTCACCTTCGGCCAGGTCGCAGACCAGCCCGAAGTAGAAGGCGGCGTTGGCGAGCATGTCGATCACGGTCGGGCCGGCGGGCAGCACCCGGTTCTCCACCCGCAGGTGGGGCCGGCCGTTCATGATGTCGTAGACCGGGCGGTTCCAGCGGTAGACGGTGCCGTTGTGCAGCCGCAACTCGGCCAGTTTGGGCACCCCGCCCGCGTGCAGCACCGCCACCGGGTCCTCGTCGTCGCAGATCGGCAACAGCGGCGGGAAGTAGCGGACGTTCTCCTCGAAGAGGTCGAAGATCGAGCTGATCCAGCGTTCACCGAACCAGACGCGGGGTCGTACGCCCTGCGCCTTGAGCTCGTCGGGCCGGGTGTCGGTGGCCTGCTCGAAGAGGGCGACCCGGGTCTCGGCCCAGAGGTGCCGGCCGTGGAGGAACGGCGAGTTGGCGCCGAGCGCGACCTGGACTCCGGCGATCGCCTGCGAGGCGTTCCAGTAGTTCGCGAAGTTGTCCGGCGAGACCTGCAGATGGAACTGCACGCTGGTGCAGGCGGCCTCGGAGGCGATCGAGTCGGTGTGCGTCTGCAGTCGCTCCACGCCCCGGATGTCGAGTTCGATGTCCTCGCCCCGGGCCGCCACGATCGAGTCGTTGAGCACCCGGTAGCGCTCGTTGGTGGAGAGGTTGTCGAGCACCAGGTGCCGGGGGGTGAGGGTGGGCAGGATGCCGATCAGGATGATCGTCGCGTCGGACTTCACCGCGAGTTCCTCGGCCCGGCCCAGACTCTCCCGGAGGTCCGCTTCGTAGTCGGCGAAGCCGTCCCCCTCGATCAGCCGGGGGGCCGCGTTGAGTTCGAGGTTGAACTGACCGAGTTCGGTCTGGAAGGTCGGGTCGGCCAGGTTCTCCAGCACCTCGGCGTTGCGCATCGCCGGCTCCGCGTCGGCATCGACCAGGTTCAGTTCGATCTCCAGGCCGGTGGTCGGCCGGTCGGCGTCGAAGCCGAGGTCGTCGAGCATGAGCGCGAAGACGTCCAGGCAGCGGCGGACCTTCTGCCGGTAACGGACCCGGTCCTCCCGGGAGAAGAGGACCTGCGAGACGTCCTGGCCCATGAGCCCTCCCCGCCACGAGGCGTTGTCGACGCCGTCCGGTCGCCCGTACGCCGGAGGCGTGTCCGATCTATCACCGTAGGAGCGCTGAGCGTGCGCGACCACAAGCGGCCACTGGCGCTGAGTAAGCGATCAGCGGCGCTGGGTCCAACAATCGCACACGATCGTGACACCCCTTCCACCGGGCGCATTACCCAGCGAGGCGCCCCGGTCACCAGTAAACAGGTCACCGGGGCGTCTCGGTTCGGCTGTCGGTCCGGCCGGAACCGACCGGCCGGCGCACGGGTCAGGCCTGGCGGACGGCCTCGCCCTCGATCTCGATCTTGATCTTCTTGCTGACCAGCACGCCGCCGGTCTCCAGGGCGACGTTCCAGGTCAGGCCGAACTCCTCACGGTCGATCTCGGTGCTCGCGGTGAAGCCGAAGATGTCCTGGCCGAAGGGGCTACGTCCGACACCCTCGAACTCGACCTCCAGCTCGACCTGCCGGGTCACGTCCTTGATGGTGAGCTCACCGGTGAGCACGAACTCGTTGCCGTGGTGCGACTTCACGCCGGTGCTGCGGAACTCCAGGGTCGGGTACTTCTCGGCCTCGAGGAAGTCACCGCTGCGCAGGTGGGCGTCGCGGTCGGGCTGGTTGGTGTCGATGCTGTCGGCCTGGATGGTCGCGGTCACCGAGGACTCCAGCGGGTTCTCCGCCACCGTGATGGTCGCCTCCGCGGTACGGAACTCGCCGCGCACCTTGCTCACCATCATGTGCCGGGCCACGAACCCGACGCGCTTGTGCGCCTGGTCGAGCGCGTACGTGCCGGCGGTCGGGATGGTCAGGTTCTCCCAGTTGCGGGTGGTGGATTCCGGGCTGCTGGTCATGGTGCTGCCTTCCCAGGAGGATAGGGGTGCGGATGGATGTCTGACGCAGCAACTATAGACGCGGCAATATTCCCCATGTCAAGTACTGGTACGATGTCACCGTGACCGAGAACCTCCACGATCCCCGCCTCACCGCCATAGGCCTGTTCATGGAGGTGCACGCCGGACTCGCCGCCCGGTTCGCCGCCCAGTTCGAGGAGCACGGGCTCTCGACGGTGGAGTTCGAGGTGCTGATGCGACTGGCGCGCTCGCCCGAGCACCGGCTCCGGATGACCGACCTCTCCACCCAGACCTCGCTGTCGACCAGTGGGGTGACCCGGGTCGTCGACCGGATGGAGCGCGACGGGCTACTCGCCCGCAGCGCCTGTCCCTCCGACCGGCGCAGCGCGTTCGCGGTGGTCACCGAGGCCGGTCTGGCCCGACTCACGGAGACCCTGCCCGGACACGTCCAACTGATCGAGGACTGGTTCGTCGGCCAGCTCGATCCCGCGGCGCTGCGGGTTCTGCTCGACGGGCTCCGGACCATCCGCGACGCGGTGCATCCGGGTGCGACCGCCGGCAGCGACCGACCAAACGGCGACTGCTGACCCGCGACTCCCGACCTGGTCGCCGGCGCCACCGTCGGCGCCGCCCGGGAGCGCTCCCGTCGCTGGTCGGCGGGATACCGGAAGGGCGGTCGGAAACCGGCAGAAAGACCGGCAGAAGTCACTCGAAGTTCCGGACACGACCGGCCTAAGGAATATTCCGGACTCGGCTACTGGATACTGTTCAGCGAGCCGGGGGGCTCTGGGGGATGTGGCGCGGGCGGGGGCTAGCGAGGGGCTCCGTCGGGGGGCTGTTCCGCCCGCGCCACGCCCCCACAGCGGCCGCCGGGCAGCGCACACATGCGGCGGGGCGGCCGGGCGACACACCCAGCGGGGTCGCCGACACCGCCCCGCCAGCGGACACCTGGCTGCGGTCAGTCCACCGAGTCGAGCATCGCCCGCTCCCGGGGCAGCAGGGTGATGCCACCCTCCAGGCACACCTGGTCGAGCAGCTTCCGCGCGTTTGCCCGGGCCGCCGGATCGTCCGTCGTCGCCACCACCCCGACCAACGCCTCGGCGACATCCCTCAGGTCACGCGCGCCGGCCGACGACTGCGCCGCCGCCGCGTACCACTCCGCCGCCCACTCGCGGTCTCCCCGCTGCACCGCCAGGACCGCCTCGATCAGGGCGCAGATCCCCTCGTCCGGTGGTGTCGGCTCCTCCGCCGGTCGGCCGACTATCAGCTCCGGCGTACCCGGGCCGCCGTCCGGATCCTTCCGTGCCCGGAGTTCGGCGAGCACCGCCCCCGCCTCGTCGATCCGACCGTCCTCGGCGAGGGCCAGGCCGACCGTACCGAGCGCCCGGCGGCGGTGCCCCGGATCACCGAGGTCGGCCAGGGCCTGTACCGCCCGCCGGCCCTGCCGGACCGCGTCCGCGTACCGGCCCTCCAGGCGGGCCACCTCGGCGAGATTCGCCCTGGCCAGGACCCGTAGCCGCTCCTCACCACACTGGCCCGCGAGCCGGTCGACGGCGGCCAGCCGGCGGCGGGCGGCCACCAGGTCACCGCGTCGGATCTCGTGCCAGGTCAGGTTGTTCTGGGCCACCGCCATGTCCCGTACCCGACCGCTCCGGGTGGCCAGCGCCAACGCCGCCTCGCCGTGCCGGCGCGCCGCGTCGTGGCCGCCGAGCGCCGTCCAGAGTCCACAGAGCACACTCCGGGCGGCGAGTTCACCGACGACGTCGCCCAGGCGCTCGAACTCCGCCAACGCGTGCTCGGCGGCGGGCATCTCCGCCGGACCCGCCCCGTGCTCCTGGGCAAGCTGGGCGATGCCCACCTCCGCCCAGGCCCGGATCGTCGGATCCGCGTCGGCGGTACGCGGATCGTCCAGCAACCGTCGCAGCCACTGCCGTCCCGCGACGTCCCGCCCCCGGTAGCGCCACCAACGGCTCAACTGGGCGGCGAGCCGCAGCGCGGTGTGCGGGTCGTCGTTCGCGGAGTGGGCCAGCGCCGCCCACAGGTCGGCGGTGATCTCGTCGAAGACCCCGACCGCCTCCAGGAACCGGCCACCGGTGAGGTCCGCCGCGACCCGGACGGCGAGGTCGGCGAGGACCGAGGCGTGCCGGCGGCGGATCGCGGCCAGTTCACCCGTGGCCACCGCGTGCTCCATGGCGAAGTCGCGTACCACGTCGAGCAGGCGGAACCGGAGCGGGCCGGTGCCCCGGGACGAGATCAGCCCCAGCGCCATCAGCCGGTCGAGCAGCGGGACCGGGTCACCGTCGACCAACTCCGCCCCGGTACGGTCCGACGACTCCAGACCGTTCCCGGCCGACGACTCCACACCCTCCCCAACCGCCGGCCAGCCGGTCAGCATCCGCTCGGCCAACTCCACCGACCAGCGGTTGCGCAGCACCGACAGCCGTCGTAGCGCCGCCTGCTCGGTCGGCCCGAGCAGACGAAAACTCGCCGCCACCGCGTCCCGCAGACTCACCCCGAGCGCGGCCCGGGTCACCGGCGGCGTGGCCAGGTCGAGCACCCGGTTGCCGTACCGGTCGAGAATCTCGTTGAGGTCCAGCAGACGACCGTGGGCCGCGGCGAGTTCGATCGCCAGCGGCAGGCCACCGAGCCGACGTACCAGTTCGACCAGCGCGGCCACCTCGTCGGGGCGCGGCGGCTCACGGCGGACCTGTCGCAGCCGGGCCAGGAAAAGCTCCACCGCCGGATAGCCGGCGACCGCGTCGAGGTCGGCCGGCACCGCCGCGGCCGGAACCTCCAGCGGCGTCACCGGCCACACCCGCTCACCGGGCAGCCCCACCGGATGCCGTCCGGTGGCCAGGATCCGCAGGCTCGGCGCGATGGCCGCGAGCCGGTCCAGCGCCCCGGCCGCCGCCCCCGGGGCCCGCTCGACCGCGTCGACCAGCAGCAACGACGGCGCCTCCGGAAGCCGCCCGGCGAGGTCACTCGCCCGCCCAACGCCGAAGACCGCAGCGACCACGGACAGTACGTCGCTTTCGGTCGACCCCTCGGTCAGCACGATCCCGTTGGTCCCGCCCGGATGCCGGTCCCGCATCCGCCGGGCGATCTTGAGGGCGAGCGCGGTCTTGCCGACCCCGGCGAGGCCGACCAGGCTGACCACGCCCCGGGCCAGTCGGGGACCGGGGGTCAACATGGCGGTCAACTCGGCGACGTCGTGATCACGGCCGGTCAACTCGGCCGGCTCGGGCAGCCCGAGACCGGTACCGGGCCGGCTGCGCCCCGCGGGACGGGTGTCGCCGGCCGACACTCTGCCCGGATCGGTGAACGGGGCCAGGGCCACCACCGGGCCGGCCGGGCGCCGGGCGGCCGCCAAGAATTCGGTACGGCCCGGGCCGTCGAGATCCAGCGCCGTGGCGAGCAGCTCCACCGTCGTACGTTGTGGACGGGACGACCGCCCACGCTCGAGATCGCGGACGGTCCGGACCCCGACGGCGGCCCGCTCGGCCAGTTCGATCTGGGTCAGGCCCGCCGCGAGCCGGTACCGGCGCAGCAACTCGGCGAAGTTGCCCGAGACTCGATCGGAGCCATGATCCGGAGTCATGGGCAGGAAGACTACGCACCGGGGAGAGGGAACATCAGCTATTCGTCGCCCTGCCGACGGAGATGGTCACCAATATCCGACACTTCCGAACAGCGGGGACCGAAACGGTCAACGATCGGCCGCCACCGGCGCCGGGTGGGTCGGCACCGGCGCGTTGACCGACCGCTCCGCATCGCCGGAGAACCGGTCGTACAGCCGGCGCAGCGGTCCGGGTGCCCACCAGTTCCATTCGCCGAGCAGACTCATCACCGCCGGCAGCAACAACCCTCGGACCACGGTGACGTCGAGCAGCACCGCCACCACCATGCCAAAACCGATCTCCTTCACCGCGGTCAGCTCACCGAGCAGGAAACCCAGGAACACGATGCTGATGCAGACCGCCGCGGCCGTGACCACCGGACCGCTACGGGTGATCCCGACCAGCACCGCCTGTTCACCCGTCTGGAGCCCGACGGACGAAGCGCCCGACAGCGGCCGGGCCGGCCGGGCACCCGGTCCCGACGCCGGCCGGGCACCGGGCGACGACCCGGCACCCGGTCCCGACGCCGGCCGGGCGGCGGACCGGCGCCGCCACTCCTCCCGGATCCGGGCCAGCAGGAACACCTCGTAGTCCATCGACAGGCCGAAGACGAAGACGAAGAGCAGCACCGGGGTGGTCAGGTCGATCGCCCCCCACGGCTCGACGCCGAGCAGTCCGGCCCCCACCCCCCACTGGAAGACCACCACCAGCACACCGAGGGTGGCGAGCAAAGTCAGCGCGTTCATCACCAACGCCTTGACCGGAATGAGCAACGAGCCGGTCAGCGCGAACAGCAGCACCCCGGTGACCAGCAGCAGCACCAGTACGGCGAGCGGCAGCCGGGACGCCACCGACTCCTGGTAGTCCACCAGTTCGGCGGCCGCGCCACCGACCAGCAGCGGCAGCGGCTGCTCCAGGTCCCGGACCGCGCGGACCAGCTCCCGGGACTCCGGCCCGCCGGTCACGCCACGGGGCGTCAGGTCGATCACCACCGCGTCGCCGGGCACGTCCGGCCGGGGCTGCATCCGGATCACCTGGGGCAACGTGTTGAGCTGGTTCATCAGGTCGCGTACCTCGCCGCTGGCCGGGTCGGCCGTGACCACCACGGTCACCGGCCCCGCCCGGCCCGCCTCGAAATCCCGGAGCAGGACGTCGTGCACCTGACGGGCCTCCATCGAGGCCGGCAGCGCCCGGGCGTCGGAGTTGGCCAGGTTGGCCCCGGCGAGGAAGGGCAGCGCGAGCAGCAGCAGCCCAGCGGAGACGGTGAACGCGACCGGACCCGGCCTGGCCTGGGCGTACCGGGCGAGCCGACCGAGCAGTCCGCCGCCGCTGCCGCCGCCGGATCGGCCGCCGCCAATCGGTCGGGCTGTGCTGCCGCCGCCGGATCGGCCGCCGCCGGCAACCGGGCGGGCCGATCCGCCCGTCGGACGGATCCGGCGGTACGGGGCGTCGACAGCGGCCCGGACCCGGTCGACCCAGGTCACGGCGTCGGGTTCCGGGATGCGCCGGTGGAGGACCGCGATCAGGGCCGGTACCAGGGTCAGTCCGGCGGCGGTGGCCAGCACCACGGCGAGCGCGCCGCCGAGGGCCATCGCGGCGAGCAGCGGCTCGGCGAAGACGTACAGGCCGGTCATCGCCGCCGCGACCGCGAGGCCGGAGACGAGTACGGCCCGACCGGCGGTGCTCATCGTCCGGGCCAGCGCGGCGGCCGGGTCCGCCCCCTCCGGGACCGCTCTGCCGTCCGGTGCCGTCCGGTGCCCCGACGCCGCCCGTTCCTCGCGGAACCGGGCGAGCACCAGCAGCGCGTAGTCGACGGTCAGCCCGATGCCGAGCAGGCTGACCACGTTCACGGTGAACTCGCTGACCCCGGTCAGGGTGCTGAGCCCGTACAGGCCGAGCAGGGTGGCGGCGACCGCGGCCAGCGCGGCGAGCAGCGGAATCATCCCGGAGAGCAGGCCGCCGAGGATCACCACGAGTGCGACCAGGAGTACGCCGAGCGCGATCGACTCACCGACCGCCGCGTCCTCGACCGCCTGCTCGGCGAACGCCCGCTCGGCCAGTTTCTCGCCGCCGACCAGCACCTCGGGCGCGTCGATGCTCCGCAGCAACCCGGCGACCCGGTCCTCGGTCCGTTCCCGTTGTGCCTCCGGCAGCCCCTCGGCGAGTTCGACCCGGACCAGGGTGCTGCGGTTGTCGGCGCCGATCCGTCCGCCGGCCGCGTTGTAGAGGTCCTCGACCTCGACGACTCCGGGTACGGCGACCAGTTCGGTCCGGACCCGGTTGACGCTGGCGACCAGGCCCGGGTCGTACGGGTCCCGGTCGCGGAGCACGGCGACGACCACCGGTCCCTCCGGCAGCAGTACGTCGATCCGCCGCTGTGCCTGCTCCGACTCGGCGTCCGGGCGGAGGTTGTCGGTGCTGACGAGACGGTCGAAGACCGGCCCGCCGAGCAGCGCCCCGGCGACCACGAGTCCGAGCCAGCCGACGATCACCGGCCAGCGCCACCGCCACATCGACCGCCCGAGCGCTCCGAACATGCCTCGCGACCTCCCGACCCGCCGGCTCCGAGGTACGACGGTCGATCGTCGCCCTCGGCGCACATGCAAGCACCCTGAGCAGTCGTACGTCAGCCTCCTTTCCGGCAGTTCATGGGATCAACAGGCCAGTTGCCACCGTGGGTGATACTCGCCCGATGGGTGAACGTGCCGAGGATCAGGCTGTGGACAAGGCCGGCGCCGCGGTGGACCCGTCCGGGCCGCCGTGCCCGGAGTGCGGGCGGCCCGGCGTACCGGTGCTCTACGGTCTGCCCGGGCCCGAGGCCGGTGAGGCCGCCGCGGAAGGAAAGCTGAGACTCGCCGGCTGTCTCCTGCCCCAGACGTTCGACCACTGGGCCTGTACGGGTGGCGGCCACCGGTGGCGGGATACGCCGGCCGGTGCCGCCCGGCCGCGCCGGCGCTGTCGGCACTGTTACCAGTCCTGGTCGGGCTGAGGCGCCCTGCTCAGGGTTCGGCTGGTAGCGGAATCGCGGTCAGCGGAATCGGCGGTGTGCGGTCGCCGGCCCGGGTCGGTGCGGCGGATGCTGGGCCGGTGACGATCTTCTCCCTTCAGGCCACTCCCAAACTCGGCGACGACTGGCTCGACCTGGCACGGCGGTGCGAGGCGGCCGGATTCGACTCGCTGCTGGTCGCCGACCACCCGGGCAGCGCCGCGTCGCCGTTCGTGGCGCTGGCCGCCGCGTCGGCGGTGACCTCGACGCTCGGGCTCGGCTCGAACGTCTCCAACGCCGGCGTACGGGAGCCGGTCCTGCTCGCCGCCGACGTCGCCACCCTCGACCTGGTCTCCAACGGGCGGGCCCGGCTCGGCATCGGCGCCGGCCACACCCCGGCCGAGTGGCGGGCCGTCGGTCGGGAACGTCCCGACGTCGCCGGCCGGGTACGCCGCTGCCTCGCCGTCGTCCAGGCGGTCCAAAACCTGCTCGACGGCGCGGAGGTCACCGTCGACACCCCGGAACTCGTCGCGCACGCGGCCGCCCTGACCGCGCCCAGGCCGGTACAGCGGCGGATCCCGTTGACCGTCGGCACCGCCAACTCGCACCTGCTGCGCTGGGCGGGGGCACACGCCGACATCGTCGGGCTGACCGGGTTCGGGCGTACCCTCGCCGACGGGCACAATCACCGGGCGCGCTGGCGGACCGACCAGATCGACGCGCAGTTGGCGCAGGTCGCCGCGGGTGCGGCCGGCCGGGACGAGCCGCCCCACCTCGAAGCACTGGTGCAGCGGTTTGTCGTCACCGACGACGCGGAGGCGGCCGCCAAGGAGACCGCCGAGCAGCTCGGGCTGACCGTCAGCGAGCTTCTCGCCGCCCCGTTCGTGCTGATCGGCACCGAGGACGAGATTGTCTCGGCGATCGCCGAGCACGAACGCCGCTGGGGCATCACCCGGTACGTCGTACGCCGGGACGCGCTCGACGCGGCGCCGAGCCTGCTGGGCCGCCTCGGCTCCACCGGCTGACCGGCCGCCCACGCCGACTCGGCGCCGGCGGCTGACCTACTGGGCGCGATCCGGCACCCGTACGGATTACGTCGGTTACTCTCCGGAGTATGGGGCGGGGAAAACTGATACTGAGGGTAGCCGTCGTAGCGCTGTTGCTCTCCGGACCCGCCCCGAGCGGTAAACACACCGCCGCCCCGCCCGCGTCGGCACCGGCGCCGGGCGTCGGTGGCGTGGTCGGGCGGGTTGCGCCCCGGGCGTGTCCGGCACCGAAGCCACCGGTGGCCCGGCCGACCCGGCCCGCCGCGCCGACGCCCGCCCCGGTCCAGCGGGAGGTCGGCGGCACGGCGCTGGGCACTGCCGGGCTGGTGGTCCCGCCCGGCGCCCCGGAGCCGCCCCGGCTCACCGCGACCTCGTGGCTGGTCGCCGACCTGACCACCGGCAGCGTGCTCGGCGGCTGCGGCCCGCACGAGTACGCGGTTCCGGCGAGTGTGCAGAAACTGCTGCTCGCGGCGGCGGTGCTGCCGCAGCTCGACCCGACCCAGGTGGTCGAGGTGACCGAGGACGACCTCGACTTCGAGCCGGGCAGTTCGGCGGTCGGCCTGGTCCGGGGCGGCCGGTACTCCGTCGAGACCCTCTGGTTGGGGCTGCTGCTCAACTCCGGCAACGACGCGGCGAATGTCCTGGCCCGGATCGGTGGCGGTCCGGCCGGCCGGGCGGGCGGCCTGGCCGCGATGAACCGCGAGGCGCGGGCGCTCGGCGCACTGCAGACCCACGCCGCCACCCCGTCCGGCCTGGACGGTCCCGGCCAGTACACCAGCGCGTACGACCTGGCGCTGATCGCCCGGGCCTGTTTCGCCCGGGAGGACTTCCGCCGGTACGCCGGCACCCGCCTCGGTCAGGTGCCGGCCCAGCCGGGCGCCAAGGGCTTCCCGATCTGGAACGACAACCAGCTGCTGCACCAGTACCCGGGGGCGTTGGGTGGCAAGACCGGCTACACCGACCTGGCCCGGCACACCTTCGTCGGGGCGGCGCAGCGTGGCGGCCGTACCCTGCTGGTCACCCTGCTCGGCGCGGAGTCGCAGCCGCTGAGGGGCTGGCAGCAGGGTGCCGCGCTGCTCGACTGGGGATTCGGGCTGCCCACCAACGCGGCCGTCGGCCAGCTCGTCGCCCGGGGTGAACTGGACAGCCCCACCCCGGTCCCGTCGCCGGCAGCGGGGATCAGCGACGCCCGGACGGACGACGGCCGGCCGGTGAGCCGGTGGCTGTTCCTGGTCGGCGGGGTGGTGGTCGCCGTCCTCGGTGTGGTGCTGTTGCTGGTCGTGTCGACGCGACGGCGGGTCAGGACTCCGAGCGGACGGTCCGGGTGAGGAACGGGACCTACAACCCCAAATCCCGCGCGATGATCATCCGCTGCACCTCGGAGGTGCCCTCGCCGATCTCCAGGATCTTCGAGTCCCGCCAGAACCGGGCCACCGGGAACTCGTTCATGAAGCCGTACCCGCCGTGGATCTGGGTGGCGTCCCGGGCGTTGTCGACCGCGCACTCGCTGGCGTGCAGTTTGGCGACCGCCGCCTGCCGCTTGAAGTCCTCCCCGGCCAGCATCCGGGCCGCCGCGTCGTAGTACGCCAGCCGTGAGGTGTACGCCCGCCGCTCCATCTCGGCGATCTTGAACTGGATGGCCTGGAAGTTGCCGATCGGCTGGCCGAACGCGTGCCGGTCCTTCGCGTACCGGACCGACTCGTCGACGCAGCCCTGGGCGAGCCCGACCGAGAGCGCGGCGATCGCGATCCGCCCCTCGTCGAGGATGCGCAGGAACTGGGCGAAGCCCCGGCCGCGCTGGCCGAGCAGGTTCTCCGCCGGCACCCGGCAGTCGTCGAAGTGCAGCTCGTGGGTGTCGGAGGCGCACCAGCCGACCTTGGAGTAGCCGGGCGCGACGGTGAAGCCCGGGGTGCCGGACGGCACGATGATGGTGGACAGTTCCTTCGATCCGTCGGGGTTCGTCCCGGTGACCGCGGTGACGGTGACCAGGCTGGTGATGTCGGTGCCGGAGTTGGTGATGAAGGCCTTCGCGCCGTTGATCACCCACTCGTCGCCGTCCAGCACCGCCCGGGTGGTGGTGCCGCCAGCGTCCGACCCGGTCCCCGGCTCGGTCAGCCCGAACCCGGCCAGCGCCTCGCCCCGGACCAGTTTCGGCAGCCAGCGGCCCTTCTGTTCGGCGGTGCCGAACCGGTGGATCGGCATCGCGCCGAGTGAGACCGCCGCCTCCAGGGTGATCGCCACGCTGGAGTCGACCCGGGCCAGTTCCTCCAGGGCGAGGCAGAGCGCGAAGTAGTCGCCGCCCATGCCGCCGTACTCCTCGGGGAACGGCAGTCCGAAGAGGCCGAGCTTGCCCATCTGGGCGACCACCTCGTACGGGAAGGTGTGCTGCTCGTAGTGCTCGGCGATCACCGGGGCGACCACCTCGCGGGCGAAGGACCGCACGCTGTCCCGCAGTGCCTCGTACTCCTCGGAGAGTCGGAAGTCCATGGGTGATCCTCCAGTTGGTTCGGCCCGCCGGTGGCTTGTGACCCCCGGCCTGGTCGGTGGTCTGCTCAGACCGGGGTGACGCCGTGCCGTCGTCGGGAGAAGTGCCGGTCCTTGCCCCGGGCGGCGGCGAACCGCCGGACCAGTTCGGTGCGCAGGTCGGCCGGCTCGACGACGGTGTCGACGACAAGTTCGCTGGCCAGCCGGACGAGGTTGATGTCCTGCTCGTACTCGGCGCGGCGGGCGACGACGAAGGCCGCGCGTTCGTCCGGGTCGGCGATCGCGTTGATCTTGTTGGCGTAGACCGCGTTCACCGCCGCCTCGGCGCCCATCACCGCGATCTTCGCGGTGGGCAGCGCGATCGTCGCGTCCGGCTCGAAGCCGGGGCCGGCCATCGCGTAGAGACCCGCGCCGTACGCCTTGCGGACCACCACGCAGATCTTCGGTACGGTCGCCTCGCTGATCGCCGTGATCATCTTGGCGCCGTGCCGGATGATGCCCTGCTTCTCCACCGCCGTACCGACCATGAACCCGGGCACGTCGGCGAGGAAGAGCAGCGGCACGTTGAACGCGTCGCAGAGCTGCACGAACCGGGTCGCCTTGTCGGCGGAGTCGACGAAGAGCACCCCGCCCTTGAACATCGAGTTGTTCGCCACCACGCCGACGACCTCGCCGTTCAGCCGTCCGAAGCCGATTGTCAGCTCCTTCGCCCAGAGCGGCTGGATCTCGAGGAAGGAGTCGGCGTCGAGCAGGCCCTTCACGTACCGGCGCATGTCGAACGCCTGCCGCTCGCTCGCCGGCACCAACGCGGCCAGGTCGACGTTGCCGGGCGGGTCGGCCGGGGCGACCGCCGGCGGCGCCTGCGTCCAGTTCGCCGGCAGGTACGACAGGTAGCGGCGGACCACGTCGAGCGCCTCCGCCTCGGTCTTGCAGAGGAAGTGCCCGACCCCGGACTCGGTGTTGTGCACCCGGGCCCCGCCCATCGCCTCCAGGGTGGTCTTCTCCCCGGTGACCATCTCGACCATCCGGTCGGAACCGAGGTACATGCTGGCGTTGCCGTCCACCATCGCCACCACGTCACAGAACGCCGGGATGTACGCCCCACCGGCGGCACTCGGCCCGAACAGCGCGCAGACCTGCGGGATCGAGCCGGACGCGCGTACCTGGTTCCAGAAGATCTTTCCGGCGCCGCGCCGGCCGGGGAAGAGGTCGACCTGGTCGGTGATCCGGGCCCCGGCCGAGTCGACCAGGTAGACCATCGGCAGCCCGGCCGCGTACGCCCGCTCGATGATCCGGATGATCTTCTCGACGGTCCGGGCTCCCCAGCTGCCGGCCTTGACCGTCGAGTCGTTCGCCATCAGACAGACCGGCCGGCCGTCGATGGTGGCCTGGCCGGTCACCACCCCGTCGGCGGGCAGCCCGTCGGCGAGCGCGTTGGCGTAGAGCCCGTCCTCGACGAACGAGTCGGGGTCGACGAGCTGGTCGATCCGCTCCCGGGCGAAGAGCTTGCCCTTCGCCGCGTTGGCGGCATGGTATTTCTCCGTGCCACCGGCCCGGACCCGCTTGCCGAGCTGTTCCAGTTCGGTCGCGCCGTGCCGCCCGTCCGGCTCGGTCACATCCCGCTGCCCGGACATCCTGTCGTCGAGTGCCACGCCGACCTCCTCGCCCACCCCGACCTCGCCCGGGTCTTCCTGAACGATCGTTAGGCTACTTCATCGTACGACGCCGGGCCAGCCGACCGACTTCCATACCGAATGCCCACGTACCAGAGAAGGATGTTGAAATGCATCAATCTCTGTACTTAGGCTCCTGGCACCCCCGTACCCTCCCGGACTCGGAGAGTGAGCCATGACCTCACGAATCAGCCGGCTCGTGGTCGCGTTCGTCGCGACGGCGGGTGCCACCCTCGGCGTCACCGTCGCCAACCCCACACCCGCCTCCGCCGCCATGACCATCTGCTACAACACCAGCCAGGCGGGCAGCTTCGTCAGCGTCGCCAACCAGGCCGCCACGATCTGGAACAACGCGACGTCGAACCTGACGCTCTCGGCGAACTGCGGCTCGAACCTGCGGATCTACTCCATCACCGGCGGCGGCTCGTACGCGGTCCGCACCAGCCTCGGCAACGGCCGGGTCTACATCGACACCCAGCAGGCCCAGCAGTACAGCCCGCTACGGATCATGAGCCACGAGATCGGCCACATCCTCGGCCTGCCGGACAACTACAACGGCAACTGCTCCCTGCTGATGTCCGGTGGCAGCGCCGGCACCAGCTGCACCAACCCGTACCCGAGCAGTGCCGAGGCGACCCGGGTGACCAACCTCTTCGCCGGCACCCGCAGCGGAGCCGAGCGCGGCAGCGCCGTCGACAGCGTGGTCTTCCAGGACAGCTGGCCCGCGGTACTCGCCCCGATCGGCTGAGCGGCTCCCGCCCGGCGGGCAAGCCCTCGCCCGCGGGCGGACCGACCCGCAACGGCCCGCCGCCGGACGGGACCGGGTGACCCCGGTCCCGTCCGGCCGGGCCGTTCGACGACTCAGGCCGGACCGACGGCGACCGGTTCGGACGTACCCCCGGGGTCACCGCGCCGCGCCTCCCGTTCCCGGGCGTCCGCCGCGCGACCCCACCGGGTCCGACCCCACGGCTTCACCACCGACAGGATGGTGGCAGCCCAGAGCGCGACGGTGAACCCGGCCAGACAGACGGTCAGCGCGACACCCGTGCCGCCCGGCGTCGCCGCCGGATCGACCGTACGCAGCGCGAGTTCGTCCGCCAGCGCGCTCTCCACGGTGCCGGCGACCAGCGGGATGCTCACCGAGATGACAAACTTGGTGAGCACCCACCAGTGCCGGACCAGGCCCCACCTGGTGCCGAGCGAGAGCACCAGTCCGGTGATGATCGACAGGAACATGGACGGGATCGCGGCGGCCAGGTCGACGACGTGCAGCAGTTCGTAGGCGCCGTGCCGGACCGGGTGGGAGTCCGCGTTCAGGGCGGTGATCGCCAGCACGGTCATGGTGAACGCGACCCCGAGCCACCCGGCGCTCACCCCCACGTGCAGAACCAACCAGACCTTGCGGGTCCGGGTCGACATCCGGGGAAACCGTGGCCGGCTCAACGCCAGGATCGTCACCGACAGCGGTATGCCGAGCAGCGCGAGTGTGACCGGGATGCTGAAGACGAACTGGAGGACCGCCATCGTGAGGTGCACGACGATCGTGATCCGACGCCCGCGCTCCGGTCCGCGTAGCACGGCGACCACCGACAACACCACCGCCGTCGAGTAGCCGACCAGGGCCGTCACCCGCAGCGGCAGGACGTCGGAGCCGCTCGGCAGCAAGATCAGGTTCACCCCGGCGAAGCCGACGAACAGCCACTGGAGCCAGACCAGGGCGGGCGAGGTACCGCCGGGCACGGTCGGGCGGTTACCGCCGGGCACGGCCCCCCGGGCGGTGGGCGGAGCAGGATTCCGGGCGCCCGAAGCGCCGGCGATCCCGGATCGGATCTCGGAAGGCATGGCCCGACCCTAGGTTTCCCAAAACCGCACGGCATCGGTCAAGATGATTCGGTCCGCCGGTCGATGGTCGCCGGTCGGCGCGCCGGGCCGCTACGAACGGATGAGTCCGACGACGGACGCGGCGGCGCGGCCCGGCTGCCTAGACTCCCGACATGTGGCACGGTCGGCAGCACCTGGTCCTGGCCACCCCGCTGGTCGCGACCTGCGTGTTGGCCGGGATCTGGGACGGTTTCCAGTCCGGCCTGTTCAACGGCTCGCCCATCGTCGACCGTCCGGCACCGCTGGTCGTCGACGCGACGCTCGGCGTGGCGGCCGGCCTCGCCGTCCTGGTGCGGCGCGACCGACCCCGGCTGCTGTACGTCACGGCCCTGCTGTCCTGGGGCGTCACCGGCGCCTACCCGGCCCTGCTGATCGCACAGTTCGCGATCGGCGCCCACCTGCGTTCCGGCAGGCAGCAGATCCTGCTCACCGCGGTCATGCTGGCCGCCGTCTCCGGCCCCCTGTGGATGGTGAGTGGCGGCGACGGAGCGGTGCCGGTCAGCTTCGTGCTCTGCGTGGTGCCGGTGCTTGTCGGCCTCTACCTGACCTCCCGGCGCGAGCTGATGGCCAACCTGCGCGACCGGGCCCGCCGCAACGAGCGCGAGGAGCGGCTGCGGATCGAGCAGGCGCGCGCCGAGGAACGGGCCCAGATCGCCCGGGACATGCACGACGTGGTGACCCACCGGGTGTCGCTGATGGTGCTGCACGCCACCGCGCTGGAATCGACGCAGGGGCGGGACGCCGTGGCGATCGCGAGCCAGATCCAGAGCATCGGCCGGGCCGCGCTGGAGGAACTGCGTACCCTGGTCGGGGTGCTCCGGGACGGCGCCGCCGCCCCGCTGCGTCCCCAGCCCGGGCTCGCCGACCTCGACGAACTGGTCGCCTCCTCCCGGGCGCTCGGCCTGACCGTCGAACTCGCCGTCGAGGACGGACTGCGTACCCCGGCCCTGGTCGAGCACGCGGTCTACCGGGTGGTGCAGGAGGCGCTGACAAACGTGCACAAGCATGCCCACGACGCCCGGACCGTGGTTTCGGTCCGGGCGGTCCCGGACGGCGTACGGGTGGTGGTCCGGGACAGCGGCGGCTCGCTGGCCCCGACCGTGGCCACCGGCGGCGGACACGGGCTGCTCGGGATCTCCGAACGGGTCCGGCTGGTCGGCGGCACGCTGCGTACCCACCGGCCTCCGGGGGGCGGGTTCGAGATCTGCGCCGACCTGCCGGCGGCGCGGCTGGCGGAGGAGGAGGACGGAGCGTGATCCGCCTACTGGTCGTGGACGACGAGTGGATGGTCCGCGCGATGCTTCGCACCATCATGGAGGCCTATCCCGACATCGAGGTGGTCGGCGAGGCCGGCGACGGGGAGGAAGCGGTACGGCAGGCTCGGGCGCTCCGGCCCGACGTGGTCCTGCTGGACATCCGGATGCCGCGCAGCGACGGCCTCGCGGCCACGGCGGCACTGGCCCGGTTCGCGGCACCGCCGAAGGTCGTTGTACTGACCACGTTCGACCTCGACGAGTACGTCCAGACGGCGCTTCGGCACGGGGCGGTGGGGTTCCTGCTCAAGGACGCCGACGCCGACCAGATGGCGGCGGCGGTGCGCAGTGCGGCGGCCGGCGACGCGATACTCTCCCCGCAGGTCACCCGCAGGCTGCTGCACCGGTTCGCCGAACCGGCCAGCCCGCACCGGGCCGACGCCGTACGGCGGCTCGCCGTCCTCACGGACAAGGAGCGGGAGGTGCTGGCGGCGCTCGGCGAAGGGCTGACGAACAGCGACATCGGCCGTCGGCTGCACCTCAGCGAGGCCACGGTGAAGAGTCACGTCAGCCGGCTGCTCGCCAAACTGCAACTGACGAACCGGGTACAGGCGGCGATCCTGGCCCACCACGCCGGTCTGGTCGACTGATCGGCGGTCAGAAGGTGTGGATGTCGAAGCGGGTCGCGCGGGCGTTCACCGGCCCCCGGGCGGTCTCGTTGCCGTCGATGTCGAGCCCACGGTACGTACCCTCGCTGACCAGCGTGTCCCCGGAGACCCGGGCGTGGTGCAGGGCCCGGACCTCGCCGTTGTAGCGGTGCGGCAGGCCCCGCAGGTCGTCCGGCAGCACCTGCCACAGGGTGAAGGTGGCGGTACGTGGCCCGGTCGCCTCCCACCGCCCGGTGGCCAGGTGGATGCCCTGGGCGAAGGAGAGGAAGAAGCCTCCGGGCAGGAACGTGAAGAGCGCCACCTCCTCCTCGTGCGGCAAGGTCACGACACCGCGCCAGGTGCCGAGGAACCGGCTGCCCCCGGCTCGCCGGTCGCCCGACGGGGCGGCCTCGGCCGGGGCGGTGTCGGCCGAGGCCAGGGCTGCGGTCGCCACGGCGCCGAGGCCGGCGGTCGTTCCGGCGGCCCGCCGGAGGAACCGCCTCCGGTCGATCTCACCAGTCATGATGCCTCGCAACTCGCTCGTTCCGATTGGACGGAACCGACGCTACGAGGATCAGCAGGGCACCGCATCGGTCGATGGATGGCGGTCCTCCCCGGACAGCCGTACCTTCGACTGATCCGTCCGTCGTCTCCGTCCGGCTCGGCGCCGGTGAGCCCACGCGGTCCGGTGCGACGCCGATCAGGCGAGCCGGGTACGCGGTCCGGCGCGCAGCACACCGGACGGCAGCTGCCGGCCGACGATCTCCTCGGCCAGCGCCGCCGCCTCCAGCAGGGCGTCCAGGTTGATCCCGGTGTCGACGCCCATGTCGTGCAGCATGTGCACCACCTCCTCGGTGGCGACGTTGCCGCTCGCCCCCGGGGCGTACGGGCAGCCGCCGAGGCCACCGACGCTGGCGTCGTACTCGGTGATCCCGAGTTCGAGGGCGGTGAGCAGGTTGGCCAGTGCGGTGCCCCGGGTGTTGTGGAAGTGCAGCAGGACCGGGATGTCGGACTGCCGGTCCCGGACCGCGGTGAGCAGTTCACGGACCCGGCGGGGGGTGGCCATCCCGGTGGTGTCGCCGAACGCGACCCGGTCGGCGCCGTCGGCGACCACCCGGTCGACGATGCCGGCGACCCGGGCCGGGTCGACGTCCCCCTCGTACGGGCAGCCGAAGCTGGTCGCCACGATCACCTCTGCGGTGGCCCCGGCGGAGTGCAGCAGGTGGATCAGCCCGGCGATGTCGTCCAGCGACTCGGCGGTGGAGCGGTTGACGTTGCGCCGGTTGTGCGTGTCGCTGGCCGAGACCACCACCTCGATCTCGGTGAAGCCGGCGGCCAGGGCCCGCTGGGCGCCCTTCGAGTTCGGCACCAGCGCCGAGTAGCGGACTCCGGGGGTCTTCGCCGCCCTCGACCACACCTCGTCGGCGTCGGCCATCTGCGGAATCGCCTTCGGGTGGACGAACGAGACCGCCTCGATCCGCCGTACGCCGGTGGCGGAGAGCGCGTCGAGCAGCCGTACCTTGGCGTCGGTCGGGACCGGGTCCTCGTTCTGCAACCCGTCGCGGGGTCCGACCTCGCGGATCGACACCGAGTCCGGCAGCTGGCTCATCGGTCACCTCGCTGTGACGTCACGTCCGGGGGAAGTGGCGGGCCCCCGACCGGGAGCCCGCCTTAACGATAGTTCAGCAAGGCGCTGTCGCCACCCCACCCCGCCCCCGGCCGGCGGGCGTCAGCGCATCCGACCGACGATGCCGGTGTCGTAGTCACCGCCGAGGAACTCCGGGTTGTCGAGAAGTTCGGCGAAGAACGGCAGGTTGCACTTCGGGCCGGTGATCTCGAATCCGGCGACCGCGGCACGGGCCCGCGAGATCGCCTCGGCCCGGTCGGCGCCGTACACGATCAGCTTCGCCATCAGCGAGTCGTAGAACGGGGTGACGGTGGTGCCGAGGGCGTACCCGGAGTCGACGCGCACCCCGTCGCCGGTCGGTTCGGTCCAGGTGGTGACCGCGCCCGGGCCGGGCAGGAAACGCTTCGGGTCCTCGGCGTTGATCCGCAGCTCGATGGCGTGCCCGCGCGGGGTCAGCGCGTCCGGGTCGAAGGTCGGGGCCAGCCCGGCGGCGACCCGGAGCTGCTCCTCGACCAGGTCGATCCCGTGGACCAGCTCGGTGACCGGGTGCTCGACCTGGAGCCGGGTGTTCATCTCCAGGAAGAAGAACTCCCCGGTGGTGGGATCCAGCAGGCACTCCACGGTGCCGGCGTTGCGGTAGTCGACCGCCTCGCCGGCCCGGACCGCGGCGGCGAGCAGCCGTTCCCGCAGCTCGGCGTCGACGGCCGGAGACGGGGACTCCTCGACCAGCTTCTGGTTGCGCCGCTGCACCGAGCACTCCCGCTCGCCGAGCGCGACGACCCGGCCGTCGGCCAGGCCGAGGATCTGCACCTCGACGTGCCGTACCCGGGGGAAGTAGCGCTCGATCAGCACCGAGCCGTCGCCGAACATCCGCTCCGCGAAGGCCCGCACCTTGTCGTACTCGGCGCGCAGCGCGGTCTCGTCGGCGGCGACCGCCATCCCCATCCCGCCGCCGCCGGCGGCGGCCTTGACCATCACCGGAAAGCCGATCGTGGTGGCGGCGGCGAGCGCCGCGTCGACGTCGGCCGCCGGGTCGGTGGTGCCGGGCGCGACCGGCACCCCGGCCGCCGCCATCAGGTTCCGGGCATTGATCTTGTCGCCCATCGCGGTGATCGCGTCCGCGTCCGGTCCGACCCAGACCAGGCCGTTCGCCTGGACGGTACGGGCGAAGTCGGCGTTCTCGGAGAGGAAGCCGTAGCCGGGGTGGATCGCCCGCGCGCCGGTCGCCTTCGCGGCGGCGAGGATCGCCTCGGGATTGCGGTAGCTCTGCGCCGGATTCGCCGGCCCGACACAGACCGCCTCGTCGGCCTCCCGGACGAACGGCAGGTCGGTGTCCGCCTCCGAGTAGACGGCGATCGTCCGTACCCCGAGTCGTTTCGCGGTACGGATGATCCGGCGGGCGATCTCACCACGGTTCGCCACGAGCAGTGACTCGATCATGTCCGTTACTCCCCTTGTCCGGGTCTGGAGGGTGGTGACCGTCCGGACCGGGGGTCGCCCGGCTCCGGTTCAGTTGTCCGGGTCGGCGAGCAGGGCGGCCAGGGTCGCGGCGCGCAGCAGGACGGCCCGACGCTGGCGGTCGACCTCACCGCCGAGGAACGGGGTGGAGTTCATCAGACCGAACGCGGCGTGCGCCAGTACCCGGGCCTCACCCGCCGACAGCTTCGGGTGCAGGGCGGTCAGCACGCCCACCCACTCCTCGACGTAGAGCCGCTGCAGCCGGCGGATCTGCCGACGCGGTTCCTCCGGGAGCCGGTCCAGCTCGTGCAGGTGCAGGGCGATCACCGCCGGGTGTGCGAGAGCGAAGTCGACATGGAAGTCGATCAACGATTCCAGCGCCGCGCGGGCGTTCTCCGGGTGCTCGGCGACCCGCTGCCGACCGCCGACCAGCAGCCCGTCACTCACCGGCATCAGCGCGGCGACCAGCATCGCCTCCTTGCCGGCGAAGTGGTGGTACAGCGCCGGGCCGGTCACCCCGGCCGCCGATCCGATGTCGTCCATCGAGACCCCGTGATAGCCCCGGGCCGCGAAGAGGTCGACCGCGATCTCCAGAATCTCCTCGCGCCGGGACCGCCGTCGACGTACCCCGCCGGCCGACGCGCCGGCCGACGCCTCGATCACCTGCTCCTCCACCGTCACGCGACCCAGCCTAGCCAGCTGTCAATCACCGGCCACCTGGGCGATCCCCGGAACGAGGATGACGTCACTCGTCGACGTTGAGCGCGTACGCGGTACGCAGCGCGTCGGCCTCCTCCTCCCGGCCCAACGCGGTCAGCGACTCGGCCAGCCACCAGGCGGCCTGCCGCGACAGCGGAGACTGCTCGGGCAGGCCCCCGAGGGTGCCGCGCAGCAGCGGCTCGGCGTCGCCGGGCCGGCCCAGCCGGACCAACAGCTCACCGACGAGCAGGTCGACCTGCGATGCCTCACCGAACGCCTCGATCGACCGCAGCCGGTCGGCGACCCCGGCCAGCCGGTCCAGTGCGTCGGTCTCCCGACCGGCGGCGAGCAGCGCCCGCGCGCCGGTCTCGGCCACCATCGCCCGTTCCCAGCGCAGCGCAGGCCCGCCCGGACCGTCCTCGTCTCCGTTCTCGTGCCCGTGCCCATGTCCGTGCCCGTGTCCGTGCCCGGAGCCGTCGGCCGACTGCTCGGATCCATCCGACCCGGGGTCCGGGTCGACACCACCCCCGGAACCGGCGGCGCCGGACTCGTCGAACGGCTGGTCGGCCCCGGCACCGGTCTGCCCGACACTCTCGACGGGCAGGCTCGCGGCGAGCGCGTCGGCCCGGGCCATCGCCGCCAGCGCGGCCTCCGGGTCACCCGCCCAGGACAACGCGGCGATCTCCCGCCGCCGGGCACGCAACTCGTCCAGTCGCAGCCCGGCGGTCTGGTACGCGGCCGCCGCCGCGGCGAACCGCTGCGCCGCGACATTGTCCCGGTCCTGGTTGTAGAGGATCTGGCCGGCCTCCTCCAGCACCTGCGCCCGGTGCGGCAGGTTGTCCGGACCGTCGAGGTTCTCCGCCAGTTCGTCGAGGAGGGTGAGCGCCATCTCCTGCTCACCGAGCGACAGGTAGACGCCGACCAGCATGTGCCGGCAGCGGTCCGCGTCGGCCTGCTGCCCGAGCCGGTCCAGCGCGCCGATCGCCTCCTCCGCCGCCTCGGCCGCCTCGACCGCGCGGCCCGCCCGGCGGTACGCGTCAGCCAACTCCCAGCGCAGCATCGCCGCCCCGTCGACGATGTCCCGCTCGACGCAGATCGCGACCGCCTCCACCAGGTCCTCGACCGCCTCGGCGGCCCGGTTGCCGGCGACCAGCGCCCGGGCCCGCCCGATCCGGACCGGCAACTGGAGGTCGGCGGTCGCCGCCCGCAGCGCCTCGTCGTACGCCTCGACCGCCCGGGCCGGGTCGTCGAGCGAGTTCGCGTACCCGAGACAGGCGACCGTGTACGGCTCGGCCAGACCCAGCTCCCGGTAGAGGTCCCGGGCCCGCAACGCGGCCTCGCCGGCCTCGGCCGGACGGTCGAGCAGTTCGAGCAGGCGTACCCGGCGCAGCGCGAGCCGGGCCGTCAGGTGCGGGTCGTCGGCGTCTGTCGCCTCGGCCGCCGCCCGGTCCGCCGCCGCCAACGCCTCCTCGCCGCGCCCGGTCTCGGCGAGCACCACGGAGTGCCGGTCGTGGGCGGCGGCCCGCTGCGCCCCGCTGCCGTGTTCGGCCAGGTACGCCGTCGCGGGTCCGGCGAGCGCCAGCGCCTCCTCCGGTTCGCCGGTCAACGCCAGCAGCACGGCGAGCCGACTGGTGACCACCTGCTCCCGCAACGGGTCGGGCACCTGCCGGTAGCGCTGTACCGCCTCGCGGTTCACCGCCACCGCACCGGCCACGTCGTCGGCCCGGTGCCGTTCGACCGCGGTGAACTCCAGCCGCCGGGCCGCGACCAGCGGTTCGTGCTCCCGGTCGGCGAACCGTTCGTCGAACGCGGCCAGCACCGTCACCAGGTCGTCGTCCCGGTCGGTCCGCCACGCGTCGTCGGCGAGGTCGAGCAGCTCCGTCGGCGTCGCGGTGGCCGGCAGGTCGAGCGGGACCCGGGGCCGGACCGGCAGGACCGGTTCGGCGGCGGGGGCCGGACCGGTGGCGCCGGCCGGGGTGGCACCGGCGGGGGCCGGGCGCCGGACCGTGGCGGAGAGCGGCAGGTAGTCGCCGACCGGGGTCAACGCCAGCCGCCGGGACACCGCCGCCGACTGGTTCGCCGTGCCGTTGCGCTCGTCGAACCGGGCGGCCACCCGGCGGGCGTGCTCGGTCAGCTCCCCGGCGAGCACCCCGACCGGCACCTCGGCCGCCGGCCGCTCCCCGTACGCCCGGCGGCGGACGGTCAGCTCGCCGCGCCCGCTGGTGTCGAGCCGACCCAGCAGCAGTGCCCCGCTGGCGGCGAACATCATCGCGGCGGCCGGTGACGGGGCCCGGTCCAGCCAGTCGATGTGCCGTTCGAGCAGCTCCAGTCCGCGTACCTCGTTGCCGGTCACCACGCAGAACGTGATGTGGTCGCCGATGTCCCACAGGTCGGCGAGGTTGCCCCGGTGCCGGCGGTACGCCCGCAGGTGCGCCTGCCGCGCCTCCTCCCGCCGCCCGGTCCGCAGGTACGGCATCAGCAGCGCGCTGAGCACCCCCTGCGGCTGCTCGGTGCAGCTGAGCCTGCCGGCGAGCACCGGCTCGGCGAGCGCCACCGCCTCCTCGTCGCGTCCGGTGCCGGCGAGGTAGTCGATCTGCGTCGACGGGTCACAGCCGGCGCAGTCGGAGAGTTCGTCGCGTGGGGTGGTGGTCCACCGCCGGTACCACTCCTCGGCCTCGTCGTCCGCCCCCAGGTGCCGGGCCACCCGGTGCCGCATCTTGTACACCGCCTGCAGGCTGTGCCCGCCCTCGCGGTAGCGCCGCTCCATGTCGTCGAGGACCGCGGTGGCCCGGTGCAGCGGCACCTCGGGGAAGGCCAGCAGACCGTTGACCATGTACTTGAAGTACCAGAGCAGGTTGTGCCGGTAGCGGTTGTGCCAGGGGCGCGGCTTGTTGTCGAAGTCGGCGAGGCACCAGGAGAAGGTGACGAACGAGCGGGCCGGCTCACCGCCGTAGACGTACGCGGTGGTGGCGAGCATCCGGGCGGCGAAGGCCACCTCGTCGTCGCCGGCCGCGTCGGCCTGCTGGATCACCTGCTCGACGGCGGCGATCTGGCCGCTGCCGTACGGCATCTCGCCGACCCGGTCGAGGGCACGCCGGAGATCGTCGTTGCTGGAAACCACGGTCGTCACTCCTGTCCGGGCACGGCCCGCCCGAGCAGGCCGAGGAACGAGCTGTTGAGCAGGGCGGCGTCGGCGGGCCGGATCGGGTGGTAGCCGAGCAGCAGCGCCTGGCCGTACAGGGCCTCGACCGCGAGGCCGACGAGTTCCGGGTCGGTCAGCGCGGTGATCCGGCGGACCAACGGGTTGCGGTGGTTGAGCACCAGTTGCGGGCGCTCCGGCGGACCGGAGGCGGCGATCGCGTCGAGCACCCCGGCCCAGGTCTCGTCGGCCCGTTCCCGGGTCGACTGCAGCTGCTCGTGGAAGATCGCCGAGCGGCTCACCAGATAGAGGGCGGGCAACGAGGCCGGGGCGTACGACCGCACCACCACCTCGCAACCGAGCCGGTCCAGGGCCCGCTGCGCGGCGGTGACGAACGGCCGCACCGCCAGCGCGGTGCCCGGGTCGAGGGCGTCGAACCGGGTGGTCAGGTCGCTCGGCTCCAGCCGTTCGATCAGCACCGACCGGTCCACCGTCGGCAACCGCTCGACGATCTCACTGTCGTACGTGTAACCGGCGTTGACCACCGCCAGGTCCTGGGCCGCCGCCACCGCGGCGAGCTGCCGGAACTCGTCGATGCTGGCCGCGTACCGGATCAGGCCGTGCCGTTCGCGGAACTCGGCGAGGGTGGTCTGCCCGAGGTTGGTCTCCATCGGCCACCAGCGCTCGACCAGCCGGAGCATCTCGTCGTCGTGCAGGGCCAGTGCCTTGACCCCGAGGTGGTGCACCCGGAGGAACTCGGCGAGCCGCAGCGGGTTGCCGTCGGCGAGCCGGACCAGCCAGCCCCGGAGCTGGTCGCCGAGCGCCTCCCGGGTGCTCTCCAGCAGGCTGTCCTCGTACAGCGCCTCGCGGCTGGCGGTCGGGCGCAGCTCGCTGGCGTCGACCACGCAGCGGGCGAAGAACGCCCAGTCCGGCAGCAGGCCCTCGGCGCCCTCGGTGAGCAGCATCCGCTTGAGGTAGACCCGGTGCCCGGCCCGGGCCGCCGGGTTGACCGGTGCGGGCAGCACGAACGCCACCCCGGTCAGCCCGGCCTCCGGCACCGACAGCGGCACCACGTCGAACGGGGTGAACCCGAGCACCTCGCGGGCGTACGCGATCAGCCGCTCCCGGCGGGCGGCGGCGATGCCACCGACGGTGGTCATGCCAGCGGCGTTGTCGGCGTCGGTCGACCACGGCGGCGGGCCGGCGGTCGTCTCGACGTCGCCGACGTAGACCCGGATCGGCAGCAGCGAGCCGAAGAGCCGGGCGAGTTCGGTCACCGTCGGACCGGTCAGCCACTTGTCGGCGCCGCGCCGCGGGGTGAGCGTGACGGTGGTGCCGGGTTCGGACCGCTGTGCTCCGGCCCCGGCCAGCTCGACCCGGTAGCGGCCGTCGGCGTAGCCGGTCCAGAGCACCGTCGGCTCGTCGGCGTGCCGGGTCTGGACCTGGATCTGGTCGGCGACGAGGAAGCAGGAGAGCAACCCGATGCCGAACTGGCCGAGGAACTCGTGTCGGGCGAAGCCGAGTTCGTCGCGCTTCGAGCTGCGGCCGATGGTGGCCAGCAGTTCGTGCACCTGCGCCTCGGTCAGACCGATCCCGGTGTCGTGCACCCGTAGGGTGCCGTCGCCGGTCAGCTCCGGCGGCTCGATCCGGACCACGGCCGGCGCGGCCGGGTCGGCGGCCCGGCGTGCGGTGATGGCGTCCGCCGCGTTCTGCAGCAGCTCCCGGACGTAGACCCGGGGACTGCCGTAGAGGTGGTGACTGAGCAGGTCGACCACGCCACGCAGGTCGACCTGGAAGGTCCGGTCCACGATGCCCTTCTCCCGCTCGGGAACGGGATTTCCGCGTACTCCCGTCCGACGACGGCGCTCACCGTACCGGTCCGGACCGACGATCCGCCTCCCGTTACCGGCCAGTTCCGGTTCGGCTGGCCGGTAACGGGTTCGGGGGTCAGCGGCGCTCGGAGCGGGTTCCGTCGGCGACCGGCTCGGCGGGTACGTCGCCGGCCGGGACCGGGGGCGCCCCCAGCCGGGCTTTGCGGCCGTCCCTTGCGGACTTGACCAGGCTGGCGACGGTGGCGATCAGCAGCGTTCCGATGATCACGGTCAGCGAGAGTTGGATCGGGATGTGCGGCGCCCACTCGACGTGCTCGCCACCGTTGACGAACGGCAGGTTGTTGTCGGCGAGGGCCTCCAGGACCAGCTTGACGCCGATGAAGCCGAGCACCACGGCGAGCCCGATGTTGAGGTAGACCAGCCGGTCGAGCAGTCCGCCGAGCAGGAAGTAGAGCTGCCGGAGTCCCATCAGCGCGAAGACGTTCGCGGTGAAGACCAGGTACGGGTCCTCGGTGACGCCGAAGATCGCCGGGATCGAGTCGAGGGCGAAGATCAGGTCGGTGGTGGCGATCGCGATCAGCACGATCAGCATCGGGGTGAAGAGCCGGTTGCCGGCCTCGTCCCGGGTGGTCAGCTTGACGCCCTGGAACTCGTTGGAGAACGGCACCGCCCGTCGAGCCCAGCGGATCGCCGGATTCTCCTTGAAGTCGCCGCCGTCGGCGTGGCCCTGCCGGAGGAAGCCGATCGCGGTGTAGATCAGGAACGCGCCGAAGATGTAGAAGACCCAGGCGAACTGGCTGATCAGCGCGGTGCCGGCGGCGATGAACCCGCCCCGCATCACCAGCGCCAGGATGATGCCGATCAGCAGCACCTCCTGCTGGAGATACCGGGGTACGGCGAACCGGCCCATGATGATCACGAAGACGAAGAGGTTGTCGATCGAGAGGCTGTACTCGGTCAACCAGCCCGCGTAGAACTCGGCCCCGAACTTGGCACCGCCGAACACCCAGACGCCGATGCCGAACACGATGGCCAGCGCGACGTAGAGGGTGACCCAGAGTGCGGATTCCTTGATGCTCGGCTCGTGCGGCCGACGACCGATGATCAACAGGTCGGCGAGCAGTACCGCGACCAGTACGACCAGGCTGATTCCCCAGACCAGGCCACTGACGTCCATCGTTTCCACGTTGTTCCTCCGGCAGGCACACGTCGTCGCCACCAGGTGGCGCGCAGGGATGGTGTCTGTCGGAGGTCTTTTCCACCACCGAGCGTGATCACGCCAGTGGCCGGCGGTGCCGGTTCGCCATCCGGCTCACACCGGTCGGCTCCCGTGCTGACGACATCGCCGTCGGGGGAATACTCCCCTCCTTGGCGGTCATGGTGCCACATCGCGGGGCCCGCCGCGACGTCCCGGGGAACTCGGCACATCGCCGGCAACCTGTCGTTCATCTTTCGTCCACCTGTCGTCCACCCGCCGGCCCGGCCGAACCCGATCATCGCGGACGTTCCGCGACGATCACCCCGCGCGGTGCGCAACGGAGCAGTCCGGGACGTCACGCCCCGGTCGTCCGGCAGGGCACTCGGCCGGCCGTCGACCGCCTCCCGGGCCGTGACGCCCGGCTTGACCCTCGACCAGGCTGAGGCACCACCCTCGGCAGCCGGGTTCCACCCGGGTACGCCCACCCGGGTGCCTCCCGGTCCCGGGCGGCGTTCCGCTCCCGGGCAGCCCACCTGCGGTGAGGGACGGCACGGCGCATGACGGATCGACGATTCTGGCCACTGTGGACGGCAACGGTGCTGTCCCGACTCGGCGACGCACTGCGTACCCCGGCACTGGCGCTGCTCGCCGCCACGGTCAGCCGGGATCCCCGGACGATCGCGGCGGTGGTCGTCGCGGGTCAGCTGCCGCCGCTGCTCTTCGGGCTGCTCGGCGGCGTGTACGCCGACCGGTGGGACCGGCGCCGGACGATGGCGACCGTGGACGGCGTACGGGCCGCGCTGGTGGGGGCGTTCGCGCTGCTGGTGGCCGCCGGCACGATCCGCCCGGGACCGGTCGGCGTCGTACTGCTCGCCGGCTGCGCGTTCCTGCTCGCCACCCTCGGCACACTCTTCGACGCGGCCGCGTTCGCCATGCTGCCCGCCGTCGTACCGACGGAACGGCTCGCCGCCGCGAACGGCCGGCTCCAGGCCGGTACGGCGGTGGCCGGCGGTTTTGTCGGCGCCCCACTGGCCGGGGTGCTCTTCGCGGCCGCGGCGGCGCTGCCGTTCGCGATCGACGCCGCCACGTTCGCGGTCGCCGCCCTGCTCGCCCTCACCCTGCGCCCGACGCCGGTCCCCTCGCTCACCCGACAGTCCGCCGCCGGGACCCGGCGGGCCGACCGGTCACGGCGGTTCCAGGCGGAACTCGGCGACGGGCTGCGCTGGATCTGGCGGGACGGCACACTGCGCCGGATCACCGGGCTGACCATGGTCACCAACCTGGCGACGAGCGGCCTGATCGCGGTCATCGTGCTGTACGCGCTGGAGGTGCTGCACGTGCCCGAGGCCGGGTACGGGTTGTTCATGGCGGCGGCGGTGGTCGGCTCGCTGGGCGGGGGACTGGTCGCCGGTCGGCTCGGCACCCGGTACGGCACGCTGCCGGCGCTGCGCGGGGTACTCGTCGCCGAGACGGTCGCGATCGGCGTACTGGCGCTGGCCCGGCATCCGGTGCCGGGGGCGGTCGCCCTGGCCCTCTTCTCCGCCGGAACCGCGTGCTGGAACGCCCTCTGGGCGGCGTACGGGCAGCGCCACGTGCCGGCGGAACTGCTCGGTCGGGTGGGCAGCGCCCAGCGTGCGGTCGGCATGCTGGCCGCCCCGGTCGGCGCGGTCAGCGCCGGTCTGCTCGGCTCCGCCGTCGGCCTGCCGCCGGTGCTGTACGCCGCCACCGCCGTTTTTGCCCTGGCCACCCTCGCGTCGTGGCACGTGGAGAGGAGGCGCCAGCCGGTAGGATGAAAGTATGACCGTGAAGCTGAGCATCAGCGTGCCGGACGACGTCGCCGCCTACCTGCAGAGCCGGGGCAACGCGTCCGCCGCCGTTGTCGAAGCTGTCCGGCGCGTCCTTCCAGAGGCACGCCGGGCACGCCAGCGGGAAGCAGCACAGGCGTACGGGGAATACCTGCGTCGACGGTCCGTCCAACAGGTCGAGGAGGACCGGGCGCTGGTCGAGGAGAGCAACGACCTCGCCCTCCGTGACTCCCAGTGGTGAGGCGGGGGCAGATCTGGACCCTGCTGCGAGGCAGCAGCGAGCACCGCGTGCTGGTGATCAGCAACGACGAGTACAACAGCGTCGAAGAACTCGCCATCTGGGCACTGACCGTCGTCCGCGACGTACCCCACCCGAATCATCTCGCGGTACGCCTCGATGACGACGATCCGCTCGCCGGAGCGTACGTCAGAATCCACAGTGTCGTGCAGATCCTGGACCGGACCTCCCTGCGCGACAATCACGGCTTCGTCTCCCACACCACCATGGCCGCCATCGAAACGGCCCTACGGGAGTTCCTGGAACTGCCGTAGCAACCCTGGAACGGCGGCAGCCGAGGCGCAGCCCTACCGGTGGCGGAACGGCGACGACGGCTCGTCCGGCCAGCCCCTGGTGAAAATCCAGTCGAGGCCGTCCTCCCCATCCGTGTCGAGGTGCGGGGCGCGGTGCAGCCCGGCCCGTACGGCAACGGTGGCGGAGGCGACGTTGTCCGGCCGGACGCGGGCGACGATCGGGCGGCCCGACAGCCGGACGCTCGCCCAGTCGACGACCGTCGTCGCGACCTCGGTGGCCACGCCGTCGCCCCAGGCGACCGGGTCGAGGCGGTAGAAGAGGTTCAGCACCTCCCGACCGGCGAGGCTCATCACCTTGAGACCACAGAAGCCGAGGCTGGCGGCCTGCTCGTCGGCGGTACGCGGGCGGATCACCCAGTACCCGAAACCGTGTTCCCGCCAGTGACTGTCCCACCGACGGTAGAGGTCCTCAGCCTCCGGGCGACTGGCAAGCATGTCGCCGGGGTTGTGCGCGCACGCCTCGGGGTCGCGGTGGATGCGGTGGATCGTGTCGACGTCGGCCGGGGTGGGACGACGCAGGGAGAACCGTCTGGTCAGCAGTTCCTCGGAGCCTGTCCGGTCGTCGTCGCCCATGACGTGATCATTCCAGCCCGGCCGAACGGGCTCCCCGATCACGAGTTCGCCGTGGCGGTCAGTGCGGAGGACGGGGTCGGCGGCCTCTGGTTCAACGGCGACGGCGCCAACTGGTACAGGCGGGGCACCCCGAGCAGGTACGACCAGGTCTTCTACTACTACATGAACAGCGAGCGGGAGTTTCCGCACGACTCGGAGATTCCGCTCGACCTGGTACGACAGGCCGCCCGCGAGTTCCTGCTCAACGGCGGACAACGCCCCGGCTGTGTCGCCTGGCAGAAGTTCCTGCCGTTCGACAACGGATGATCCGGCGCCGCCAATCTGGTGCATGATCGTCGGATGCGTGAGTCGGTGGCGGTGGTGCACGATCTCGTCTCCGGGCTGGTCCCCGGCGACGGATTGGAGGAGGAACACCGGTCGGAGACGCTGCGCTGGCTGCGCGGCACCGACGACGTGTTCCGCCGGGTCAAGCCGGCGACGCCGGACCGGCACCTGGTCTCGTACGTCGTACCGGTGGATCCGGCCGACGGCAGTGTGCTGCTGGTCGACCACGTCAACGCGAAGCTCTGGCTGCCGCCGGGTGGGCACGTCGACCCGGACGAGCATCCGGCGTACACCGCCCGCCGGGAGGCGGCGGAGGAACTGGGCCTCACCCCGGAGGACGATGGCGCCGGTCACCGGGTGCGGTTCCGGGACCGGCCGGTGTTCCTCACCGTGACCCGGACCGTCGGCATCGACGCCGGGCACACCGACGTCAGCCTCTGGTTTCCGGTCGAGTGCGGTCGCGACCAGCCGATCACGCCGGACGCCGGCGAGTTCCGCCAGGTCCGCTGGTGGTCACCCGCCGAGGTGTACGCCGCCGACCCGGCCCGCTTCGACCCGCACTTCCTCCGCTTCCTGGCAAAGCTCGACGCACCCGACCAGGGCGGGTCGCGGAATCCGGACTGAGGGCGGTGCTGAGCGGGGGTTCGGGTCAGCGTGGGGCGAGGAGGCAGAACTCGTTGCCCTCCGGGTCGGCCAGGACCTTCCACGGGACATCCTGGTCCAGGTCGATCGGTCTGGCGCCGAGAGCCCGCAGTCGGGCCACCTCCGCCTCCACGTCGCCGCCCGGATACGGGCGGACGTCGAGGTGGACCCGGTTCCACCCGGTCTTCACGTCGGGTGTGCGGAGGAACTGCAGATACGGGCCCACGCCCTGGGCGGAGCGCAACACCGCGCTCTGGTCGGTCACCTTGTGCACGGTCCAGTCCGTGGCCTCACCCCAGAATCGGGCCATGGCGCGCGGATCCACGCAGTCGACCACCACCGAGGCGATCGGTCCGGTGTCCTGGACCGGGTCGTGCCAGTCCAGCACACAAAACTCGTTGCCCTCCGGGTCGGCCATGACCGTCCAGGGGACGTCGCCCTGGCCCACGTCGGCGGGGGTCGCGCCGAGCTCCTTCAGGCGCGCGACCAACTCCGCCTGGTGGGCCTTCGAGGTGGTGGCGAGGTCGACGTGGACGCGGTTCTTGACCGTCTTGGGTTCCGCAGAGGCGACGATGTCGAGGCAGACCGCGACAGGGTCGGGGTAGGCGAAGCCCTCGGGTTCGAGATTGGTCACGCCGGGTCCCTCGCTGGAGACTCCCCAGCCGAGCACCTCCGCCCAGAAGCCGCCCAGCGCGGCGTCGTCCCGGGCCTTCATGGTGATCTGAACGAGCCGCGTAGCCATGCCGACGATGCTAGCCAGCATCCCCCTCGCACCCGAGGGCCGGCTACTCGACGTTGAGGGCGCGCAACGCGCCGTCGGCGAGCACGTGGCCCGCCTTCACGGCGGTGGGCACGTTGGCGGCATCGAGCCAGCCCGGGTCGAGGTCGTCCGCCCAGGCGAGAATGTCGGCCGCGAGCGCCAACGCCTGATCGTCCCGGCCGTCGACGAGCGCGTCGGCCAGCAGCAGGTACGCGCCCGGTCTGGTGCCGTGGAACTCCCGCGCCATGGCGTCGACCTGGGCTCCGATCCGCCGTCCGTGCTGGGGATGCAACCCGGCGAGGCACGCCAGCACGAACCTCACCGCGGGTGGCTCGGCCTCCCAGCGGGTCAGCAGCACCGGGAGTTGCTCGCCGACGCTGCGGTGCACCTCCTCCGTCCAGCCCGCCGGTTCGGGCGCACGGTGCCGCGCAACTGCTACTGCGGGCCAGCGATACGTTGCCCGCCCCGACGTTCGCGATTTGTGGAGTATTCCCTGTTGTGACGGATTTGTCGCATCGAAGAGGCCCTCCACTCACGCATGGTGCCGAGCTGCGGCAAGCCGGGCGTGCCTTCTGCAGCATGCGCGGACGTCCCGGAAAATTCTGCAAAGAAGTCCGGGAGGGGTGTCGGATCGGGGTGGTGGTGTTCGTAGCAGGGGTGAGGCCGCCGACAAGGGGCGGTGCCAAGGCAAGGAACCGCGACCATGAAGCTGACGACCATGACCCAGATCTCCGTTGATGGAGTGATGCAGAACAACGGCGCCCCCACGGACGACCACCCGAATGGGTTCGAGCGCGGCGGATGGCTGTTCCCGGAGACCGGTCCAGATCTTGCGCTCGACCTGGTCGAGTCGCGGGTCGACTCGAAGGGCGTGACGATCCAGGTCTACCGGCCGGCCGGGCGCCCGCGGTATGCAACGGCCTGAAATCCCTGACCGTCGAACCACGCTGTCTTGACACCAGAGGAGTTGATCTTCAAATGCAGTACCTGGTTTCCGTGATCGATGACAAGAGCAATCCCGGCAGCACGGACAGGCTGCCTGCCATCAGCGCGTTCAACGAACGACTGATCGCCGAGGGCTACTGGGTTTTCGCGGGCGGACTCACAAGCACCGACGCGGCTACGGTCATCGACAACCGGGGCGAGCAGGCGGTGTTCAGCGACGGGCCTTTCGTGGAGTCGAAGGAGTACCTCGCCGGCGTCTGGGTGTGGGAGGTCCCCGATCTGGATGTGGCGCTCAAGCTCGCCGCCGAGGCGTCGAAGGTCTGCGATCGGAAGATCGAGGTGCGGCCGTTCCAGTGAGCGACGTCGAGGAGGCGATCACCCGGGCCCACCACGACGAGTGGGCCCGGGTGGTCGCCTCGCTGACCCGGCGTTTCGGTGACCTCGACATTGCCGAGGACGCAGCGGCCGAGTCGTTCGCGACCGCCGTGGAGCGGTGGCCCGCCGACGGCGTACCTCCCAACCCCGGCGCCTGGCTGACCACCACCGCCGTTCGCAAGGCCATCGACCGGATCAGGCGCGAGAACAAGCGCGACGACAAGCACAAGGAGGCTCAGATGGTGTACGACAACCTCCCACCCGAGCCTCTCGGTGCCATCGACGACGACCGGCTGCGGCTGATCTTCACCTGCTGCCACCCGGCGCTGGCGATGGAAGCCCGCGTGGTGCTGACGCTGCGCATGCTCGGCGGGCTGACCGTGTCCGAGATCGCTCGCGCCTTCCTGGTGCGGGAAACCACCTTGGAGCAGCGGATCACCCGCGCGAAGGCCAAGATCAAGGCGGCTCGGATCCCCTATCGCGTGCCGGCCGCCGAGGATCTCCCGGTACGCGTCTCCGGCGTACTCGCCGTGCTGTATCTGGTCTTCAACGAGGGCTACCTGGCGACCGGCCCCGGCACCGATCCCGTACGTCACGATCTGACCGCCGAGGCGATCCGGCTCACCCGCCTGATCCGTGCCCTCCTGCCGGACGACGGTGAGGTGGCCGGGCTGTTGGCGCTGATGCTGCTCACCGAGGCTCGCCGCACCGCTCGAGTCTCGGCCAGCGGCGAACTGGTCACCCTCGACGAGCAGGACCGTGGGGCCTGGGACAAGGCGCTGATCGCCGAGGGTCACCGGCTCGTGCGCGAGCGCCTCGCCGCTGCTGCCGCCGGCGTGGCTCCGGGCCGCTACCAGATCCTCGCCGCGATCAACGCCGTGCACACCTCCGCCCGCGACATCCGCGACACCGACTGGTCACAGGTCGTCGCCCTCTACGACCAACTCGTCCACCTCGACTCCTCGCCGATCGTCGCCCTCAACCGGGCCATCGCGGTCGCCGAGCTCGACGGACCGGAGGTGGCGCTGGCGGCCGTCGACCGTCTTGAGGACGAGCTGGCCGGCTATCACGCCTACCACGCGACCCGCGCCGACCTGCTGCGCCGGCTGGGCCAAAGTCAGCAGTCGCGCGCGGCCTACGACAAAGCCATCGAGCTGGCCGGCAACACCGCCGAGACCGCCAACCTGACCCGCCGCCGCGACCAACTGCGGTAGCGCCCACGAATCCCGATCGAAACCCCGCGCGCAGCGGCGGCCGGTGCTGACACAACCAGATCGGGCCGATACCCGCATGAGATCGTCAGCGTCCACGGACGTGAGCGTGCGTCGACGTGTCCTTCCTCATCTGTTCGGCGAATACCCAAAGTAGCGAGGTCGCCGGGTGTTGGCCCTGCAGGGCCATCCACGGTCAACGACGTGGCGCTCGTGCTCGCGGTCTGAGTCACGTGCGTAGGCATATCGTTGCTCGACGTGTTGCAGCAGATCTCCTGGACCACCGACCCCCGAAGCGTGAACTCAGGCGGCCGGCGTGACCGGGGGCCGCTGCCCGAGCCACTGCTCGGCGTCCCAGGCCTGGAACCTCTCCACCTCGGTGAACCCCAGCTTCGCCGCAAGCCGCATCGAGCTGACGTTGGCGGACTGGGTGGTAAGTATGACCGGCTCGCCGGGGAGGACCGCGTCGAACCAGTCGAGCGCCGCCGCGCACGCCTCGGCGGCGTACCCGGAGCCCCACACCTGGGGCAGGAACAGGTAACCGAGGTCGGCCTTTCCCACGGCAGCCGGGCGGCGGTGCCCCGTTGCTCTCCTGAGCAGGATCTGGCCGATCATCGCCCCGTCGAGTTCCACGACAAAGCTGCCGGGCCACCGCTCGGGCACCTCGGGCAGTTCCCGCTCAAGCTCGGCACGCGGCCGAGGGCCGCCGAGGTAGATGTGCACCTCCGGCGATGCCAGCAGTTCGACGAACGCCGACCGGTCCCGGGCCTCGGACCCACGGAGTACGAGCCGCTCGGTCCGGATCGGCTCCGGCGGCCAGGGGACGGGGCCGAGGTCAGTCATGTCGGCCAGCCAACCAGCAGACTCGGCAACGATCAAGACGGCCCTTGACGGTGCGCCAGTGCGTTCAGCGCCTCCGCCAGGGCCACGGCGTCGGTCGCGTCAGCGGCGGCCGTCTGCACCTCGACGCCGTCGGCGGCCAGTTCCCCCGCCAGCGCGTCGAGCCGTTCCTGATGTCGGGCTATGAGCCCGACGGGGTGGCCGGCGCCCGCGAAGCGGCGTGCCACCGCGGCGCCGCACCGGGCCCTGCCCCGACGATGTGCACGGGCCCGGGCTGACGCTCGATCACGCCTTCTCCTCTCGGGCTGGCACTGCCTGCTCGGCGAGCCAGCGCCACTCGTGCCACGTCGCTAGCCGATCCTGGTACACCTTCTCCGCGACCGGGTACGGATAGGGGCCGAGGAACAGGCGCAGGGGTGGTTGGGCGGTGTCGGCCAGAGTCAGGATGACCTGCGCCGTGACGGCGGGGTCGGCAGGCGTGCGGGCCGCCGCGCCGGCGCGGCGCGCTTCGCGCACGGGTTCGTAGGCCGCTATGGGGTCGGTGTGCACGGCCGAGTCGTTGGACCAGTCCGTGGCGTACGGTCCCGGCTCGACGATCGTCAGCTTGACACCCAGCGGCGCGATCTCCGCTGCGAGGGCTTCGCTGAGGCCCTCCAGCGCCCACTTCGACGCGTTGTAAAGCCCCAGAGTGGGGAAGGCGGCGAGGCCGCCGATGCTGGACACCTGCATGATGTGACCACTGCCTTGCGCCCGCAGCACTGGCAGCGCGGCCTGGGTCACCCAGAGAGCCCCGAAGAAGTTCGTTTCCATCTGGGCGCGGGCCTGTTCCTCGGTGGTTTCCTCGATCATGCCGAACAAGCCGTAGCCGGCGTTGTTGACGATGACGTCCAGGGTGCCGAACGCTTCGGTGGCCCGGGAGACGGCCGCGAAGACGGCCGAGCGGTCGGTGACGTCGAGGACGAGAGGCAGGACCCTGTCGCCGTACGCCTCGACCAGACCCTCGAGGGCCTGCTCGTTGCGTGCCGTTGCGGCGACCCGATCTCCCCTGGCGAGCGCGGCGGCGGCCCAGGCCCGGCCGAAGCCGCGGGACGCGCCGGTGATGAACCATGTCTTCATGCCATGACGATCCGTCAGCCCAGCGTGGGCTGCCAGCACCCTGACAGGGTTACGCTGCGACGTGTGAGCGGTCAGAACCTCCTCGGCGACTTTCTGCAGGCGCGTCGCGGACGGGTCACGGCAGACCAGGCGGGTGTGCGGTCCCTGGGGCGCAGGCGCGTGCCCGGCCTGCGCCGAGACGAGTTGGCCCGCATCGCGGGGATCAGCCAGCACTACCTGACCCGGCTGGAGCAGGGGAAGGATCGCAACCCCTCGACCCAGGTGCTGCGCGCCCTGGCGACCGCCCTGCGGTTGGACCGGAACGAGACCGCGCACCTGTACGCGCTGGCCGCCCCGGCTCAGGCGGTCGAGAGGCACCGCGAGGTCGGCGAGGACGTCCGGCAGCTGATCGATTCCTGGGGCACGACCCCGGCGTACGTGCGCAACCGCGGCTTCGACGTCCTGGCAGCCAACAAGCTCGCCATGGCGCTCTCGCCGATGTACACGCCTGGGCGTAACCTCGTCCGGGACGTGTTCCTCGAAAATGATGTCCGCGGCCTTCTGCCCGATTGGCAGGAGATCGCCGTACAGACCGCCGCCGCGCTGCGCGCAGAGGGGGACCTGCGCGATCCCGCGACTGCCGAACTCATCTCCTCGATGCTGATGGACGGCGACTTCCGGCGTCTCTGGGAAAACCATGACGTGCGACCGGTACGGAATGAGATCAAGCGGTTCGTGCATCCGCTCGTGGGCCCCCTGACGCTTCGACGCCAAGCACTCTCGATCGCCGGCGCCGAAGACCAAACGATCATCACTTACCAGGCAGAGCCGGGCAGTCCCTCCGCCGACGCCCTCAACAGCCTGTGTTGATTGCAATCGACAGGCTGCACGGAGGGTCCGAGCAGGCAGGCGCGTCTGGGGACGGGCCGCGTCAAGGTTGGCCGCGCCACCGATGCCGCCTGGTGCGCGTCAGCTGCGAGGAAGGGTGCGCATCGCGTGTTCCGCCTCGCCGGCGGGAATCTGCTCGACTGAGGTGTGATCTCGGACGATGCGCCAGCGACCGTCGTCGCCGCTGCGCCAGATCTGGGAGTTGATGGCCCTCGTGCCCATGATCGAGCCGTCGGCAGCGGTCAGGCGTGCGATGAAGACCATCTGCGTCGCGGCGAGGTCACCGGAGACAATCACGTCTGGTGCCCGCTCGATGGCGTGTTCGGCGGTGCGCAGCTGGGTGAACGCCGGTGCGAAGACCTTCCCGTACTCGCTTGCGCTGCGCAGTACGCGTCGCTGCGGGTCGAAGTCGTCGAACAGAATGACGTCATCGCTGTCCAGGTCGTAGTAACCAGCGAGGTTGGCCTCAAAGTCGAATGCGGGGTCACCTTCCCGGCGGTCCCACTCAAAGATCCACCGCCGCTGCAGTGCCGCTACAACGGCGGCCGGTGTGTCGTCGGTCGTCATAACCTTCTCCATGGTGTGATCACCGGCGCGGCCGTTGGCCTGTCTGCCGGCGGAGCGGGTTCCGTTCCCGTGATCACGATGTCTCGGGGGCGTGGTGGATGCCAGGTAGCGGTGGTCCTGGGTGCCACCCACCCAGGACCACCGGCGAAAATTCTCGTAGCGTGGCGCCATGACCGCCTCTGCTCTCGGCGCCTACCTACGCAGCGTCCGCTCCCGGGTAACCCCGGAGCAGGTGAGCCTCCCCGCCGTCGGCCAGCGTCGGGTCAGCGGACTGCGGCGGGAGGAAATCTCCCTGCTCGCCGGGGTCAGCGTCGACTACTACATCCGGCTGGAGCAGGGGCGCGAGCGCAATCCCTCACCCCAGGTCGTCAATGCCCTCGCCACCGCGCTGGGGCTCGACGAGGACGGCCGCGGCCACCTGTTCCGGCTGGCCGGCCTGAGCCCGCAGCGTAATTCCGGTCCGGTCGAGCAGGTCGATCCCGGGCTCCTGCAACTCATGGATATGTGGCCGGACAATCCGGCACTGGTGCTGGGGCGTGCGTACGACGTTCTCGCCGGCAACAGCCTCGGGAGAGCACTCTTCGGCGGATTTCCGACGTCGCGCAACCTCGCGGAGATCGTCTTCTGCGATCCCGATGCCGTCACCTTCTACGCGGACTGGTCCACTGCTGCCGCCAACACCGTGGCTGGTCTGCGACTGGCGCTCGGTTCCTGGCCGGGCGACCCGCGCCTCACCCAGGTCTGCGAGGGACTGCTCGCGCGCAGCGCCCGCTTCCGGACCCTCTGGCGACAGAACGACGTTCGTGGCAAGCAGCTCGAAAGGAAGACGTTTCGCCACCCCGAGGTGGGCCCGATGACGCTGCGCATGCAGGCCTTCGACGTCCGGGCGACCCCGGGCCAGCAGCTGGTCGTCTACCACGCCGAGCCCGGCTCGGCGAGCGCCGAGGCGCTGCGCCTGCTGGCTACCCTTGTCGCCACCCGCGCTCGCGCCGACAGGCAGATGTGACGGCCCCGATGCGGCAAAAGCCCGGTACACCGGCGAGGACGTCAGATCGTCGGGACGGTGAGACGAGCCGTGTTCCCCGACCGGGCGGCGCGCGCCGTGCGTCCCTCCGGGGCAGCCGTACGACAAGGTTGTCCCCGAGGCGGTAGAGCGCGTTGACGGTGCCGGCGGTCGGCACCGGTCGCAGCCGCAGCCCCGCCCACTGTGGAAACTGTCCGGCGACCAGCCGCGCGACAAGGTAGGTGTGCACCTCCGGCGATGCCAGCAGTTCGACGAACGCCGGCCGGTCCCGGGCCTCGGACCCACGGAGTACGAGCCGCTCGGTCCGGATCGGCTCCGGGGGCCAGGCAACCGGTCCGAGGTCAGTCATGTCGGTCAGCCAAGCAGCAGACTCGGCAACGATCAAGACGTACGGACCGACCGACCAACGCCGAGCCATGTCATACGGCACCGTGCCGGTATTCGGCGACGATCTCGTTGATGGTGTACCGCGCCTCGGCGGCGAACCGTGGGTTGGTGTCCCGGTAGTACGGCAGGGCGATCAGCGAGATCGCGAGCGCCCGGCCCCGGGCCCGCGCCCACGTGGCGTCGTCGACGTCGACCGCCGACCGGAAGTCGTCGCGTACCCCGTCGGGGAGCAGGTTCCAGGCGACGATCAGGTCGCAGGCGGGATCACCCACCCCTACCGTGGCGAAGTCGATGACGCCGCCGAGCCGGCCATCCACCGTGGTCAGCAGGTTGCCGGGCATCAGGTCCGCGTGGACCCAGGTGGGCGGACCGGTCCAGGCGGGTGCGGCCAGGGCCGCCTCCCACACCGCGCCGGCCGCGTACGCGTCGATCGTCCCGGCCAGCTCCGCGAGGGCCTTCCTGACGTGCGGGTCCTGGCCGGTCAACGGCCCACCCCGGTACGCCTTCGGCCCGTCCGGGATGTCCACCTCGCGGAACGCCTGGACGAACTCCGCGAGCCCGGCGGCCAGGCCGGTCGGGTCGACGAGTCGGCCGGGGACCGGGTTCGTGCCGGCCAGCCAGTCGAGGACGAGCCAGGGCCACGGGTACTCGTCGGTCGGCTGGCCGGTCGCGACCGGGGTGGGGATGGCGACCGGCAGGTGCGGGGCCAGCCGGCGCAGCCAGTCACGTTCGGTCAGGTCGGGGTCCGCGCCCCAGGCGACCCGGGGCAGCCGTACGACAAGATTGTCGCCGAGGCGGTAGAGCGCGTTGACGGTGCCGGCGGTCGGCACGGGCCACAGCGGCAGCTCCGCCCACTGCGGAAACTGCCCGGCGACCAGCCGCGCGACAAGGTCCTGACCGACGTCGATCTCGTCGGGGTGCATCGTCATGCCGGCCTCGGAGGCGGCTGGGCGCTGGCGGCCCGGAGCCGCGCGTCGAGCGCGTCAAGATCGGGTACGAACCAGACGTGGCCGCCAGAGTTCGACTCCTGCACCAGGGCACGCAGCGCCGAACTGTCGGCGAGGTGTCGGGAGATGTCGCCGACCACCACCAGCCGCAGCCGGTAGTTGACGAACTTCTGCATGACCTCGCCGGCGAACCGGGTACCGAGTGAGAAGAACTGCTCGTCGAGACGCTCGGTCGGAACCGCCACCACCTCGGCGCCGAGGAACGCCGCGCCGATCAGGTCCAGCGCGTCCTGTTCGGTGGCGACCGGCGGCCCGGCCGGGTCGCAGACCAGCACCTGGACCCCGGCCCGTTCCTGGATCACGTCAGGCACCGCCGGCCTCCCCGCCGCCGGTCTCCCCGGCGAGGTCGGACGGGCGGTTGTCGCCGGCAAGCAGCCCGTTGTCGCCGGCAAGCACCGACTCGACCAGCCGCAGCAGATCGGCGGTGTCGGCGGCACCGCCGAGTATCACGATTTTCATCCGGTTCCGTTCCTCGTCGTGCACGGTCTGGACGCGCAGCGGGTGGGCCGGGTCGGCGGCGGTGTTCGCCGTCGCCAGGACGAACGTGCCCAGCCGGTCGGCGGCGGCCCGGTCGACACCGTCGACCTGCACGATGCTCGACACCTCGACCGGTGAGCGCCCGGCGGGTGGCACCGACCCCGACCCCGGCCCGCCGGTCAGCGCGTCGAGATCCGTACGGTTGATCCGGTACTGCTTGCCGATCCGTACCGCCCGGAGCCGGCCGGTGCGGATGTAGCCGCGCACGGTGCGGACGTGCAGGCCGAGCCGCTCCGCCACCTGTTCCACCGAGTACATTTCATTACTCATCGTTCCCTAATCTACCCCCGTCGGGGGCTTATAGGGAAACATGCGGTAGCAGTGGCCGTCCACTGGATATCCGGTGGCGCGCCCCCGGGTCGGCGATCCATGATCACGTAATCGTCGGCCTGCCCCAGAGCCTGTCGCGGAATTGGTGGCGTGGGCTGGGTGGGTTGTGGGTGGGGGCCGGCGCTGGGCGCCGGCCCGCACCTGTTGGTGGTTGGTCAGGTGGTGGCGGTGCGGCTGTGGAGGCGTAGGAGGTTGGTGACGGCGGCGGCGAGGTGGAGTTCGGCGGTGGCGGCGGTTAGTCCACGGCGGGCGAGGCGGCGTAGTCCCCGGCGGTCTTTGAGGTGGGCGTTGACGGGTTCCACGGTGCTTCCGCGTTTGCGGTAGAGGTTTCTGCCTTCGGTGGTGGTGTGTCGCCAGGCCATGTGGTCGCGGGCGGGGGCGTGGGGTGGTGGTTGTTCGGGTGGGGCGGTGCCGGCGGGGCGACGGCGGGTGCTTTGGGCGATGAGCCGGTCGGGGCCGGGGGTGGTGAGGTTGGCGTCGCTGTTGTAGCCGGCGTCGAAGAGCAGGGTGCCGATGGTCAGTGTGGGCTGGTTGGTTTCGTCGCGTAGCAGGTTCACGGCGGTTTCGGTCTTGGTGATCATCGTGGTGGCCTGTGCGACGTCGTTGGTGTCCTGGGTGAGGTGCACGGCCAGGATGAGATGGTCGGCGGTCACCGCGAGTTGGGCGTTGTAGGCGGGAATGAACCCGCCGTCGTGGCGGG
This sequence comes from Plantactinospora sp. B24E8, assembly GCF_039871735.1. NCBI lineage: Bacteria > Bacillati > Actinomycetota > Actinomycetes > Micromonosporales > Micromonosporaceae > Plantactinospora > Plantactinospora sp. B24E8. The sequence continues at coordinate 81,367 of NZ_JBDPMH010000001.1, forward strand.
GCATGAGCCGACAGTCAGGATCGGTTCGGTTGACTTTCATGGTGTTGTCGGTGATCGCGGCGGTCTTCTCGTTCAGGCGTGCGGTGGCGCGTTGGACACTCGCGACGGCGGCGCGGACGTGGGCGTGTTGATCGACCGGGACGGGACGGGTGCCGGGCAACGCCCGCCCGTTGGCGGCGAGTTCCTTATCGCGGGCCTGCCGTGCCTGGTTCGTGGCGGTGATCTGGGCGGTGGTGCGGGCCAGCCGGTCCTGGGCCTTGGCCAGCCGGGCTCGGGCTTTGTCGAGCACCGGCTGCGAGGCGCTATGTTGCCGGCGGGCGAGGTCGTCGCAGAGTGCGACCGTGCGGTTCAACCGGCGGGCCGCCGACGTGCGTGCCTTCGCCCGGTCGGGGTCGGGATCAACAGCCGCGTCGGCGAGCAACCTGTTGATCGTCGCGGCCCGCTGTTGCGGATCACGCAGGTCCGGGGGCAGATCGTTCCCATTGTCCGGCCCCTGATGTTCGTCTTCGACGGTGTCATCGGCCTCCGCCTGGGCCAACAGTCGACGCACCATGCTCCGTAGTGCTTCGCCGTCGCAGGTCGCGTTCCTCGACGCGTTCGCCACGAGTTTCGTCCCGTCGATCGCGATATGGGCCAGCCCGCCCATCCCCGCTCGTCCGCACAACATCAGGACCTGCGTGAACAGGGTCTCGAACGCCGCCTCGTGGTCCTTGCGGAACCGGGCGATCGTGGCGTGGTCCGGCCGGGCCAGTCCGGAGATCACCATGAACGCGATGTCTTCCCGGCACCGACGTTCGACCTGCCGTGACGAGGTCACCCCACCCGCATACGCCCAGATCAACAACGCCAACAGCATCCGTGGGTCATACGGCGCCTGCCCTGCCCCACCCAGCCTGGCCCGGGAGGTGAACACCGTCGTGTCCATCGACGCGACCGCGTCGATCACGAACCACACCTGATGATCAGCCGGCAACCAGTCCAACAGACTCGGGGGCAGCAGAAACTGCTGCCCCCGATCCACCACCTTGAACCCCTTAGCCACCTATCAAGTATCAACAAAGATCACTTACCGGGACAGAAGCCACGCCAACCGATTCTGCGACAGGCTCCCCAGCCGGCCACGCCTTACGTGATCAACCAACCCGCAGGCCGCCCGAGCCACGGCGGCACGCCGGCAACCCGTCGTCCAGCACCCGTCGCCCAGCAGAGGAAACACATGATCGTCGTCTCGGCGGCCGCCGGCGCACTCGGCCGGCTGGTCATCGCCCAGTTCCTGACCCGTCTGCCGGCCGACCAGGTCGTCGCCGCCGTACGCGACCCGGCCCGGCACACCGATCTGGCCGCGCTCGGCGTCGACGTACGACACGGCGACTACGACAACCCGGCGAGCCTGGAATCCGCGTTCCGGGGGACGGAACGGCTACTACTGATCTCGTCACCCGAACTTGCCCCGGACCGCCGTACCCGGCAGCATCTCGCCGCGGTCGACGCCGCGGTGACAGTTGGCGTACAGGCCATCGCGTACACCAGTTTCCTCGGCGCGGATCGCGGTGGCGAGGGTCTGAACGCGCCCCACCACGCCACCGAGCGGGCGATCGTCGACAGCGGGATCGGGTACGCCATGCTGCGGCACCCGTTCTACACCGAGGGATTCGTCAACCCGGGTCTCCGCGATGCGGTCGAGTCCGGCACCCTGGTCGGCGGCACCGGCGGCCGTGGCCTCAATACCGCACTCCGGACGGATCTCGCCGAGGCCGCCGTGAACGTCCTGACCGACGACACGTACCTGGGTCGCGGCTATGACCTGACCGGGCCGCTGTGGACGTATCCGCAGCTCGCCGAGACCTTGACCGAGGTCACCGGATCACCGGTCGAACACCGGGAGGCGGCCGAAGGGATCCCGGGACCGTTGGGCTTCCTGATGGGCCTGGCCCGCTCCGGCATGCTGGAGCGGCAGACCGACGACCTGCACCGCCTGCTCGGGCGCCCACCGAGGAGCCTTCGGCAGGCCGTCGAGTACGCACTCGGTCAGGAATAGGCAGGCACCGCCTCGGGGCGGGTCAGTCGGAAACGACGGTACGAACGAAGGCACCCCAGGCCCGGGGCTCGAAGGTGAGCGCCGGACCGGTCGGGTCCTTGCTGTCCCGCACCCCGACGATCCCCGGCAGGTTGTCCGCCACCTCGACACAGTCGCCGCTCGACCCGTTGCTGCGCGTGCTCTTCCGCCAGATCGCCCCGGTCAGCTCCATCTCTCCGCCACCTCTGCTATCAGCTTGGTCGACTGGTGGTGCGGCTACGAACGCCCGTGCTCGGTCAGGCGGAAACGACGGTACGAACGAAGGCACGCCAGGCCCGAGGCTCGAAGGTGAGCGCCGGACCGGTCGGGTCCTTGCTGTCCCGCACCCCGACGATCCCCGGCAGGTTGTCCGCCACCTCGACACAGTCTCCGCTGTGCCCATTGCTACGCGTACTCTTCCGCCAGGTCGCCCCGGTCAGCTCCATCTCTCCGCCACCTCCAATATCAACTGCATCGACTGCTTGTGCGGTAGCGCCTCGGTTCGGATCAACTCCCACGCCTTGACCATCGACGTTATCTCCGTAGGGTCGTGCACCACCATGCCCTCGAGGTAGTTGTCGAGGTAGGCAAGGTTTTCGTCACCTGGCAGCGTGGCTATGACAAAAGGCCCGGTCAGGCCGGCGTAGGCGCCGACCTCGGTTGGTACGACCTGCACCCAGACGTTTGGCATCTCCGCCGCCACCGTCGCCAGGTGTAGCAGCTGGTCATGCATCACCTTCGGCCCACCGACCGGCCGGTGCAGCGCACCTTCATCCAACACCACCATCATCTGCGGCGGCTTCGCACGACTGAGGATGGACTTGCGCTCCATCCTGCCGGCAACCCGCTCGGCCACCTCGTCGGCGCTGAGCACTCTGGCGCTTGCGAAGATGGCATGGGCGTACGCCTCGGTCTGCAACAGTCCCGGGATGATGGCGTTTTCAAACCACCGAAGCGCCTCGGCCTTCTGCTCGATTTCGATCCGCTCGCGTAACCAGCCGGGGTCGCCGTCGAGTTTGAGTCGGATCACCATGCGTTCGAAGAGGCCGCCGGTCTTCAGCGCCACGTCGGCGCCCCGGACGTATTCGAGGCTCAGCGACCGGGTGCCGTTCTCCACCGCGCTGACCTGCGACGCGCAGAAGCCTATGCCCCGACCGAACGCCTCCTGGGTCATCTCCGCCAACAGTCTCGCCCGGCGAATCTCGTCGACGATAAAGGCGATCAAGGAATTCTGGGCCACGGTCACCATCTGCTCCTCCTCCACACCAAAAAGATCAACTCCACAGCCCGCCACAGATCGCCACACGACCCATTCCAGATCCGACAACTCCGCGACGAACGCACCAAACATCTATCGCAACTGATGGCGCTTGTCCAGAGTGGAAGTCAGCGGAACCGCTCGGGGTGTGAATAGGACGGGCGGAACCGCGCGGGGCCGTCCCGGAGAACCCCTTCCCCCCTTTCCCCGGGGCGGCCCCGCGTCCACCACGAAGCAGATCTCGGGCGGAAGGAGGGCGGCGACATGGCACGTCGTACCCGGGAAGGGGTGACCTGGTGGCCACGGCATCGCCGGGACTGGCGGCGCTGGTGGCGGTACTGCCGATGTGGGCTGCGGTGGCGTTGTCCGGACCTCGTCGGGACCACGCCGATGCCGTTCCCGCCCACCGCTGCGGACCAACCGGCGATCGGCCGGGTGAGAATGCCGAATGCGCTGCGCGCGTTTCCCACGCCCTGGCCGAGAAATGAACGCCCGTGGTGGAATTCTCCCTCCGGAATGCATCAGATCGGCCGTGCCGGCCGGCTGACTCCCGCACAGGCCCACCGGGCCCGGGGCACCGGATGAACAACGGCGGCAAGTCACCCGGACCGCCGCCCCCACCGCACATTCCGGTACGGCCGATCTGGCTCTGCCGGGCCTGCGCCACCGACTGGCCCTGCCTGGCCGCGCGGACCCTGCTGCCGCTCGACTACTACGCCGACCCGTTGAGTCTCTTCGTCTACCTCGGCGCCGCACTGCAGGCCGCGACCGAGGACCTCTACCGACTCAACCCTGATCCTGGCCCGGACCCGAAGCTGCTGCACGCCCGGTTCCTCGCCTGGGTCAACCCACGCCTGCTCATCACCCGCGCCCGCCTCGGGGCCGACCTCGGCGGCAACCGTCGTCGGTCCCGGGGCGGGCACCCCCCAAGGTGACCCGGTGGAACATCGACCGGAACCACGTCGACACGTCACGCCTCTACCCGGCATGACAACCCGACGTGAGCTGCTGCGACTGGTCGGCGCGACAGCCGGCGCCGGCGCGGTACTGACCATCACCGGCTGCCGACGTACGGCCGGCGAGCAGGGCACCGCCGGCACCAACTCAGCCACCGGCGACGTGCTCGTGGTCGAGACGGCCGGCGGCGCGCTGGCCGCCGTCGACGCCGCGACCGGGAAACTGCTGGTCACGCCCGCCCCGGGGGTGCTCAGCGGGGACAACCGGCGACTCGTCCGGGCCGACCGTGCGGCGGCCGGCGCGATCACCCGGCTGACCAGTCACCGGCTGCCGGACGGGGCGGTGGTCAGCGGCGGCAGCGTGACCGGTGACCTTGCCGTCCGGGTCACCTCGTCGGACGGTGGGCTGGTCGCGCTCGCCACCGACGCCGGGCCGGGACACGACCCGTACCGGCCGGGACCCCGGGAGCGGACCACGATCGTGGTCATGGACAGTGCCGGCCAACGGCACCGACTGGAGCTGCCCGGCAACCTGGAACCGGAGGCGTTCGACGACACCGGCAGCGCGCTGTTCGTTCTCGACTACCTGCCGCCGACCGCACCGGACCGCTACCGGGTCCGGCTGGTCGACCTCGCCTCGGGCGAACTCCAACCGCTGGTCACCCGGACCAAGTCGGTGATACCGCCGGGCGCCGAGGAGGAGATGCGCGGCGAGGGGCGGCAGGCCGTGTACGACCAGCGACGGCGGCGACTCTTCACCCTCTACACGCACCAGCCGGAGCACGTACACACCCGGGACCGGGTCGCCGGGGCGCGGCGGGACGGTCCGCACGTGCACGCCTTCGTGCACACGCTGAGCCTCACCGAACGGTGGGCGTACTGCGTCGACCTGCCGGCGCCGTTCGGCGAGCGGCCCGGCCCCGGGCACACGATCACCGCCGATCCGGGCAACGGCACCCTCTACGTGGTGGACGCCGGCAGCGGCACGATGGCGGTGATCAACGCGGACGAGCTTGTGGTCAGCCGGACCGTCCGGTTCGAGCCGCCGACCGGTGTCAGCGCCTCCACCACCGCCTTCGCCACCTTCGCCGGGCCGAAGATCCTGCTGGTCGCGGCCGGTCGCGAGGTGGTCGCGGTGCCGGCCCTGGCCGGCGAGGGCACGGTCGGTCGGTGGTCCGTCCCGGCCGAGGTACGCGGACTCGCCCACTCCGCCGACGGCTCCGTGGTGTACGTCGGCCAGCCCGACGCCCTGCTCGTCGCCGACCCGGACACCGGTGCGGTACGGCGGCGGATCGACGTACCCGGGTTGACGGGTCTGCGGCGGGCGGTGACCGACGGCTGACGACGGCGACCGGGGCGTGGGTGGCGGCGGGTCGCTAACCTGCCGGGCATGCCGGAGACACTGCCACTCGTCGATGTCGACCGGGCGCACTGGACCGAGCCGGGCGCACCCCGTCCGGTCCGAACCACGCTGTGGCGACCGGCCCGCACCGACCCGGCCCCGCTGGTGCTCTTCTCGCATGGCACCGGCGGGGCGGCGCAGGAGTTCGGCTGGCTCGCCGAGGCGTTGACCAGGGCCGGGTACGCCGTCGCCGGAGTCGACCACCACGGCAACACCGCGTCCGAGCCGTACGTGGCGTTGGGGTTCAGCTTCGTCTGGGAGCGGCCTCGGGACTTCACCATCGTGCTCGACGCGCTCGCCGACGACCCCGGGATCGACCTGACCCGGGTCGGCGCGGCCGGCTACTCGCTCGGTGGCTACACGGTGGCGGGACTGGTCGGTGCCCGGATCTCGCCACGTCGCTACCGCCGGCTCCTGGACGAGCCCGACCAGACAGCGCTGCCGGAGTACCCCAACCTGATCCAGGAGATCCGGCGGCACGATCCGGCCCTGGCGTACGCGGTCAGCATGTCGGCCTGCGGGGTGGACGTCGCCGACGACCGGGTCCGATGTGCGTTCCAACTGGCACCGGTGCTGGGGATGGTCTGCGACCCGGCCAGCCTCGGCCGGATCAGCGTGCCCGTGCACAGCCTCTGGGGCGAGGATGACGACCAGGCGCCCGGCGCGACGGGCGCGCTGGTCTACCGCGAGCACATCCCGGGTGCCACCGCGCGGGCGCTGCCGGCGACCGGTCACTACGACTTCGCGCTGCGGGCCGAGACCCGGGCCGAGGTGGTCCGGGAGGCGCTCGCCTTCTTCGGTCGCGTCCTGCCGGCCTGACCAACCCGATCGCCTGAGCGCCTGAGCGCCTGACCACCTGCCCTCTGGTGCGCCGGAGCGGCTGCCGGCCGGAATGCCTGCCGGCCTGCCGGAAGTCTTCCGGAACTCTCGGTTGGCACCCGGTTGCCCGTGCGCGGTCCGGGCCGTGTCGCCCGCCCGACCGTGCTGCCACCTGCCCCCGCCGCCGTCACCACGCCAGCCGGGCGACGACCGGATTCTCACGACCGTGAGCAGCCTGGACGCAGTCCTGTCCAGCACCCCAATAGATCGATCGCCATCTACTCTTGCTCGCTGATTTGTTTCAAGCGATACTACGAAATATTTCAATGCGATCACGGAGCCCGGTCATGTGTGGTCGACGAGGCGAACCGTCCGCACCACCCTCCCGACGCCGCCGCCTGCCGTGATCACCCCACCACCGCCGCCACCGGTGGCCCACCGTCCCGTCCTCTCCGAGGAGTCCAGATGTCCCAACCACCCCGATTCGTGAGACGCCTGGCCGTCACGCTCGCGACCTCTGCCCTGGCCGTCGCCAGCGGTGTCGTGGCCCTGACCGTCGGCGCTCCGGCGCAGCCCGCCGCCGCGGCCGCGTGCAACGGCTACGTGGCCCTGACCTACGACGACGGCCCGAACCCGGGCACCACCACCGCCCTGCTCAACGCGCTGCGGTCAGCCGGCGCCCGGGCCACCTTCTTCAACATGGGCCAGCGGGTGCAGCAGAACGCCGCACTGGCCCGGGCCCAGCGGGATGCCGGCATGTGGGTCGAAAACCACAGCTGGTCACACCCGCACATGACCCAGCTCAGCCAGCAGCAGATGGCCTCGGAGATCAGCCAGACCCAGCAGGCCATCCAGCAGGCCACCGGCGTCACCCCGAGACTGTTCCGGCCCCCGTACGGCGAGACCAACGCCACCCTGCGCTCGGTCCAGGCCCAGTACGGCCTCACCGAGGTGCTCTGGTCGGTGGACTCCCAGGACTGGAACGGCGCCAGCACCGCCCAGATCGTGCAGGCGGCGAACAACCTGCAGGACGGCGGCGTCATCCTGATGCACGACGGCTACCAGAGCACGATCAACGCGGTGTCGCAGATCGTGGCAAACCTGAGCAACCGGAACCTCTGCCCCGGCATGATCTCGCCGACCACCGGTCGGGCCGTGGCGCCGGACGGCGGCCCGAACAACCCGCCGACCACCCCGCCGGGCAACCCGCCCACCACGCCGCCCGGTAACCCGCCGACCACCCCGCCCGCCGGCAACGCCGGCTGCACGGCCAGCTACCGCACCATCGGCAGCTGGGGCGGCGGATTCCAGGCCGAGGTGACGATCACCAACAGCGGCAACTCCACGCTGAACGGTTGGACCGTCCGGTGGACCTGGCCCGGCGGCCAGACCATCAGCAACCTCTGGAACGGCCAACTGAGCCAGAGCGGCAGCTCGGTGACGGTCCGCAACGTCGGACACAACGGCACCGTGCAACCCCGGCAGAGCACCTCGTTCGGGTTCGTCGGCGGCGGCAGCTCGGCCACCCCGTCGGTCACCTGCAGCAGCCCCTGACCTGCCATCCGAAAACAGCGAACCAGGTACGCCAGAGGCCCGGGGCGACGTACGCCCGGGCCTCTGGCCGCAGGTGCTCGGGTCCCCGGCTCCACCCATCGAGGCAAATCTCCGCCTCGATTTGCGTTTCTCGGTTCACATACTGCCTCAAGGTATAGCTCGAGCTATAGTTACCCCATGCCTCACGTCCCCGCCCGCCGCTGGGCGATCAGGACGACCAGCGATGTCCGCGACTGGTTGCGGTCGCTCCGCCAGACTGATCCAGCAACGTACCGGTCTGTCAACGTGGCGATCGACATGCTCGCTGACACTGGTCCGGGGCTGGGGCGTCCGTTGGTCGACACGCTCAGAGGTTCGAACATCAGCAATCTCAAGGAGCTGCGGCCGAGATCCGGGCGGGACGTCGCTATCCGGATTCTGTTCGTCTTCGATCCCTGGTCGCAGGCGGTGCTGTTGGTGGCCGGCAACAAGGCCGGAGACTGGTCGCAATGGTACAAGGAGGCGGTCCCGGTCGCCGAGATCGCGTACGAAGGCTGGCTCGCCTTCGAAAGGAAGCGGAGGGAGGGCTGATGAGCGACTTCCATGATTGGGACGACATCCGTGCCGAGTTGCACGACGGGAACGACAACGCGCTCGAAATGGAGCGCGCCCGCACCGAGGCATGGATCAGCGCGTTCCACCTAGCGGAGGAGCGTAAGCGTCTCGGGCTCACTCAGCGGCAGGTGGCCGAGCTGATGGGAATCACGCCCGGCCGGGTCAGTCAGATCGAAAACGGCGATCTGGAGGCCAACGAGGTCGCGACCCTAAGCCGGTACGCACGAGCGCTGGGTGCCCGGATGCGGATCATCTTCGACTACGGCAGCGACCTCCGGCAAATCGCCTAACCCTCCGCCGGGACGGTGAGCCAAGCTCCCGATTTGCTCAACGGCAGCGACAGTGGGGCGGCGGCAGTACGGCCACCGGTCACCTGCAGCAGCCCCTGACCCCACTGCCGAAGGCAGCGAACCAGGTACGCCAGAGGCCCGGCGTTTCCCGCGCCGGGCCTCTGGCGCTGGCCCCCAACCCGGCCGATCCGACCGCCGTAGCTCGCCGAGGTGGCGACACGGCGGTCACCGGAAGAGCGGCGGACGTCCTGGCAGCGGCCGATACTCCGTCATTGGCCGATCTTGTCCAGCTCGGCGATGTCGTCCGCAGAAAGCGACAGTCCCGCGCCGGCGACGTTCTCGCGCAGGTGGTCCGTGGACGAGGTCCCGGGAATCAGCAGAATGTTCGGCGACCGCCGCAGCAGCCAGGCCAGGGCGACGGCCATCGGCGTCGCGGACAACCGGGCGGCCACCGAGGACAAGATCGAGGACTGCAGCGGGCTGAAGCCGCCGAGTGGGAAGAACGGCACGTAGGCGATGTCCTGTTCGGCGAGCGCGTCGATCAGGTTGTCGTCCCGGCGGTGCGCGAGGTTGTACATGTTCTGCACACAGACGATCGGCGCGATCGCCTGCGCCTCGACGACCTGCTCCGGCGTGGCGTTGCTCAGACCGAGGTGCCGGATCAGGCCCTGTTGCTGGAGTTCGACGAGCGTCTCGAAGGCCTCGGCGAGCGAGCCGGGCTGCGGCCCCTTGGCATTGCCGAGCCGGAGGTTGACCAGGTCGAGCACCTCAAGGCCGAGGTTCTCCAGGTTGGCGTGGACGGCGTGGCGCAGACTCTCCGGGTCACGGGCCGGAGGCCAGCCGCCCTGCTGGTCGCGGATCGCACCGACCTTGGTCGCGATGTGCAGCGAGTCGGGGTACGGGTGCAACCCCGCCCGGATCAGCCGGTTGGTGACGTGCGGCCCGTAGGCGTCGGCGGTGTCGATGTGGGTGATGCCGAGTTGGACGGCTTCGCGGAGGACGGCGAGGGCACCGTCGTGGTCGGCGGGTGGCCCCATGACCGACGGGCCGGCGAGCTGCATGGCGCCGTAACCGAACCGGGTGACCGTCAGGTCTCCCAGTGTCCAGGTGCCGCCGGGCAGGGATATGGATGACATGCGCGTACCTCTGGCTTTCGAAGGGAGGCCAGGCGGTTCTGTTGCCTGGCAGGTGCCTGTTCCCACTATGGGGAGGTAACTTCCCATCAGGAAGTAGGCACCTCAAAGTGCGTAACCCACCCGGCGGTTGGAGCAGCGGATCGATGGCGACGACAAGAGCGGCGCAGCAGATAGCCCAGGCCAAGGCGGAGTACGACGCCTTCCTGACGACATGTCCCAGTCACAAACTGGTCGAGCGGATCTCCGGAAAGTGGGTCGTGCTGATCCTGGCCGCACTGGGCAGCGGCCCCGACTGCGCCGGTGACCCCCGACCGATGCGCTACTCCGAGCTGTCGCGTCTGCTGGCCGGCGTCAGCCAGAAAATGCTCACCCAGACGCTGCGTTCCCTGGAACGCGACGGGCTGATCAGCCGCACCGTGATACCGACCGTGCCGGTCACGGTCTCCTACGAGCTGACCGATCTGGGCCTGTCGCTGTTCCGGACGATGCGCGGCCTGAAGCAGTGGGCCCAGACGCACATGGACGAGGTCTTCGCCCACCGCACCATGTCCCTCACCCGCTCGGCCAGGTCAGGGGGCCGGCAAGCTTTCCCGCGCTCTGCCTGAGGGTGATCTCCCACAGACTGATCGGGGCAAGGAAGATGTCCGGGGCGTGGCGCAGCCGATCGAGGAACTCGTCGCCGAGAGTCGCATCGCCCGTGATGGCCCACGGCACGACATGAGTGTCCAGCAGAAGGGTCATGCGCCAATGCCGAAGTCCCGGTCAGCCGGCCACGCCGCCCGGCTGGTCGCCCTTCACCACGGGGGCCCGGACCAGGTTGCCCCACTCGGTCCACGAGCCGTCGTAGTTGCGGACCCGGGGGTAGCCGAGCAGGTGGCGCAGCACGAACCAGGTGTGGCTCGACCGCTCGCCGATCCGGCAGTACGCGATCACGTCGTCGTCCGGCGAGAGGCCGAGCTGGTCGGCGTAGATCGCCTTCAGCTCCTCGGGGCTCTTGAACGTGCCGTCGTCGTTCGCCGCCGACTTCCACGGCTTGTTCACCGCACCCGGGATGTGGCCGCCGCGCAGCGCGCCCTCCTGCGGGTACGCCTCCATGTGGGTCAGCTCGCCGGTGTACTCGGCGGGAGACCGGACGTCGACCAGCGGCCGGGCCGCCGAGATGTGCGCCAGCACCTGGTCCCGGTACGCCCGGATCGGCGCGTCGTCCCGGACCGGTACCGGATAGTCGGCCGGGGCCCGCTCGGTCCGCTCCCGGGTCAGCTCCCGCCCCTCGGCGACCCACTTCTGCCGGCCGCCGTCGAGCAGCCGTACGTCGGCGTGGCCGAAAAGGGTGAAGACCCAGAGCGCGTACGCGGCCCACCAGTTGAAGTTGTCGCCGTAGAAGACGATCGTGTCGTCCCGGCCGATCCCCTTCGCCGCGCACAGCTTGGCGAACGCCGTCGCGTCGAGGTAGTCCCGGGTCACCTGGTCGTTCAGCTCCAGATGCCAGTCGACCTTGATCGCGCCCGGGATGTGTCCGGTCTCGTAGAGCAGCACGTCCTCGTCACACTCGACCACCACCAGGCCGTCCGTGCCCAGGTGCTCGGCCAACCACTCGGTGGTGACCAGGCGCTGCGGGTCGGCGTAGCCCGAAAGGCTCGGTGCGGGATCGCTCGGCATCGGCATGATCCCCACGGTACGCCGGGCCGCGCCCGGAGAAGGTCGGCTCGGTCGGTTAGCGTCACCACATGGTGGAGCCGATCCGGGGCGAGATCTTCCGGCGCGAGGACTGGTACGGCGAGGAACTCACCGACCGGGCGTACGTCGACTGCGAGTTCCACGACGTCGACCTGACCGAGTCGGTCAGCCGGCAGGTCAGCTTCACGAACTGCACCTTCGGCAACGTCCGGTTCAACGCCTCCCGGCACACCGACTCGGCGTTCCTGCGCTGCACGTTCCGCCGCTGCAACCTCTTCGAGGCCGAGTTCACCGGCTGCAAACTGGTCGGCAGCGTCTTCGACCAGTGCGACCTGCGCCCGCTGACGGTACTCGGCGGCGACTGGTCGTTCGTCGGGCTGTCCGGCGCCGACCTGCGCGGCGTCACCGTACGCGGGGTACGGATGCGCGAGGCGGACCTGGCCGGGGCGAACCTGACCGAGGCGGTACTGGCCGACACCGACCTCTCCGGCGCGGTCTTCCGGGGCACCCGGCTGGTCCGCTGCGACCTGCGTGGCAGTGATCTCAGCACGCTCGACCCGACCGCCGTCGACCGCGCCGGCGCGATCATCGACGCCGAGCAGGCGATGGTGCTGGCCCAGACCCTCGGCTTCACTCTCGGGTAGTGCGCACCCGCGGTGCGGCCACCGACACGACTCGGCCCGCCGGTCCGGGCCGGAGCGGCGGGCCGAGTGTGCCGTCAGATCAGCTTGTCGTGGTGGCGACGAAGATGGTGTACCGCGCCGGCTGCGACTCGGTGCCGTCGGCCTGGATGCTCACCACCGAGAGCGTGAAGGGGCCGGTCCTGGTCGGGGTCCAGGTCACCGACGCCTGGCCGAGGGCGTCGGCGTCGACCGTCGTCGCGGGTTGGCTGGTCACCGTGTAGCGGTACTGCACCACTCCTGGCATCCGGGGGGTGAACGTGAAGACCCCGGGAACACCCACCCCGCCGGACGGACTGCCCGACGGGTAGTCGGTCGACGTGACGAACGGCTCGTTGGGGACCCGGAAGCTCGCCGTACGGGTTACCTCCAGCCCGGTGTCGGTCCGGCTGGTGACCGTCAGGGTTCGCTGGCCGCCCCGGTTGTCGACGAGGCTGACGGTGGCGACCCCGTCCGGCCCGGCCGGCACGGTCTGTGGCTCGTCCCCGTCGAGGTGGTAGTGGTACTCCACCACGCCCGGCATCCCGGGCCGGAACGCGAACGGCGTGACCAGGCCCACCTCGGTCAGCTGACCCTCGATGACCGGCGCGTTGTCGTTGACCCGGAAGTAGTGGTTCACGCTGCCGGACCGGTTCCCGGCGGCATCCACGCTGTAGACGGTGAGCCAGTTCGGGCCGGCACTCTGCGGCGTGATGGTGACCGTGGCGGTGCCACCCGGCTCGTCCGCCGCGACGTACTCGGGAAGGGCACTCTTCAACCCGTAGTAGAAGCCGACGACGTCCGCGACTCCGTTGGCGCCGAAGGTGAACTCACCCGGGATGCCGATGCCGCCGTACCAGCCGTCGTCGTCCGGATAGTCGGCGGAGACAACCGTCGGCGGCTGCGCCGGGGCCTCGTTGTCCTTCGTGAAGTAGCAGGTCTGGCTCCAGTCGCTGGTCGCACCCGCCGCGTCCGTGGCGCGGACCGCCCAGCCGTACGTCCGGTCGTGCCCGAGTTCCGCGGCCGGGAGTGCGAGCCACTGGTTGCCGAAGCCGGCCTGCCGTTCGATCCGGGCCTGCGGCTCGTCGACCGGCCACACCGCGAACGTCGGGTCCACCCACTCGTTCGCGTCCGGGTCGCTGAACGTCGCGGAGAGCGTCACGGTCCCGGCCGGCAACGTGACGTAGGGTTCGACGCTGTCGCACGGCCCGCCCGGGAAGGTGTTCAGGTCCTTCGGTACGTCGGGTGGGCTGTTGGATTCGACGCCGATCCGGACGCTGTCGAGCCAGCGGCCCTGGGCGGGATCGCCTTCCAGTTCGGCCGGCAGTCGCAGGGCCAGGGTGAGCGTGCTGCGCCCCTCGGTGAGTGCCTGACGCAGGCCGTCCGCGACGTCCCAGCTGACGTTGTACGGCGGGCAGACCCCGCTGATCGAGCGGGTTTCGAGTCCGAGCAGCGCGGTGTCGGCCGGGGGTCGCTTCCAGTTCGAGCGGGTGGAGCGGTCCTCGGTCCGCCACACCTCGATCGGCGGTCGCTGCGCGCAGTCGACCGCGCGGCCCTCGCGAGCCCACAGGGTCGCGGCACTGACGGTCGCGGACCGGTACCGCGAGATGTCGAAGGTGTAGTACGAACGGCTGGTGTGCTTCCGCCCCCGCTCGTCCAGCGAGCTACCGACCGGGCCGGCCCCGGTACCGTCCACGTAGATCTTGCTGGGCCGGTGGCTGTCGGTGTAGGCCCAGGTGATCGGCGCGTCCGCCCGGTATCCGGCCGAGGCGGTCTGACCGGCTACCGCGAGCAGGCCGGCGGAGAGCATCAGTGTCGTCGCACCGGCCAGCAGACGGCCGCCTGTTCGTCTTATGTGGACAGAGTTGGAGCGCAGCGCCATACGGTGTCGTCCTCCGCGAGTTGATCCCGGACTTGGGAGCCGAAAGCATATCGACGTAGTGCGACACCGCGCGTACATTTTGTTGACCTCTGGAAACGGACGGCCTTAGCCGCCCGTTTCCGTTAGTGGATCGAGCGGTCGTCGGTCCACGGCAGGTCGGTGAACGGGGCCAGTTCCGGACGCTTCGCGGTGATCGTGTCCCCGGACGACTTCCCGGTCAGCCGTCGCTTGATCCACGGCGCCAGGTGCTGACCGGCCCACCGCAGGTCCGCACCCCGCGCGGCCAGCCACGGCGCCGGTGCCGACTCGGGCGGTACGACCAGCCACCGTTCGTCCGCGGGTAGGCCGAGGGCGTCGAGCACCCGGGCCGCCACCCGACGGTGTCCGGCGGCGGAGAGGTGCAGCCGGTCCTCGCTCCACAGTGCCGGATGCCGGAAGACGTCGTCGGCGAAGAGGTCGACCAGCATCGCGCCGTGGCGGTGCGCGGTCTCGCCGACGGCCTGGTTGAGCACCGCCGCCCGGGGGCCGACGATGCGCTGCCCGGGGAGCCGGCCGCTCAGGTCGGCGAACCGGAACAGCAGTACGTCGGCGCCGCTGGCCCGCAGCTCGCCGACCACCCGGTCGAAGCGTTCGACCAACGGCGCCGGGTCGAAGTTGCGGCGCAGTACGTCGTTGCCCCCGGCGGCGAAACTGACCAGGTCGGGTCGCATCGCCAGGGCGGCGGGCACCTGCTCGTCGACGACGTTGCCGAACAACCGGCCCCGGATCGCCAGGTTGGCGTACCCGAAGTCCGGACCGGCGTTCGCGGCCAGGGTGGCGGCGACCAGGTCAGCCCAGCCCCGATAGCCGTCGCCGGTCGGATACCGGTCGTCGAGTCCCTCGGTGAAGCTGTCGCCCACCGCCACGAAGCTGCGCCAGCGCATCCCGCGCCCCCCCCTCGCCCTACTCCCCAAAGACCGTCGGCCAGTCTGACAGTCGCACCTACCCACGGGTAGGCCCTGCGGTCGAAGGTGACCGGCGAGACATTCCGTGGGCTGCGGCTCCGATCCGACACCGCCGACAAACCTGGGTGCCCGTTGACCGGAGCGGTACTACGCTGCCCGAATGCTGCTACGGATGTCCACCCTGTTCCTGCGTACGCTGCGCGAGGATCCGGCCGACGCCGAGGTGCCGAGTCACCGGCTCCTGGTCCGGGCCGGGTACGTCCGCCGCGCCGCTCCGGGCGGATACACCTGGCTGCCGCTGGGTCGACTGGTGCTGGACCGGGTCTCCCAGGTGGTCCGGGAGGAGATGCTGGCCATCGGGAGCCAGGAGGTGCTCTTCCCGGCCCTGCTGCCCCGGGAACCGTACGAGACGACCGGCCGGTGGACCGAGTACGGCGACGACATCTTCAGGCTGCGGGACCGGCGCGGGGTGGACTACCTGCTCGCTCCCACCCACGAGGAGATGTTCACCCTGCTGGTCCGGGACACCTACTCCTCGTACCGGGACTTCCCGGTGTCGCTGTTCCAGATCCAGACGAAGTTCCGGGACGAGGCGCGGCCCCGGGCCGGGCTGCTGCGGGGACGCGAGTTCCTGATGAAGGACTCGTACTCGTTCGACGTGGACCAGGCCGGGATGCGGGCCGCGTACGACCGGCACCGCGCCGCCTACCAGCGGATCTTCGACCGGCTCGGGCTGGACTACACGATCGTGTCGGCGACCTCGGGGGCGATGGGTGGTTCCGCCTCGGAGGAGTTCCTCGCCGCGAGTCCGGCGGGCGAGGACACCTTCGTCGGCTGCACCTCCTGCGGTTACGCCGCCAACACCGAGGCGGTGACCACCCCGGCCCCGCCCGCCGGTGACGTCCACGCGCACCCGCCGGCGCAGACCCATGACACGCCGGACACCCCGACCATCGAGTCGCTGGTGGCGCTGGCGAACGCCCGCCGGCTCGGCGGCCGGAGCGACTGGACGGCGGCCGACACCCTGAAGAACGTCGTCGTCTCGGTACGCCGTCCCGGCGTCGCGGAACCGGAGCTGCTGGTCATCGGTGTGCCCGGGGACCGGGAGGTGGACCTGCGGCGGCTCGACGCGGTACTCAGCCCGGCCACCGCCACCCTCTACGACTGGAACACCCCGGCGGCCGACCCGGACTCGGACACCGACACCCGATCGGCACCGGCCGCTCCCGAGCTGGTCCGGGGTTACATCGGTCCGCAGCTGCTCCACAAGCTCG
This sequence comes from Plantactinospora sp. B24E8, assembly GCF_039871735.1. Lineage (NCBI taxonomy): Bacteria > Bacillati > Actinomycetota > Actinomycetes > Micromonosporales > Micromonosporaceae > Plantactinospora > Plantactinospora sp. B24E8. The sequence continues at coordinate 97,868 of NZ_JBDPMH010000001.1, forward strand.
GCATCCGTTATCTCGTCGACCCCCGGGTCGTACCCGGCACCTCCTGGTTGACCGGGGCGAACGAGCCGGGCCGGCACGCCGTCAACGTGGTCTGTGGGCGTGACTTCGTCCCGGACGGCACGGTCGAGGCCGCCGAGGTCCGGGCCGGGGACCCGTGTCCGGCGTGCCGGCCGGGGGCGTTGACCATGCGGCGGGGCATCGAGATCGGGCACGTCTTCCAGCTCGGTCGCCGTTACACCGACGCGTTCCGGGTCGACGTACTCGGGTCGGACGGCAAGCCGGTCCGGTTGACCATGGGCTCGTACGGCATCGGCGTCTCCCGGGCGGTGGCGGCGATCGCCGAGCAGCACCACGACGAGCGGGGGCTGGTCTGGCCGGCGGCGGTCGCGCCGTGCGACGTACACCTGGTCGCGGCTGGCAAGGGCCCGCAGGCGGAGGCGGCGGTGGAGCTCGGCGGGCAGCTCGTCGCCCGGGGTCTGCGGGTGCTGGTCGACGACCGCGCCCAGGTCTCGGCCGGGGTCAAGTTCGCCGACGCCGAGCTGATCGGTATCCCGCGCACCGTCGTGGTCGGCCGCCGCTGGACCGACGGGTACGTCGAACTGCGCGACCGGGCCACCGGCGAACGTGTCGAGCTGACCGTGCCGGAGCTGGTGGAACGGCTCGCTGCGCCGAGCCCGCACCAGCCGGCGAGCTGAATTGCCACGAATACCATCAAGGCAGCGTAAGCGGCATTTCATCCTGATGATCGTCAATGTGAGCGGACCACGACCGGTGCCTGCGCCGGGTTATAGTCAGCGGTCCCCCTACTTGATCATCAATGAGGTGAACCATGTCCACGGACCAGATCGGCGGCCCGTCGGGGAAACCCCCGACGGGCGACGCCGCAGGTTCGACGACCAGTCCGCCGGCCGAAGCCGAAGCGGAAACACCAGCCGGAGCAGAAACACCGGCCGGCCCGGAGACCGCAGCCGGAGCGGAGACCGCAGCCGGCCCGGAGACGCCAGCCACTGAGGTGGCGACCGCAGCCGGCCCGGAGACGCCAGCCACTGAGGCGGCGACCGCAGCCGACGCCGCGCCGGACGTGGCCACCATCCCGGACGGCACCCCGGCCACCATCCCGGACGGCGTCCCGCCCGCCGATCCGGACGACCTCGCGCAGCCCGGTGGACCGGCCGACCGGCCGAAGAAGAAGTGGCCGCTGGCAGCCCGCGTCGCGATCGCCGTGCTCAGCGCACTTGTCACGCTGGCCCTGATCAACGGCGGCAAGTCCGTGCTGCGGTCCCTCGTCGACAAGGACCACATCAACAACGTGGCAGCCGGCGACTGCCTCCGGGAGTCCCGCACCGACCGGAACTCGCCGTACCGGATCGTCGGCTGTGACGACGCCGCAGCCACCCACAAGGCGCTCGCGGTCGTGGACGGCAGCGGCGACTCCTGCATCCATGTCGCCGGCGCCACCCGCTCGGTCACCAACCGCGCCGGAAACGTCTGCCTCGGGCCGAAGGACGTCGACCCGGCCAAGGCGGTCAACGTGGCGAAGGAGGGCGACTGCCTCGGCCAGAACGGCGACGAGGCGCAGCGGGTCGACTGCTCCGGGGCGGACGCCGAATACACCGTGCTGAAGCGGATCGTCGGTGTCCCGGCGGCCGATACCAAGACGGCGTGTGACGACGTACCGGGTGCGGTCGGCACCTACTCCTGGGACTGGGAGTCCGAACTGACCGCCAACATCCTGCCGGGTGTTGTCGACGTCCTGCTCTGCCTCGGCGAGCGGTAGCCAGCCACCATCGGCGGGACTACCGCCGGAGGGTCTGGTAGAAGCGCTGGCACTCGGCGTAGTCGGGCAGCAGGCCGGCGTCGCGCAGGTCCGCCAGGGTCGGGGCGTCCGCGTCCCGGGTGGAGAGGATCGGCGTGACGTCGTCCGGCCAGGTCAGCGCCAGTTCCGGATCGTGGACGCTGACCACCCGCTCTCGGGTCGGGGTGTACCGGGCCGAGCAGAGGTAGTTGACGACGCTGTCCTCCTCGATCGCGATGAACGCGTGGCCCAATCCCTCCGACAGGTAGACGGCACGGTGGTCGACGGTGTCCAGGCGGGTCACCTCGTGCCGGCCGAAGGTCGGTGAGCCGACCCGCAGGTCGACCACCACGTCCAGCACCGCGCCGCGCGGACAGGAGACGTACTTGGCCTGCCCGACCGGTACGTCTGCCCAGTGCACCCCCCGGATCACACCTCGCCGGGAGACGCTCTGGTTGACCTGCGCGACGGTCAGCTCGAAGCCGAGCGCGTCGGCGAAGACCGTCGCGTCGTAGCAGATCTGGAGACTTCCCCGCTCGTCCGGGAACGACTGTGGCAGGAACTCCCACGCACCGGGAATGGACAGCTCGGTGGCCTTCACACGCACCTCTTGAGAGTCACGGGGGTGGTCTCCGGCATGTCGGGGTAACCGCACGATACCTGCTGGACAACGCAGAGTGGCCGGTCGGAAAGCTGACTGGTGTCAGGCTGTCAACAAGCGGGTACCGGGTGGTATCGGGAAGAGCCGGGGTGGACCCCGGGTGGTTCGGAGGCGACGGTGGCTGAGGTCAAGGTCCGCGACGTGATGACCAGAGAGGTGATCTACCTGCCAGCGGCGACCCCGCTGGACGAGGCGGCCAGCGCGATGCGGGACGCCGACATCGGGGACGTGGTGGTGACCGAAGGGCCGACCCTGCTCGGCATGGTCACCGACCGGGACATCGTGGTCCGGGCGGTGGCCGAGGGACGGGATGCCCGGCAGACCACTCTCGGCTCGATCGCCACCCGGGAGATCGTGATGATCGAGCAGAGTTCCAGCGCCGCCGACGCCGCCGCCCTGATGCGGGAACGTTCCGTACGCCGGATCCTGGTCTGTGACAGCGACCGCGAACTCGTCGGCATCGTCTCCCTCGGCGACCTGGCGATGCGCCTCGACCCCGCATCGGCGCTCAGCGACATCAGCGAGGCCAGCCCCACAGCCTGACCCCGGTCACCTCGGTAGCCTGGGGGCATGTCGTCGCAGTCCACGCCCGAGTCGATGCCCCCGAAACTGGCCGAGATCGTGGCGGAGTTCGCCACCGCTCCCCGGGACGTGGTGCTGGAGATGCTGCTGGAGTTCTCCGACGCGGTGCCGACGCTGCCCGCGCACCTGGCCGACCGGGCCGGCATGGAGCAGGTGCCGGAGTGTCAGACCGCGTTTTTCCTCCGTGCCGAGGTGGCCGTCGACCGGACCGTCACCACCTGGTTCGACTGCCCGCCGGAGGCTCCGACGACCCGGGCCTTCGCCGGCATCCTGGCCGAGGGGCTGGCCGGGGCGAGCGCCGAGCAGGTACTGGCCGTACCGGACGACCTCTACCAGCGGATGGGGCTCGCCGAGGCGATCAGCCCACTGCGGGTACGCGGCGGCAACGCCATCCTGGCCCGGTTGAAGCGGCAGGTACGGGAACAGATCGACTGACCGTCGGGTTGTGCCGTTCCGTGGAGATCGAGATCTACGCGGACGTGGTCTGCCCCTGGTGTTACATCGGTACGCGTCGGTTGACCGAGGCGCTGGAGTCGTTCGACGGCGAGGTCAGTGTCCGGTACCGGCCGTTCCAGCTTGATCCGTCCCCGGTGCCCGAGCCCCGGCCGACGCTGGCGATGCTGGCCGAGAAGTTCGGCGGGCCGGACCGGGCCCGGCAGATCACCGAGCACACCGCGTCGGTGGCCGCCGGCGCCGGCCTGGAGCTGCGCTTCGACCGCGCGGTGACGGCCAACACGTTCGACGCGCACCGCCTCGTCTGGTTCGCGCAACAGCGCGCCGACTCCGCCGCCGCCCAGGGCGCCGGCTCGGTCGAACCGCAGGCCGGCCCGGCCGAGCTGCTGAAGGCGCTCTACCGGGCACACTTCGTCGACGGGGTCGACGTCGGATCGCGGGCGGCGCTGGCCGGGGTCGCCGCGGGTGTCGGGCTTGACGAGACCGAGGTACGTCGGTTCCTCGACTCGACCGAGGGCGCCACCGAGGTGCGGGCCGCCCTGCGGGAGGCGCACGAACTGGGGGTGACCAGCGTGCCGATGTTCGTCCTCGCCGGCAGGTACGCCGTCGCCGGCGCCCAGGAGCCGGAGACCCTGCTCGCCGCCCTGCAGGAGGTACGACGCCGCGAGGCCGGCTCCTGACGTCGTCCGGGTCGCCGCCTGTCACGGGCGGCACCGGGTCCGGCGACGTTTCACGTGCAACAGTATCGACATTCATCGACACCTACGTCCGGCGGACGGTGGTCACGTCACCGCGGCGGCCGTCCGTTCGACCTCGGCGAGCATCAACCGCAGCGAGAGGCTGTGCCGGTGTGCGGGCAGCCGTTCCATCGCCTGCCGGGCGTAGCCGAGCCCGCCGGCCGCGTCCCCGGCGGCGGCCATCATCAGGCCCCGGTGCAGCTCGATGTGGGTGGCGAAGCGCGGCAGACTGGCCGGCCGGGTCCGGTCGGCGGCCTCCTGCGCGGCCAGCGCCCCCGGGTGCCCGAGCCGGGACAGCAGCATCGACTCGAAGGTGTGGAACCGCCACTGCGGCACGGCGAAGTCGGAGATCTGCTCGTCGCTGCCGACCGTGTCGAAGACCCGACGGGCGTCGTCCATCGTGGACCGGGCGGTGCCGGAGTCACCCCGGCATGCGGCGACGTGCGCCTGCGCGGTCAGCGCGTTGAGCCGGCCCAGGGTCGGCCGCTCGGAGAGCGCGACCGCCTGCCCGGCGAGCCGGGTCGCGACCGACAGGTGCGTTCCCTCGTACGCCAGGGCGAGGGCGGCCCGGCCGCGTACCCAGACCCGGGTGGCCAGGTCACCGGAGCGGTCCGCGGCGAGCGCCGCCATCTCGTACGACCGGATGGCGCCCCGGTTGCCGTCGTTGTTCGGCAGGGTCTTGCCGTGCACGGTCATCAGTCGGGCGGCCACCGCCCACAGGTGCGGGTTGTCCAGTTCCTGTTGCAGTACGACCAGGTCGGCGGCGAGTCTGCCCTGCAGTTCGGCCGCACCGAGCGACATGTAGTCCTGGCCGTAAGCCTCGGCCCGGGCCACCCAGTCGTCGACTCCGCGCCGGGGTCCCATCGCGGCGGCGAAGCCGTGCTGGACCAGCTCGGCGACGGCGGAGGGGACCACCACGGCCGCGACGAGCACCAGGGCGTTCCTACGCTGCACGCTGTCTCCCAACACGCGCTCGTAGGCCAGCACGAGATCGGGGGTGGCCGGCCGTTTACCCAGCTCGACGTTGCAGAGGTGGCTCTTGCTGTAGTTGGTCCTGGCCGCCATCTGGGTGAGCGTGACCTCGGCGTCCGTACGGGCCATCCTCAGCCTTGCCCCGACGTGATCCATCGTCTACCGCCTGTGCGCTCTGGAAAACACCTGAAAACCGCGCCTACTATCGGTAGTGCTTTGGTTACGGGAATGTGGTGATGTGGATCGCTTCCGCTCGATGTGGTGCCGGTCAATGTTCTACCGCGTCCCGATGGCAGAACGTAAGTGGACGGTCACCGTTAATCCACACCGGGCGGTCAGCTCCGCAGCTGGCGGGCACGATGTGCCACGACGTCCTCGGGCCTTCGGCGTCGGAGTGTCGTCGTGTCCGCCGCCCCTCGGGGCGCACCCCCCGACGCCCTTCCCCCGGGTCGGGTCGCGTCCCACCGGGTGCGGCGGCCGTGCCGGCGGCCGCCGCACCCCTCGTACCGTCCGACCTGGACCGCGCACACCGCCCGATGCCCCGGACCGGCCCGCCCGCTAGGTCACCGGCCGACCGCCGGGCCGCACCACCGGATCACGCACCGCCGAGCCCGCAGCCGAAATTCGCACAGCCGGATCACGCACCGCCGGACCCGCCAGCCGCACCGCCGGACCCGCCAGCCGCACGGCCCGACCCCGCAGCCGGACCGGTCTGTCCGGCCCGGCCTCCGCCGGCCCACGCGGCACCGACGGATGTGGTAGACATCGACATCCGTACCACGGACAGATCGGCGGGAGCGGTCCGGGCCCGGCCTGACGGGACGGAACGGAGAGTGGCGGATGAGCGATACGACGCTGTGCCTGCCGTGCACACTCGCCCTGCGCCCGCCGGTGACCGAGGCGCCGCACGGCTGCCCCGGTCGGCTGCAGATCGTCTCCGGCACCGGCCAGGTCAGGGTGTTGCGCTGCGGATGTCCGGTGTGCTGGCCGGAACGCTCCGCCGACCGGTCACCCGACGGGTCGGGCCAACCCCTCGACGACCTCGGCGCCGGGTAGCAGGGCCAGCGCGGGGCCGGGTAGCACGACCTTGCTGTGTCGGACCCCGGAGCCGACGACCACGTACGGAGTGTCGACCACCCGCGCGTCGACCAGGACCGGCCAGGTATCCGGCAGCCCGATCGGGGTGATCCCGCCGTACTCCATGCCGGTCAGCTCGACCGCGTCGGCCATCGGCGCGAAACTCGCCTTGCGGACGTCGAGATGCCGGCGTACCACGCCGTTGACGTCGGCCCGGGTGGTGGCGAGCACCAGACAGGCGGCGTACCGGATCGCGCCCTCCCGCTTGCCGGCCACCACCACGCAGTTCGCCGAGACGTCGAGCCCGACGTCGTACGCCGCGCAGAAGGCGGCGGTGTCGGCGAGGGTGGCGTCGATCGGCGCGACCAGCACCTGGTCGACCGGCACCGACGCGTCGGCGGGCCAGCGGCCGAGGGCGGCGGTCACCGGCGCGGCGAGCAGGTCGGCCCGGCTCGCGGCCGGTTCCGTCTTCAGCGTTCCCAGCACGTCCGCCATCTTCGCACCGGCGGGGCCAACCGCCGGAAGGTGGTCAGCTGCCGGCCAGGAACGCGTTGTCCGGTACGAGGGTCCGGGCGATCAGCCGGTCCCGCTCCGGAGCCTGCTCGGCACGGATCCGCCGCAGCTCCATATCCTCGAGGGCGTGCCGGACGGCGACCCGGATCACGCCGTACAGGAAGACAAAACCGCAGACGTACATGACCGCCGCTATCGCCAGAAAGACCATGTCCGCAGGGTAGGCAGCAACCAATCAGGAAAAAGTCTCATCTCTGGTCCGGTCGCCCGGTCGGGTGCCCCGGCGACGACGTCGACCGGCAGCGTCGTACCCGGATCCGGCCGGGTCACACGGTCCGGCCGGTCACCGCGGTGGCCAACCCTCCGCCCGGCCCGCGCCGCCCTCGCGCTCCCGCAGCACCGCGGCGAAGACCTGGGCCAGCTCCGCCGCGTCCTCGCCGGCGTGATGGGTGTGCGGCAGCCCGGTCAGACCCAGCGCGTTCTTGATCTTCCCCTTGTGCGTCCTCGACCACTCGGCACCGGTCAACCCCATCCAGTACGAGCGCAGATCCACGCCCGAGCCGGTCGCCCCGAACGGGCTGTGGCCGACGAACCGGACGAAGTACCAGTGCACGAACATGCCGTCCCAGACCGCCGGGGCGGCCAGGAAAACCGGCCGACCGATCCTGCGCAGCCGGTTCACCCACCCGGCCGCGGCGGACATCGCCGCCTCGGCGGGCGGGGCCTCCCGGAGCAGCCGGTCCCGGTCCAGCCCGGAGACGGCCAGCGCGGCCGGCACGAACTCGTCGGAGATCGGCCGCAGCTCGGTGTAGAAGGTCAGCTCCGGCCGGCCGGCGACCGCCATGCCGAGCGACAGCATGCTGTACGGACCGGGGATCGGTCCGTCCGCCTCGACGTCGACCGCGACGTACAACTCGGGAAGATCAGCCATGCCGACCAGCCTGCGACGGGACACCGTCCCGGTCCACCGGGTTTCCGCCGCCGCAGCATCGAAAACCCACCGACCCGGACGTGACCGGTCGGCACGGACGTGACCGGGAGTACCTCAACATTGGTTCGGGTACTGGATAGGCTGGCCGGGTGCCCGAACTGCCGTACACCCTGACCGTCGGCCAGGTGTCCCAGCGCAGCGGGGTGGCCGTGTCGGCCCTGCACTTCTACGAGGCCAAGGGCCTGATCACCAGCACCCGGACCAGCGGGAACCAGCGCCGCTACAGCCGGGACATCCTGCGCCGGGTGGCGTTCATCCGGTTCGCCCAGCGGGTCGGGGTGCCACTGTCCGAGATCCGTACCGCCCTGGCCAGCCTGCCCGAACAGCGCACCCCGAACCGGGAGGACTGGGCGCGGCTCTCCTCGAACTGGCGCAGCCAGCTCGACGCCCGGATCACCGCCCTGCGACGGCTCCGCGACAACCTCTCCGACTGCATCGGCTGCGGCTGCCTGTCGCTGGACCGCTGCGTGCTCTCCAACCCGCAGGACATGCTGGCGGCGTCCGGGCCCGGCCCCCGCCGACTGCTCGCCGGCCTGCCGACGGGCGACGACAAGCCGACCGGGCCTGACCCCCACGCCGTCCGACCGGACCGGTTCAACCCGAGCGGTCCGGCCCGACCGGTCCAACCCGAGCGGACCGACAGCGAGCCGGACAGGCGGACCGGACGGGACCGATCGGAGGCATAACCGCCCTCCGGCCGGGTAGGCAGCGCCGACCAGAGCTCCGGGAGGGTGACTATGGGCTACCCGAGTACGGCCGGCCACCGTAGCCGCGACGCGTGGCGGAGGAGCACGCCAACCACCGGCGTCGACCGATGACACCGCCCGGGCTGCGGCTGCCCGGCATCACCCTCGCCGGGGCCCTGACCCCCGGCGCCGTACCGGGCCTGGTCGCCAACGTCTCCCGTACCGCCGAGCACGTGGTGTCCCGGGCGGCCCGCGCCGCCGGGCTGACCCGCCGGGGAGTATGGTCCCGACCCGGCCGGCACCACATCGAGGTACACGGGGTCGCCCAGCCCGGTGCCGATTTGCTCGTCGCCCGGATCGAGGCGGCGCTGCAGGACCTTCCCGGGGTGCGTTGGGCCCGGGTCAACGCGCCGTCCGGCCGGGTGGTGGTGGCGGTCGGTCCGCCGGAACCCCGGCTGCGGGACCTGATCACGACGATCGCCGCCGTGGAACGCAGCGACGGGTCGGCGCTCGACCCCGACTGCCCGGAACCACATCCGCCCGAGGAGGGGCCGCGGAGCCGGCGTGCGGTGACCCGGCTCGCGGCCGACGCGGCCGGCCTCGGCCTGTCGGCGGCGGTCCGGATCATGCCGTTCACCCGGGCGCCTGCCGAACTCGCCGGCCTGGTCCGGGCGATCGACCTGCATCCGAGACTACGCTCGCTGGCCTCCCGGGGACTGCGCGGCGACCACCGGGCCGAGTCGTGGCTGCCGCTGGCCACCGTGTTCGCCCAGGGCCTGACCGGCGGCTGGGCGGGCATCGTCCTCGACGGCGCGCAGCGGATCGTCCAGTGGGGCGAGGCCCGGGCCCAGCTGGCCGCCTGGGAAAAGGCCGAACCGCTGCTCTCCGGAAGCCCCGAACGGGCCGCCGCGCCACCGCCGTACGACGAACGACCGGTACCGAAGCCGGACGGCCCGATCGAGCGGTACCTGGCCCGGGTGCTGGAGGCGGGGACCGTCGCCGGTGCCGCCGTACTCGGACTGGCCGGCCGGAAACGGGCCGCCGCGCTGGCCCTGTCCAGCATTCCCAGCGCCGCGGTCAGCGGCCGGGAGGCGTTCGCGGCCCGACTCGGCTGGCTGCTCGCCCGGCGCGGTGTGATCGCCATGGACCGCAGCGTGCTGCGGGAACTCGAACGGCTGGACACCCTGGTCCTGGACGCGGCCGCGCTCCGCTCCGAACGGGGTGCGCTCACCGACCTCGTCCCACTCGACGGCCACGATCCGGAGGAGGTGGCGGTCCGGGCCTTCGCCCTGTTCGACCCGGAGACGCCGACGGCGCAGCGGTCCGCCGCGGGCTGGACGCTCCGCCCGCTCGACGACCTGCCACCACCCGCCGCCAACCCCGACGTCGACCGGCTGCGTGGTGACACCGACGGGACCCTGCTCGGGCTGACCCACGACGGCACGCTCGCCGCCGTGGTCCGGGTGGCCGCAGAACCCGCACCCGGCATCGACGCGCTGCCGGCCGCCGGCCGCCGGGCCGGCCTGCGGCTGCTGGTCGCCGGCACCGAAGCCGACCGGGACCGGTACGGCTTCGCCGACGGACTGCTGCCCGGCGGCCCGGAACTCGCCACCTCGATCCGGTCACTGCAACGGGACCACGCGATGGTGGCCCTGGTCTCCGCCGACCCCCGGGCACTGGCCGCCGCCGACTGCGGCCTCGGGGTGTGGCACCCCGACAATTCGCCCCCGTGGGGCGCCCACCTGCTGGTCGGCACCGACCTGACGGTCGCCGCGCTGGTGGTCGAGGCCGCCGGACTGGCGCGTACGGTGGCCCGACAGAGCATCGCGCTGGCCGGCGGCGGCTCCGCACTCGGCGCGATCGCCGCGTTCACCTCCGCCCCGGCACAGCTGCCGAACCGGTCGATGATGGCGGTCAACGCCGCCGCCGGACTCGCCCTCGGACACGGGGTCTGGCGGGCCGGCCGGCTGCCGCACCGGCGTACCAGCACCTCGGCACCACCGACCCCGTGGCACCTGATGCCGGTCGAGACGGTGCTGAACCGGCTCGACGCCGACCGGGCGGGGCTGACCACCGACCAGGTCCAGGGCCGCCGGCGCGGTACGACCACCGGTGGGACCGACACCCTGGACCTGCCCCGGGCCTTTGTCGACGAACTCGCGAACCCGCTCACCCCGGTGCTCGCCGGCGGTGCCGCCCTCTCCGCCGCGGTCGGCTCACTTGCCGACGCCGCGCTGGTCGGCGGGGTGATCGGGCTGACCGCGCTGATCGGCGCCGGGCACCGGGTCTCCACCGAACGCTCGCTGGCCGAACTCCTCTCCCGTTCGGCGGTGACCGCCCGGGTCCACCGGGACGGCACCGAACGGGTGGTCGCCGCCGACGAGCTCGTCCCCGGCGACATCGTCGCGGTCGAGCCGGGAGACGCCATCCCGGCCGACTGCCGGGTGATCGAGGCCGACGGTCTGGAGACCGACGAGTCGTCGCTGACCGGTGAATCGCTGCCGGTGTCGAAGACCAGCCAACCGGTGGTCGCCGCCGACGTCGCCGAACGACGCTCGATGATCTACGAGGGGACCACGGTGGCGGCCGGACGCGGGCTGGCCGTGGTGGTGGCCACCGGAGCCGAGACCGAGGTCGGCCGGGGCATGGCACTGGCCGGCGAGGAGGCCCCGACCAGCGGGGTCGAGGCCCGGCTCGGCCGGCTCACCAGGATGTCCGTACCGCTCGCCGCCAGCTCGGCGGTCGCGGTCGCCGGGGCGGGGCTGCTGCGCGGCGTACCGCTGGTGCAGTCGGCCGGTACCGCCGCGAACCTCGCGGTCGCCTCCGTACCGGAGGGGTTGCCGTTCCTGGTCAGCGCCGCGCAGCTGGCGGCGGCCCGGCGGCTCGCCGAGCACGGCGCGCTGGTCCGCAACCCGCGCACGATCGAGGCACTCGGCCGGGTCGACGTGCTCTGCTTCGACAAGACCGGCACCCTCACCGAGGGGCAGCTGCTGCTCGCCGGGGTCGGCGACGGCGACCGGTACGCCGAGGTCGACCAGCTCGACCGGCGACTGCGCCCGGTCCTGGCCGCGGCACTGCGCGCCACCCCGGCGGCGGACCGGCCGGAGGAGGTCAGCCAGCAGACCGACCGGGCGGTGCTGACCGGTGCCCGCAAGGCCGGGGTCGGCACCGGCACCCGGACCCACCCCTGGCACCAGACCCACGCGCTGCCGTTCGAGCCGTCCCGGGGCTACCACGCCACCGTCGGCCAGCACCGGGGCGGATACCTGCTCAGCGTGAAGGGGGCGCCGGAGACGATCCTGCCGCGCTGCACCCGTCGCCACGGCGCGCACGGCGACCGGCCGCTCGACGAGGCGGGCTGCCGGGACCTGCGGGAGACCCTGGACCGGCACGCCGGGGCCGGTCAGCGGGTGCTGGCGGTGGCCGAACGGACCCTGCCCGGCGAGACCGTCACCGAGGACGACGTCACGGAGTTGACCTTCGTCGGCTTCCTCACCCTGGCCGACGGGGTACGGGAGAGCGCGGCGCCGGCGGTCCGCCGGATCCGGCAGGCCGGGGTGCACACCATCATGATCACCGGAGACCATCCGGCGACCGCGGCGGCGATCGCCGCGACGATCAGCCCGGACGGCGGCGACCAGCGGGTGGTCACCGCAGCCGAGCTGGACCGGCTCGACGACAACGCCCTCGCCGACCGGCTGGCCCGCACGGACGTGGTCGCCCGGTGCACCCCGACCCACAAGGTACGGATCATCCGGGCGCTGCAGAAGTGCGGCCGTACGGTGGCGATGACCGGGGACGGCGCCAACGACGCACCCGCGATCCGGCTCGCCGACGTCGGGATCGCGCTCGGCCGGCGCGGCACCCCGGCCGCCCGGGCCGCCGCCGACCTGGTGGTCACCGACGACCGGCTGGAGACCATCATCGCGACCCTGGTCGAGGGGCGGGCGATGTGGTCCTCGGTCCGGCACGCGTTGAGCATCCTGGTCGGCGGCAACCTCGGCGAGATCGCCTTCAGCGTGCTCACCGCCGCACTGACCGGCCGGTCGGCGCTGAACGGCCGACAGATGCTGCTGGTCAACCTGCTCACCGACCTGGCCCCGGCGATGGCGATCGCGGTCCGGCCCCCCGAGCAGCACCGGATGTACGGGCTGTTGACGGAGGGCCCGGAGACCTCGCTCGGTGCCACCCTCAGCCGGGAGATCGCGCTGCGCGCCGGCACCACCGCGCTCGGCGCCACCACCGGCTGGACGTTGGCCCGCTACACCGGCAGCCGGCGCCGGGCCGGCACGATCGCGTTGGCTGCCCTGGTCGGCACCCAGCTCGGTCAGACCCTGTTGGACGGTGGCCTGAGTCCGAGCGTGCTGGCCTCGACCGCCGGCTCGCTGGCGGCGCTCGCGGCCGTGGTGCAGACCCCGGGGGTGAGCCAGTTCTTCGGCTGCACCCCGCTCGGGCCGGTCGGCTGGGGCATCGCCGCCGGCAGCGCGGTCAGCGCCACCCTCGCCAACACCGCGATCGGCCGGCTGGTCACCCCGTCCCCGGACGGCGGCACGGCGACCGGGGACCCGGCGGGCCAGTCCGACGACTGAGCCCACCGGGTCCGCCCACCCGCCCTGCGGTCAGACACCCCGGGGCAACACCTGGTCCACCACCACACTCCGGTCCGGCAGCTCGGTGACCCGGGCGTACGCCCCGGTCGCCTCGTAGTACCGCAGCACCAGCACCGCGCGCTGCCGCCGGGTGAGCCGGGCCAGCGCGTGCTCCAGCACGACCTGCCGGACCACGCCGTCGGCGCCGTCCCGCGTCGGCTGGCCCTCGGGTACGCCTTCGAACGGCTGCACCACCTGGCGGCGCCAGCGCCGCCAGGAGAGGATCCGCTCGTTGTACATCACCCGGCGGACGTACGCCTCCGGGTCGCCCGCCGCCGAGACCTGACGCCACCGCGCGGCGACCTTGACCAGCGCCGCCTGCAGCAGGTCCTCGGCGTCGTAGTGCCGACCGGTCAGCAGGTAGGCCACCCGGGACAGTCGGGGCAGTCTCGCCTCGACGAACTCCCGGAAGCCGACGTCGTCATCCACGTTTCCTCCCGCCGCGATTCCGTTGCCAGGTACATGCCGGGAGGGGGTCGCGGGTTGGAAGCCGGGGCGGAGAATGCCGGCGGCACGCGCCGCCGTCCCGGGTGTCCCGGTACGGCTACGCCGCATCGGCGGAGAAAGTTGCACCAGGTGACAGAGTCCACAATGACACTCCCATATCTGACTGTTTCTATTAATTGCCCTCCCAGATCAGTACTGTCATCGATGCGTGTCGGTGGCGGGGGTCATCGACGTTGCACAACGGAGGGAGACACATGCGTCGACCTGTCGCAGCCCTGGCCACCGGAATCCTGGTGGCCGCGGTACTGACACCGACCAGCGCACAGGCTCAACCGGCGACCGCTGACGAGAACGGTCCGCCCGACTGGGCGGCGGCGGCGATCGTCCGGTCCGGGGGGATCTCCACGACGAAGTCGTCCGACACCGCCCGGCGACCCGCCGGGCCCAACCCGTTCCTCGCCCTGCTGCCGGACCCCGGCGCCGCCGACCACGCCGCGTGGCGGGACTACCTGAAGGCGAAGAGCGAACAGCGCGCCACGCAGTTGGAAAAGCAGCGGGCACAGCAGCGGGCCGCGGCGGCGAATCCACTGCTCGCCGACGAGAACGAACCGGCCGGGATCCGGGGCGGCAACGACAGCCCGGCCACCGCCCAGCGGATCGCCGGCTTCGGCACCGGCAAGAAGGACAACAACCGACTCCGGATCCTCGGCCAGCTCTCCCCGGAGCAGCTCGATCCGGAGGAGATCGCACCGACGCCGGAGGACGACGGCGCGATCCCGCTGGCCGGCGAGACCGGTTTCGGCGAGACCGCCGACGCGGTCACCGTATCGGCGCAGATCGGCGACGGCCCGCACGGCAGCGCCGGCACCGGCACCGGCACCGGCGACTTCGACTGGTACGAACTGACCGGCACCGCCGGCGACACCGCCACCTTCGACATCAACACGCCGACCGGTGACCTGGACTCGGTGCTGATCCTCGCCTCCGCCGACGGCGAGGCGCTGGCGTTCAACGACGACAGCGACGGGCTCGACAGCCAGCTGCGGTACACCTTCACCGAGGACGGCACCTACTACCTGCTGGTGACCGGATTCCCGGCCCTGCCCGCCGATCCGTTCGACCCGGCCAGCGGCGACGGTGCCGGCACGGAAGGGCCGTACACCCTGACCATGGACACCGCCGAGCAGGACGTGGACTTCTTCGCCGTACAGCTGCGGGTCGGCGACGTCGTCGGTGCCTCGGTCGAGGGGCAGGCCGCGCAGGTCACCGTCTACGACCCGCAGCGGCGTGAGGTACACGGCTCGGGCCAGGACGCGAGCGGCATCTACCCGCCGACCAGCCCGCTGCCCGGTGGCGGTAACGCGGTCACCGAGCATGTCGCGGACGTGGCGGGATGGCACTACGTCGGAGTCAGCGCCGGCAGCGGCAGGTACGACATCACCGTCGAGGCGTACCGGCCGGGGCTGGAGGGGCAGCGGCCGCGACAGACGATCTTCCTCGACTTCGACGGTGCCCGGCTCAACACCGCCATCTTCGGCGGTCCCGGGGTCCGCACGCTCAGCCCGCTGCAGGCCTTCCTCGGCCGGTGGGGCCTGACCAACGACGACGAGGACGCGCTGATCGACGCGATCATCGCGACGGTACGGGAGAACCTGCACCACGACATGGTCGAAAGCGGGCTGAACCCGAAGTACGACCTGCGGATCCTGAACAGCCGGGACCATGCCGACCCGTTCGGCCAGGCAAACGTCAGCCGGATCATCGTCGGCGGCACGATCGAGGAGTCCGGCATTCCGACCATCGGTATCGCCCAGTACATCGACCCGGGCAACTTCGGCACCGAGGACTCGGCGCTGGTGCTGCTCGACGTGCTGAGCGAGCCGGCCGGGCCGGACACGTCGCTGAACACGTACCTGACCGGGGAGAGCGACCGGATCGCCTTCGTCGGCCGGGCGGTCGGCAACGTCACCGCCCACGAGGCCGGCCACTACCTGGGTGACTGGCACGTCGACCAGTTCAACGACCAGCCGAACATCATGGACCAGGGCGGCAACTTCCCGGTCATGTTCGCCGTCGGCCCGGACGGTGTCGGCGGCACCGCCGACGACCCGGACGTCGACTTCGGCGAGGACGTCCTCAACCCGGGTGAGGGTTTCACCGGCGTCGAGGACACCCTGAGCCGGATCGCCCTCACCGTCACGCGCTAACCACCGACCGTCATCGTCGCCCATCGGTGACCTAACCTCACGGCCGGATCTCCGGCCCTGACCCGGGAGCCCGGGCCGCCCGCCGCAGCGCGGGACGGTCCGGGCTCCCGGCGCAATCCGGCCCCCAAGGCTCACCCCGGGGTGACCGGGATCGCTGACCGGATCGGTCCGGATCCGGGCACGATGGTGCCTGACCGCAGGCGACCCGGACGGGACAGGATCGGTGACATGCAGCGAGCCCTCGTCGTCATCGACGTACAGGAATCCTTCCGGCAGCGCCCGAACTGGGCGGCCACCTCGAACCCGGAGATCGTCAAGCAGGTACGGCGGCTGACCGAAGCGTTCCGGGCCGGCGACGACTTGGTGATCTGGGTACTGCACACCGAACCCGGCACCGACGACGTCTTCGACCCGGCGCTCGGCTTCGTCCGACTGATGGACGGGCTCGACCCGGCACCCGGCGAACCGGTACTGCACAAGACCTCGCACAACGCGTTCACCACCACGAACCTGCAGCAACTGCTGACCAGCGCAGGCATCCGCGAGCTGGCGATCTGCGGGATCCGGACCGAGCAGTGCGTCGAGACCACCACCCGGCTCGCCGCCGACCTCGGCTACCAGGTGACGTTCGTGACCGATGCCACCGCGACCACCCCGATCGAGCACCGGGACGCCCCGCCCGGCCGACCGCTGGCCGAGATCCTCGCCGACCCGCGCACCCTCGGCGTCGACGAGATCATCGCCCGCACCGAGTACGCCCTCGCCGGCCGGTTCGCCACCATCCGTACCGTGGCGGAGCTGGTCGCCGGGTGACCGTCGTCGTCTTCCTGCTCGCCGCCCGGCTGCACCTGCTCGACCTGGCCGGGCCGGCGCAGACCTTCTTCACCGCGGCCGACTTCGGTGCGGACTACACGCTGCACTACGTGGGCGAGCAGGAGGAGATCGGTACGGCACAGGACGTACCGCTGCGGGCCCGGGTCGACTGGCCCGAACTCGGCCGCGACGACCTGGTCGTGGTCCCCGGCTGTCGTACCTCCGGGCGGCCGTGGTCGCCCTCGTTCGGCACCGAGACACTGGAGCGGCTGGCCCGGCACCACGACCGGGGCGGCACGGTCGCCAGCGTCTGCTCCGGCGCGTTCGCGCTGGCCGACGCCGGACTGCTCGCCGGCCGCCGCTGCACCACCCACCACGACCTGCAGGAACGGCTGGCCCGCCGACATCCGTCCGCCACGGTCGTCCGCGACGTACTCTACGTCGAGGACCAGCGGGTGATCACGTCGGCCGGCATCGCCAGCGGCATCGACCTCAGCCTGCACCTGCTCGCGGTCCGGCACGGTCCCGGCTTCGCCGCCCGGGTGGCCCGGGAGATGGTGGTCTACGCCCGCCGCAACGGCGACGAGCGGCAGGCCAGCGCGATGCTGCGGCACCGGGGTCACCTCAGTGACGTGGTGCACCGGGTGCAGGACGTCATCGACGCCCGGTACGCCGACCGGCTCTCCCTGGCCGAACTCGCCGCCTCCGGTGGGGTCAGCCAACGGACCCTCACCCGGCTCTTCGCCGACGCGGTCGGGCTGACCCCACTGCGCTACCAGCAACTGCTCCGGGTCGAACGCGCCGAACACCTGATCGGCCACGGCACGACCGTCGAGTCGGCCGCCCGTGCGGTCGGCTTCACCGACGCCCGGATGCTGCGCCGGCTCCGCGCCCGTACCACCGCCGGGTAACCGGCGGGCGGCGGGCGACCACCGGGGTCCGGCGACGGTTACCGGAATCACCCGGCCGCACCCGCTCGGTACGCCCCGCCGAGCGGTATTTTCCGGACGAGGACGTCGATCGGGATGGGGAGTGCTGATGCGGTACGTACGGCTGGGCGGTTCGGGGCTGGAAGTGTCAGGCGTGGTCGTCGGCTGCATGAGCTTCGGCGAACCCTCCCGGGGCCCCCACCCGTGGTCGTTGCCCCTCGACGACGCCCGCCCCCTGGTCCGGCAGGCGATCGAGGCCGGGATCACCACCTTCGACACCGCGAACGTCTACTCGGACGGCACCAGCGAGGAGATCACCGGCAAACTGCTCGGCGAGTTCGCCAAGCGGGACGAGGTGGTGATCGCGACCAAGGTGCACGGGCGGATGGGGCCGGGTCCGAAGGGGGCCGGGCTGTCCCGGGCCGCGATCCTCACCCAGGTCGACGCCAGCCTGCGCCGGCTCGGCACCGACTACATCGACCTCTACCAGATCCACCGGTACGACCCGAACGTGCCGATCGAGGAGACGATGGAGGCGCTGCACGACGTGGTCCGGGCCGGCAAGGTCCGGTACATCGGCGCCTCCTCGATGTGGACCTGGCAGTTCGTCCAGGCCCAGTACGTCGCCGACCTGAACGGCTGGACCCGGTTCGTCTCGATGCAGAACCAGTACAACCTGATCATGCGCGAGGAGGAGCGGGAGATGCTCCCGTTCTGTCTCGACCAGGGCGTCGGGGTGCTGCCGTGGAGCCCGTTGGCCCGGGGCCGGCTCACCCGGGACTGGGACGCCACCACCCGGCGCAGCGAGACGGACCAGTTCGGCGGCCGGCTGTACCGGCAGGCCGAGGAGTCCGACCGGCGGATCGTCGAGACCGTCGCCACGATCGCCGCCGAACGTGGTGTCTCCCGGGCCCAGGTCGCGCTCGCCTGGCTGTTCCACCAGGCGCCGGTCACCGCCCCGATCGTCGGCGCGACGAAGCCGGAACATCTCGCCGACGCCGTCGCCGCGGTCGACCTCCGGCTCGACGAGACGGAACTGCACCGCCTCGAGGAGCACTACGTCCCGCGCAACCCCGAAGGCTTCTGAGCTGTCAGGAAGGGGCCCTTGTTATCGCTACGCCGCTGCGGCGTCGGACCACGTCCGGCGCGGACCAGCCGTCGGGCAGCGACGGGTACCGTGATCAGGTGCTGTCTCCCGGAGTCGTACTCAACGACCGTTACCTGCTGAACGACCGGGTGGCGACAGGTGGCATGGGCGAGGTCTGGTCGGCCACCGACACGCTGCTCAGACGTAGGGTCGCGGTCAAGGTCCTGCTGCCGGCGCTGATCTCCGACACCGAGTTCATCACCCGGTTCCGTACCGAGGCGCGGCTGATGGCCGCGCTGCGCCATCCCGGGATCGTCCAGGTCTACGACTACGGCGAGAACGCGCCGGTCGACGGCGGGCACGGGGTCGACTACCTGGTGATGGAGTACCTCGACGGTGTGCCGCTGTCGAAGCGAATCAAGGCGGCGGGCCGACTCGGCGTCGCGGAGACCCTCTCCGTGGTGGCACAGGCGGCCCAGGCCCTGCACGTCGCCCACCAGGCCAGCATCGTCCACCGGGACGTCAAGCCGAGCAACCTGCTGGTCCAGTCGGACGGCAGCATCGTACTGGTCGACTTCGGCGTGGCCCGGTCGGCGAACATCACCGGCATCACCGGCAGCAACGTCGTCCTCGGCACCGCCCACTACATGGCGCCGGAACAGATCTCCGGCCGCCCCGTCTCACCGGCGACCGACATCTACGCGCTCGGCGCGCTCGCGTACTGCTGCCTGACCGGTCGGCCACCGTTCATCGGCACGAACCCGCTGCACGTGGTGAGCCAGCACCTGCAGGATCCGCCGCCGGCGCTGCCGCCGGACGTCCCGGCCCCGGTCGCCGCGCTCGTCACCCACGCCCTGGCCAAGGATCCGGCCCACCGCTACCCGAGCGCCGCCGCCTTCGCCGAGGCCGCCCGTGCCCTGCTGGCCGCGCCCCCGGGTACGGTCGCCGCCTCGGTGAACGGCATGCCGGCCGGCGGCCACCCGGGATTGGCCGCCGGCGCCGCCGGGCATCACCCGACCCCGCCGCCGTACGGAGCAGCCGCCCCCTCGCCGTACGGTCCCCCGTACGACACCGGGGCGGCGCGGCCGACGAGCGCGCCGCCCACAGTGCCGGACCAGCACTGGAACGCCGCGCCGACGACCGGGGACGACACCCGACGTCGCCGCAACCGGGTCCTCGCCGCGGTGGCCGGCGCCCTGGCCGTGGTACTGGTCGGGTTGGGCGCCGTACTCGTGTTCCGGTCGGGTGCGGACGACCCGTCCGCGACCGACCTGCTGACCCGGGTCGGCGGCGGACCCTCGGCCAGCGCCACCCCGTCCGGCGAGGGCCTCGGACCGGCGGCCCGGACCACCAGCCGACCGGAACGGTCGACCGGAACGTCCGGCGGTACGACCGCCACCCCGACGCCCTCCCGCCCAGGCGGGTCCACACCGACCGGCGCCGCGAGGCCGACCCCGACCCGGACCACTCCGGCCGTGCAGAACCCGTACACCGCGACCGAAGCCTGCGGCAGCGGCTACCAGGTGATCGACTCGGCGACCCTGACCGGACCGGACGGCGGTGTCCGGGGACGGGTGTACCTGCTGTACAACTCCGGCAACGGCTACAACTGCGCGGTGACCCTGAAGACCACCTCGGTCGGCAGCAAGACGCCGGTGGCGACGTACCTGGAGGTCCAGGGCCGGGCCAGGAGCACCGACAGCGGCTCGTTCGACTACTACGCCGGCCCGGTACGCGCCAAGGCGTCCGGTGTCTGCGTGAGGTGGGGCGGTTCGGCCGCCGGGGTCAGCTACAACAGCCCGTTCGAACACTGCGACTGACCACCGGAGACGGCATCGACCGTCGGGTGGACCCGAGCGGCCGATGCCCCGGCCCGATGTATGACTCTACTGTGGTCGATGCCGGCGGGGGGTGGCGATGGTGTCGACCGGGACGTACGACGTGATCGTTGTTGGGTGTCGGGTGGCCGGCGCGGCGACCGCGCTGCTGCTCGCCCGACAGGGCGTACGGGTGCTGGCGGTGGACCGCGCCCGGTTTCCGAGTGACACCCTGTCGTCGCACCAGCTTCAGGTACCCGGCGTCGCCCGGTTGCGCCGTTGGGGGCTGCTCGACCAACTGGTGGCGGCCGGTACCCCACCGGCCCGGGACGTCCGATTCGACCCTGGACACGTGGTGCTGACCGGTCGTTATCCGCACCTCGACGGGGTGGATGCCCTCTACAGTCCACGTCGGACACTGCTGGACCGGATCCTGGTGGACGCGGCACAGGCGGCCGGGGCAGAGGTACGCGAGAACGTCGACGTCGATGAGCTGGAGTGGGAACGGGACCGGGTGGTGGGGATCCGGGGGCGGCAGCGTGGTGGCGTACCGGTGCGCGAGTCGGCCCGGCTCGTGGTCGGCGCCGACGGCAAACATTCGCGGGTCGCGGCGGCGGTCGGGGCGCCGGTCGACCGGTCGTGTCCGGCGTCGACCTTCGCCTGCTACACCTACTGGTCCGGGGTGCCGATGGCCGGCGGTGAGCTGTACCAACGGCCCGGCCGGACGGTCGCGGCGTTCCCCACCAACGACAACCTGACCGTGGTGTACGTCGCCGGGCCGGCCGCCGACTTCGCCGCGTTCCGGTCCGACGTCGAGGGCCACTACCTGCGGACCCTCGACACCTGCGGTGATCTCGGCGCCCGGGTACGCGCCGGTGTCCGGGCCGAGCGGTTCCGCAGCACACCGGACGTGCCGAGCATGATCCGGACCCCGTACGGGCCGGGTTGGGCGCTGGTCGGGGACGCCGGGCTGGTCATGGACCCGATCACCGGGCAGGGCATCGGCAACGCGTTCCGGGACGCCGAGTTCCTGGTCGAGGCGATCGTCGACGGGCTGGACGGCGGCGGTGGCCTGGACGCCGCACTGGCCGGCTACCGGGCCCGGCGGGACACCGCCGCCCGCCCGATGTACAACCTCACCGTCGAACTCGCCGCGTTCCGGCCGACCGGTACGGCGGAACGGCTCCTCTTCTCCGCACTGCAGGGCCGGCAGGCCGGCATCGACCAGTTCCTCGCGGTGCTGGCCGGAACGCTGCCGATGGACCGGTTCCGCTCACCCCGTAACCTGCTGCGTCTGCTCGGCGGCCGCGACCTGGCCAGGATCGCCGCCGCCGAACTGCGCGGCCGACTGTCGCCGCCGCGGTCAGCCGGCCGGCGTCGCGGCTCGGTTGAACCGGCGGGCGAGGTGGGCGCAGGCGTCGGTCAGTTCGTCGGGGCTGACGACCTCAACGTCGGCGTCGAACCGGTCGATCGCGGCGGCGAGGCCGAGCCATGACCATGATCCGGGCGTGAGCTGGCAGCGGTCGGAGCCGACCTGCTCGACGAGGTTGTCGCGAGTGTGGCGGCCACGGTGGCGGCGGGCAGGTCGAGGATCACGGTGCCTGGCAGGGCCAACCACCGGAGCCGCCGACGGAGCCACGGAAGGTGCCGATGACGTAGTCGCGGCCCCGTCACCTCCGGGCAGGTCCCATGGCGTGAAGCGGGGCCCGTTGCGGGGTACGCGGGATGATCCGGTCGGCGCGGTAGCGCCAGGATCGCTGGTAGTCCGCTACCACTGGTCGCAGGCACGCCCTGGATCAAATCGAAACGCAGTAGTATCCGAGCGACCGCCAACGGTAATGTCGGCCGCTGGTGTTCGCTGGGACGCGATGGGAGTCGGTCTTGCCGGACTGGCGTGACTTTGTGGGCAGCGCGCTGGATTTCTGGATCAACGCCGAGGGCGGACCTGGGCGGATCGGCAAACCTCTTCGGATCGGCCGCGCGCGCCCAACAAAACCGGGGTGGTACTCGGTGGATCTGCGCGGTTCGCGGTTCACCGGCATCGACCAGGTGGAGTCGCTTCGGTTGGCCGGCCCCGCAGGTCCCGAGGCTGGGCCGTCCTACGCCGTGTTGGAGGCTGCGCAGGATGGTGAGGTGGTTCGGTTCCGGGCTCCCGAGTTCGTCGACCTGGACGAGCCACAGCTCTGGCAAAGCAGGCAGCCGCCCACGCACCTGCTTGTCAAGCTCAAGGAGGGCATCTCCGGGCTCGACGACGCCGGCCTGGCGCATGACCTCGCCGCCGGGCGGCTTGCTCCGGCGCCGGGCAACCCGCAGCACGTCAACGGCTTCACACCAGCGCAAAACGCCGCCTACTCGGCGTGTCTCGGCTGCGGCGTACACCTGGTGTGGGGTCCGCCCGGAACCGGCAAGACCCGGGTGCTCACCGAGGCGATCGACACGCTGGTACGCGACGGGAAGCGGGTGCTGCTGGTCTCCGCGACCAACATCGCCGTCGACAACGCGCTTCTCGGCGCGGTGAAGAGTCAACGGCACCGGCGCGGCGAGCTGCTGCGGGTCGGCCCGCCCCACCATCCCGATGTGCTCGCACATCCCGACGTCTGCCTGCCAGTCCTGGTCGGTGAGCGGCTGGAGTCCGTGGCACGGGAACGTGACCGCATCGAGCAGCACCTGATGCGCATCCGCACAGAGCGCGAGGAACTGGCCCGGCTTGAGAGTGCGCTGGCCGGCTTCGACGTGGACGCCTATCACGTCGCAAGGCGTGCCATGACCACCTCCGCCTCCGTACCTCGGCTGGCAGCCGAGGCATCGCAGGCACGTGAGGCACTTCGGCACGCGCAGACCCAGATGGCGGACGCCAACAGGCATCGTGCCACTGCCGAACGGAGCTTGCAGGCGCTCGAACCAGCTCGCCAGGCGTACCAAGAGATCGATCGCCTGCACCAGGACCTGATCGAACTGCAGGCGGCCGCCGACGGACAGGCCACCCAGGCACTCCGCGCCGGTCACGCGGCGGACCTCATAGACACCGAGATCCAAAACCTCACCGGTACGCGTCGGTTCCCGCAACTCAGGAATCGCGGACGGTTGAAGAAACTGGCCGCCGATCAGAAGCAGGCCCAGGCGAGGGCTGACAAAGCCCGCCTGCGGGCGCGTGAGGCAAAGGAACTCGTCGAGCGACAACGGCGGCAGACGGAAGAACGCGTCCGGCAACTGACCGACTCAGCAGGCTGCAGTCGTTCGCACCTTCGGCAGGCGGAGATGGCGCTGCATGAGGCGCAGCAGAAGTTGGAACGGCTGGCCTCCGTCGTCGGTACGGCCGAGACCACGCTCGACGAGTCGCAGCAGCGCCTACTCGCCGCAGAGGCCGCGGCGCCGACCGAGGCACAACGCACGCTTGTCGACGACGCGGACCTGCGCGGGCTAGTCACCCTCGATACTCAGGCGCGTGTACTACGTGCCCGTGTCAGCGCCTCCGAGGGTGAATGGGGGCGGCTAGAACAGCAGTACACAAAGGTGCAGGACCAGTACACGCGGCTGAGCCGAGACGCCGAAGGAGAGATCATCGCCAGCGCCCGGCTGGTCGCCACCACGCTCGCCCGGCTACGGACCAGCAAGCCGCTCATGGACGGGCCGTACGACGTCGTGCTAGTCGACGAGGTCGGCGCCGCCAACCTCCCTGAGGTACTACTCGCCGTGTCCCGTGCCTCGCGGACCGCAGTCCTTTTCGGCGACTTCATGCAGCTCGGCGCGGTCCTCGACAATAAGGAGGTCAGTAGGACGGACCGGTTGGACGTGCAGAAGTGGTTGATCCCGGATGTGTTCGCACACTGCGGGATTGCCTCGGCAGATGATGCGGATCGGCATCCTGGTTGCACCATGCTGAACGTCCAGCATCGTTTCGGGCCAGAGATCATGGGACTGGCAAACGCGGTCGCCTACGACGGTCGTCTCGAGCCGGGCGAGTCCATCCGGCCGCATACCGAGAACGATCCAGAGATCGTGCTCATCGATGTCGACGGGCTCGGCGACATAGCGCGGGTCCGGGCCGACGGGCGATTCAAGGGGTGGTGGCCAGCCGGGGCGCTGCTCGCCCGGGTGTTGGCCGACTACCACCAAGCGCGAGGCGAACGCACCGGCATCGTCGCGCCGTACGGCCTTCAGGTCGAGGCGACCCTGGAGGCGCTGCGGGATCACGAGACCGGAACATCCATGGTGACCGAGGTCGGCACCGCTCACCGATTCCAGGGACGAGAGTTCCCGATCGTCATTTTCGACATGGTCGAAGACGAGTACGACAGCCGCTGGATGGCCGAGGCCAGCCGCACCAAGGACACCTTCCGACGCGAAGGCATCCGGCTGTTCAACGTTGCCATCACCCGCACCCAGCACCGGCTCTACCTCATCGGAAGCCGGAAGAGAATCGAGTCCGCACAACCCGAGACACCGTTCGGGCACATCGCCGACCTCATCCGGCAGCAGCGGGCCCGGGTTGTCCGCGCCAACCGGCTGGTCACCCCCACAACGGCGCCCGACGACGATCTCGCCCGGCTGTCTGGAACCTTCACAGGGGAACTCGCCGAACTGCTGTCCCAGCATGTTCGCGTCGCGGACATTCACGACGAACGAACATTCTACGACGTTTTCGCCGACCATCTCGCGTCCGCACGGCGCTCCATCTGGCTGTGGGCGCCGTGGACCACCACACGCGTCAAATCTGTCCTGCCGATGCTACGCGACGCCGTCGACCGCGGTGTCCACGTCACCCTGTTCGTCCGCGATCCCGGGGACAAAGTGCAGCGCGAACCGAAGCACCAGCAGTTCCTGGCCGACCTCCGATCGGTCCTGCAAACCGTCGTCGAGGTCAACGTCATGCACCAGAAGATCGTGGTCATCGACGAGCGGACGGTACTGCTGGGCAGCCTGAATGTGCTCTCGCAGCGCTGGACGCGCGAGGTGATGGTCACGATGCACGGCGCAAACTTCGCCCGGAAGTTGCTCGAGCACGAACACGCCAAGGAGTTCTCTCGCCAGCCGCCCTGCGGCGCGTGCGGCCTCGACAGGGTCGACCTTCGCCGGCGGCAGAACGGGACGTGGTACTGGCGATGCTACGCGGACAAGTGCCCAAAGCGATCCGCGACCGGTCGCAACGGGTGGACGCAGGACATCGTCCTTGGCGCGATGCCAGGGTCCCAGAACAGTGGTTCGCGCCGGCCACAACGACCTGACAAACCTAACAGCGCAGGCCAGGCCTGGTAAACCTAGGTCGACACGTCGCCAGCTGCGCTGCGGTTCGCCATCCTGCGCCGGGCCCGCATGCGGATCGGGTGGCCCGCATCGGCCTCCGGCGTCGCCGACCGCATCTGGGTACGCATTTCGGGTGGAGCCGAGGGGACTCGAACCCCTAACCCCTGCCTTGCAAAGGCAGTGCTCTGCCAGTTGAGCTACGGCCCCTCAGGTGGCCGAGGGCCACCGACGGCGATGGTGGTCCAGCGAAAGATTATCGCAGGTCCGGTGCGGTGGTCGCCTCGTGCCAGAGGGCGCGCTCGTCGTTCGAGTCCTTGACCTTCTTGATCACGAGCGCTGCGACGCCGACCACGCCGACCACGAGCAGAAGCTTCTTCCACATGGACTTATCCTCACGCTCGACACATGTCGGACGGTGTGAAGTGGGGCTAGATGGAATCGAACCATCGACCTCAGAGTTATCAGCTCTGCGCTCTAACCGACTGAGCTATAGCCCCCTGCGCGCCGAGCAAGGTTACCGTACCGCCGGCACGAACCCCAACTCGGGGGTCGGCGACCCGTGGACGGCGGGAAACCGCCCCTCGGCCCGACCGGCCGACCCTGACGCTACCCGAACGACAAACGCCGGGGCCACCGCATAACGGCGCCCCGGCGCTGCCGGACGATCCGCCGGCCCAACAGGTCAGTCGCGCTCGGCGAGGGTGAGCTCGATGCCGCCGACCAGATCCGCACAGACGTTGTAGATGAACGCTCCCAGGGTGGCCAACGCGGTGAAGAGCACCACGTTCACCAGACCGATCAGACCCGAGGTGAGGATGACGCCCTTGGCGGTGATCCGGAACGCGCTCTCGTTCGAGCCACCACTCGCGGCCAGCATGTCGGTGAGGGTGCCGTTCACGCTGTCGAAGACCCCCATCGCGTCGAGCGCGAGGTAGAGGACCGAGGTCGCCACGATCACCACGATGAAAAGCACCAGCGAGACCGCGAACGAGAACTTCATCACCGACCAGGGGTCGATGCGCTTCAGGTTCAGCCGGGCCCGACGGGGACCACGGGCGGCGGCGGAGCTGACCGTGGTGCGCGCGGCCCGGACGGCCTCGGTGACCCGGGCCGCACCGACCGCCCCGGCACCACCCGGCGTCGTCCCGGCCCCGGGAACCGTGCCGGGAGCCGTGCTGCCGGCGCCGGTACGCGCCGTCGAACCGCCGAGACCGAACCGCGACGTACCCGGCTGCGTCGTGCTGCCGCCCGCCCGGCCCGTCGCGAAGGTCGGCTGGGAACCGGTGATCGGCTGGGTGGTCTCCGCGCCGGCACCGGCCGGGGCGGTCGACCGGTCCCCCCGGAGCGGGATGCGCTCGGTACGGATCTCCGAGCCCGGCTGCTCCAGCCGGGTCGTCGCCTCGTCCGTCCGGCTCGACCGGTCGGCCTTGTCGCCCCCGGCCGGAGACGACTTCGCCGACGGGGTCTTCGACGTGGTGGTCTTCCCGGCAGGGGAGGTGGTGGCACCGGTACCGGCCGTACTCAGCGGCGATGTGGCCTCGCTCTCCCCGTCGGCACGGGCCGACGGGGAGCTGGCGTCCCCCGGAAGCTGGTCGGGCGGCGGCGGCATGCCCGGCGCCCGGGTGAACTTGGGGGACGGCGCGTCAGGGGAGACGGCCGCCCGGCCGACAACGGCGCGCCCGGACGGCGCGCCGCCGCCGGAGGCGGTCTCCTCGTCGACCGGGTTGGTCGAGGCCCCCGCCGCCCCCGACTTCGCCTGTGTCTCCGTCATGAACTAGTCCTGTTCGTCAGGCTCGTCGGCATTGCGAGCAATCGCCACAATAGTCACGCCGTCTGGTAGGTCCATCAGTTTGACCCCCATTGTGTTCCGATCACGCGTTCGGCGTACAGGCTTCACTGGAGTCCGGATCACGCCGCCGTTGCTGGTGATGGCGAACAGCTCGTCGTCCGGGCTGATGACGACCGCACCGACCAACCCGCCGCGACGCTCGGTGATCTTTGCGGTCAGCACCCCTTTACCTCCCCTACCCTGCACGGGGTATTCCTCGATCGGGGTGCGTTTCGCGTACCCCCCGTCCGTCGCCACGAGGACATCCAGGTCCATGCCCTCGCGGACCACCTCCATCGCCAGCAGGACGTCGTCGTCGGTGAACCGCATCCCGATCACCCCCGACGTCGCCCGGCCCATCGGCCGGAGCGCCTCGTCCGTGGCGTTGAACCGAATCGCCTGTGCTTTCTTCGACACCAGCAGGAGGTCGTCCCCGGGCCCCGCCAGCGCCGCACCGACCAGCTCGTCCTCGTCGCGCAGGTTGATCGCGATGATGCCGCCGGAACGGTTGGAATCGAACTCCTCCAACCTGGTCTTCTTCACCAGCCCGTTCTTGGTGGCCAGTACCAGGTACGGCGCGACCTGGTAGTCCGGAATCTCGATGACCTGGGCAATCTGCTCGTCAGGCTGGAACGCGAGCAGATTGGCCACGTGCTGACCCTTCGCCACCCTACTGGCCTCCGGCAACTCGTACGCCTTGGCCCGGTAGACCCGACCCTTGTTGGTGAAGAAGAGCATCCAACTGTGGGTCGAGCAGACGAAGAAGTGGCTGACGATATCGTCCTGGCGCAGCGAGGCCCCGCTGACCCCCTTGCCGCCCCGACGCTGGGATCGGTAGAGGTCGACCTTGGTCCGCTTCGCGTACCCGGTCCGGGTGATGGTGACGACCACGTCCTCGCGGGCGATGAGGTCCTCCATCGAGACCTCGCCCTCGAACGGCACGATCTTGGTACGCCGGTCGTCGCCCCACTTAGCCACGATCTCGCCGAGCTCCTCGGAAACGATCTTCCGCTGCCGCTCCGGCTTGGCCAGGATGTCCTTGAGGTCGGCGATCTCCACCTCGATCTTGGCCAACTCGTCGATGATCTTCTGGCGCTCCAGCGCGGCGAGCCGCCGCAGCTGCATGTCCAGGATCGCGGTCGCCTGCACCTCGTCGATGTCCAACAGCTGGATCAGACCCTGCCGGGCCTCCTCCACCGTGGGCGAGCGACGGATCAGGGCGATCACCTCGTCGAGGGCGTCCAGCGCCTTGACCAGACCCCGCAGGATGTGCGCCCGCTCCTCGGCCTTGCGCAGCCGGTACGCGGTACGCCGCCGGATCACGTCGACCTGGTGCTCGACGTAGTAGCGGATGAACTGGGCGAGGTTCAGCGTCCGCGGCACCCCGTCGACGAGCGCCAGCATGTTGGCGCCGAACGTCTCCTGCAGCTGCGTGTGCTTGTAGAGGTTGTTCAGCACCACCTTCGCGACCGCGTCGCGCTTGAGCACGAGCACAATCCGCATGCCGGTACGCCCCGACGACTCGTCCCGGATGTCGGCGATCCCGGCGAGCTTGCCCTCCTTGATCAGCTCGGCGATCCGCTCGGCGAGGTTGTCCGGGTTGACCTGGTACGGCAGCTCGGTGACGACCAGGCTGGTCCGCCCCCGGCTGTCCTCCTCGACCTCCACCACGGCACGCATCCGGATCGAACCGCGCCCGGTCCGGTACGCGTCCTGGATGGCGGCGGTCCCGACGATCAGGCCGTACGTCGGGAAGTCCGGTCCCTTGACGATCTCGATCAGCGCGTCGAGGGTGGTCGCCTCGTCCGCCTCCGGGTGCTCCAGGCACCACTGCACCGCGGCCGCGATCTCCCGCAGGTTGTGTGGCGGGATCTTGGTCGCCATCCCGACCGCGATGCCCTCGGAGCCGTTCACCAGCAGGTTCGGGATCCGGGACGGCAGGATCGTCGGCTCCTTGGCCCGGCCGTCGTAGTTGTCCTGGAAGTCGACGGTGTCCTCGTCGATGTCCCGGAGCATCTCCATCGCCAGCGGGTCGAGCTTGCACTCGGTGTTGTGGCTGACGAAGCCGTCGCTGACGAACGAGTGGTCGTCGGTGTCCACCCGCAGGCTGTAGACCGCCTGTACCCCGGCGTCGGTGACCTCAGCCACCTCGGCGTAGTAGAAACGACCGTCGACGAGCGGCTCGACGACGTCCAGCACCTCGCGCTCGGTGATCCGGGCGGCGATCTCGTCCCGGTCCCGCTCCCAACGCTCGATCCGGTCGACGTTGTGCCGGCGCAGCCAGTCCCGCTCCGACGGCCGGGTCGCACCGTGCTCGCGGACGAAGTCACCGACGTACGGGACGTGGTCGCTCGACAGGGCGGTGCTGCTGGCCGGCACGCTCGCCAGCTCGGATTCCAGCTTGGCCTGCTTACGGCCGAGGAAGCCGACCTGCTGGGCGAAGATCCGGGCGTCGCGTCGGTTGGTGACCACGACCTTGGTCTCGCCGTTGTCGTACCGGCACTGCCGGCTGATCACGCCGAACTCCAGCAGCAACTGCTGGACCTCGCGGGCCAGCCGCCCGCTGCGGGTCGAGTACGAGATCTGGATCGTGTTGCGGGGCAGCAGCGACGACGAACCGTCGCCCTCGAAGAGGGCCTGGAGGAAGGCCCGTTTCACCGCCGCCGGCCCCCGCCAGACGAACTCGGGCACGAACTTGTCCGCACTGCGCGCCCCGACCATCTCGCCCAGCAGGCTCTTCCGCAGCTCGCCGAGGTCCTGCACGTCGAGCTCGTGCAGCACGCTGCCCGACTTGATCACCCGCTCCGAGACGTACCGCCGGCCGCCGACCGCGAGGTCGTAGGCGGCGAGCACCCGGACGAAGAACTCGCGGTCGACGTTGTTGAAGCCGGCCCGGTCCGCCGAGACCCAGCCCTCGCTGACAAACGCACCGGCGAGGACGGCGGCCTCGACGTGCTCCAGCATCGGGTAGCCGATCTCGTCCGGCACGGTCCGCTGCAGCACCACCCGGTCGCCGGGACGTACCTCGGCGAGGAGCTTCCACAGCAGGGTGGGGACGCCGCCGACGTTCACCAGGCAGAGCACCGGGTGGTTGTGCGTTCCGGTCAGCTCGTAGCCCTCCCGGGTGCGCAGCCGCAGCGTCGGGTGCGCGCCGGAGTGGAAGAACTTCGAGGCCCGCACCAGGTCGCCGTTGCGGTCCCGGACCTTGAGGTCGATGTCGGTCTCGGAGCTGGGCGCCGCGTCGGGCACCACCTGGTCGATCCGGACCGTCCCGTCGGCGGTACGGACCCGGACGTCGCCGACGAGGCAGTACCGCATGGCGGCGGCCGGGTCGTTTCCGGGCGAGCCGAAGTTGCCGTTGCCGTCGACCAGCGGGTACCGCAGCGACCAGGTCTGGGCCATCCGGACCAGCGCGTCGTAGATCGCCGAGTCACCGTGCGGGTGGAACTGTCCCATCACGTCGCCGACCACCCGGGAGCACTTCACGTACCCGCGGTCGGGGCGGTAGCCGGAGTCGAACATGGCGTAGAGGATCTTGCGGTGTACGGGCTTGAGTCCGTCCCGTACGTCCGGCAGCGCGCGCCCGACGATGACGCTCATCGCGTAGTCGAGGTACGACCGCTGCATCTCCACCTCGAGCCCCACCGGCTCGATCCGGTCGTGCTGGGCTACCCCACCGCCGCCCGGCGGGGTCGGCTCCGCCGACTCGTTCTCGAAGGACTCGGGAGTATCCGTCACTGTCAACCCTTATCAGACTCAAAGCCGCATTCCGCTGTGGATAACGGCTGTGGAAACCGTGGAAGCTGTGGATAACCGTGTGGAACACCGCTGGCGCCGGGCCTCGGCGGGCCCGGCGCCGTCAGGGCGCGGTCAGATGTCGAGGAACCGGACGTCCTTGGCGTTGCGCTGGATGAACGAGCGCCGGGCCTCCACGTCCTCACCCATCAGGACGCTGAACAGCTCGTCCGCGGTCGCCGCGTCGTCGAGCGTGACCTGGCGGAGCGTCCGGGTCGCCGGGTTCATCGTGGTGTCCCACAGCTCGCCGTAGTTCATCTCGCCGAGGCCCTTGAACCGCTGGATGTCGTCGGGCCGGGCGTTCGGCTTCTTCTGCTGCCGCAACGCGATCAGCCCGTCCCGTTCCCGGTCCGAGTACGCGTACTGGGCGTCGTCGCCCTTCTTGTTCCACTTGATCTTGTAGAGCGGCGGGGCGGCCAGGTAGACGTGCCCCAGCTCGACCAGCGGACGCATGAACCGGAACAGCAGGGTGAGCAGCAGTGTCTGGATGTGCTGACCGTCGACGTCGGCGTCGGCCATCAACACGATCTTGTGGTAACGCAGCTTCTCGATGTCGAAGTCGTCGTGGATGCCGGTGCCCAGGGCGGTGATCAGCGCCTGGACCTCGTTGTTCTTCAGCACCCGGTCGATCCGGGCCTTCTCCACGTTGAGGATCTTGCCACGGATCGGCAGGATCGCCTGGGTACGCGGGTCCCGCCCCTGCTTGGCCGAGCCACCCGCCGAGTCACCCTCGACGATGAAGACCTCGGACTCGCGCGGATCGGTGGACTGGCAGTCGGCCAGCTTGCCCGGCATCGACCCGGACTCCAGCAGCGACTTGCGGCGGGCCAGCTTGCGGGCCTGCTGGGCGGCGATCCGGGCCCGGGCGGCCTGGGTCGCCTTGGTGATGATCATCTTGGCCTCGGCCGGGTTGCGGTCGAACCAGTCGACCAGCCACTCGTTGCAGACCCGCTGCACGAAGCTCTTGACCGGGGTGTTGCCGAGCTTGGTCTTGGTCTGTCCCTCGAACTGCGGGTTGGCGAGCTTGACCGAGATGATCGCGGCCAGCCCTTCCCGGATGTCCTCGCCGGAGAGCTTCTCGTCGCCCTTGAGCAGCTTCTTGTCGGTGCCGTACCGGTTGACCACGCTGGTCAGCGCGGACCGGAAGCCCTCCTCGTGGGTGCCGCCCTCGTGGGTGTTGATCGTGTTGGCGAAGGTGTAGACCGACTCGCCGTACGACTCGTTCCACTGCATGGCGATCTCGACCGACATGCCCTCCTCCTCGGCACCGAACTCGACCACCGTCTTGTGGATCGGGTTCTTCGAGGCGTTGAGGTGCCGGACGAAGTCGGAGATGCCGCCCTTGTAGCAGAAGGTCACCTCGCGCGGCTTGCCATCCTCCTCCTGCACCCGCTCGTCGCGGAGCTGGATGGTCAGCCCCCGGTTGAGGAAGGCCATCTCCTGCAGCCGGCGGTAGATCGTCTCGAACGCGAACTCGACCGTCTCGAAGACGTCCGGGTCCGGCCAGAAGGAGACCGCCGAGCCGGTCGCGTTGGTGCTCTCCCCCTTCTCCAGTGGCGACGGCTTGGAGTTGGTGTAGTGCTGGCGCCAGAAGTAGCCGTCCTTCTGGATCTCCACGAACATCCTCGTGGAGAGCGCGTTGACCACCGAGACACCGACGCCGTGCAGACCGCCGGAGACCGCGTACGCCTTGCCGTCGAACTTGCCGCCGGCGTGCAGCACGGTCAGCGCCACCTCGACACCCGGCTTCTTCAGCTTCGGGTGCAGGTCGACGGGGAAACCACGACCGTTGTCGGTGACCCGGACGCCGCCGTCGGCGAGCAGGACCACCTCGATCGTGTCGCAGTAGCCGGCCAGCGCCTCGTCGACCGCGTTGTCCACGACCTCCCAGACAAGGTGGTGCAGACCGCGCTCACCGGTTGATCCGATGTACATACCGGGCCGCTTCCGGACGGCCTCCAGGCCCTCCAGCACGGTGATCGATTCGGCGCCGTACTCCTGCTTCTTCTCCGCTGCCACCTTGGCCACTTTCTCGCGCCGACCGCGCCGGACGGCGCGGTGGACGCGGGTTTGGTGGGCGGCCACGTCGGCGGGCGCGTGGGCCGGCACCACGAAAAGATCCGGGGTACGGTCGAACGCGCCGGTCGCCGCGGCTTCCCACGGATCGCGAACGGCTCGGACCCGGCGCGGTCCGTCCAGGCTGCTGCCCCTTCTCCGGATCAGGTGCCCCCTTCTCCGGATCGTGGCTGTTCCTGATCGTGCTCCGCACCGTGTCGTCGTCTCGGTATCAATCCTACTGTGCCTGGATGACATCTTGGGTATGCGGCACCCCGCACAACGCCCTGAGACCCCCGTAGGCGGCCGCACCCCTCCTCCCACGAATCCCCCCACACGCACCGGGTCGGATCGGGGTCGCTTTCGGGCACCGGGCGGCGGTCCGCTCTCGGCGGTCGACGGCCCGTGCGGGTGCCGGTGCCGGGTTTTCGTCGGGTCGGTGGACCCGTCCCGACCTGCGGGGGTCGCGCGAAGCGCTCGGGGTGCCGTAACTTGGCGACGCCGTGAGTATGCTCCGTGGCCAGGATGCCCGGAAAGCGCACCGGACGGTCCCTCCGACCGGTTCGTCAGGTGCACAGATTCGTCAGGTGCACAGAGAGGTGACGCCCGATGGGGCTGGACAACGTCGCGGTGCGCTGGCCGCGAACCGGCCGCTTCTACGACCCGGTCGCCCCGGCCGAGTTCGTCGACTTCGGCGAACTGGCCGACGCGCCGGAGGTCGCCGCGCCGACGGCGGCCCTCGCCGGCTACATCGCCAAGAACGGTTCGGTCCGGGCGACGGCCTACATCGAACTCGTCGACCTGCTGCTGGGCCTGGACGGTGTGTTGTACGCCACCGAGGCCGCGGCCGAGGACGAGGATCCGGTGATCGACCCGGACGGCTGCGCCTGGATCGCGGGCGGGTTGGAACGGTTCGTCGACGGACACCGGACGCACGGCGAGATGGTGACCTTCGACACGGTCAGCGCCGTACTCCGGGCCGCGCTCGCCGACGGTCGGCTGGCCGAACAGCAGTTGCGCTGGCTGGACAGTCGGCTGGACGCGCTGCGCGACGAGTCCGGCGCGCCGCCGCAGTGGAGTTTCGCCCGTTCCGAACTGGCCGTGCTGGCCGGCTTCTACCGGCGCTGCGCCGAACGCGGCTACGCCGTCTACGCCGACTCCTGACCCCGGCCCGGCCCCTGGTACGGGGCCGGGTCCACCCGCCGTCCCCGGGGTGGTCCCCCGATCGGCCATGACACGGTTAGCCCGAATTGCCGATTGTGTGCCGATAACCGGTGACGGACTTCACCAGCCCCTGCACAGCTCCCCCGAGCAGCAGCCAGACTTGCGCGTCATCCCCGAGGCACCACCTCTCCGGGC
Source organism: Plantactinospora sp. B24E8 (assembly GCF_039871735.1). Taxonomy (NCBI): domain Bacteria; kingdom Bacillati; phylum Actinomycetota; class Actinomycetes; order Micromonosporales; family Micromonosporaceae; genus Plantactinospora; species Plantactinospora sp. B24E8. The sequence goes on from NZ_JBDPMH010000001.1 coordinate 132,565, forward strand.
ACGGGAGTGACGGACAGTCGTGGCGTCGGAACGTACGGTGCGTTCGCCGCCGATCGAGCAGAGGGGCTTCCGCGGCTTGCGTACCACCTTCGGCGCACTGCGCCACCGCAACTACCGGATCTGGGCCGGCGCCGGATTCGTCTCCGTCATCGGCACCTGGATGCAGGTGCTCGGAGTCAACTGGTACGTGCTGCAGCAGACCGGTTCGGCCACCTCGATGGGGCTCGCCGTACTGCTCCAGGCCCTGCCCACCCTGCTGCTCAGCAGCTGGGGCGGCGCGCTCGCCGACCGACTGCCGGCCCGACCACTGCTGGTCGCCACCCAGGTCGGACACGCCGGCCTGGCCGCCGCGCTGGCCACGCTGGCCTGGTCCGGCACACCCCAGATGTCGATGATCTACGCGATCTCGCTGGTCAGCGGCGCGCTCTCCGCGATCGAGGGCCCGGTGATGGGCCGGTACGGCTCGACCATGGTCGACCGGGAAACCCTCGGCAACGCCCTGGCGCTCGGCTCACTGACCAACTCCGCCGGCCGGATCCTCGGCATGAGCGTCGGCGCGGTGGTGGTCGCCGTCACCGGCCCCGCCCTGCTCTTCGTGATGAACTCGGTCAGCTTCGCCGCCGTGGTCGCCGCGCTGCTCGCCGTACGCCAACGGGAGCTGCACCAGCCGGAGGCCGGCACCGGGACACGGGCCGGGCACGACCACGGCATCCGGGCCGGACTGCGCTACCTGCGCGGGCAGCCGGTCATCCTGACCGCCCTCGCGCTCGCCTTCGTCCTCGGCAGCCTCGGCCGGAACTACCAGGTGACGATGGCCGCCATGAGCGACGGCCCGCTCGGCGGCGGCGCCGGCGCCTACGGTCTGCTCTCCACCGTCTTCGCGGTCGGTACGGTGCTCGGCTCGCTCGCCGCCGCCCGCCGAGGGGAACTCAGCTACCGACTCCTGGTCGGGGCCGGGGTGGCGGCCAGCGTGCTGCAGGCGGTCGCCGGACTCACCCCCGGCGTCTGGAGCTTCGCCGCCGCGATCCTGCCGATCGCCGCCGCCGCGGTGATCATCGATACCACCGTCGGCACCCGCGCGCAGCTCGACACCGACGGCGCCATGCGGGGCCGGGTGCTGGCCGCGATCGGCGTGACCGGATCGGTCGCCGCCGCGGTCGGGGCTCCGGCGCTCGGCTGGCTCTCCGAGCACGTCGGCCCGCGCCAGACCCTGGTCCTGGCCGGCTCGGTCGGCGTGGCCGCCTCGGTCTGGGCCGGACTGCGGCTGGCCCGCCGCACCGGCGAGCCGGACACCGCCACCGTGCCCGCTCTGCCCGTACCCGCCCTGGCGGCAGCCGGGCCGACGGTCGCCGTCGCCGCCGGACCGGACCCCCGTCGGCTACGGTCGCTGCGGCTGACCCGGCTCAGCCGTACGTATCCCGGGGCCCACGTCCTCGCACCCGGCGGGGACCACGGGACCACGAGGGCGCCGTCGGCCCGTGCACATGCAGCCGACGAACCACGTTATGTCCGACCTCGGCGGCGATCCGCTGCAGCAGCGAACCGGCGAGCAGTCTCAACTGAGTCGCCCACGCCGTCGACTCCGCCTCGACCGTGAGTTCGCCGTTCTCCAGCTTGACCGGGCGGCTGTGCTGCGCCACGTCCGGCCCGACCACCCGTTCCCAGGCGCCGAAGACGGTCGCCTCGGCGGCCGGCTGCTGCCAGCCCCGGGCCTTCACCAGCCGGGCGAGGACCGTGCCGAACAGCTGCGGATCACGGGGGTCCGGTCCGGGACCGGAGTAGCCCCGTGGCCGACGCCGGGGCGCCCCGGCACGACCGCCGGCCGGGGAGCCGCCGCCACCCGGTGCGCCGTCACCGTCGGCGGCCGCCGGGTCGTCGCCGGCCCCGGTTCCCCCCGGGGTACGTCGCCGGGGGGTGTTCGCCCGCCGTCGGGCCAACGCGGCGTCGAGTACCGCCCGGGCCAGCGCCGGACCGGCCAGCTCCCCGTCACCCGCCGCACCGGGCTGCGGCCCGGCCGACGCGTCCCCGGCGCCTGACGCGTCCCGGCCGACGACGGGGTCCCTCGGCGCCGGAGGTCCGGAGTCACTCGCCGGCACGGCGCACCTCCCCGTCGCCCACCAGGTAACGCGCCCCCCGCAGCGCCGGTGGCACGTCCTCGGCCACCGCGCAGGTGACCAGCACCTGACTCGCCCCGCCGACCAGCTCGGCCAACCGGCTCCGCCGGCCGCTGTCGAGTTCGGCGAAGACGTCGTCGAGAACCAGGACCGGTTCCACCCCGTCCGCCCGGAGCAGGTCGTACGCGGCGAGCCGGAGCGCCAGCGCGTACGACCAGGACTCGCCGTGACTGGCGTAGCCGCGGGCCGGCAGCGGACCGAGACTCAACGCCAACTCGTCACGGTGCGGCCCGACCAGGGTCGTCCCGCGCTCGATCTCGGCCGACCGGGACTCGACGAGCGCGGCGGTCAGCGCCGCCTCCAGCGTCGGGCGGTCCGGCACCGGGTCGGTCAGGTTCAGCGCCGACCGGTACGTGATCGACGCGGCCCCGCGTCCCGCCGCCACCGCGTCGTACGCCTTCGCCACGTGCGGGCCGAGCGCCGCGACCAGTTCCAGCCGGCCGGCGAGCAGTTCGGCGCCGTGTCGGGCCAGATGGGTGTCCCAGACCGCGAGGGTGTGCAGGTCCGATCCGGCCTCGGCCGACTCGCCGGCCGCCGGGCGGGCCCGCCCCCGCCCGACCTTCCGGGCCAGGTACGCGGTCCGCAGCAGGGCGTTGCGCTGCTTCACCACCCGCTCGTAGTCCGCCCGGACCGCCGCGTACCGGGGCAGCCGGGTGACCAGCAGGTCATCGAGGTAGCGGCGACGTTCGGCCGGGTCGCCCCGGACCAGTTCCAGGTCCTCCGGGGCGAACAGCACCAGGCGCAGCGCGCCGAGCACGTCCCGGGCCCGGCGGGCCGGTGACCGGTTCAGCCGGGCCCGGTTGGCCCGGCCCGGCGCGATCTCCAACTCGACCAGCAGTTCCCGGCCGTCGTGCACGATCGCGCACCGGATCACGGCGGTCGCCGCCCCGGCCCGGACCAGCGGGGCGTCGGTGGCGACCCGGTGGCTGGCCAGGGTGGCGACGTATCCGAGCGCCTCGACCAGGTTGGTCTTGCCGACCCCGTTCGGGCCGACCAGCACGTTGCCGCCGGGCTCCAGGTCGACCCCGACCCGCTCGTACGAGCGGAAGTCGACCAGTTCCAGCCGGCGGACGTACACGGGCTAGTTCTTGCGTACGGCGTGTCCGCCGAACTGCTGCCGCAGCGCGGAGACCGCCTTCATCGCCGGCGAGTCCTCCTGCCGGGAGGCGAACCGGGCGAAGAGCGAGGCGGTGATGACGTTCAGCGGTACGGCGAGCCGGACCGCCTCGTCGACCGTCCACCGGCCCTCGCCGGTGTCCTCGGTGTAGCCGCTGAGCTGGGTCAGCTCCGGGTCCTCGTCGAGTGCCCGGTCGAGCAGGTCGAGCAGCCAGGACCGGACGACCGTGCCCTCCCGCCAGGACTTGACCACGCCGGGCACGTTGGTCACCAGCTCGGAGGCGCTGAGCAGCTCGAAGCCCTCGGCGTAGGCGTGCATCAGGCCGTACTCGATGCCGTTGTGCACCATCTTGGCGTAGTGGCCGGCGCCGACCGGGCCGGCGTGCACGAAGCCGAACTCGCCGGCCGGCTTGAGCGCGTCGAAGATCGGCATGAGCCGCTCGACGTGCGCCTTGTCGCCGCCGACCATCAGGCCGTAGCCGTTCTCCCGGCCCCAGATGCCGCCGGAGACGCCGGCGTCGAGGTAGCCGATGCCGTGCCGGTCGAGCTTCTCGGCCCGGGGCAGGTCGTCGCTGAACCGCGAGTTGCCGCCGTCGATGACGATGTCGCCGGCGGAGAGCACCTCGATCAGGCCGTCGACGGTGGGTTCGGTGAACTGCACCGGCACCATCACCCAGACGGCCCGGGGGGCGGTCAGCTTCTCCGCCAGCTCGGCCAGGCTGGCCACGTCGCTGACCTGCGGGTTGTTGTCGTAGCCGATCACCTCATGCCCGGCGGCACGCAGCCGCTCGCGCATGTTGCCGCCCATCCGGCCGAGGCCCACCAGGCCGATCTGCATTGACTTTCCCTTCGATGGAACCGGCGCGATCAGCGGGTGACCCGGATCGGCATGATCAGGTAGCGGTAGCCGGGGATGATCTCCCCATCTTCCGCCGAAGGCGCGATCACCGCCGGCTTGAACGCGTCGACGAAGGAGAAGACCGCCAGCGCCGAGCCGAGGTTCTGCAACCCGTCGACAAGGTACTGCGGGTTGAAGCCGATGGTGAGCGGCTCTCCGGTGAAAGTGGCGTCCATCGCCTCGCTGGCCCGCGCCTCCTCGGTGCTGCCGGCCTCGACGACCAACCCGTCGGCGCTGAAGTTGAGCAGCACCGGCGTGCTTCGTCCGCCGACCAGCGAGACCCGCTTGACCACCTCGGTGAGGGCGGCGACCGAGACCCGGGCCTCGGCGTTGTGGCTGGCCGGGAAGAGCGACCGCACCGGCGGGTAGTTGGCACCGTCCAGCAGCCGGCTGGTGGTCCGGCGGGTGCCACCGGCGAACCCGATCAGGCCCTCTCCGGCGGCGCCCTGGGACAGCGCCAGCGTGACGTCGCCACCGAGCGGCCCGAGCGCCTTGGCGGTGTCGTGCAGGGTGCGGGCCGGAACCAGCGCGTTGACGCTGACCTCCGGGTCGTCCGGACGCCAGTCGATCTCCCGCAGCGCCAGCCGGTAGCGGTCGGTGGCGAGCATCGCCAGTGTGCTGCCGTTCAGTTCGAGGCGTACGCCGGTCATCATCGGCAGGGTCTCGTCCCGGCCGGCGGCGATCGCGACCTGGCCGACCGCGGCGGCGAAGGTGGCCGCGTCGATGGTCCCGGCGCTGCCCGGCATCTCCGGCAGGGTCGGGTAGTCCTCGACCGGCATCGTCGGCAGGGTGAACCGGGCGCTGCCGCAGACCAGCTCCAGGTGGGCACCGGCGGCGGCGATCTCCACCGGCTTCGCCGGCAGTGCCTTGGTGATCTCGGCCAGCAGCCGGCCGGAGACCAGTGCGGCGCCGTCGGCCTCGCTCTGCAGGTCCACGGTCACCTGGCTGGAGACCTCGTAGTCGAAGCCGGACACCTGTAGGCCACCGTCCCCGGCGCGGAGCAGTACTCCGGCGAGGACCGGTACGGACGGGCGGTTGGGCAGACTCTTCGCCGTCCATGCCACGGCGTCGGCGAGTGCGTCGCGCTCCACGCGGAACTTCATGCATGCCTCCGGGTCGACATCAGCGACAACTGTCTCATGCCGGCGGCCGCCTTCCGGCCCCGCCAACCGTGGGGTCTCCATCGCACCTTAGGGCCCGGGCGCATCGGCTGTGCGTCCGACCCCGGTGCTTCGGCAGTTGATCAGCCGTCGGTACGGCGGATCAAAAGGATCCACAACATGCCCAACGCCGGTGATTGGTTTTTGTTCTTTTGAAGAGATAACCCAATCGTCTTCATCGGTGCTGTGCAAACTGTGGAGATCCTGAGTTTTCCCAGGTCAGCGACTTATCCACCGGTGGGGTGGCTGTGTACAACCCCGAGCTAACCGGGGTCGGTGGTCCACAGGCGGTCCGGTCGTCGAGGTTTTCCACGGTTGTCCACCGGTTGTCCACCGGGTTACCCACCGGCTTTTCCCCACTTGTGGGGAGAGCCGAGGGAAGATCGACGATCACTGTCCCCAGAACCTTCAACACGGTGTACACAGGCAGCCGGGATCGGTGGAGAACTTTGTGACTCTGGGTAACTGTCCACATACGTTTCCCCAGGAGTTGTCCACAGCTTGTGGGTTGTACGCCGAGCGCCGTTCGGATTGTCCACCGGTGTGGACAACCGGCTGTGGACGCGCTGGGGACGGAACCCGACAGGACGACGTGCTCGGCGCAGACGGAAGAGGCCGGGTCCGGGCCACGTCGGCCCGGACCCGGCCTCGCGACCGGCGGTGGGGGTGACTCAGGTGTTCTGCTTGATCCGGTTCGTCAGCTCGGCGATCTGGTTGTAGAGCGAACGCCGTTCCGCCATCTGCTGCCGGATCTTGCGGTCGGCGTGCATCACGGTGGTGTGGTCCCGGCCGCCGAACGCCTGACCGATCCGGGGCAGCGACAGGTCGGTCAACTCCCGGCACAGGTACATCGCCACCTGCCGGGCGTTCACCAGCACCCGCGACCGGGACTGCCCGCGCAGGTCCTCCAGACTGACCCCGAAGTAGTCCGCCGTCGAGACCATGATCTGGTCGGCGGTGATCTCCGGCCCGGCGCCGTCGGGGATGAAGTCCCGCAGCACCTCCTCGGCCAGCGACAGTTCGACCGGCGAACGGGTCAACGACGCGAACGCGGTGACCCGGATCAGTGCCCCCTCCAGTTCCCGGATCGAGTTGGCGATCCGGGAGGCGATGAACTCCAGTACGTCCGGCGGGGCGAAGAGCCGCTCCTGGGCCGCCTTCTTCTGCAGAATCGCGATCCGGGTCTCCAGGTCCGGCGGCTGGATGTCGGCGAGCAGCCCCCACTCGAAGCGGGTCCGCAGCCGGTCCTCCAACGTCTCCAGGTCCTTCGGCCGCCGGTCGGACGTGATCACGATCTGCTTGTTGGCGTTGTGCAGCGTGTTGAAGGTGTGGAAGAACTCCTCCTGCGTCCGCTCCCGGTTCTGCAGGAACTGAATGTCGTCGATCAGCAGGATGTCCACGTCCCGGTAACGACGCTGGAAGGCACTGGTCTTGTCGTCCCGCAGCGAGTTGATGAAGTCGTTGGTGAACTCCTCGGTCGAGACGTACCGCACCGAGCGGGCATTGCCCAGGGTCGTGGCGTAGTGGCCGATCGCGTGCAGCAGGTGGGTCTTGCCCAGCCCGGAGCTGCCGTAGATGAACAGCGGGTTGTACGCCTTCGCCGGCGACTCGGCGACCGCCACCGAGGCGGCGTGCGCGAACCGGTTGGAGGAGCCGATGACAAACGTCTCGAACATGTACTTCGGGTTGAGCCGGTTACCGCCGACGTCGCCGGCACCGCCGACCCCACCGGGCCGGCGGTCGTCCCGGCCCCCCGACCGGTGGTCGATCGGCCCGTGGCCGCGCCCCGGACCGCTGTCGGTGCCGACGTCCCGGCCCAGGCCCGGGCGGCCGGGGTCCCGGCCGTCGTGGTGCCGGTCGGGGATCCGCTGGTCGGGACCGAACCCGGCGGGGCCGCCGGTCTCCCGGGGCTCGGCACCCCGCTCGTCGACGTTACGACGCTCCTGGTGCGGAGCGGACGGCCGGTACGGCTCCGGATAGGGCGCGGAGAAGAGCGTCTCCTGACCGTCGCGGCTGGCCGGGATCAACTTGCCACGGGGCGGTTCGGCGGCGCGACCGGGCTGCGGCGGGAAACCGGTGAACGGCTGCTGGGCCGAGCCCCCGCTGAACGGCTGTTGCGCGGACCCGCCGTACGGCTGCTGGCCCGGCCCGGGGCCGTACGGCTGCTGTGCCGACCCGCCGGGCCGGTCGGACGCCGGATCGGTACCGCCGGGCCGCGTCTCCGGCGCCTCAGGTTCGGCACGTGCCGGGTGGTGCCGCGGTTCGGCGTAACCACCGTCCGGGCCGCCGCCGACCGGGGCGGTGGGGTAGCCGGACTCCGGTTCGGGGTAACCGCCGCCGGGGTAGCCACCCGGTCCGGGATACCCGCCGGCCGGCTCCGGGTCGCCGGGGTAGCCGCCGCCGGCCGTACCGGGATAGCCCGGCGGGACTGGCGGGCCGGCCGGCTCGACGCCGGACGGGGCCGGGTAGCCGGGAACCGAGGCGCGCCCGGTCGCGGCCTCGTCCGGCGGACGTACGGTGACCGCCACCTGGATCGCCCGACCCAGCCGGCGGGAGAGCGCGTCGGTGATCGCCGGCCGCAGCCGCGACTCGATCACGTCCCGGGTGAACGCGTCCGGCACCGCCAGCAGTGCGGTGTCCTCGAGGATCGCGCGAAGCCGGGTCAGCCGGAGGTAGGCACGCTGCTGTGCTGAGATGATCTCGTCAGCCAGCTCCTCGGTCGTCGCCATCCACACTGCGGCAAGGTCGATCGTGTCGGCCACCGTCGCGCCACCCCCATCGCCTCTGCGTTGCCGGCCGCCTTGCCGTCCCGGCCGACCGTTCCGGGCCTGCTACCGTGCGCGGACAGGCACGACGGTCGACAGTTGCCGCCGTCATCCACAAGTTATCCACAACCTGTGTACCGACTGATTGTGTCGCCCGACCGGGCGTCCGTGCCGTTGCCCCCCGGCCTGATACGGCGTTGACGCGGGTTCACCTGTCGAACGATCGACGAGCTTGTCCGGTTTTGCCCGACAGCGACACCGCCACCCCCTGACGCTGACGTGCAATCGGGCACGCTAACAGCGTTGTCCACAACCCTTCAACCGGCGGCGAGGTCGGGGCCTTCTCAACATCAGCGAAAACCCCCGCCGCGACGCCGGGTACCAGGTGCCGACGCCGCTGCCGACAGGAGCTGTGGAAACCGCCCTGAACAGGGCGGCTGCCGTCGTGACCCGGGGCGCCCGGTTCGCCGCCCCGGTCCCGCCCGGTCGGGTACTGTTTGACGCCGGATGCCCGCCTGCGTAGGCTCCGACGGTTGCTCTGTCACCCTCTGCTAGGGTGATGGGTGATCGCTGGCCGTACCCGTGTCGGGCGGTGCCGAGAGGCACCGACGTCCGGGAAAGGCATCGACGCCCGGCCGCGTGAGCAGCCGATGCCAGACCACCAGATGACCCCGATGTCGCACGACCGGGGCGTACGACGACGGAGAGCCTGACGTGAGCAAGCGCACCTACCAGCCGAACACCCGCCGGCGCGCGAAGACCCACGGCTTCCGGCTGCGCATGCGCACCCGGGCTGGCCGCGGCATCATCGCGGCCCGCCGTGGCAAGGGTCGTACCCGCCTGTCGGCCTGACGGCTGGCAAGGCCGGTCCGGGGATGTAGGCAGTCGTGCTGGCAGCCGCGCAGCGACTGCGGCGCAGCACCGACTTCGCCGTGGCGATCCGGGGTGGGCGGCGCGTCAACCGTGGCGTGCTCGTGGTCCATCTCGATCCGACCGGCTCGGCCGCCCCGGACCTGTCCGCAGCAGACATCACGACCATCGCAGAGCCGGCGTCGGACGCGGGTGCGGGGCATCAGCCCCCACCGGTCCGTGCCGGCTTTGTCGTGTCGAAGGCGGTCGGCGGCGCGGTGGTCCGGAACAAGGTCCGTCGTCGGCTCCGCCACCTCGTCCGGGAACGGCTGGACGGGTGGGCCCTGCCGGCCGGCGCCACCCTCGTGGTACGCGCGCTGCCCGGCGCCGCCGACGCCTCGTACACCCGGCTCGGCGCCGACCTCGACGCCGCCGTCGCGGCCGCCCGCAGCCCCCGTAAGCCGGGGCGGCGGCCCCGATGAGCGGCGACGCCCACGGTTCGCCCGGGATGACGCTCGGTGCCCGAGTGCTGGCCGGACCCATCGTCGCGTACCGTCGTTGGATAAGCCCGGCACTGCCGGCCCGCTGTCGGTTCCACCCGTCGTGCAGTGCGTACGCCCTGGAGGCGGTCACCCGGCACGGTGCGGTTCGGGGGACCGGTCTGGCGGTCCGACGGTTGCTGCGCTGCCACCCCTTCCACCCCGGTGGATATGACCCGGTACCGGAGCCGGGCGCACGCCGCCATGCCGATGTGACTGGAGCCCCGAATTGAGTCTCGACTGGATCTACTGGGCGATCTCGTGGATCCTGCTGCTGTGGCACTCCGCCTGGGACGCCATCGGGGTCTCCGCGGGGACCGTGCTGGGCACGAACTGGTCCTGGATCCTGGCGATCATCTTCCTGGTGGTCACGCTCCGGGTGATCCTGTTCCCGATCTTCGTCAAGCAGATCAAGTCGCAGCGGGCGATGCAGGCGATCCAGCCGCAGCTGCGCGCGCTGCAGGAGAAGCACAAGGGTGACCGGGAGACGCTCCAGAAAGAGATGATGGAGCTCTACCGGAAGGAGAAGGCCAACCCGTTGATGGGCTGCCTTCCGATCTTCCTGCAGGCTCCGGTCTTCATCGGCCTATTCCACGTACTGCGCCGTCTCGACCCGATCAACGAGGGCAAGACCCGGTACGGCTGGACGGTCGACCAGTTCGAGAGCGCCACCCACGCCCGGCTCTTCGACGTGCCGATCGCCGGCAAGTTCGGTTCGAGCGCCGCCGAGCTGGCCCGGTTGAGCGCCAGCGGCACCTCGGTCAAGATCCTCGCCGGTGTCCTGGTCGCCATCATGATCGCCACCACCTACCTGACCAGCCGTCAGATGATCCTGAAGACCGGTTGGGCGGAGGACCCGCAGCAGCGGATGATCCAGCGGCTGATGCTCTACGGCATCCCGGCCTCGTTGCTGGTCTCCGGCGCGATCTTCCCGATTGGCGTGGTCATCTACTGGGTCACCAACAACCTCTTCACCCTCGCCCAGCAGCAGTGGGTGTTGCGCAAGTACCCGCCGCCGCCCACCCCCAGCCGGCTGCCCCGCCCGGGTGAGACCAGCTCGCGTCGTACCACCGACTCCCGCAACCAGCCCCAGCCGGGCCGTCCGGGACGGCAGCCGAAGCAGGAGGCCAAGCCGGCCGGCCGGTTCGGTCGCGCCAAGGCCCCGGCCGCCCAGCCGCAGAAGCCGGCGGTCGACACCAGGGCGCTCGCACCGAAGCCGGGTGCCAAGCCGGTCAAGCCCAAGAAGGGACCGGCGCCGAAGCGTAAGGGTTGACGCGGCGAGCGACCGGCCAGCACCAGCGGCCGGTCGCTCGCGGGATTCCGGCCGTGCCGCCGCCGCGCGCTGGCGCCGGCCGGAGTCCGCCGCGCCCCGCGCGACGGGCGGTGCCGCCCGACAGACGTGCCCGTGGCACCCGGCGATCTCCCGCCGACCACGGGAAACCAGCGGGACCGGGTACGGTCCGGCCGAGAGAGTACGGAGATGACACCGTGACCGACACCAGCATTCCCCGGGCTGAGCAGCCCCTTGAGGACTCCGATCCGGTCGTGGCCGCGGGACCGACCGAGGACGCCGAGACCAGCGAGGCCGTGGCGGTAGCCGGGGACAGCGCGGACGCCGACGCGACGGGCGACGACCGGAGCGGTTCGGACGACGAGGACCTCGACGACGAGGACGACGAGGACGACGAGGACGACGAGGACGAGACCGTCGTGGCGGCCAACGGCGGCAAGCCGGCCGCGCCGACCAGCGACGCGGACCTGTTCCGGCAGAGCGAGATCGCCGCGGACTACGTCGAGGGTCTGCTCGACATCCTCGACTACGACGGTGACATCGACGAGCTGGTTTCCGGCGGTCGACCGGTGGTCGAGGTGGTCGGCGGTCGGCTGCAGGCGCTGGTCGGCCAGCGGGGCGCCACCCTGGAGGCGCTGCAGGAGCTGACCCGGCTCGCCGTGTTCCGGCAGACCGGCTCCCCGAGCCGGCTCCTGCTCGACGTCGGCGGCTACCGCGCGACCCGTCGCAAGGAACTCTCGGCGGTGGCGAAGAACGCGGTGGAGAAGGTAAAGCAGCACGGCGAGCCGGTACGGCTGGAGCCGATGTCCGCGTTCGAGCGCAAGTGCGTGCACGACGTGGTCAACGCCATCGCCGGGGTGGAGAGCGAGTCCGAGGGTGTCGAGCCGAACCGGCGGATCGTCGTACGTCCGGTCGACTGAGCAGCGCGATGACCTACCGTACGTCCGGCCCGGGTGGCGAGCAGCCGCCCGGGCCGTTCTCTGTTCCGCAGTCCGCACCGGCGCAGGCCCCGCCTCCGCAGTCCCCGCCCGAGGGAGCGATCGTGTCCCCGTCTTCGTCTGCGTCGTCGTCCTCTTCCTCGTCCGAGCCGCACGACCCGGCTGAGCCGCAGGGGTCGCCCGGGCCGCAGGGTGCCTCGGTGGTTCCGCTTCCGGCGGAGCTGGCCGAGTCGGCCCGTACGCTCTTCGGCGACCGGCTGCCGCTCGCGCAGGCGTACGCGGACCTGCTGGCCGGGCCCGGAGTGGTGCGTGGGTTGATCGGCCCGCGCGAGACCCCGCGGATCTGGGACCGGCACCTGCTCAACTGCGCCGCGGTGGCGGAACTGATTCCGCCGGACCGCTCCGTGGTCGACGTCGGCTCCGGAGCGGGACTGCCCGGCCTCGTGTTGGCGATCGCCCGACCCGATCTGTCGATCACCCTGGTCGAGCCGCTGGCCCGACGTGCCGGGTTCCTGGCCGAGGTGGTGAACCTGCTGGACCTCGGCGGTACGGTGACCGTGCTGCGGGCCCGGGCCGAGGAGGTCGCGGCCTACCAGCGGCGGGCTGCCCGGGGCGCCGGAGGCCGCCGGGCGAGGGCCGGCCGACCGGCGTCCGTCGGCCAGGACCGTGGTCAGGGCGCGGAGTCGGCAACCGCCGAGCAGGACGTGTACGAGTTGGCCGACGTGGTGGATCTGGCAGAACTGTCGGTACCGGCGGAGATCGTGACCGCTCGCGCGGTCGCCCCGCTCGACCGCCTGGCCGCCTGGTGTCTGCCGCTCACCGTGCCGGGCGGTCGCCTCCTGGCGCTGAAGGGTGCCACCGCGGCGGACGAGGCGGCGGAGCACGCGGCCGCGGTGCGTCGACTGGGCGGCGGCACCCCCGAGGTACGGCGGTGCGGCGTGGGTGTGGTCGACCCACCGACGACGGTCGTCGAGGTTGTCCGGGAGCGTGCGGTCGGCGCGGCCGCCAGGGGTACGGCGTCGCGGGCGTCGGGGCGTCGGCGCGGGGCGGCGGGCTGACGATCCCGCCCATTCTCTGGATCGGATGATCCGGTGCTGGGGTCGTCCGGGGTGGCGGCACTGCTGATCCGGCGATGGGCGGGGCGGGCCGGCGGGCAGCGCCCTGCGACACGGACCGGCCGGGCTGGCCGGTGGAGAGCCACCGGGCCGGCAGTCCGGTCGGGACAACCGGCCGGCGTGAGGTTTCCAACCCCCGAACAGTCATGGCTTCGGTTGCCCAGCGGCCGTAGGCTGACCGCGCGTCGATAGTGTGTAAGACCGGACAGCGGGCTGCGCCCGGGCCCTCGCTGCTTCCAAGCCGGGCCACGCGTGGTTCAGGGGCACGGCGCCTGAGGCGGGTACGAGCACTGACGGGCCGACACCATCCGAGTTGGCGGGGATGACACGGTGCATGACAACGGTAGGTATGACGATCCAGAGATGACGGACTCCGGGGACTACTACTCCGGCGGCGCCGATGTTTCACGTGAAACCGACTACGAAGGCTGGTCGGCCGGCGGCCGGGCCAGGTCACGGTCGCGGTCCGATCAGGTTGGGCAACCAGCCGGGTACGACGTCCCGCAGACCACCCGAGGTACGGCCCGTATTCCCTCCGGTGGGCCCGACCGGACCTCGCCGGCCAACCCGGGATATCCGGAGAGCCGGCCGGAGCAGCTGTACCCGCCGGCGGTGGCAACTGGCACGTCGGGGGTTCCCGGACCGGGCCGGCGTCGCCGGGCCGCCGATGCGGAGCAGGTACCGATCCCGGTCGGTCCGTCGGTGCCGGGCCAACCGGGTCCCACCGCCGAGTACGGCCCGGGACCGGACCAGCCCCGGTCCGTCGGAGAGCGCGGCCGGGTGCCGGCGAGTCCCGATCCGGTACGGCCGGTTCCCCCACCACAGCCGAGTCCGAGGGCTGACCACGGGCAGCCGGCACCGTCGGCGGCGAACCCTCCGTTGCCGGTCGACGGCTTCGACGGAGGTGCCGTGTCCGGCTACCCCGCGATGGCCGACACGCCCGTCGCTCCACCCCCGACCCTCACCGAGGAGCCGGCGTCTGACGCGTACGTTTCACGTGAAACGTCGTCGCGCGAACAAGACGATCCCCCGTTGGCAATGGAGGCAATGCGCGCTGTGCACATCCTTAACCCGAGCGGCGAGGTCACCATGCCACGTCCGGACCGGCCCCGGATCATGTGTGTCGCGAACCAGAAGGGCGGGGTCGGCAAGACCACCACCACCGTCAACCTGGCGGTGGCCCTCGCCCTGCACGGCAACCGTGTGCTGGTGGTGGACCTTGATCCTCAGGGCAACGCCTCGACCGGTCTGAACGTGCCGCACCACGCCGGCGTACCCGACGTCTACGACTGCCTGATCGACAACGTGCCGCTCGCCGAGGTGGCCCAGGGCGTGGAGGGCATCCCCGACCTGTGGTGCGTACCGGCGACCATCGACCTGGCGGGCGCGGAGATCGAGCTCGTCTCCGTTGTCGCGCGTGAGTCGCGCCTCGCCCGGGCCATCGCGGCGCACCCGGAGACCTTCGACTACGTCTTCATCGACTGCCCGCCCTCGCTCGGCCTGCTCACCGTCAACGCGTTGGTCGCCGCGCAGGAGGTGCTGATCCCGATCCAGTGCGAGTACTACGCGCTGGAGGGGCTCAACCAGCTGATCAACAACATCAACCTGGTACGTCAGCACCTCAATCCCACGCTGGAGGTCTCGACGATCCTGCTCACCATGTACGACCGGCGGACCCGGCTGGCGGACGCGGTGGAACAGGACGTCCGGAACCACTTCGGTGACAAGGTCCTGCAGTCGGTGATCCCGCGGAATGTGCGGGTCTCGGAGGCACCCAGTTATGGTCAGTCCGTCATGACCTACGATCCCGGTTCCCGGGGTGCCACGAGCTACTTCGAGGCGGCCCAGGAGATTGCGATGCGTGGCGTCAAGCAGGCGGTCGGCCGCAATGCGTAGGTCGTCGAGGGGTTCGCTGGGAGGCGTGGCATGAAGAACCGTCCGCGAGGTGGACTGGGTCGCGGGTTGGGCGCGTTGATCCCCACCGGGCCGGCGCCGGCCGCCGGGGTGGTCACCGCCGAGCCTCCGGTCAACCTGCCGGACTCTGCCGTACCGGTGAGCGGCGAGGACGTCCCGGCGCCCCCGGCCCCGGCCCCGGTCCAGGTCCCGGCCGCCGCTCCGCCGCCTCCGGCCGAGCCTGAGCTGGCGCCGGTTCCCGGAGCCCGGTTCGCCGAGATCCCGTTGGACTCGATCGTCCCCAACCCCAAGCAGCCCCGTCAGATCTTTGACGAGGAGGCGTTGGAGGAGCTCAAGCACTCGATCGAGGAGGTCGGCTTCCTCCAGCCGATCGTGGTACGCCAACTTCCGGACGACCGCTACGAACTCGTGATGGGTGAACGGCGGTGGCGGGCGGCGCAGGCCGTCGGCCGTACCTCGATCCCGGCGATCATCCGAGACACCCGGGACGACGCGATGCTCCGGGACGCGCTGCTGGAGAACATCCACCGGGCCAACCTCAACCCGCTGGAAGAGGCGGCGGCGTACCAGCAGCTCCTGGAGGAGTTCGGGGCGACGCACGAGGAGTTGGCCCGGCGGATCGGCCGGAGCCGT
Source organism: Plantactinospora sp. B24E8 (assembly GCF_039871735.1). Lineage (NCBI taxonomy): Bacteria > Bacillati > Actinomycetota > Actinomycetes > Micromonosporales > Micromonosporaceae > Plantactinospora > Plantactinospora sp. B24E8. Next base: position 147,957 of record NZ_JBDPMH010000001.1, read on the forward strand.
CCGCAGATCTCGAACACGATCCGTCTGCTGAACCTTCCACCGGAGGTCCAGAAGCGGGTCGCCGCAGGGGTGCTCTCCGCGGGGCATGCCCGCGCGTTGCTCGGCCTGGAGGATCCGGCCGCGCAGGAGGAGCTGGCCCTGAGAATCGTCCGCGAAGGGCTTTCGGTTCGGGCCACCGAGGAGGTGGTCAAGCTTGCCGAGATTTCGCCGAAGCGGCCGACGCCGGCGAAGCGACGGCCCAAGGTGCACGCTCCGGGCCTGACCGACCTGGCGGACCGGCTCTCCGATCGGTTCGACACCCGGGTCAAGGTCGACATCAACCGCAACAAGGGCAAGATCACGATCGAGTTCGCCACGGTCGACGACCTGGAACGGATCGTCGGCATCATCGGCATGGATCAGGAGTCGGAGACCGACTCGGAGGACTGACCCCCTGGCTCACCGCCCTTCGCCACAGCGGCCGCGTCTCCCCCAGAGGGGAACGCGGCCGCTGGCTTCTGGGGCATTGCGGCGATTGCGCGCCAAGACGCGCCCCGAAGCAGCATCGCGGTCGCCGTGCCACGGGCACCCAGGAGCGCCATCGCGGCCACCGGGCCGCAACGTCCCGGGGGAGCACCATCGGGGTCGCCCTGCCACTGGCATCCGGGAGCGCCCTAGCCGCACGTGCCGCGGGAGCGCCTGCCGGTCACCACCGCCTGTCCTCAGCGCCCGGGGACGCCGGGCACGTTCGCCGCTCGAGTCGTTTGTCCACCGGCACCGGCACCGGCACCGGCACCGGCACCGGCACCGGGTGGCCCGGTTTGGTCTGCGGCCGAGGGTGCCTGAGGTCCTTCCCCGACGCCGCGGGCCGGCCGAACCGCCATCCCGGATGCCAACCGCATGGCCGCGCTCCGTGACCGCAGGCGGTGTGGCTTCGTTGTGGATTCCGGGGATGCGGACCGACTGCGGAGTCCCCGTTTCACGTGAAACGGGGAGGCGCCGGATGAGGGATAGTGCTGCGGATGTCAGGTGCGGTTTCACGTGAAACGGGGCCCGGTGGTGGGCCGCGTCGGGCCGGGGCGAGGAGACCGTGGGTGCGCGACATCAGCGAACGCTTCGATGTCTGCGGATGAAGGCGGGGCGACGAGAGAGCGCTGTGGAAGATCGCGGCGGACTCGGGCGTAATCCACAGGTGTTTTCCACAGGTACCCCTGGTTTCACGTGAAACGGCGCGTAGACCGGGGTGCCAGCCTGTGGATGACGGAGTGAAAATAGCCGTCCACGACCCCCGTGCCGGGATGCGACGAGTGTCGGGAGCGGTGACGGCGAGCGGGTGACGGGCGCCACGTCGGGTGTTCGGCGGGGTGAAACGAGGACGGCGGGTAGCCCGGCCGTCGACTGCGCGACGGGGCGCGATCGGCCGGTACGGGATCCGGACGCCGGCCGTCGAATCAGGTAGGGACAGCGGTCCCGAACTCGGTTAGGGTCAGCGTCGTGCCCCACACCCCTGCCCCTGTTCCAGACTTCACCAGGTGGCCTTCCTTCCCCTTCGAGGGCGAGTTCCGGGTCAAGCAACTCGACGAGCCGGTGGCCGTCGAGCCGCCGCGTAAAGGCGAAGGTTCCAGTGAATGCCACTCCTGCAACGCTCCGGACGACGCCTACATCTGGGTCAGTGAGCGTTGGCGGGTACGTGCCATGGACCGGCCGACCGGCCTGCCGATGGTGCTGATCCTCGAATCCCGGTCCCATCTCGATCTGGGGGATCTGCCGAACCTGCTCGCCGCCGAACTCGGTGTGATGACCGTACGGCTGGAGCGGGCGATCCGCTCCCTGGACGGCGTCGCCCGGGTCCACGTCAACCGGTGGGGAGACGGCGCCGCGCACCTGCACCTGTGGTTCCTTGCCCGACCGTACGGGCGGCTGCAGCTGCGCGGCACCTTCCTGTCCCTGTGGGACGACATCCTGCCGCCGATTCCCGAGCCGCAGTGGCGGGAGAATCTCGCCCTTGTCGCGGCCTGGCTCGCCGAGTTCGGTGGGCGTCCACTGGCGGAGCCGCCACGGATTCAGTGGCAGGCGCCGTCGAGCCTGAACCAGTTGCCCCCGGAGTCGAGGTCGGCGCCGCCGGTGGATCCGTTGTCCGTCGGCGGGCCGGTCGCCGAGTCGTCGCCGGAGACAGCCGTCGTGGCCGACCCTGCCGTCGGGTCAGCGCCGACCGCCGACGGGACGACAGCGGAGAGGGCCGTGTCGGAGAGAGTCGCGTCGGAGAACGTCGGGCCGGAGAACGCCACGGCACAGAGCACGGCAACAGCGGAGACGACGGACGAGCGCACGGACGCTTCGGCGACCGGGTACCGGCCATCCGAGGGCGACCGGGCGACCCGGGAATTCTGAGCCACTCTCGGAATCCGTTCGGAAGCTCAGTTGGTATCGGGCCCCGTACTCCGGCTCCGATCAGGGCCGGGTCGGTACGGGCGCCCGTACCGGGCCATCGCCCGCGTCCTGACGCCGGACGCGGGGTGGCTCGGATCAGGCCCGGCCGGCGGTCCGGCGCAGGGCGGCCCGGCTGACCATAATGCGGAGCAGCTCGCCGAAGTCGAGGCCGGCGGCGGCGACCGCGAGCGGCAGCAGCGAGGTCTCGGTCATCCCCGGCGAGACGTTGACCTCCAGCACGTGCGGCTGGTCGTGCTGGTCGACGATCAGATCCACCCGGGACAGGTCGCGCAGGCCGAGCGCGGTGTGTGCGGCGAGGGCGGTCTCCGCCACCCGGGCCGCGGCGGACGCCGACAGCCGGGCCGGCGCGTGCCACGTGGTCAGACCGGCCGTGTACCGGGCGGCGTAGTCGTAGACGCCGTTGCGGGGCACGATCTCGACGGCCGGCAGGGCGCGCGGACCGTCGCCCAGGTCGACGACGGAGACCGCCACGTCCATTCCGGGTACGTAACGTTCGACCAACGCGGTCGAGTCGTACCCGAAACAGCCGACCATCGCGGCCGGCAGCGCGGCGAGTTCCCGGACCACGGCGGCGCCGAGCCCCGAACCACCCTGTGCCGGCTTGATCATTAGTGGCAGACCGAGCCGTTCGACGATCCGGTCCAGGACGGCGACCGCGCCGAGTTCGGAGAAGCGGTCGTGCGGCAGTGCCACCCAGTCGGGCGTCGGGATGCCGTCCTCGCGCAGCACCGCCTTTGCCGACGGCTTGTCCCAGGCGAGCCGGGACGCCCGGGCGTCACAGCCGACGTACGGCACGTCGCAGAGGTCGAGTACGCCGCGCAGCGAGCCGTCCTCGCCGGTCGCCCCGTGCAGGGCGATCACCACCGCGTCCGGCGGGTCGTCCCGCAGCGTCGGCAGCAGGGTGGCGTCGGCGTCCCGGAGTTCCGCCTCCACCCCGACCGACCGCAGCGCGTCGAGTACCCGCCGCCCGGACTTCAGCGACACGTCGCGCTCGTACGACAGTCCGCCGGCCAGGACCAGCACCCGCAGGTCCGCAGTGGCCTCGCGGGGCAGCGGCGCCGGCCACCGTACGGTGCCGTCGACGGTCTCGTCGAGCGAGTGGCCTGGGGAGTTCGTACCCATGCCGGAGATCATGCCAAGTCGGGACCCGGCACGTCGGCACCGGCCTGGCCCCGGCGTCGGGCCGGCCCGGTGACCGCGCCGAAGACCTCCCGCATCGCGGCCTCCTGCTCCATCACGGTGGCCAGCCGGCGTACGCCCTCGCGGATCCGCTCCGGCGGCGGGAACGAGAAGTTGAGTCGCATGTGGCCACCGCCGGTGCCGTCGGCGTAGAAGCCGGTCCCGGGTACGTAGGCGACCCGGGCGGCGATCGCCCGCGGCATCATCGCCTTGGCGTCGAGCCCGTCCGGCAGGTTGGCCCAGACGAAGAGCCCGCCGCCCGGTTCGGTCCAGGTGGTGCCGGCCGGCATGTAGTCGGCGAGCGCGTCGAGCAGCGCGTCCCGGCGTTCCCGGTACACCTCACGGTAGATCTTGATCTGCTGTCGCCACGGCATCGTGGAGAGGTAGGTGGTGACGGCGGACTGGGCGAAGGCGCTCGGGCAGAGGATCTGCGCCTCGGTGGCGATCACCAGCTTGTCCCGTACCGCGTGCGGGGCCAGGATCCAGCCGACCCGCAGCCCGGGCGCGAAGGTCTTGGAGAAGGTGCCGAGGTAGAAGACGCCGTCCCGACGGCGGGCCCGCAGCGGCGCCGGGGCCTCCTGGTCGAACCAGAGCTGGCCGTACGGGTCGTCCTCGACCACCAGCAGGCCGGCCCGTTCACAGATGTCGAGCACCCGTTCCCGGCGCTCCTCGCTCAGCGTCACGCCGGCCGGGTTCTGGAACGTCGGGATGGTGTAGAGGAACTTCGCCCGGCGACCGGTGCGGGCCACGTCGGCGATGGCCAGTTCCAGCGCCTCCGGGATCAGCCCGTCGGCGTCCATCGGTACGTGCACCACCTGGGCCTGCGCGCTCTGGAAGACACCGAGCGCGCCGACGTAGGTGGGCCCTTCGGCGAGTACGACGTCGCCCGGGTCGAGGAAGAGCCGGGCGACGAGGTCGAGCGCCTGCTGGCCGCCCACGGTCACCACCACGTCCTCCGGGGAGGCGCCGCAGCCGACGTCGATGCCGGAGAGCGCCATCACCTCGCAGATCCGTTCGCGCAGCTCGAGCGTGCCCTGGCCGATGCCGTACTGGAGGGTTGTCGTGCCCTGGTTGGTGGCGAGCCGGTTCAGCATCTCGCCGACCGCGTCCAGCGGCAACGCGGCGATGTAGGGGGCGCCACCGGCGAGCGAGACGACCTCCGGCCGGCTGGCCACGGCGAACAGGGCCCGGATCTCCGAAGCCGTCATGCCGCGGACCCGTCGGGCGTACCGGTCCGTGTAGTCGTCGTGCGTCGTGCCGGTCATCTCGTCTCCTCGCTGCGCTCGTCACCGCCACGACCCGGACGAGCGGGTCGGCCGGCGGCCCCCGCCCCGCTGGGTCATGTCGTCTCCCCTGCTGCGTTGGTCACCGTCACCGCTGGTGGAACGCCGCCGACAGGGCCCGGTGGGGCGCGTCCGCATCGACGTCTCTCGGCCCCGTCGGGGGTCGACCGGCAGTCTCGCCGATCGGCGCTCGTCGGTCGATCGTAATCCCGCTCACCACCTCCGGTCCTCACCTCGGCGGACCGTCCACATGCCGGACCGGCTGAGTCACCCCGGGTGGTGCCGGAATCACCCGGGCGTGTTCCGATCGTCCGGGCGAGAGTCCGGTCGGTACGGTCCTCTCCCGGGCGGCGGACTTCCGGCGTACCATCGCTCGTTGGGGATAGTGACCCGGGGATGGCGATATTTGCGGTCTTTGGACCCTCCGAGATGATTTTTTGGGGATACGCCGATGTCGCGACGTCTGGTGAGTCTGACCCTCGACACGCTCGAGGACCTGCCCCGGCCCTGTCGCCAGTGTGTCTACTGGGAACTGGACCCGGTTTCGGCCGAGCGGGCCTGCGAGGCGGGTGATCCCGGCCTGGAGAAGGAGGCATGGGTCTCCCAGACGCTGCTCGAGTGGGGCTCCTGCGGCAAGCTGGTCTACGTCGACGGTATGCCCGCCGGATTCGTGATGTATGCGCCGCCGGCCTATGTTCCCCGCTCGATGGCGTTCCCGACCTCGCCGGTCTCCGCCGACGCCGCGCTGCTCACCACGGCGTACATCGTCACCGCCTTTGCCGGCGGCGGGCTGGGCCGGATGCTGGTCCAGGGGGTCGCCCGGGATCTGACCAAACGCGGGATAAAGGCGATCGAGGCGTTCGGTGACGCCAAGTTCGGCGATGCCGGGGAGGGTGCCGGCCGCTGCGTCGCGCCGGCCGACTACTTCCTCTCGGTGGGTTTCAAAACGGTACGTCCCCACCCGCGCTATCCCCGGCTGCGTCTGGAACTGCGGACCGCGCTGTCCTGGAAGTCGGACGTCGAGTACGCCCTGGAGAAGCTGCTCGGCTCGATGAGCCCGGAGGGACTGCTCCGGCCGGTCCGACCGGCGACCCGGTCCACCGCCGGCTGAACCGTCATCGACGTCGACGCAGCGCCGGGTCCACCAGCGGCTGGACCGTCGACGGCGGACGGCCCGGTGCACCACGGCTCACCTGCCGGTCGGGAGGGCCGTACCCGAGCCCGGGTCAGTCGCGGGCGGCCGAGCCGGCGGCGACCATCGCCCGCAGCTCGCCCACGTCGATCGAGCCGGTCGGGACGTCCTGCTCGACCGGGTAGTACATCCGCTGCACGGCGGCGACGATCGCGTCCACCACCCGGTCCCGGAACCGCGGATCGGTCAGCCGGGCACGATCGTCCGGCGAGGTGAGATAACCGACGTCGACCCGGACCGCAGGCATCCGGGTCATCCGCAGCAGCTCCCACGACTTCGCGTGGGTGTGACAGTCCCGCAGCCCGGTCCGGACCACGATCTCGCGCTGGACCAGGCCGGCCAGCCGCTCGCCGACCGTCGAGGTCACCCCGTTCGAGGTGCCGTAGTGGTACGTCGCCACCCCGTCCGCCTCCGGATTGACGTGACCATCGACGTGTAACGAGATCAGCAGGTCGCCGCCGAGTTCGTTGGCGAGTTCGGCGCGGTGGAGATCGGAGAGCGGGGCGGCCGGCGCGGGGCCCCGGGTGAGGTGGACCCGTACGCCGACGGCGGCGAGCCGGCCCTCCAACCGGGCGGCGAGGTCGTACGCGAGATCGGCCTCGGTCCAGTTCAGCCGGCCGTCGGTAACCACGAAACCCGGATCGAACGGATCGTGCCCCGGGTCGATCACGATGACCTTGCCGACCAGGTTCGGGCCGGACTGCCGGAACGCGTCGGACTCCCGGAGCCACTGCGGGCGTCCACCGACCACCTTCCGGCCCAGTCGACGGAGCGCGTTCATCGTCTGTGGTCCACAGGCGCCGTCCGGGCCGAGTCCGACCTCGCGCTGGAACTGGGCGACCGCGCGGGCGGTCCGGGCGCCGTACACCCCGTCGGCGCGACCGACGTCGTAGCCCATCTCCAGCAGGCGTTCCTGGAGGGTCCGGACGTCCTCTCCGACGAGCGGGTCCGGAAGCGCCTGGTAGAGCGTTCGGGCGCCGAGCCGCCAGCGGGCCGCGTCCAGGGCCCGCCAGGTTTCCGGACCGACCTGTCCGTCGACGCTCAGGCCCCGGTCCTGCTGGAAGGTACGCACCGCGCGTTCCGTCTCGGCGTCGAAGTTGTCGACGCCCGGTGGCCCGCCGGCGGGCAGCAGGTTCAGGCTGACCAGGACGGAGCGGATCTCCGTCACCGCGGGTCCTCGATCATCACGTCGGATCGGACGCACGGACGACCTCCTCTGCGTGCCAGCGAGCTGTTGTGCCCACCCCGTCGGGGCGGGGCCGGAGCGAGGACCGCTCCGGCCGGTTCACGGCGTTGTTCCTGTGCCCCGGACCCCGGCCAGGGTCGTGCCGGTACACCACACGGGGGTAGAACGCTCCCGGAGCGTACCGTGACCTTTCCACCGCCGTCCGCTGTTGCCCGGAGCCGGGACGGGTCAAACAACCGGCCGGACCAGGTCGTCGCGCGGTGGCCCGCTCTGGAGTCCGCTCAGGCCGTCTGAGCTGGGCAGAGACGACCGCGCCCGCATCCGGTTGTCGCGGATGCGGGCGCGGAACGGATCGGCCGGCGTCGGCTCAGAGCGCCGTCTCGATGAGCTTGACCAGGTCGCCCTTGGGCCGGGCGCCGACGATCGACTGGACCGGTTCGCCACCCTTGAACATGGTGAGGGTCGGTGCCGACATCACCCGGTACGCCCGGGTCGTCTCCGGGTTCTCGTCGATGTTGAGCTTGACGATGCGGACCGCGTCACCCATCTCGCCGGCGATCTCCTCCAGCAGCATGTCGACCTTGCGGCACGGTGCGCACCACTCGGCCCAGAAGTCCACCAGCACCGGCTTGTCGGACTGCAGTACGTCACTGACGAAGTTGGCGTCGGTGACGACGCTTGTTGCTCCCACTTGACCCTCCTCGGGGGGTTGTTCAGTCTTCTTCCAGAGTCGCCAGGAACCGTTCGGCGTCCAGGGCGGCGGCGCAGCCGGTACCCGCCGCGGTGATCGCCTGCCGGTAGGTGTGGTCGACGAGGTCCCCGGCGGCGAAGACGCCGGGGATGTTGGTACGGGTGCCCGGGGCGTCGACCTTGACGTAGCCGTTCTCGTCCAGTTCGACCTGGCCCCGGAAGAGTTCGCTGCGCGGGTCGTGCCCGATCGCCACGAACACGCCGCCGACCGCCAGCGTCTTGGTTTCGCCGGTGTGCGTGTTGCGCAGCCGGACGCCGGTGACCTTGCCGTCGTCGCCGAGTACCTCCTCGACCACGCTGTTCCACTCGACCTGGATCTTGTCGTTCGCCAGGGCACGGTCGGCCATGATCTTGCTGGCCCGGAACTCGTCGCGACGGTGGATGATCGTGACCTTGCTGGCGAACCGGGTGAGGAAGGTCGCCTCCTCCATCGCCGAGTCGCCGCCACCGACCACGACGATCTCCTGCTGCCGGAAGAAGAAGCCGTCACAGGTGGCGCAGGAGGAGACACCGTGGCCGAGGTACTCCTGCTCGCCCGGTACGCCCAGCGGGCGCCAGGCCGAGCCGGTGCTCAGGATGACCGCCCTGGCCCGGTACGTCGTCTCGCCGACGTACACCGTGTGAGCTGCGCCGGAGCCCGGCACACCGGTGTCGACCAGCTCGACCCGGGTCACGTCGTCGGTGACGAACTCGGCGCCGAACCGTTCGGCCTGCTTGCGCATCGAGTCCATCAGCTCCGGACCCATGATCCCGTCGGCGAAGCCGGGGAAGTTCTCCACCTCGGTGGTGGTCATCAGGGCACCGCCGGACTGCACACCCTCGATGACCAGCGGTTTGAGATTGGCCCGGGCGGCGTAGACCGCGGCCGTGTACCCGGCCGGCCCTGAGCCGATAATGATCAGGTTGCGGACCTCATCCACTGCCGTCTCCCGATGTGTGTCTATGCGCCCCAGCGCAGCGCGCCGATGGCGGTCCGGGCGCCGACCGCGTACGGCATCGGCGCTTGCAAGCCAGAACGTCATCGTACGAAGCGGGGATTCCCTAGCCGGTCATCCGGTGGGTCATGTCACTGCCTCGCCGAAAGGGCCGCTGAGGCGTTGTTTCACCCTACCCGGGTCTGATAGGTGACGTCGGCCTCCGTCGGAGACGTTCCGCACTCCGGCCCGGTGGCCCAGGCCCACCGGGCTCCGGACTGGTCGGTGAAGACGACAACCAGGGCGGCCCTGCCCTCGAACAGGGCGTAGTCCACCAGGTCGACGGTGACCGGTCCCCGGGCGTGGGTCGCGGCGACCGCGTCGAGGCACCGGGCGAGGACGGACGGGTCGGCCAGCCGCTCCAGTCCCGGCACCCGGCCGGGCGTGGCGACGGTCGCGCGGGACTCCTGTTCCACCGGCCCGCCGGTGGAACCGTCGGTCGTGTCCTGCTGGGTGCCCCGGCTGGTCGCCGGAGCCTTGGTGGCAGCCCGGCTGAACGGGTCCCGGGCGAGGTCTTCGACGTTCCCGGCGAGGGTGTTCGAGGTGTAGTTGCTGCCGGTCGCCAGTACCCGTTCGGCGCCGGGGCCCGGCATCGTCGGAGGCGACCCGGAGCCGAGCAGCGGGGCGGCCTCGGCGTTGTCGCGGGTGGTGCTGTACGCCGTACCGGTGGCCTGCTCGTCGCTGCCGGAGACCGTACCCAGGCGACTGATCGCGAAGCCGGCGAATCCCACCACCACGGCGGCGAGCACCACCGGCCCGGCGGCCCGGCGGACCCAGCGTCGGCGACGGCCCGGTCCCCGGGTGGCCGGCGACGGCCCGGTCCGGGTCTGCACGGGTACGCCGGAGAGCCGGCGTCCGGCCCGACCCGGAACCGACGTGTCGTCCCGTTTCCGGTCCGCCGCCAGGGTGGACGGCGACGGCTCGTCAGATTCGGCGTCCCCGGCCGTCCCCGCGGCCGTCCCGTCGTCGGCCCCGACGGTGCCCGCGTCGGCCCCGGCGTCCTCAGCGTCCCCGGGCTGTGTGACAGCGTCCCCGGGCTGTGCGGCGTCGTCCGCCCGGCCAGCGTCGATCGTCTGCGCGGCGGGGTGATCCAGAGCCGCTCGGTCGAGTGCCGCCTCGATGTGGTCGACCACCACCGCCGGCATCGGCTCCGGTGGCGAGGCGAGGCTCGCCAGGTCCAGCCGGACGGCGTCGAGCCCGCCGGTCAGCGCCGCGTACGCCGCCGCCCAGTCCGGCGCCTGCGTGACCAACCGGGCGACCTCGGCCTCGTCGGGGGTGCCGTCGAGCGCGCCGCCGACATAGTCGGCCAGCAGGTCGAGATCGACCTCCCTGAACTGGCCGCCGGTCACGGTTCCTCCTGCTCCGGGCCGGGTGCCCCCCGGCTCCGATCCTGTCTCCCCGGAATCCGACCACCTGTGGACCGGACCGACGGGCCACGTCCGGACCGGGTTGATGTAGGTCGGACGTCGGGGTCGGGGCCGGGGTTCCCGCTGGTGACCGACGGCACGTCGGTGCCCAGCTCGCCAGCGCCCTGTTCCTTGGTGTCCCGTTCACCGGTGTTCCGCCCACCGGCCGTGACCTTCGCCCCGGCCGTCGACGGTCGGAGATGGCCGAGCAGCACGGCGAGTCGGGCCCGCCCCCGGGCACACCGGCTCTTCACGGTGCCCTCGGCGACCCCGAGGATCACCGCGACCTCGCTGACCGGGTAGCCCTGCAGGTCCACCAGAACGAGGGCGGCCCGCTGTTCGACCGGCAGTTCGGCGAGGGCCTGCCGGACGACCAGCGTGGTGTCGTGGTCGACGGCGGGTGCCGCCGGTTCCACCCCACCGACCCACCGGGGACTGTCGGCCGCTCGGCTGCTGTCCGGCAGGGGAACCGTGGGATGGGCCTGCCGGCGGCGGATCCGGTCGAGGCAGGCGTTCACCACGATCCGGTGCAGCCAGGTGGTGACGGCCGCGTCGCCGCGGAACCCCGACGCGGCCCGGTGGGCGGAGAGCAGCGCGTCCTGGAGCGCGTCCGCCGCCTCCTCCCGGTCGTTGAGAGTGCGCATCGCGACCGCCCAGAGCCGGTCCCGGTGTCGGTGGAAGAGGGCGGTGAAGGCGGTCCGGTCGCCGTCGACGTGGGCCCGCAGCAGCTCGGCGTCGGTCCGCTCCACAGGTTCGGCCCGCAGCAGCTCAGCGTCGGTTGTCCGCTCCGCCGGTTCGGCCCGCGCCGCCGGGACGGTGACGTCTGCCGCGGGTGCCGGCACGGCACCGTCCGGCGGGACCGGTCCCGTCTGCGGCCACGGGGGTGTGGCCGCCGGGCTGGTCCGGCCGGCGGCGTCCGAGCCCCGTGCGCCGGTCATGGCCGCACGATAACCGAATGTCGCTTTTTCCGGGGAGACCGGCGACTCACCGGGCCTGGACCGTTATCTCCTGGACACCGATCTTGTACCGGTACGGTTCGCTCTGCGGCAGCTCGGTGATCCAGAGCATGAGGTATTGGTACTTCTGCCCCGGGGTGAAGTCGCTGAAGTTGACGGTGAGACCCTCGGTCTTCTCGTACGGGTTGCCGATCCGGTTCTTGTACGCCCTCAGCAGCGCCTTGTCGCCGGCGTTGGTGGACGGGAAGTCGGCGGTGCCCCAGCGCAGCTCGGCGGAGACCCCCGGAGCGGAGAACTCGACCTGCACGCTGGTGACCTCCTTCGGCTCACGGAGGTTGATCAGGATCCCCATCCCGGGCTTGGCGCGGCCGAAGTTGGGGTGGTCGTGGTAGCTCTCGGTCTCCCAACTCGTGTTGGAATCACCGTCCACCACCTTCTCCACGCCGTCCAGCTCGCTCCGGGTGCCGTCCGGGTCGATCACCCGTACCTGGTTGGGCCGGAGGTCGAGCTTCACCGGCTTGCGGACCGGCTCGGGCTCGCCCGCCGCGCCGGCCTGGGCGGTCCCGGTCGGTGCCGGCGGCTGGGCGGTCCCGGTCCCGGTGTTGTCGTCGGAGAGCACGTTGATGCCGATCAGCAGGCCGACCAGGGCCACGACCAGCAGCGCGCCGACTCCGATCAGGGTTTTCCGGCCGCCGGTCGCGGGCAGGTCCGGGGTGGCCTCGGCGCTGGTGAAGCGGAGCGGACCGCTGTCGAAGTCCTGTTCCTCGGCGGCCGCGGCCAACCGGCCGAGTTCGCCGGAGATCACGTCGGAGGAGGGGACCCCGAGCTGGGCGTCCAGCAGGTCCATGGTGAGGTCGTCGAGGTACGCGGGCACCCCGGCCCGGACCTGCCGGGGCGCGGCGATGGCACCACTGGCGTCTCGGACCGCGTCCGGTACGGCGGCCCGGGCCCGCCGGACGTTGCCGCCGGTGAGCGGCGCCTCGGCGTGCGGCCAGTGCCCGGTCAGCGAGTAGTAGAGGATGCCGCCGACCGCCCGTACGTCGGTTTCCGGGCTGTCCGCGCCGTCGGTACGCGCGTCGGCGAGCACCACCCGCCCGTCGTCGGCGATCATCACGGTGCCGGGGTGCACGTTGCCGTGCACCATGCCGGTGGCGTGGATCGCGGCGATCGCCCCGGCGACGGCGTGTGCGACGGCGGTGGCCCGGGTCGGGTCGAGGGTTCCCTCGGCGACGACCTCGCGCAGCGACTGCCCGTCGACCCACTCACGGACGACGTACGCCCGGTCCTCCTCGTCGATGGCGTCGTAGACGCCGACCAGGTTGGGGTGGATCACCCGGCTGGCCACGACGGCGGCCTGGAGCATCTCCTTCGCGGAGTCGCCGCCGGGGTGGCGCAGCACCACGGCGACCGGCCGGCGCAGTACGACGTCGACACCGCGCCAGACCTGCCGGCCGGCGCTGTCGTCGTTGATGTGTGCCGTGAGCTGGTACCGCTCGGCCAGGATCTCACCGACGGCGGGCGCACCGAAGGTCATCACGGAGGGAGTGCCCTCGTCCGCCTCCTGACCTTCGCCGACCTGGGTCACCCGTCCTCCCTCGGTGATCGTGTCGATCGCTGGACCCGTGCTGCTGGGCATGTGGCTTCCGTTCCGCCTTCGAAGGAGTTCGGACGGCCATCGGCCCTTTCTAGCCTAGGCGTTCGCCGCATCCGTCGAGAGCGACCTTACCTGGGTCTGACTGATCCCCGACACGTCATCTTGCGGCCGTAGGTGACCAGCTGCCGGAGATGTCGCGAACCGCACCTGAACTCCCGACGCCGTCCGCGCTACCGACACGTGCGGTTAGCAATCTATAGGTTGATTTCAACTGTCTTACGCCGGGTGGCGTCCGTGCCCGGGACCCGTCCGGCGATCCCTTCTGTCGGCCTCGGTGTCACCGGCGGCCCCGGTCACGTCGGCGGGCCGGGGTGACCGGCGGACCGGTGGCTGCGGGACCGGGTGGACCGTGGACCGGGGTGGGCCCCGCCCGCCTTCCCCGGCGCGCGGCGATTATGCCGCCGGCGAGTCAACTGAGGACAGCGGGCCCGCCGGTGACCACACCGTCCGGTACGCCGCTTGTCGCAGGGTCCGTCCTGACGGCCAGTCAGTTGATCCTGACGTCGTGTTATCCACAGCTGCCACCTGGGCTTTTTCAGCGGATCGACGGGTTATCCACAGCGATATCCCCAGCCCTCCTTTCGGCTGGGGAGGACGGCTTGGTCCAGGGGCCGAGCCGGATGAGCGGCGGCGGGAAGGACGGCTTGGTCCAGGGGGCCGGAGCCGGATGATTCAGCGGCGGGGAAGGGGCGGGACCGGTCAGCGGCCGAGCCGGCGGCGCAGCATGCCGACCACGTCGGTGATCTCACGGATCCGCAGCAGCATCGCGAGACCGAGGTACGTGCCGCCGATGGCCAGGCCACCGATCACCACCTCGACGAAGCCGAGCAACTGGTTGCCCAGGGCGTCGCCGGGGAGCAACACCATGACCAGGATGCCGACCAGGGTCGCGCCGAGGGCGGCGACCAGCACCCGACCGAAGGTGCCGACCATCTCACCGATCCCGATCCGGCCGATCCGGGGCCGCAGCATCCGCGCGGAGATCACCGCCGCCGCGACGTACGAGACGGCGTTGCCGATCATCATTCCGGGAGCCAGGAACGACAGCGAGAAGGCCGCGAAGACCAGCACCTGTACCAGGATCCGGAGCACCACCACCGGGATGTTGATCAGCGCGGGCATCCGGGTGTCGGGCAGGGCCCAGAAGGCGAAGGTGAAGATCTGGCTGACCGAGAACGGGATCAGCGCCAGCGCGGCGACCAGCAGCACCGGCGCGATGGCTCCGGCGTCGCCCTGGGCGGCACCGTAGTCGAAGAGGACCACCGCGATCGGGTCGGCGAGCACGGCGTAACAGACCGCGATCGGGGCGAGGACGGCGGTGACGGTCCGGACGGTCCGGGACAGGTCGGCCGCCATGTCGGTGAACCGCCCGTCGGCGGCGGCCGAACTCATCCGGGGCATCAGCGCGGTGATGATCGAGACGGCGATGATGCCGTGCGCCATCATCAGCAGCAGGAAGACGTTGTTGTAGATGGCCGGCCCGGCGGACTCCTCGTCGACCTGGTTGAGCAGGTTGAACAGCACGATCAGACCGATCGAGTTGACCACCACGTAGCAGAGCATCCAGCCACCGAGCCGGCCCAGTTCCCGCAGGCCGAGGGCCCGGAAGTCGAACCGCCACCGCCAGCGGAAGCCGACCTTGCGCAGTGCGGGCACCAGCGCGGCGACCTGGACCACGATGCCGAGCAGGGTGCCGCCGCCGAGCAGCAGGATCTGCCCGCGACCCAGGTCGCCGGGCTCGACGCGCTTCGCGCCGAAGACCACGATGTAGATGGCACAGGCGCCGATGATCACCAGGTTGTTCAGGATCGGTGCCCACATCGGTGCCGCGAAGTGCCCCCGGGTGTTCAGCACCGCGGCGACCAGGGCACTCAGCCCGGAGAAGAAGATGATCGGCAGCATCAGCTGGGCGAGGTCGGTGACCAGCTTGTGGTAGTCCGCACCCCGGTTGCCGGCGTAGATCGCGGTCAGCAGTGGGGCCGCGAGGATCGCCAGCACCGTCGCCACGCCGAGGGCGAGCACCGCCAGGGTGAGCAGCCGCTGGGCGTACGCCTGGCCGCCGTCCCGGTCGACCTTGCGGCGGCGGACCAGCACCGGCACGACGACGCTGGTCAGCACGCCGCCGAGCAGGAACTCGTAGACCATCTGCGGAATGATCAGCGCGGTGGAGTACGCGTCGTTGACGGCGAGCACGCCGATCGCCGCGGCGACCATCAGGGTACGGAGGAAGCCGGTACCCCGACTGACCAGGCTGCCGATCGCCATGATCGCGCTGTTGCCGGCCGCGCTGCCCTCGGCGGTCTCCGGCGGCGGGTTGGTGCTCTCGATGATCGGACTGGTGCCGATCAGGGTGGCGCCGTCCTGCGGCGGCGGTACCCCGTCGGGCATGGCGTTCGCGCTGCGGTACAGCCCGCTTGCCATGTCAGCCTCCCAAGGGGTACGGCGGACCGGGTGCCCGCCCGCACTGCTGCAGACCTTAGTCAACCGGGCCGGTGAACGTCGGGGCGCGTCACTGCCGACCGGTGTGCCCGCCACCACCGTGCCCTGGTCGGCCCGCTAGGCTGGCGATCCCATGTCCGAAGCATCTGTCCCGCAGGCAGCCCGTTCCGCGCCGTCCACCAGCAGGTCGGCCGGTGCCGCGCAGGCGAAGGCCGGCGCTGACCCGTCGACCGCCGACCCGTCCACCGGTGGTCCGGGCCCCGAGGCTACCGACCCGGCGACGGCCGGCCGGCTCTCCGCCGCCCAGCGCAACGCGGTCGCGGAACTGCTCCGGGTCTCCCCGGTCGCCGACGAACTCGGACGCCGGTTCGCCCGCGCCGGACACGAACTGCACCTGGTCGGCGGCTCGGTCCGGGACGCGCTGCTCGGCCGGCTCGGTGACGACCTCGACTTCGCCACCGACGCGCACCCGGACGAGACGCTGCGGCTGCTCAAGGGCTGGGCCGAGGCGACCTGGGAGACCGGGCGCGAGTTCGGCACGATCGGCGCCCAGCGGGACGGGTTGCGCCTGGAGATCACCACCTTCCGCGCCGAGTCGTACGACCAGGTGAGCCGGAACCCGGTGGTCGAGTACGGCACCAACCTGGTCGACGACCTGCGGCGCCGCGACTTCACCGTCAACGCGATGGCGGTCAGCCTGCCCGGACACGAGTTCACCGACCCGTACGGCGGGCTCGCCGACCTCGCCGACCGGATCATCCGTACCCCGGGCACCCCGCAGGAGTCGTTCGGCGACGACCCGCTGCGGATGCTCCGGGCCGCCCGGTTCGCGGCGCAGCTGCGGTTCGCCGTACACCCGGCGGTGCGGGACGCGATGCGGGCGATGGCCGTCGACCTGGACCGGATCACCGCCGAGCGGATCCGTGACGAGTTCACCAAGCTGCTCTGCGGCGCCGACCCGGTGACCGGGCTGCGGCTGCTGGTCGACACCGGGCTGGCCGACCGGTTCCTGCCGGAGCTGTCCGGGTTGAAGCTGGAGATCGACGAGCACGCCCAGCACAAGGACGTCTACGAGCACACCCTGATCGTGGTCAGCAACGCGATCCGGTTGGAGGGCGAGGCCGGCTGCGACTTCGTACTCCGGATGGCGGCGCTGATGCACGACGTCGGCAAGCCGGCGACGAAGGCGGTCGGGTCGGACGGCCGGGTCAGCTTCCACCACCACGAGCTGGTCGGGGCGCGGCTGACCAAGCAGCGGATGAAGGCGCTGCGCTATCCCAAGGACGTGACCGCCCAGGTGACCACGCTGGTCGGCCTGCACCTGCGGTTCTACGGCTACGGCCGCGGCGAGTGGACCGACTCCGCGGTACGCCGGTACGTCACCGACGCCGGCGACCTGCTGCCCCGGCTGCACAAGCTGACCCGCTCCGACTGCACCACCCGCAACCGGCGCAAGGCGGCACAGCTCGCCGCCGACTACGACGCGCTGGAGGAGCGGATCGCCCGACTGCAGGACGAGGAGGACCTGGCCCGGGTCCGTCCCGACCTGGACGGCAACGCGATCATGGAGCTGCTCGGCGTACCGCCGGGGCCCATCGTCGGGCGGGCCTGGCGGCACCTCAAGGAGGTACGCCTGGAGCGCGGCCCCCTGGACCGGGACGAGGCCGAGGCGGAACTCTGGCGTTGGGCCCGCGACCAGGGGATTCTCGGCGGCTAGCCGGGTCAGCGCAGTGCCGACCGGGCGGTCGGGACGAGGCGCAGCCGTTCCGGGGCGCCGTCGAGCGTCGCGGCCAGTTCGGGCAGTACCTCGGTCTGCCACCTGACCGACCGGTCCAGCCGGCGCAGGTGTGTTTCGACCTGCTCGACGTCGGCGAACCGGGAGAACCAGACGACGACGTGCTCGCCGGTACGGACGGGCAGGGCCGGGAAGGTGTTCTCGGCGTACTCGGTTCGCAGGCAGGCGAGCGGTGCGCCGCCGGCCTCGGCCAGCGCCGGTGCCACCAGGTGACGGAACAGGTCGGCGAACCCGGCGTCGACCGGTGCGGTCCGACGGCAGATCGTCGCGACGACAACCGGGGACGGCGGCCGGGCCGGTCCGGTGGCCGGAGGTACGTCCGCCGGTGGGCGTACCCCGGTCGGTGCGGGGAAGCCGGAGCGGTCGTCCAGCGGGCGCAGCAGCAGTACGTCGTCCGAGTCGACCATGGTGGCGTTGGCCCGGTCCCGATGCCGTTGCCAGATCGGCCCGCCGTAGAAGTCGTGCAGTGCCACCGACCGCCGGGCCATGTCGGGAAAGCCGCGGAGCCAGACGAACCGGTTCGGGTCGTCCAGGTCGCGGAACTGGCCGATCAGGGTCATCCCGGTCGCCTCCTGCGTTTCGACGAACTCGCGCTCGAAGAGCGTGATCAGCTCGTCGCGTCGACCGTCGTGCAGGGTGTAACGCCGTAGTTCGACAACCGGGCAGCGCAGGGTCACGGGGTCAGCTCCAGGGTCCGGTGCAGTACGTCGGCGATCGACGTACCGGCGAGTTCGCGGCGTAGGGCCTGTTCCACGCCGTCGTAGACGCCGGTCAGTGCGGGGCGGATGCCCCGGCCGACCGGGCATTCCAGGTTGGGTTCGGTGTGGTGCATCGCGAAGAGCGGGTCCCGTTCGACCGCCTCGTAGACGTCGAGCAGGGTGATCTGCTCCGGTGGTCGGGCCAGACGCCATCCCGCACCGGCACCCCGTCGTACCTCCACCAGTCCGGCGCGGTGGAGTTCGCCGAGGCCGCGTCGGATCACCACCGGGTTGGTGAGCACGCTCGCGGCGACCTCGTCCGAGGTCAGTACGGCCTGCCCGCGTCGGTGTGCCAACGCCAGCCAGGCGAGGGCGTGCACCGCGATGGTGAGTCTGCTGTTCGCCGCCATCGTTCCTCCGTGGACGATCGACTGACGCTGACTGTAACAGTAATGGTTACAGCTGGGCTCCCCTGATCCGGCGGCTCCCGCCGGTCGGCGGCATTCCGGCGGCTCACCGCCGGTCGGCCCGCTCCGCTACCGTCGCAGTCGACATCGGAGTTGTCGTCGGCGGGCGTCGAGGAGGCGGGCGTGGCGGTCTCTGGGCGGCCAGCCGGCCGTTCCTACCTGGTACCGATCGTGGCGTTGGGGTCGACGCTCGTTGCCCTGGTCGTCGCCATCGGGGTGGTCCTGGTCCTCCGGGGCGACGCGACGTCGTCCCACGACGCTTCCCCGCCGTCCGACGGGACTCCGACGAGCGGCCCGGCCGCCGGTGACCGCACGTCCGCCGGCGACACCAGCTCCACCGGTCCGGCCGTCGAGGGGGCGGAGTGCCTGGTCGGCACCTGGCGGGTCACCGAGCACCGGGAACAGGTGGACGTGCCGGACGTGGGCCGGCTCAGCTTCACCGGCGGCGCCGGCACCCGGCTGTCGCTGAGCGCCGGAGGCACGGCGATCACCGACTACGGCACCGGCACCAGCTACCGTGCCGGCTACGCGGGGCAGGACGTGATCCTGGAACTGCGCGGCCGGGTCAATTTCCGGTACGCGGCGACCGGCGACCGGTTCGAGTTGCTCGACCTGCGCTCCGACGCCGAGTTCCGGCTCTCGGTCGGCGACCGTCCCGCCAGCGGCTGGCAGCCGTTCACCGCCTCGACCGCGCCGTCCGGCTACACCTGTGTCGGGGACTCGCTGACCCAGCGGTCGCTGGTCGCCACCACCCTCTACACCCGGACGGACTGACCACCCGATGACCCGACTGACCACCCCACCGCCGCCGGCCGGGCTGCTGCACAGGTTTCCCAACTCGAGGATCCGCTTGTGTCCGCAGTCTGATGACCTGCGGTTTTAGGTTCTTTTGTCTGCGTATGCCGGTCGCTTCGGGGCCTTGCTGTGATCGCTTGCTTGAGGTCAGCGAGCAGGGTGCCTTGCCCGAGATCGTCGGCGAAGATGCGGCGGTCGAAACCACGGTCGGCGCGCTGGGCGAGGGTGATGAGGGCTTCGCAGGTGTAGCGGCCGGATCGGAGTGTGGCGTGGTTGGGATAGGCCGCGGCCGTGCTCGTGGCCCAAATGATCATTGAGCGAGTGCGACGGGCATTGGTTTCAGTGGGCGAGTGCGGCCAGGGCGCGGAGTCCTTCGAGGATCTCGTCGGCGGTAGGCGCGGTCGTGGGGTCGCTGAGGTGCTGGATCATTACGCCTGACATGAGGGCGAGTTGGACACTGCCGAGTGTGCGTACCGACTCGTCTGCAACCTGGTCCTCGGGCACGCTGGTGAGGATTGCCGCCATGCCCCGGCGGCCCTCCGCGATGCCGCCCGTTAGGGCCTGGCGCAGCTCGGGTTGGCGCTGGGCCTGCATGAACAGCTCTATCGAGGCGAGCCACAGGTCGGGCTGAGCGGTGAGGTCGTCGATGAGGCTCTGCCAAATCCGCGCGAAGTGCGCCCGGG
Organism: Plantactinospora sp. B24E8; assembly: GCF_039871735.1. Classification (NCBI taxonomy): domain Bacteria; kingdom Bacillati; phylum Actinomycetota; class Actinomycetes; order Micromonosporales; family Micromonosporaceae; genus Plantactinospora; species Plantactinospora sp. B24E8. The sequence continues at coordinate 167,844 of NZ_JBDPMH010000001.1, forward strand.
TGCAGTCGTCGGCGTCGGGGCGCAGCGCCCGGCCAACAGAGTCGCCCCATTCGTCGAGGATCTCGAACAGGGCCTGGTTGAGCAGGGCCTCGCGGGAGCCGTAGTGGTAGCCGATGGCGGCCATGCTCACGCCGGCAGCGGTGGCGATGTCGCGGACGCTGCTGCGGTCGTACCCCTTCTTCCGCAGGCAGGCCTTGGCGCCGACGAGCAGGGCTTCGCGATTTCCCATGCGGCAGACCGTAGCACCACTTTGCGCGCTCGCCTAGTGCGATCGTTTTGCGCGAACGCCTTGCGCGATCGCCCAAATCTGCTTACTGTCCGTCCCATGACAAAATTCATGACGGCTTCCAGGGCGTCCGCCCTCGCCGTGTCGGTGGGTCTCGGGCTCGCCCTGGCCACCCCGGTGCTCGCCCAGGCCGCGGGACTCGACGGTGTTGCCGACCGGACGGTGCTCCACACGACCAACGGCACGGTGCGCGGCACCGCCGACGGCCCGATCCGCAGCTTCCAAGGCATCCCGTACGCCGCCGCACCGGTCGGCGACCTGCGCTGGAAGGCACCACAGCCCGCCGCGACCTGGACCGGGACGCGGGAGGCGACCAGCCCCGGCGCCCCCTGCCCCCAGCCGGAAGGGCTACCCGTCGGAGTCCCCAGCGAAAACGAGGACTGTCTCTACCTGAACGTCACGACGCCCGCCGCGACGGCGACCGAGAGGCGGCCGGTGCTCGTCTGGATCCACGGCGGCAGCCTGATGTACGGCAGCGGTGACATGTACGGCCCCACAAGCCTCGCCACGAACGGCGCGGTCGTGGTGTCGATGAACTACCGGCTCGGCATCATGGGCCACTTCAGCGACCCCTCCCAGCCCGGCGCCGACGGCCTGAGTCTGCAAGACCAGCAGGCCGCCCTGCGCTGGGTCCGCGCCAACGCCGCCGCCTTCGGCGGTGACCCCGGCAACGTGACGATCATGGGCCAGTCCGGCGGTGGCTTCAGCGTCTGCGGCCACCTCGCCTCCCCCGCCTCCGCCGGCCTGTTCCACCGGGCCATCGTGCAGAGCGCCCCCTGCGCCACCGACGGCTCCCGCACGCGCGCCGAAGCCGAAGCCGACACCAGGAGGGTCATCACCGCAGTCCACTGCGAGCTGGACACCGCAGCATGCATGCGAGGCAAGCCCGTCGCTGAACTCCTTGCGGCCTACGGCCCGTTCAACGAGCCTCGCCCGGTGGCCGGAACGGCGCTGATGCCGCTGCCGCCGGCCGAGGCCCTGCGCACCGGCAGGTTCAACCGGGTCCCTGTCCTCATCGGCGTCAACCACGACGAGGAGCGCGGCATGGTGCTGGGCGAGGAACTCGCCGCGGGCACCCCGATGAAACCCGAGGACTACGAACCCGCCATCCGCGCACAGTTCGGCGAAAACGCCGACGCCGTGCTCGCACGGTATCCGCTGCGCGACTTCGGCTCGGCAGGCGAGGCCCTGGCCACCGTCCGCACCGACGCGCTCTGGTCGACGCCCACCGTGGACACCGCGCGGATGCTGTCGAAGTGGACCCCGACGCGGATGTACGAGTTCAGCGAGCGCGACACCCCCTGGTTCACCGGCTACCCGGCACCCAGCTTCGCGCACCGCGCCGGCCACATGACCGAACTGCCCTACCTGTTCGACGACATCGCCCTGTTCGAGGCCATTGCGCCGGAGCAGGACGCCTTCCGCGACCGCATGCTGCGTACCTGGACCGGCTTCGCCGCGACCGGCAGGACCACCTGGCCCAGCTTCCGCAGCGACCACGGATACGTGCAGACACTGTCCTCGCACGCCTGGCAGCGCGCGGACTTCACCACCGACCACAACTACGGCTTCTGGGGGAACCTCCGCTAACACCGGCCCACCAAGCGCGGGGGTCACCGGCTCGACCAGCAGTAGCCCCTGCCGCCGACAGCGGTGCGGCCCGGCCCCGGAGAACCTCCGGTGCCGGGCCGCGACTGGTGGTAGGGGTGTCAGTCCTTCTCGACCGCGGGCGCCGACTTGCCACCGTTGGCCAGGATGCCGTCCAGGATCTGGTCACCGCCGCCGCGGGAGGCCCCGAGCCGGGCGAGCAGTCCGGCCAGGTCGACACCGGTCAGGTCACTGCCGAGCTGCAGCCCCTGGGCGACGTTGGCGGCGACCGACTTGGTCAGCGAGCTGGCGCCGTCGGTGGAGATGACGGTTAGCTTGTCGATCGCGCCGACCGGGGCGCTCGCCGCCTCGACGACCTGCGGCAGCATCTTCACCAGCAGGTCGAGCACGGCCGCCTCGCCGTACGCGGAGAAGGCCTCGGCCTTGCGGGACATCGCCTCGGCCTCGGCCTGGCCCTTGGCCAGGATCGCCGCGGCCTCCGCCTGGCCCTCGCGCTCGATCGCCTCCGCGATCGCGGTACGACGGCGCTGCTCCGCCTCACCTTCCTTGGCACCCTCGATGGCATTCGCCTCGGCGAGTGCCGCCCGGCGGGCCCGCTCGCCCTCACCGGTCAACCGGGCCTGCTCGGCGGCGGCCTGGGCGGCGGCGATGGTGGCCTGCCGCTCGGCGTCGGCGGCGAGCACCTTCGCGTTGCGGGCCGCCTCGGCCTCCTGCTCCACCTTGTAGCGGGCCGCGTCGGCCGGCTTGCGGACCTCGGTGTCGAGCTGGCGCTGCTTGAGTTCGGCGTTGCGCTCGGCAACCTTCTGCTGTTCGGAGAGGATCGCCTGGTCCCGCTCGGCCTGGGCCAACGGACCGGCGGCCGCCGACTTCGCCTTGGCCGCGTCGATCTCGGCCTGGATCCCGGCCTGCTTCAGCGCCAGGTTCCGGTTCGCCTCGGCGATCACCTCCTCGGCGAGCAGTCGCTCCTGCTCGGCCTGCTGCCGGGCCCGGGCCTCGGCGATCGCCGCGTCCTTGAGTACCCGGGCGGCCTCCGGCCGGCCCAGGTCCTGGAGGTACGACCCCTCAGCCAGGATGTCCTGGAGCTGGAAGGTGTCGAGCACCAGACCCTGGTTGGTCATCGAGTGCTCGGCCTCCTCGGCGACCGCGCTGGCGAACGCCGCCCGGTCCCGGATGACCTCCTCGACGGTGAGCCGGCCGACGATCGACCGCAGCGCACCGGCGAGCACCTCACGGGTGAAGCTGTCGATCTCGTCCTGCTGGTGCAGAAACCGCTGCGCGGCGGCCCGGATCGCGTCCTCGGTGCCGCCGACCTTGACGATCGCGACACCGTGCAGCTCGGCCCGGATGCCCTGCTTGCTGACCGCGCCCTTGATGCTGACGTCGATCCGCCGGCTGGACAGGTCGAGGGACTGGAGTTTCTGCACCACCGGCAGGACAAAGACCGACGCACCGAGGACAACCTTCTGCCCGGACATGTCGGTCGACCGGGTGCCGTCGGCGCCCTGGGTCGTACGTCCCTTGCGGCCGGTGACGATGAACGCCTCGTTCGGTCCGGCGACCTTGATCCGGGAGAGCACGAAGAGGATGAGGATGAAGGCGAGCAGTACCGCTCCGCCGATGGCGACGAGGATCAGCATGACACCGTCCGTTTCGGAGTGAGGGTTGGCGACGACACGAGGGCACGGTCGAGCTGAGCTGGGGTGAAGGAGAGTTGACGAGTGGGGGCTAGTACGTCTCGACGAGGACGCTCGTCTCGCTCAGCGCCTCGACGACAAAGATCTGGGCGCCGGTCGCGATCGGGCGTTCGGACTTGGCGTTGAGCTTCACCGGCTGGCCGGCGATCCGGACGCGTACCTCGCCGTAGCCGGCGGTAGGGATCGGGGTGACCACCACACCGAGCGCGCCGACCAGGTCGTTGCGGGTCGGGGTGGCGTCGGTGCGCATGTTACGGGCGGCCCGGGAGATCCGGGAGGCGAGCCAACCGGCCGGGACGGCCGCCAGCGTGCCGAGCGTACCGGCCGCCACGATCTGGCCGACGCCACCACCGCCGAGTAGTTCGTTGGCGATCGCACCGCCGAAGCCGAGGACGCCGGCGAAGGCGGCGACCGCCTCCAGGCTGATCGGACCGTCGATGTCCGGGTTGCCGATGTGTGCGAGTTCGGTGCCGAGCAGCGCCAGCGCGAGCACCGCGACGCCGGCACCGCCGATGATGAGGAAGATCAGGGTCCCCGCTGCCACGACCTGAAAGGTAGCTGACAGTGGCAAACGCGCTCGGTGGTCGGACCGACACGGCTCGGCCCCGGTCGCGATGACCGGGGCCGAACGGAGCGCAGGGGTTTCGAAAGCGCCGGTGCGTGACTACTTCAGCGCGGCGATCTGGATCAGGTTTCCGCAGGTGTCGTCGAGGACGGCGGTGACCACCGGGCCCAGGTCGGTCGCCTCCTGGGTGAACTCGACGCCCAGCGCCTTGAGCCGCTCGACCTCGGCGTACACGTCCTCGACGGCGAACTGGGTGAACGGGATGCCGTCGGCGACCAGGGCCGCCTTGAACGGTCCGGCCGCAGGGTGCCCGTCCGGCTCCAGCACCAGTTCGACACCGTCCGGGTCGGCCGGGGAGACCACGGTGAGCCAGCGGGCCTCGCCGGCGGGTAGGTCGGTCTTCTTGATGAAGCCGAGCTTCTCGGTGTAGAACGCCAGCGCCTTGGCCTGGTCGTCGACCAGCACGCTTGTGACGTTTATCCGGATCACGATTGTGGTTCCTCTCGGTTGACGAGCCACCGGTCGACGATCGAGCGCAGCGGGCTCGGGTTGATGTGGTGGAACTTGAACCGGCCCTGCCGCCGGGTGTGCACCAGACCGGCCTGTTCGAGGACGGCGAGGTGTTGCGAGATGGCCTGACGGGTGGAGGCCAGGCCGTGTTTCATGGTCAGCCGGCTGCAGATCTCGAACAGCGTCTGGCCATCCCGTTCGGTCAGTTCGTCCAGGATGATGCGTCGGGTCGCGTCACCGATCGCCTTGAACAGGTCGGCGTCTGCGTCCATGCCCACCATTTATAGGCAAGTTGTCACTTGCCTGTCAACGGTCAGGAGTATTTCGTCAGCGCGTTTCCGCGACCGCGGCCTCGTACGCCGCCTGCAGTTCGGCGAAGACCGACGGGGTGCCCGGCGGCCGGGGGATGCCGAGGTGCTGTTCGCGCAGCTCGTCCATGAACCGGTCCCACAGGTCGGGGCCGCCCCGTTCGAGGAGTTCGGCGCGGACGGAGAGTTCGTGGCTGGCGGGCATGTGTCGGCGGCCCCAGGAGCCGAGTGCCGCCATCACCGGTACGAGCTGTACGCCCGCCTCGGTGAGGCTGTAGCGGATCTTCTGGCGGTGGGTCTGGTCGTCGGTGCGCGAGAGCAGGCCGTGCGCGACCAGCCGGCGGAGCCGGTCGGCCAGGATGTTGGAGGCGATCCCCTCCTGGGAGCCGGTCAGCAGTTCGCGGAAGTAGTGCCGGTTGCCGAACATCATGTCGCGCAGCACGACCAGCGACCACCGGTCGCCCAGCACCTCGACCGCCAGGTTGATCGGACATCCCGACCGGTGCGGCTCTTCCACGTCAGCCATCCGTTCCGATTGTACTTTGCAATCGCTGGTGTTAGCGTCGCGTCGACCACTTGCGATCTGCAATCAGCCCCGGAGGTGTGATGGAGGCGGCGAGCGCGACCATCGACCGGCGCTACAGCGACGAGAAGGCCGAGGCGGTGCCGTGGGCGGCGGCCGAGGCGAGGCTGGCCGGGGCGGAGGTCGCCTGGATCGTGACCGTACGGCCCGACGGCCGTCCGCACGCGACCCCGATGGTCCCGGTGGTGCTCGACGGGAAGGTCTACTTCCACACCGGCGACACCGAGGTGAAATACGCCAACATCCAGGCCAACCCCCAGGTGATGGTCCTGGCCGGCGACACGGCCTGGGACTGCGGCCTCGACGTGGCGATCGAGGGGACCGCCGCCGCGGTGACCGACGAGGCACTGCTGCGACGGGTCGCCGCCCGCTACCGCAGCCGCTGGGACGGCCGTTGGCAGCTCGACATCCAGAACGGTGCCCTGGTGTCCAAGAATCCCGGCACCCAGGCCGTCGTCTTCGAGGTGACACCGAGGGCGGGGCACGGCAACGCCAAGGGCGACCCGTTCGGGCACACCACCTACCGCTACTGAAACCGGCACGACACAGCGCAGGAAGAGGCGAGACAGATGAGTAAGGGTGGCTTCTCGGCGAGGCGCCTGGCTCGGGTACGACGGCAGCTCCAGCGTCACGTCGACTCGGGCTTCGTGCCGGGTGCGATGGCCGTCCTCGCCCGCCATGGCGAGGTGCACGTCGAGGCAGTGGGCAACCTCGCGTTCGAGGGGGCGGGAGCGAAGACGCCGATGGCGGCCGACACCATCTGGCGTACCGGCTCGATGACCAAACCGATCATCGCCGCGTGTGCCATGACGCTCGTGGAGGACGGCACGCTGCGCCTCGACGATCCGGTCGACGACCTCCTTCCGGAGCTGGCGGACATGACGGTGCTCGCCGACCCGGACGGGCCACTCGACAACACCGTCCCGGCGAACCGTCCGATCACGCTGCGGGACCTGCTGGCCAACACCGCCGGCACCGGAATGGTCCCGGCCATGCCGGGAACGGTCCCGATCGCCGACGCGCTGGACGCGCTGCGCTACCCGTCGCCGGACGAGTGGCTGAAACAGCTCGGCGCGCTTCCGCTCGTCCACCAGCCGGGTGAGCGCTGGATGTACGACGTCGCCTCAAACGTGACCGGCGTACTCGTCGCCCGGGCCACCGGCATGTCGTTCGGGGAGGCCGTGCGTGAGCGGATCTGCGATCCGCTCGGGATGAAGGACACCGCGTTCCACGTGGGCGCCGAGAGCGTCGACCGGTTGGCGACGGCGTACGAGCGGGACAACGGCCCGACCGGTGCGGCGGTGGTCGAGGACGCTCCCGACGGGCGGTTCAGCCGGCCCCGGGCGTTCGAGTCAGGTGGTGGCGGGCTGGTCTCGACCGCCGACGACTACCTCGCCTTCGCCTCGGCCCTGCTGGCCGGCGGTTCCCACCACGGCGAACGGGTGCTGTCGCGGCCGTCGGTGACGCTGATGACGAGCGACCAGCTGAACCCGGAGCAGAAGGCGGTCTCCGGGTTCTGGCCTGGGTACTTCGACAACATGGGCTGGGGCTTCGGGATGTCGGTCCGGACCCGTCGTACGCAGCTCGGCCCCTCGGTCGGCAGTTACGGATGGTCCGGCTTCTACGGCAGCGCATGGTACAACGACCCCGCCGAGGACCTGACGACGATCGCCATCATGCAGCGGGCACACGCGGGCGACCAGACCATGCCGATGTGGACCGACTTCTGGACCGCCGTCTACCAGTCGATCGACGACTGACAGAGCAGGCCGGCGGGCCGCCACGGGGGCGGCCCGCCGGCCGGTACCCGACAGAACCGGCCGCCAGCCCACCCGACAGTCCACACTGGTCTGATGGTCGCTGCTGAGGGGCGCAGTCAGATCGTCGAGGTACGCGACGATCCGGCCGCCGAGTCGGTGCCGCGCTGTCGGGCGTACCGGCTGCCGGACGCCCTGGTCGAGCCACCCTTCGAGGCGTTCCAACCGTTCTGATCCGACGTCCGCAGATGACCTACGGCACCATGACGGCGTGCCCGATCAGCCTGTCTTCAGCGATCCGTGGTGGGACCTGCGCCGGGATGGTCCGGCTGAGCAGGCGCAGCGGCGGGCGCTGCACGCCCAGCTTTTTTCCGAGATCGCTCCTGGTCACCCTCTCCACGGACAGCCCGTGGAGGTGGTCGCCCGATCGAAGGCGTCGGACGACATCGTTGTCCAGACCGCCGAGCGGTGGGCGATCGTGCACCTCACCTGGGAGAACGCGATCCAGACACCGCCCTGGCCCGTGACATGCCTTCACGAAAGCGCCAGTGATTTCGTACGAAAGCTGCCCGAGCCAGGCTGACCGCTTTGGGTCGCCGGCACACTGGTCTGGTGGCGGGAGATGACATGAGGCCAGCTGGGAACGGTGTCGACCCTGTTCTCTACCCGGACATCGTCCGGGCGGGAAGTCTGCAGCGCGCCCTGCAGGCCGAGTGCGACGCGGCCGGCCACCAGCTTCGGGCGTTTCTGCCGTCTGCACCAGGCTGGCGTCAGGTGGGCGCGAGGGTCGAGGACAACCAGTGGTGCACCAACGTGCTGATGGCTCGCCTCGAACGGTCGTTCAGCGTGAACTTCTGGGCTCGGGGGGTCCTGATGGCCCGGGGCTCCACAGGCGACCTGTCCGAGGTCGCCGGCGCGGCCGCCACCTGGCGGTCCGGCGTACGGGTCCGCGACCTGGGCGCCGCCTGGGCGTACGTCAGGTTCGGCCCGCTCGCCGAGGCGCACGAGCGTGGTGAGGCGGCGGAGTTCACCTGGCGCAGGTACGCCGAGAATGCTCACCAGGCGCCGCAGCTGACCCGGTTGGCCTCGTTCGTCAACCTGGCCATCCAGGAGCCGAGGATGCGGGCGCTGATGCCGTTCACCAGCCACTGGCGGCTCGGGTTCAGCCGTACCGTCGGTTATCCGTACAGCGGAGACTGCCCCTGGGTGATTCCGCTGGACGACGGGCGTTACCAGGTGCGGGCCGCAGACGGACGTGAGTGGGGCATCGGCGACGCGACCGCCAGCCTCAACCTTGTCCTGGCCGCGCTGGACGATCCCACACCGAGTTGAGCCACCGGTCGGCGGGCACTTCCGCCGCGTCGTCCGTGATCACGTAAACGACGGCCGGCCATGGCAGGCCACGGTTTACGTGATCACGACGCTCAGGCGCTGAGGGTGTTCTCCTTGAGGGCGGTGAGGAAGCTGGTCCAGCGGTCGTCGGGGGTAGCGGAGTACGGGTCCGGTCCGGTCCTTGCTGTGGCGGACGGCGACCCGGCCCGGCGGCTCACTCGAAGGCGGTGGTCCAGTTCCGGACCTTGTAGAACTCGGCACCGGAGCGGGTCTTCGTCTCGGTGGCGGTGCCGGCGGAGTCGAAGAACTGCACGGTCGGGCTGCCCCAGGTACGGGAACCGGTGTTGTCGCCGCGTACCCAGGCCCGCTCGCCGCCGGGTGTCTGGTTGACGTACGCCTTCACCCGGGTCGTGCTGGAGATCCTGGTCAGGGTACGGCTGCTGGTGTTGACCGAGAAGACCCCGGTGGTGTGGGTGATCAGCAGGGTGTTCGGGTCGGTGTACGAGGGCTGCAGGTCGTGTCCGAGGTTCGGCCTCACCACCCCGTCGGCGTTGGTGTACGTGCCGAGGCTGATCGCGGTGCCGGTCGCCGCGAGCCGGGTGCTCCGGTACGTCCCGTTGATCTTGTATGACACCAGCTTTCCCTCGCCGATCGCCCAGACGTACTTGTGGGTCGGGTCGTAGAGCACGCCGTGCGCGCCCGGGAACGAGATGGTCTGCACCAGCGCCAGGGTGCCGGGGTCGCTGATCGCGGTCGGCGAGTAGAGCTTGAGGGTGCCGCCCGAGCTGGCCACGACGATCGAACCGTTGTCCGGGATCCGTTCGATGGCGTGCGGGTTGCCGCCGGGGGTCGCCTGCCACAGGATGTCGGCGGTGGTGGCCCGGGGTTGGCCGCTTTTCACGTCGACGATCGCCGCCCGTCCGCCGGAGGCGGTGACCAGGGCGACGGTGCCGAACGCTGCGGTGGCGCGGATCCGCACGTCGGAGATGTTCTGCCAGGCGCCGGAGGTGGTGCCCGGGGTGAACTGCCAGTGGAGGTTGGCGTCGGTCCACGCCACGTTCCGGTTCCAGACCAGTACCCGGTTGCTGACCTGTTCGGTGGTGGCCAGGTAGTAGTTGTCCGCGGCTGCGGCGGGACCGGTGGTGCCGACGGCCGTGGTGGCCGCCACCGCCGTCGTGACGAGGGCGGCCAGGATCGCGTTGCGCATGGAGTCCTCCCCGGGGATCGACACGACTGACAATAGTCTTTGTCGATGCCTGTGGGGAAGAAACTTTTCTTCAGGTTGCGTCAGTTCGGCGCGACGAGGACCTCGGCCTTGATGAACTCCCTCGGCAGTGGGAGGCGTTGCAGTTCCGTACCCTTCAGGTCGATCAGCACCGCGGCCGGCCCCTTGGCGCCGGCTGAGTCCAGGTAGAGCAGCCAGTCGTCCCGGATCCAGGTGACGTCGGCGCTGGGCAGTCTGTTGATCGACTTTCCCGTCCCGACGTCCACGAGCTGCGCCGACTCGACACCCTGGAGCGCGACGTACCGTCCGTTCGGCGACCAGGCGGTCGTGCCGGAGACGTTGCCGGGCAGCGGTACGACCCGGACCGGTTCGGCGCCGTCGACGGCGAAGATCTCCATCTGGAAGTGGGGCCGTTTTGTCTTGTCGTCCGGAGTGGCCGCGATGGCCAGCTGCGGCAGGGCGATCTCCCGACCGTTCGGCAGCCAGCTGAACCGACAGATCTCGGGGCAGATCTGCCGGTTGGAGACCGGGAACTGCCGGAACGAGCTGTTCGCGGGGTCCAGGATCCCGAAGCGTGCCCCGGCCGGATTCTTGTCGAAGATCGTGACCAACAACTGACCGCCGTCCGGAGACCACCGTGGACTGAGGATCGTCCCGACCGCACTGGTCCACCGCACCTCGCGGGTGGTGAGGTCGAGCAGGCCGATCTCGTTCGAGCCGACGGTGCGCTGCACCGCCACCAGCGAACCGCGCGGAGCGGGCAGGACCTGCTGGTACTCCTTGCCGAGGTTGACGTACCGCCCGGCGGCACGGTCGTACACCCAGGAAGCGGAGATGACCGGCTGGGCGACCGCGAGGGCGATCCAGCCACCGGGCAGCACCAGCGGCCTGTCCTGCCAGTCCTTGCCCACCGACGACACCGGGGACGGCTCGGCGGGCGGCGGCAGGAGAGCGGCGGTCGGCTCGGCGGTCGGCTCGGCCGACCCGGACTCCTCGGGCGCCCCGGCGACCGTCGAGGGCGGCGGCTCCGTGTCGGGGCGCAGCCAGACGTACGGTGCGGCGATCGTCGCCACCGCGACGACCATCGCCGCCGTGGCGCCGACCCGGCGCCGGCGCCGGATCCGTCGACCCTGCCTGACCACCCCGGCCAGGAAGTCCGGCGACTGGTGCGGGTCACCCGCCAGTTCGTGTACGGCCTCCCGCAGCATCCGTTCCGTGTTGCCGTTCACCCGTACACCTCCGTCCGTTCTGTCGCCGCCGTCCGATCGTTGCGCCGGCCCACCAACTCCGGTTGCCGTAGCAGGGCGGATCCGCCCCCGGTGGCCGGGTCGTCGCGATTGCCCCCGCCGGGCGTGCCGTCCCCGCCGGGCGTGCCGCGCCGGTCCGTCCCGGGCGCCAGCTCGGCGAACTCGGGTACGAGGTCACGGAGCTTGGCGAGGGCCCGGGACGCCTGACTGGCCACGGTGCCCGGCCGGCAGCCGAGCATGGCCGCGGTCTGCTCGACCGTCTGGTCCTCCAGGTAGCGGAGCACCAGGACCGCCCGTTGCCGGGGCGGCAGTTTCCGCAGCGCGTCCCGGAGCAGCATCCGTACCGCGGTGTCGTGGTCGAGTTGTCCGGCGGCGACCGCCTGCCGTTCCGGCACCTCGGCGACGGTCACCTCGGAGCGTCGGCCCCGCCGCCGCCAGAGCGACACCTGGTCGTGGTAGAGGATCTGCCGGACGTACGGCTCGGCGTCGCCCCGGATCCGCGGCCAGCGGGCGTACGCCTTGGCCAGCGCGTTCTGCAGCAGATCCTCGGCGGCGTACCGGTCGCCGGCGAGAGCCTGGGCGACCCGGAGCAGCACGTCACCCCGTTCATGCACGAACCGGGTGAATTCCTCCTCGGACGTCCGTCCCACGCTCACCTCCCCCGTGCAGAGACGCTCCGCACCGGGCAAAAGTTTGCCTCGCCCCGGGAAAAAACCGCGCGCCGGCGTGGCTGCCCGAACCGGTGGTGACCTGCGCCGGGACGCGGGTCGGGGGGGGGCCCGGCGGCCGGGCCGGCCCCCCCCCGACTGGTGGGCCTGGTCAGACCCGGCTGAGTTCGGGCTGCTCCGCCTCGACGGCGCCCAGGTGGTGGCGCAGCCGCTCACCCTCGATGTCCACGCTCGGCAGGATCCGGGCCAGCCAGCCCGGCAGCCACCAGGCGGCCCGACCGAGCAGCGACATCACCGCCGGGACGAGGGTCATCCGGACCACGAACGCGTCGATCGCCACCCCGATCGCGAGGGCGAAGCCCATCGACTTGATCACCGGGTCCTCCATCAGGACAAAACCGGCGAAGACCGAGGTCATGATCAGCGCGGCGGCGGTGACCACCCGGCCGCCGTGCCCCATCCCGTTGACCGTGGCCTGGACCGCCGTGTCACCGTGCACGAAGTCCTCCCGCATCCGGGAGACCAGGAAGACCTCGTAGTCCATCGCCAGCCCGAACAGGATGCCGATCAGCAGGATCGGCAGGAAGCTGATCAGCGGACCGGGGGTGTCCAGGCCGACCAGGTCGGCGAGATGCCCCTGCTGGAAGATCAGCACGGTGAGGCCGAAGGTGGCGCCGACGGTCAGCAGGAAGCCGAGCGCCGCCTTCACCGGTACCAGCACCGACCGGAAGACCAGCATCAGCAGCAGCACCGACAGGCCGACGACCAGCAGCAGATACCACGGCATCGCGTCGGAGAGCTTCTCCGAGACGTCGATCCCGACCGCGGTCTGACCGGTGAGCGCCACCTCGACGCCGTCCGTCCCGTCGATCGGGGCGACCCTGGCCCGCAGGTCGTGCACCAGCGTCTCGGTCGCCTCGTCGGTCGGGCCGGTGGTCGGGATGACCGCGAGCAGGGCGGTGCGCTGGTCCCGGCTCGGGTTCGGCGGGGCGACCACGAGCAGGTTCGGCGTACCCTGCACCGCCGCGGTGACCTGCTGGGCGGCGGCACCGGTCCGCTCCGCCGAGTCGCTGGAGACCACCAGCACCAGCCGGTTGTTGAAGCCCGGCCCGAAGCCCTCGGTGATCAGGTCGGCGGCGGCCCGCTCCGGCGTACCCTCCGGGGCGCTGCCGTGGTCCGGGAGCGCGACCCGCATGTCGGCGGCCGGGAGGGCGAGCGCGCCCAGCCCGAGCACCGCGACCAGGATCACCGGTACGCGCAGCCGGATGACCAGCCGTGCCCAGCGGAAACCGAAGCTCCCGGAGTGGCCGGCGTCGTCGCCGCCGGTCGCCGTCGCCGCCCGCAGCCGGCGCGGCAGCACCCGGTGGCCGGCGAACCCAAGCAGCGCCGGGAGCAACGTCAACGCCACGAGCACCGCGACCGCGACGGTACCGGCGGCGGCCAGGCCCATGATGGTCAGGAACGGGATGTTCACCACGGAGAGTCCGGCCAGCGCGATCACCACGGTCACCCCGGCGAAGAGCACCGCCGAACCGGCGGTGCCGATCGCCCGGCCGACCGCCTCCTCCGGCTCCAGCCCCTCCAGCAGGTTCTGTCGGTAGCGCGAGGTGATGAACAGGGAGTAGTCGATCCCGACCGCCAGGCCGAGCATCAGGGCCAGGATCGGCGCGGTGCTGGTCAGGTCGGTGACGCTGCTCAGCGCGTACAGGCCGGCCATGCCGGCACCGACCCCGAGCAGTGCGTTGAGCATGGTCATCCCGGCCGCGACCAGCGAGCCGAGGGTCACCACCAGGACGACCAGGGCGATCACCACCCCGATCGCCTCGGTGCCGCCGACCTCGGGCGGGCCGGACATCACCTCACCGCCGTGCTCCACCCGCAGCCCGGCCGCCGTCGCGCTGCCGCCACTGGCCTCGTACGCCTCGCGCTGCGCCTCGGTGATCTCGTCGGCCTGCGCGGCGAACTGCACCTGGACCAGCGCGTACCGCCCGTCCCGGGAGACGGCGCCGGTGGCGAACGGGTCGAGCGCACCCAGCACGCCCGCCAGGGTCGCGGCCTCCCGGACCAGGCCGGCGACGGCCGGTTGGTGCTGCGGGGCGGCGAGCTGCTGCCCCTCGGGCGCGGCCACCACGATGGTGCCGGTCGCGCCGCTCGCCTCCGGGAACTCCCGTTGCAGCGCGTCGATGGCCCGCTGCGACTCGGTGCCGGGGATGGAAAAGTTGTTCGAGGTCGGTCCCATGAACGCCACCGCCGCGCCGCCGAGCGCGGCCAGCAGGACGAGCCAGAGGACCACAACGAGCCGGCGGCGCCGGAACGATGCCCGGCCGAGCCGGTAGAGGAGTGTCGCCATGTCGCTTCCTTGTCGGGGGATGGAGCGGCTGCGGGAAATCGGGGTGGTGCGGCGTTGTGCTGGTTTGGTGGTGCGGTGCTGTCCGGGGTGGCGGTGGGCGGGTCAGGCGTGGTCGACCAGGGCCCGGCGGGCCACCTGGACCAGGGCCTGCCGGAGTTCGTCGGCGTTCTCGTCGGCGCAGTCGATGACGATCGCGGTGATCCCGGCGAGCAGCACCTGGGCGGCGATCCGCGCCGACAGCTCGGTCGACTGCCCGGCAAAGGCGGCGACCAGCCGGGTGGTGACCGGCTGCAGGTCCCCGAAGGCCGGATGTTCGAGCAGGTGTGGCATGTCGTCGTAGATGAGCGCGACCTCCTGGCGGAACGTCACCACCAGGTCGACGAAGCCCTCGATGGCCGCCTCCCGCGCCTCGGCGGCGGACAGCCCGCCGAGCCGGGCGTCGAGTGCGACCAGGTCCCGGGCTGCCGGGGCGACCAGGGCGAGGAGGATCGCCTCCTTGCTGTCGAAGTGGTAGAGCAGGGTCGCCTTCGAGCAGCCGACCTCGACCGCGATGTCGTGCAGCGACGTGCCCTTGAACCCGGCGTGCGTGAACTGCCGGGCCGCCACGGCCAGGATCTCGTCACGGGTTCTGCCGCGTGCCATCCCACCACCTCCTCCGCCCAGGGTGCCTGACCGATCGGTCAGAAACTAACCGATCGGTCAGAGTGTGGGTCGGGTCACCCGATGGCGGCCGAACCGCCGTACCGCTGTTCGTCCGCTCCGGCAACTGATCCCTCCGGTAGGGCAACCCGCCCCGACAGGACGGAGTTCTGAGGGGTATGCGGGTTGATCCCACCTTCGAAACCTTCGTCGAGGGCAGGTCCACGGCACTGCTCCGCACCGCGTACCTGCTCACCGGGGATCGCGGGCACGCCGAGGACCTGTTGCAGACGGCCCTGTTGCGTACCGCGCGGCACTGGTCGCGGGCGCGTGAGGCACCCGAGGCGTACACCCGCCAGGTGCTGGTCAACCTCTCGCGGGACCGGATCAGGTGGCTGTTCCGGCGCCCGAGGGAGGCACCGATGCCAGCCGAGCCGGACAACCTGCGCGCGGTCGACGGCGGGTACGAGCGGGTGACCGACCGTCGGGTGGTGGTACGGGCGTTGGCCAAGCTGCCCATCCGTCAGCGGCAGGTTGTCGTACTGCGCTTCTTCGAGGACCTGTCCGTCGAGCAGACCGCGGAACTGCTCGGCTTCTCCACCGGGACGGTCAAGTCGTACACGTCCCGGGCCCTGGCCAGGCTGCGCGAGCTCCTGGCAGACGATCACGATTCCTATCCCCTGGAGGTTCCCCATGCTCACCGATGAGCGGTACGGCCACCAACTCGGTGTCCGACTGCGGCAGGAACTGGAGGACGTGCACGCGTCACCGGGGCTGGTCTCCGCGCTGCGTCGTCAGCAGGCCCGGCGTACCTGGTCGATCCGTACCGCGATCGCCACGCCGGTGGTCGCGGTGGCCGCCGCCGCCCTACTGGTCACGACCGTCGGCCAGGGGGTGCCCGGCGAAGGGCGTCCGGCCGACGGCACCGTGCGGTTCGAGAACGTGGCCCAGGTGCAGGAGCAGACCCTGAAGGCGCTGGGCCGGGCCACCGAGTACGTCATCTACGCGAGGAACACCTACGACGGCGGCTACTACGACGAGTGGACCGACAAGGCCACCCAGCGGTACCGGAACGACGTCTACGACAGTTCCGTGCGTGCTTCGGTCCCGCCGGGCGGGAAGGGACAGGCACCCCCGGCTCCCACCGACCGGACGCGGGGGCCGATCCGGCTGTCCCAGTCGCACCTGGTTACCGGTCCGGAGGGTGACCAGGACGGCGTCACCGTCGACTACCTGCTCAAACAGTGGTGGACGGGGCCGCTGCCCGACGAGGACCCCACGGGGATGCCGGACATCACCGATCCGGAGAGCATCCGTGAGGCGATCACCGACGGCACGGTGGAGTTGGTGGGCAAGGAGAAGGTGGACGGCGTCGACACCCTGCACCTGCAACTTTTCGGGCCGCACCGGTCGTACCGGATCGACATGTGGGTGGACGAGACGACCTACCTGCCGGTTCAGGGAACCGCGGTGAAACGCATCGGCGGGCAGGGCCCGGGTGAGTTTCCCGCCGCGGCAACGGTGACGACCAGGTACTCCTGGCTGCCGCGTACGGCGGAGAACCTGAGGCATCTGGAGCTGACGCCCCCGCCGGGCTTCACCGAGCAGAAGTGAACCGGATGCGGGGCTGCGCCTTCAGGCGCGGCCCCGCATCGTTCCGGTGCCCACTATGGTGCGGTGGGTGGACGCCGCCCGGACACCTCGCCAGTTCGCCGACCGGACCCAGTTGACCGATGTGGTCCGGGCCGCGTACGGCACCTCCCGCAGCATCAGTACGGTCACCCGGCTGCGCGGCGGGACCAGGAAGGGTGTGTACCGGCTGACCCTCGACGACAACTCCACGGTGGTGGGCTACATCTGGAGCGCCGAGGAGAACTACTGGCCGGTCGCGGCGGGTGCCGACGGAGTGCCGGGCACCACGGTGCTCGCCAACGCCGCCGACAGTGTGCTGTTCGAGGCCGCAACCGCCGAGTACGCCCGGATCGGCGTCCGGGTGCCCGAGATCCACCTGCTCGACCGGAGCCGGCGCTGGTATCCGGCCGACATCGCCCTGGTCGAGGAGGTCCCCGGGCCGAACCTGGAGCAGCGGCTGGCCGACGATCCGCGGGCGGCGGCGGGTACCGTCGCCCGGCTGGCCGAGATGCTGACGGTGATGCGCGACCACCGGTCCACCCGGTTCGGCAAGGTCGCGGTGGCCGCCGAGGCGACGCCGACGCTCCCGTCGGCCCTGGACGTGGTCCGGAGATGGGCGCTCAAGGACCTGACCGAGGCGGCCGGGCGTGACGAGCGGATCAACCGGGAGCGGGCACGGCTGACCGACCTCGTACACGAGCTGGCGTCGGCGGTCGATCCGGTGACGTCGTACGGGCTGGTCCACGGTGAACTCGGTCCGGACCATGTGCTGGTGGACGCCGCCGGTGAACCGGTGCTGATCGACATCGAGGGCACCATGTTCTTCGACGTCGAGTGGGAGCACGTCTTCCTGCGGATCCGCTTCGGCGAGCACTATCCGCTGCTCCGGCCGGACGGGCTGGACGAGCGGCGACTGCGGTTCTACCAGCTCGCCCAGCACCTGTCGCTGGTCGCCGGCCCGCTGCGGCTGCTCGACGGCGACTTCCCGAACCGGGAGTTCATGCTCGGCATCGTGGCCCACCACACCGAACGCCTGCTGTCCTTTCCCCCGTCGTAGCCCCGTGGCCGCGCGGGAGAAGCCGACCAGGCCCGGACGCGCCGGATCGGAGCGTCCGAGCCAGGTTGCTACCGGACGACTATCCAGCGGAAGCGGTCGGTGCCGGTTCGGCGGCAGGGCAGCGGGTGCCGTGGGCCGGCACCGCCAACCGGATCAGATAGGCGTCCACGGTGTCCCTTGTACACGAGGTGGCGGTGTAGACGCCGTGGCCGGAGCCCTCGTAGCTGAGCAGCACACCGTGCCGGCCGAGTTGCCGGGCCACGTTTGTCGCCCAGTTGTATCCGGTGGCGGGGTCGTGCACCGCGTTGAGCAGCAGCAGTGGCTGTTCGCTGTGAATCTTCAACCGGTGCTGCGGATTGTCGACCAGGGGCGACCCGAGGCACGACTCCACGACCGCCAGCGCCTGCGGGTACGGCAGGTCAGGCGCGATCCGGGCCATCTCCCGCAGCCGGGCGGCGTACTCCCGGTAGTCGCGGATCGGCAGGTGCCAGTCCTGACAGAAGATCGCCAGGTAGTTCGAGCTGGTCTGTGCCCCCGGCGCCGTCGGGATCGGGTCGGCGACCCTCGCCGCGACGGTTCCGCCCCGGGCCTGGGCGCTCAGCGTGCTGATCATCCCTGCCAGCCCGGCGTAGTCGGGGTTGTAGAGCGCCCGGGGTGCGAGAAAACCACTGAGCGCGTACGGGGTCAGCGTCGCCGACGGGTCCTTCGGGTCCGGCACCTCCCCGCGTCCGGCCCGGTCCATCAGGTCGGCCCAGACCGCGCGAACATCCTGCCCATACAGCGGGCAGCTCTCGGTACGGCCGCACCACGCGACGAACGCGTCGAACGAGTCCTGGGCGGCGGTGGTCTGGGTGTTCAGGAAATCCCGGGTGTCGAGGCTGTGGTCGACGACGCTCTCCAGCACCATCGCCCGGACCCGGTGTGGGAAGAGTTCGGCGTACTGCTCACCGAGCAGGGTGCCGTACGAACTGCCGTGGTAGGTCAGCCGCGTCTCGCCGAGCGCGGCGCGTACGGCGTCCAGATCACGGGCCATGCTGACGGTGTCGACGTGGTCGAAGACCGGCCCGGTCCGCTCCCGGCAGTCCTGCCACAGTCTGCGGTTGTACAACACCGTACGGTCGAAGTCGGCCTGGCTGGTCAGCACCGGTGTGGGCCGCTGGTTGAGCAGCTCGGTCGAGCAGCGCACCGGACTGCTGGCGCCCACGCCTCGCGGGTCGAAGCTCACGATGTCGAACCGACGGTGGAGTTCGGGACTGAACCGCCGGAAGTTGTTCGGGTTCGCCACCCGACTCACCCCGGAGTCTCCGGGACCGCCGGGGCCGAAGAACAGGGCCCCCACCCGGGCGGCCGGGTCGGTGGCCGTACGCCGGGCCAGCGCCAGATCGAAGGTCGGCCCGTTCGGGTGGCTCCAGTCGATCGGCACCGCGAGAGTGCCGCACTGCGCGGTGGCATCGGCGGCACACGGCTGCCAGTTGATGCCCGGCGTCGGACGCGGGGCGGTGGCCGCGCCCGCCGTACCGGGAGAGCCGGTGAGGGTGGCGAGGACGACCGACGCGAGCAGGGTCGCGGACCATCCGGTGACGGTCCGACGGGTACGCCGGACCGGTTTGTTTCCGGGCAGCATGAAGTGCTGTCCTTTCTGCCGGGGAAGTGTTGCGTGGAGAACTCGCCGCTGGGCGAGGTGACGCTTTTCCTCCTGGGCCGCCGAGTTGGCGCTCGGCGGCCCAGGGCCGGGCGGCTGTTCACGCCCGGTCGGTGGGGGAGGGCTTACTCGACGTCCTTGAGGACCCGTTCGAGTGAGGTCATCCGGGATTCCATCGCGGCGAGACGTCCGCCGAGTTCGGCCAACTGGCGTTCGGTGCCCTCCTGGGTACGGACCGCCGCTTCGGCGAGTGCCTTGTACTCACCGTCGCGTCCGGCCGCGATCCTGGCCCGCAGGGTGCGGGACACCTGGATGATGACCGTCAGGATCACCGCGATGACCAGGACGAATAGGCCGACAGCGCCGACGATCTCGATCCAGTCGTCCGTGTTCATGGCCGTCCAGTCGTACTCGTTCACGATCCCGCTCCCTCTTCGGCCTCCCGGCCGCCTTGCTCCGAGAGGCTGAGCGTGCGTGCCGCCGCCTCCACCGCGTCCGGTGTCAACCGGATGTCGAATCGATTGACCTCGTAGAACTTCATTGCCTTCCCGTCCTCCGAGAGCTCCAGGCGCGCCGACACCAGGCCCGCGGACTCCAACTTGCGGAGATGGACCTGGAGTAGCG
Organism: Plantactinospora sp. B24E8; assembly: GCF_039871735.1. Classification (NCBI taxonomy): domain Bacteria; kingdom Bacillati; phylum Actinomycetota; class Actinomycetes; order Micromonosporales; family Micromonosporaceae; genus Plantactinospora; species Plantactinospora sp. B24E8. The sequence continues at coordinate 187,571 of NZ_JBDPMH010000001.1, forward strand.
GCCGACTGATGCCCAGTTCGCGGGCCAGCTGGCTCACGTAGTTCCGTCCACCGCGGACGAGCGCCGCGACGACCCGTAACCGGTGTGGATTGGCCAGCGTCGCCAGGGCCCGGACCAGGTCGTCGCCGCTGGGACCGTCCCTGCTCATAATGAAACCCTGCACATGCCAAGGAAAGTTAGCAGGTGCCTGGTGGGATTGCCAGCCGGATGTCCCGTGCTGTCGGACCGGGTGGACAATGGGACGATGCGCTGGACCGTGCTCGACACCCCGATCGGGGAACTCTCCGTCGGCGTCGACGACGTCGGGATCTGCGGCGTCCGCTTCGGGCGGGTCGACACGGCGGGTGAGGCCAACGGACTGGCGACCGGCGAGGCGGGGCTGCCGGCCGGTGAGCCCGTGCTCGCGGCGGCGGTCGCCGAACTGCGGGCGTACTTCGCCGGCGAGCTGACCGGGTTCACCGTGCCGTTGCACGTCCGGCAGGGCTCCGGATTCGAGCGCGCCGTCTGGACCGAGATGACGACCATCCCGTACGGCGAGACCCGGACCTACGGCGAGGTGGCGGCGGCGGTCGGCGATCCGGGCGCGGCCCGGGCGGTCGGGGTGGCCTGCAACCGCAACCCGATCCCGGTGATCGTGCCCTGTCACCGGATCGTCGGCGCCGGCGGCAAGCTGGTCGGCTTCGGCGGCGGCCTGCCCCGCAAGCGCCACCTGCTGGAGTTGGAGGCCGGGGTGGCCTTCCAGCGCGCCTGGGCCTGAGCCGCCGCCTGTCGGGTCGACTGCCCGCCGGGCCGGGGGCGTCGCTCACCCGTCCGGTTGTGCGGCCCGCCGGGACGGGCGCCTGCCCGCTACCGGTCGGTGGTCAGGCGTACCCGACGGAGCAGTTGGGCGTTGAGCGCCACCACGATCGTCGAACCGGACATCAGGACCGCGCCGATCGCCGGGCTCAGCGCCACCCCGGCCCAGGCGAACACCCCGGCGGCGAGCGGCAGCGCGACCACGTTGTAGCCGGCCGCCCAGGCCAGGTTCTGCAGCATCTTCCGGTACGCCGCCCGGGACAACCGGATCACCCCGGTCACCCCGCGCGGGTCGGAGGAGGCGAGCACCACCCCGGCCGACTCGATCGCCACATCGGTACCGGCGCCGATCGCGATCCCGACGTTGGCCCGGGCCAGGGCCGGCGCGTCGTTGACCCCGTCACCGACCATCGCCACGGTCAGCCCGCGCTCGCGCAGCTCGGTCACCTTGTTGTCCTTCTCCGCCGGCAGGACCTCGGCGAAGACCTCGTCCACGCCGGCCCGGAAGCCGAGCTTCTCCGCGACCGACTCGGCGACCGGACGGGCGTCACCCGTGATCATGGCGATCGAACGCATCCCCTGCCGCCGTAGTTCGTCGACCGCCTCGCGGGCCTCCGGGCGTACCTCGTCCTCCAAGGCGAGCGCACCGAGCACCCGGGGGCCGGTGTCGTCGAGGCGTACCAGGTAGAGCACCGCTGCTCCGCGCCCCGCCCAGTCGGCGGTGGCCCGGTCGAGCTCGTCGTCGGGCCGGGCGGAGAGTTCCCGGAGCAGGGCGGGGCCGCCGACCGCGTACTCCCGCCCCTCGACACTGGCCCGGACGCCCCGGCCGGGCAGCGCGCGGAAGTCGGTCGCGGACGCCGTACCGGTCCGGTCGGTCGCGGCGGTGACGATGGCCCGGGCCAGCGGGTGCTCGCTGTCGGACTCGACCGCGCCGGCCAACCGGAGCAGCTCGTCCTCGGCCCGACCATCGGGTACGTCGAGCGCCGGTGCCGCCGCGACCCCGGTGACGGTGTGCGCGCCCCGGGTCAGGGTGCCGGTCTTGTCGAAGAGCACCGTGTCGACGGTACGCATCCGTTCCAACGCCAACCGGTCCTTGACCAGGATGCCGGCCTTCGCGGCGACGGCCGTCGAGAGCGCGATGACCAGCGGGATCGCCAGCCCGAGCGCGTGCGGGCAGGCGATCACCAACACCGTGACGGTACGTACCACCGCCTCGTCGACGTCGCCGAGCGCCGTCCACACCACGAAGGTGACCACGGCGGTGGCGGTCGCGACGTAGAACAGCCAGGCGGCGAAGCGGTCGGCGAGCACCTGGGCCCGCCCGCTCGACTGCTGTGCCTCGGCCACCAGCCGCTGGATGCCGGCGAGCGCGGTCTGTTCGCCGAGTGCGTCGACCCGTACCCGGATCGCCGAGTCGGTTGCCACGGTGCCGGCCACCACCCGGTCCCCGGTCCGCTTCGGTACCGGTCGCGACTCGCCGGTGATCATGGACTCGTCGAGTTCGGCGCCGCCGTCGACGATCGGGCCGTCGGCCGGCACCCGGGCGCCCGGTCGGACCAGCACCAGGTCACCGACCCGGAGGTCGGCCAGCGGCACCCGCTGCACGGCACCGTCGTCGTCGACCCGTTCGGCGTCGTCGGGCAGCAGCGCGGCGAGCGCGGCCAGCGCGCCCCGGGCCTGGCCGATCGCCTTCATCTCCTGCCAGTGCCCGAGCAGCATGATGGTGACCAGGGCGGCCAGTTCCCACCAGAAGTCCAGGTCGAACGCGCCGAGACTGGTGGCGAGCGAGGCGACGTAGGCGACGGTGATCGCCATCGCGATGAGCAGCATCATGCCGGGGGCCCGGTCCCGGGCCTCCCGGACGGCGCCGACCAGGAACGGCCAGCCGCCGTAGCCGAAGACGACCGAGCCGAGCACCGGCCCGACCAGCGAGATGCCGGGGAAGTCGAGGGAGTAGCCGAACCAGTCCATCACCATGTGGCTGGTGACCACGATCGGCAGGGTCAGCGCCAGGCTCAGCCAGAACTTTCGGCGGAACACCAGCGGATCGTGCCCGGCGTGCTTGTCGTGGCCGCCGTGCCCGGTGTGCTGCTGATGGTTGTGCCCGTCGTGCATGCGGACCGCCTCCTTCTCCCGTCAGCATACCCCCCGGGGGTACATCTCGCGGGACGGAACGGTCGGCGGCGTGTGGTCAGGAAACGGCGGCGGGGCCGGACCGTCTCCGGTCCGACCCCGCAGGCCGTACGTCAGTTCTCTCCGGCGTTCCGGATCAGCGCTCGATCTTGCCGGCGATGAAGTCCTCGACGCTCTGGTGGGCGTCGTGGTCGGAGTACTGCACCGGCGGCGACTTCATGAAGTAGCTCGACGCGGAGAGGATCGGGCCACCGATCTTCCGGTCCAGCGCGATCTTCGCGGCCCGGACCGCGTCGATGATGACACCGGCCGAGTTCGGCGAGTCCCAGACCTCGAGCTTCAACTCGGCGTTCAGCGGTACGTCACCGAAGGCGCGACCCTCCAGCCGGATGTACGCCCACTTGCGGTCGTCCAGCCACGGCACGTGGTCCGACGGCCCGATGTGCACGTCACCCTTGTTGATCTCGTGCGGGATCTGGGAGGTGACCGACTGGGTCTTCGAGATCTTCTTCGAGACCAGCCGGTTGCGCTCCAGCATGTTCATGAAGTCCATGTTGCCGCCGAAGTTGAGCTGGTACGTGCGCAGCAGCTCGACCCCGCGGTCCTCGAAGAGCTTGGCCAGCGCCCGGTGCACGATCGTCGCACCGACCTGGCTCTTGATGTCGTCACCGACGATCGGCAGCCCGGCGTCGACGAACTTCTGCGCCCAGGCCGGGTCGGAGGCGATGAAGACCGGCAGCGCGTTCACGAAGGCGCAGCCGGCCTCGATCGCCGCCGTGGCGTAGAACTTGGCGGCCTCTTCCGAACCGACCGGCAGGTAGCAGACGACCACGTCGACCTGGGCGTCGCGCAGCGCCTGCGCCACGTCGACCGGCTCGCGGTCGGACTCCTCGACGATCTCCCGGTAGTACTGGCCCAGACCGTCGAAGGTCGGACCGCGCTGCACGGTGACGCCGGTCGGCGGCACGTCGCAGAGCTTGATGGTGTTGTTCTCGCTGGCGACGATCGCCTCCGCGAGGTCCATGCCGACCTTCTTGGCGTCGACGTCGAACGCCGCGACGAACTCCACGTCCGAGACGTGGTAGTCGCCGAAGGTCACGTGCATGAGACCCGGGACGCGGTCGTTGGGGTCGGCATTGCGGTAGTACTCGACGCCCTGGACCAGGGACGAGGCGCAGTTACCCACACCGACGATGGCGACGCGGACGGAGCCCATCGCGTTTGCCTCCTTTGTGTTCATCACGGCCGCTCCGGCTCATTCCTGGACTGCCCAGGCGGAGGCGGGTTGTGTTCTTTTGCTGGCCCCGGGCCGGTGCCCGGGGTGTCCGGGACGGTGCCCGGGGTGGACCCTGCCGGGGCCCGGCCGGAGCGCTCGTTGGCGATGAGCTCCTCCAGCCAGCGCACCTCACGCTCGCAGGCGTCGAGGCCATGGCGTTGCAGTTCGAGGGTGTACGCGTCGAGCCGTTCGGCCGCCCGGCTCAACACGTCACGGAGCCCCTCGCGACGCTCCTCGACCTTGCGGCGGCGGCCCTCCAGGATCCGGAGCCGGGTCGCGCGGTCGGTACGGGCGAAGAACGCGAAGTGGACGCCGAAACCGGTGTCCTCGTAGCTCTCCGGGCCGGTCTGGGCGATCAGCTCGGCGAAACGTTCCTTGCCCTCTGCGGTGATCTTGTAGACGACGCGGCCGCGTCGGCTGGTCAGGGCCGGGATCTCCTCGGCGGTGGCCGGCGCCTGGCCAGCCTCGGTGATCCAACCGGCCGCCTGCAGCCGGCGCAGGGTCGGATACAGGGAGCCGTAACTGATGGCCGCGCGGATCGCCCCGAGTTTGGCGGCGAGTTCCTTGCGGAGCTCGTAGCCGTGCATCGGGGACTCCTGCAGTAGGCCGAGAATGGCGAGCTCGAGCATGAGCACCCCTCTCTCGTCCTGACGCGGATCCGGTGGCCTGGTCAGGCCCGTCGTCACCGGCTCGATGTATCGGGCCGATACATCGCACCGTAAACCCTCTGCGTCGGCTAGGCAAACCCCTCGTACGGCACGGATTTGACTACTCTGAGTGACGGTGGTCGCCTCGCCCGGCCGGACCGGTTACCCTTCACCGCATGCGTACGCAGCGCCAGGTCGTCGACTACTCGCTCCAGAAGCGAGCGGTGCTGCGTGAGGTGCACTCGGGTCGGGTCGGCACCTACGAGGTCTGTGACGCGTCGCCGTACCTGAAGAACGCCGCACGATTCCATGGCGAACCGACCGAAACGCTCTGTCCGGTCTGCCGCCGCGAGAATCTCACCCACGTGCACTACATTTACGGGGATGAGCTCAGGCAGTCGGCCGGTCAGGCCCGCACCCGTGCGGAGCTGTCGGTGTTGGCGATGACCCTGCGTGAGTTCCAGGTGTACGTGGTGGAGGTGTGTCGCGGCTGCGACTGGAACCATCTCGTCGAGCAGTACCTGCTCGGCCGGGACGGCGTACCCACTGACGACCAGGGCGACGCGCCGGGTGCGGCGGCGGCCTCGGTGTCGCATGCCGCAGGCACTGTCGCCGGAGGCGCCGGCGGCTCGTCGATACGTCGAAGGCGCGAGGCGGGACGGTGACGGTGACTCGTCTCCCCGGTTCCGGGATTTTCCGACCAGGGCGGGGCGAGTATCACGTAGCGAACCGGATAAGTCCGGTTATTTCCGATGTTGCGCCACCCGGATATCGGCGTGTCCGAGTCTGGATGTGGCGTGTTCTAGCTCACGGCAACCCGGTGGGGGCGCGCACGCCCATCACCGCGACCGGCAGGGTGTGACGAATGAACTCGTACGGCGATCCTAGTTCCGCGCGCGGACGGGACCAGTTCCCGGGCGCGCGTGGCGACCACGGAGCAGCGGACGATCCATACCAGCGCCCGTCCTGGGACGACCAGGCCGCGAGCCGCCGCTCCGCACGCGACGGCGACCGGGGCGGCTGGCCCGCGAACAGCGGGCAGTCCGATGCCCCGTCGGCTCGGGCCGGCGGCCGCGCGACGCCACCCGGACGGGCGGCCGGAGTGGGACGGGCCGCATCGCCGGTGTCCCCTGCCGCCGGTTCGGCCTCGGTCGGCTCCGCGTCCGTCGGCTCCGCGTCCGTCGGTTCCGCCTCGGTCGGTTCGGCCTCGCCCGGTCGGGCCAGGGTCGGCGGCCGGGCCGGGGTCGGCGGCGCGGCGGTCCCGGACGCGCCCGGCTCGGGCGGCGGATACGGCGCGGGCCGCGCGGGCGGCCGGGCCTCCGCCGGCCGGGCGAGTGTCGGCGCCGCCTCGGTGAGTGGCGCGGGCGCCGGTGGTGCCGCGGGTCGGGCGACGGTCGGCCGGGCCGTGGTCCCGGTCTCCCCGGCCGGACCGGGTGGACCCGGTGGCCCGGACGGTCCCGACGGGCCGACCGGCCCCGGTCGGCGTGGGCGGCGCGGTGCCGGTGACGCCGACCCGGCGGCGGTACGCCGGGCCAAGAAGCGCAAACGGATCAACATGATCATCGCGGCGTTCGCGGTGTTCATCATCCTGACCGGCGGCGGCGTGGTCGGCGCGACCTGGTACTCGACCAAGATGGTGATGCCGGACGAGTTGCCGCTGCCGGTGGCGACGACCGTCTACGCCTACAACAACAAGAGCGTCATCGCCAAGCTGGGTGACCAGAACCGGCAGATCGTCACCATCAACCAGATCCCGAAGTACGTGCAGCAGGCGGTGGTCTCGGCCGAGGACCGGAAGTTCTACGACCACGACGGTGTCGACTACGTCGGTATCGCCCGGGCCGCGTGGAACAACTTCACCGGCGGCAGCAAGCAGGGTGCCTCGACCATCACCCAGCAGTACGCCCGGAACGCGTACGCGGAGCTGAAGGACGACAGCTACCAGCGCAAGGTCAAGGAGGCGGTGCTCGCCTCGAAGCTGAACGACCAGCTCGGCAAGGACGAGATCCTCCAGCACTACCTGAACATCGTCTACTTCGGCCGGGGCGCGTACGGCATCGAGATCGCCGCCCAGACCTACTTCGGCAAGTCGGCCAAGGATCTGAAGGTCGAGGAGGGCGCGGTGCTGGCCGCGCTGATCAAGCAGCCGGAGCCGGACAAGTCCACCGGGCACAAGGGCTACGACCCGGCGGACAACCTGGAGGAGGCCAAGGGCCGCTGGGACTACGTCCTCGGCGGCATGGTCGACAAGGGCTGGCTGTCGGCCGCGGAGCGCGCCCAGCTGAAGTACCCGACGGTGCAGAAGCGGAAGAACGCGAACGAGGCGTTCGGTGTCGCCACCCCCCGGGGCAACGTGATCAACTACGTCAAGGCCGAGATGGCGGAGAAGGGCATCTGCACCATGGGCCCGACCGAGCCGAACGGGAAGCTGAACTGCTCCGAGGCGCTCCGCGACGGCGGCTACAAGATCAGGACCAGCATCGACTGGGACATGCAAAAGGCCGCGGAGGACGCCGCCCAGCGCAAGACCGGCTCGGAGATCAAGGGACAGCCGTCGAACCTGATGGCCGCGCTGACCGCGATCGACCCGAAGACCGGACGGGTGATGGCGTACTACGGCGGTGACAGTGGCGCCGGCTACGACTACGCCGGACTCAACACCGACAGTTCCGGATATCTCAGCGGTGGGCATCCGCCGGGCTCGAGTTTCAAGGTCTACACGCTGGCGGCCGCGATCGACGAGGGCATCTCGATCGACTCGCACTGGGATTCCAGCGACTACAAGGTGCCGGGCACCCAGATCGAGGTCGAGAACGCGGGCCGCCAGGCCGCCTGTGCGAAGTGGTGCTCGCTCGAACTGTCGACGCTCCAGTCGTACAACGTGCCCTTCTACCACGTGACCGAGCAGATCGGCCGGGAAAAGCTCATCGAGCTCGCCCGGGACGCCGGCATCAACAGGATGTGGGAGACCAAGGACAACCCGCCGAAGTCGCACGACCTGACCAAGGAAGACCCGAAGGATCTCCGGGGGCCGTTCTTCAACGTGCTGGCGTACGGTCAGTATCCGATCACCGTGCTCGACCACACGAACGGCCTGGCGACACTGGCCAACGGCGGTGTCTACAACAAGGCCCACTTCGTGGTCTCGATCGAGCAGCAGGACAAGGACACCGGCAAGTGGAAGAAGATCAACGGCGAGAAGCGCGATCCGAAGCAGCGGATCAAGAAAGAGGTGGCCGACGAGGTCACTGCGGTGCTGAAGAAGCTCAGCTCGGTCCAGCTCGGCGGCCGTCAGGCGGCCGGTAAGACCGGTACCTGGGAGTACAGCAAGACCGAGTTCAACGCGCACGCCTGGATGGTCGGCTACACGCCACAGTTGGCGACCGCGGTCTGGGTCGGCAGCAAGGACCCCAAGCGGCCCGAGATCAAGGACAAGAACGGTCGCAACATCAACGGTAGTGACCTGCCGGCCAGCATCTGGAACCGGTTCATGAAGGAAGCCCTCCAGGGTGAGCCGCTGGTGGCCCTGCCGGACGCCAAGCACATCGGTAACAAGGACGCCGGCAACGGCACCCAACCGGCGCCGCCGCCGAGCAACCCCCCGCCGGGTGGTCCCGGCGGTCCGGGCGGACCGGGTGACTGCCAGGGCCCGAACCCGAGCCCGCTCTGCCCCGGTGGTCCGGGTGGACCGGGTGGACCGGGTGGTGGCACCACCAATCCGGACGACCCAGGGGGCGGCATCACCCTCCCACCGGGCGACGGTGGCGGTGGTGGCGGTAACAACCGCAACACGACCGGCGGTTAGCCGCCGGGTGGGGACGACCGCCAGCGGTCGGTAACCATTCGGAGATATAAATATCCGCGGTCGGCGGTCGGGTCCGGTACCCGGCCGCCGACCGCGTTTTCCGTCCCGATCGGCGACACGGCCGATCCGGGTCTGACGGATTCCGGACCGGTACGGCAGGATGCCTGTTCATGAGCGCGCAGTCGACGGCTGGCATTGACGAACCTGAAAAGGTCGACCACCCGTCCCGGTCGGACGGCTTCGTCCGCGGGCTTGCCGAGGCGATCGGCGGCCCGATCGGCGAGCACGCGGTGGGCGTGGATCGGCGGGGAAACCAGTGGCGTGGCCGGTTCTGGACCGCGGCCCGGATCGTGCTCGCCCTGACCTGCCTGACCCTCGCCCTGCACTGGGTGCAGAAGTCGCCCTGCCAGACCGGCGCCTGGTCGAACAACATCCAGTACACCCGGTTCTGCTACACCGACGTCCTGGCCCTCTACTACGCGGAGGGGCTGAACGAGGGCAAGGTGCCGTACCGGGACCATCCGGTCGAGTACCCGGTCGTCACCGGGTTCTTCATGGGCGCGCTCGGCCTGCCGGTGCACGACATCGGCGTGGACCGTCCCGAGATCAACCAGGCGCGCTGGTTCTACAACCTGAACGCCCTGGTGCTCGGTGCGCTCGCGGTGGCGACGGTGGCGATGATCCTCGCCCTGCGCCGACGCCGACCATGGGACGCGGCACTGTTCGCACTCTCCCCGGCCCTCCTGCTGACCGCCACGGTCAACTGGGACCTGCTGGCCATCGGACTCGCCGCCATGGGCCTGTACGCCTGGGCGAAACGACGACCCGTGATCGCCGGCCTCCTGCTCGGCCTGGCGACCTCCGCGAAACTCTGGCCGCTCTTCGTGCTCTGGCCGCTGGCGGTGCTCGCCCTGCGTACCAGTCGGTTCCGGGCACCGGTGGTGACGATGGCCACCGCCGTCGGCACGATCATCGCGGTCAACCTGCCGATCGCGATCCTCTATCCGGAGAACTGGCGACGGTTCTTCGACCTGAACAGCGAGCGGGCGATCGACTGGGGCACGCTCTGGTACATCGGCCGCTACCTCGACGGCAAGTGGAACAGCGGCGCCCCCGGCGACCAGGGACCGTTCCAGTGGCTCAGTGACCACATCCCGACGCTGAACACACTGTCGTACGCCCTGATCGTGCTCGCCTTCCTCGGCATCGGCGCGCTGGCGCTGTTCGCACCGCGCCGGCCCCGGCTGGCCGCGTTGGTCTTCCTGATGGTGGCGGCTTTCCTGATCTTCAGCAAGGTCTGGTCACAGCAGTTCACCCTCTGGCTGCTGCCGCTGGTGGTGCTCGCCCGCCCCCGCTGGGGTGCCTTCCTGGCCTGGCAGTTCGCCGAGGTCGGCTACTTCGTCGCGTTCTACGGCGAACTGCTCGGCGCCGCCACCAGCAAGCCGGTCTTCCCGGAGGGCGTGTTCGTGCTCGCCGCCAGCCTCCGGCTGATCACCGTCGCGGTCCTCTGCGGCCTGGTCATCCGAGACATCCTGCGTCCGGAGCAGGACCCGGTCCGGGCCACCCACCCGGACGACCCGGACGGTGGTGTCTTCGACGGTGTCCGGGACGCCGGCTGGCTGCGCGGGCTCCGCAGCCCACTCGAACCATCGGTTTCCACTCCGGCGAACTGACCCACCGGCCGGGAGATGTCCCGGCCGGTGGGATCTCTCCTAGAGCCGGTAGACGACCGTTTCGCCGACGTCCTCACGCTGGATGCCGAGCAGGTCGACCGGCTGGTCGATGCTGGCCTCCAGCGGGGTCCCGGCGATCCGGTCCCGCAGCACCACCACGGTCCGTACCCCCATCAGCCGCAGGTAGTCGATGCTGGCCACGTCGGGGAAGTTCGCCGTGGCGTCTCGCACCTCGGCGAGCCGGGTCGGGGTGAACCCGCTACCGCCGTTGACGATGTCCGGGAACCTGCTGGTCGACCAGAGCATGACGTGCTGGTCGTTGTTCTGGTTCGACGGCAGCACCAGGATCGGCCCGGCCACCGTCCGCATCGCGGCCGGCTGCGGCGGTACGACCTCGTGCGGCGTGTTGTTGAGCCCCTCGACCACGACGAGCAGCAGCGGCAGCAGGGTCACCAACCGCAGGAACGGGCCGGGGCGCGGCGGCACCCGTTCGGCCGCCGAGATCAGCCGGGCCCGTTCGGCGAAGGCGCCGACCGAACCGGCGGCGAGGACGCCCAGCAGCAGGGTCGTCCAGAGCATCAGCCGGCCCGGGGTACGCAGTCCGTCCCAGCCGGGCAGGTGCTCGAAGAGCGGAAGGTAGGTCCAGGTGCCGCCGAAGAACGCCGTACCCATCGACAGGATGCCGCTGACCAGGACCCCGGCGAGCAGCAGCAACCGCTGCCGTACGGTCCAGATCGACAGGAACAGGCCGGCGACGGCGAGCGCGTAGAGCACGAAGCCGGGCAGCAGGGTCATCTCCGGCGCCCAGGGCAGCCCGTCGCGCACGGTCTCGTGCAACTGCCCCCAGATCAGCGACTCCTTCGGCGCCGTCACGAAGCCGGTCGGCGGCGGTGAGTACGCGTGCAGGTTCGCCGCGGTCCGCCGCGCCTCCGGGTACAGGTCGGCGACCTTGAAGTAGGGGATCGCCAGCAGGATGCCGGCCGCCGCGAAGACCCCGCCGCCGAGCAGGTCGGCGAGCACCATCCGGACGCCGAACTGCCGCCGCGGCCGGCGCAGGATCCGACGGAGCAGCCAGCCGAGCAGCACCACGACCGAGATCAGACCCAGCACGTACGCGAAGACCAGACCGATGCCGAAGCCGAGGCTCAGCTGCCAGGCCGCCACCAGCCAGCCCGCGAAGACCCAGCCGGCCCGGCGTCGTTCCGGCCGGTAGCCGTGGCGCAGCGACCAGCCGTGTCCCCGGGCCAGCATGGCCAGCGCCAGCGGGATGCCGCCGTTGGAGAGGATGTGCAGGTGGCCGGCCTGGGCGAGCAGCCACGGCGCGTACGTGTAACCGACCCCGGCCACGGCGGCGCCGATCCGCCCGGCGCCGAGCTGTCGGACCAGCGCGTACGCCCCGAAGGTGGCCAGGGCGTGCGCCAGCAGGAAAAGAATGTTGTAACGCAGGATCGCGGCTTCCGGGCCGTGTCCGAGCATGCCGGCGGGGGCGTAGCCGAGGAGCGTGTCGGAAAACGCGAAGGTCCAGGTTTCCGGGAAGAACGCGTTGCTCTGCCAGAGCTGGGCCGGATCGGTCAGCAGGATGTGCCCCGACCAGGCGACCTGCCAGGCCTGCAGGGTGGGGTCCCAGGTGTCCTGCGGCAGCTCGTAGAGCGGGTACTTCAGCGTGGGCCAGTTCATCAGCACGGCCAGGACGAGACTGGCCAGCGCCGCCAGGGTCCACTCGTGCGTCAGCCGCCGGCCCACCGCACGCCCGACCCGGCGCAGCCGGCCCGGCACCGGCTCGGGAGCCGGGGCGAACGCGGTGAACGGGTCGGTCGGCTTGTCGCTTGTGTCGCCTGGTTTGTCGCTTGTGTCGCCTGGTTTTGTGGCGTCGCCTGGCTTCGCCACGTCGTCCGGGCTGTCGGCCTTCTCGGCCGGCTTGTCACCGCTCCCGGTCGGGCTGTCCGCGTCCTTCGGTTTGTCGCTGGCGTCGGTCGGGCTGGCCGTGTCGGCCGGCGCGGTGCTGGCGTCTGTCGGCTTGTTGGCGTCCGCCGGTTCGGTGCTGGCGTCTGTCGGCTTGTTGACGTCCGCCGGTTCGGCGTTCGTCTCGACCGGCCTGCTGCTGGTGTCGGCCGGGCTGTCCGGAACCGTGTCCCGCACCGTGGTGCTCTCCGTGGAGGTGCTGCCCGAGCTGCTCTCGTCCCGCGCCGGATCGGTGACCTTGGACTGGTCTGTCGACATCGTCGCCCCTACCGGCCGAGTCGGTCGCGCAGGTACGCGATGTCCGCCGCCTGCCCGTCGACCCCGCCCGGCGTCTCGACGATCACCGGCGCGCCGGCCGCTCGGATCACCTCGACCACCAGTTCGGGATCGATGGTGCCGCTGCCCAGGTTGTCGTGACGGTCCTGGCCGGAGTTGAAGTCGCCCTTGGAACCGTTCGCGTGGATCAGGTCGATCCGGCCGGTGATCGCCTTGACCCGGTCGACGACGTCGAGCAGGTCCTCGCCGCCGGCGTGGGCGTGACAGGTGTCCAGGCAGAAACCGACGCCGTAGTCACCCACCGCGTCCCAGAGCCGGGCCAGGTTGTCGAAGCGGCGGGCACAGGCGTTGTCGCCGCCGGCGGTGTTCTCGATGAACACCGGGGTGCGGTGCCCGCCCGTCTCGGCGGCCTGGACGAACGCCTTGCGCCAGTTGTCGAACCCGACCGCGAGGTCGTCGCCCGCGTTGACGTGCCCGCCGTGCACCACCAGACCCTTGGCGCCCACCGCGGCGGCGGCTTCGGCGTGGCTGGTCAGCAGCTTCCGACTCGGGATGCGGATCCGGTTGTTCGTCGTCGCGAGGTTGATGACGTACGGCGCGTGGATGTAGATGTCCACCTCTGAGGCGCGCAGCAGTGCCGCGTCCTCCCGTGGTTGTGGTGCCTTCCAGTCCTTCTGCGGATCGGTGAGGAAGAACTGGACCGCGTCCGCCTTCCGGAGGGCCGCCTCGTGCAGCGGGTCGGTGGCATCGACATGGGCTCCGATACGCATGATGGCGAGCCTACGTCGTGCCGGTGTCAGGACGGGGAGCGGCGGGTCGGCGTACCCCGGTTCCGGCCGATCGGCGGGGGTCCGCGCCGGCCGCGTCACCTTGCCGTGGTTGTTTCGTTTCTCCTGGTGAGATCGACGGTGTCCGAGGTGTGGGGCGCCGGTGGATCCACCTGCCGCCGAGAGAGGAAGACGTCCGTGACCCTGCCGTCGCGATGCTGCCGGGCCGGCGCGGTGTTCGCCGCGTGCGCCGCCCGTGCCCCGTTGCCGGCGTCGGGGGACGGTCCTGGTTTTCCCCGCCGGGTCGGTCGGGGGCGTCGAGGAGGAACCGGTACCGCGAGGTCCCGAAGCGGTCGGTTCCGGGCGTGCCGGGAGCTGCGGAACGCGGCGCCCGGAGAGCTCTCCGCCGTCCGACCGACCCGGCGGGGCCGCTGGCCGCTGACTCGTCCACCGGTGGACGAGTCAGCGGTGAATCGGGCTATCTGCCATTAACGGCACAAGACATGCTGTTGTCGCGTAAGATGACAATACAATAGGCTCCGCGGGGCGCCTCCCATCCAACTCGTCGGTGTGGTCGTTCCTCCCCAGGTCCCACCCAAAGAATGTGGACGGGATGCGCCCCGCGGCTTCGTAGCGGACCCCGCTCCGGCACGCCGCCGGACGGGGTTCCGTCGTTTCCGTCGACCCGTCGCCGGTTGGTCTTTCACCGGACCGATCCGACTTGATCTCCTTCGGGAACGATTCGACCGACACGATTCCGGGCGGCCGGAGACCGGACGTGCCCGGTCCCGGCACACCGGGTATTCTGCTCAGGTTGCCCGTGACGCTGTGGGATCCCTCCCGGATTCGTCCCGGCAACGACGCACGACCTCCTGCCACGGAAGGACCGTGGCCGCTAGCCCAGAGGAGGTGAGCACGTCTTGCGTCATTACGAGATCATGGTCATCCTCGATCCAAGCCTCGAGGAGCGCACCGTCGCCCCATCGCTCGACACGTACCTCAACGTGATCCGGACCGCGGGTGGCTCGGTGGAGAAGCTCGACGTGTGGGGCCGCCGGCGCCTCTCGTACGAGATCGACAAGAAGGCCGAGGGGATCTACGCCGTCATCGACCTGCAGGCGACGCCTGCGGCGGTGGCCGAGCTGGACCGGCAGTTGCGGCTCAACGAGTCCGTGCTGCGCACCAAGGTCATCCGGCCGGAGACGCGCTGACGCGTTTCCGGCACGCCCGGATCAGCCTCACCGGTCCTGTCGTACGGCTCTGGCAGCCTTGACCGGACTGATGAGTGCGCGAGGAGATGGTCATGGCAGGAGATACCACCATCACGGTCATCGGCAACCTGACCGATGACCCCGAGTTGCGTTTCACGCCCTCCGGCGCCGCGGTAGCCAAGTTCCGGGTCGCGTCGACGCCCCGGTTCATGGACCGGGCCTCCGGTGAGTGGAAGGACGGCGAGCCGCTGTTCCTTGCGTGCACCGTCTGGCGGCAGGCCGCCGAGCATGTCGCCGAGTCGCTGCAGCGGGGTGCGCGCGTGATCGTGTCGGGCCGGCTTCGGCAGCGGTCCTACGAGACGCGTGAGGGTGAGAAGCGCACCGTCATCGAGCTGGAGGTCGACGAGATCGGCCCCTCGCTGCGGTACGCCACGGCGAAGGTGCAGAAGATGGCGCGCTCCGGTGGCGGCGGCTTCGGCGCCTCGGGTGGCGGTGGCGGTGGCGGTGGCAGCCAGGGCGGCGGAGGCAACTTCGACGACCCGTGGGCCACGGCCGCTCCGGCCGCCTCGCGTTCGTCCGGTTCGGGCGGCGGAAACTTCGACGACGAGCCCCCGTTCTGACCCCGGGCCGTGCCCGTGGGCCGAGCGCCCGAGATCGCAAACCAGGAGCAAGAGCAATGGCAAAGGCTGCGGCACTGCGCAAGCCGAAGAAGAAGGTGAACCCGCTCGACAAGGACGGGATCACCTACATCGACTACAAGGACACCGCGCTGCTGCGCAAGTTCATCTCCGACCGCGGCAAGATCCGCGCTCGGCGGGTGACCGGGGTCACCTCCCAGCAGCAGCGCCAGATCGCCCGTGCGGTCAAGAACGCCCGCGAGATGGCGCTCCTGCCGTACACGGCCACGGCCCGCTGAGAGGAGGCACCAAATGAAGATCATCCTGACTCAGGAGGTGTCCGGCCTCGGTAGCCCGGGTGACATCGTCGAGGTGAAGGACGGCTACGGCCGTAACTACCTGCTGCCGCAGGGCTTCGCGATCACCTGGACGAAGGGCGCGGAGAAGCAGGTCACGGTGATCCGTCGGGCCCGCGAGGCCCGCGAGATCCGGGACCTGGGCCACGCCAACGAGGTCAAGGCCCAGCTCGAAGGGCTCAAGGTCAACCTGACCGCGCGTGCCGGCAACGGCGGGCGGCTCTTCGGCTCGGTCACCCCCGGCGACGTGGTCAACGCGGTCCGGGCGGCCGGTGGGCCGTCGCTGGACCGGCGTCGGCTGGAACTGCCGGGCGCGATCAAGGCGGTCGGCAGCCACAAGGTGCGGGTCAAGCTGCACCCCGAGGTGACTGCCAGCTTCGACCTGAAGGTCGTCCCCGGCAAGTAGGCGGTACGGAACAAACGATCAGGGGTGCCACCCGACCGGGGTGGCACCCCTGATCCGTTTCCGGCCCACACCGCTGCTGCTTCCGCTTCCGGAGACCGTCGCGCGGTGCCGGGACTCAGGTCAGTGGTTGGTCGCTGATCACGCTGAACAGCAGCGTGGAGAGTCCTCCGCCGACCACCGCAGCGGAGAGCCCGATCGTCACGACCCGCCAGGTCTTGTTTACCCAGCGCAGGAGCGCGGCGATGACCAGGCTGGTCGCCAGCGCCGCGCCGAACCGGGGCAGGCCGTCGACCAGGGCTGCCATCGCCCGTCCCCGCTCCGACTCGCACCCACCGGCCAACTCCGGCACACAGTCCACCGGCAGGCTGGCGTCGAGGGTCAACACCCAGACCAACATCGCCAGCACCGGTACGGCGTACCAGGCGGCGGCGTAGAGCACCGCGCTCAGCGGCCCGCTGGGCCGGGGATCGAGCAGGTCGTCCTCGAGCCGCCGGCTCAACGGCGAGGGCCGGCGCCGGGCGGCCTCCGACGTCAGCCGCCGACTCGGAGTCGATGACCGTCCGCCGGGCGCCCCGACCGTGGCAACGCTCCGTCGGGCGCCAGCCGGCGACGCGGTACGACCGTCGGCCCGACCCTCCCCGGCGGTACGTTGCCGGGGTACCCGTACCTGCTCGGTGGGCTGACGTCCGGGAGGTGCCGAACGGGAAGGGCGCGGCGGCGGATAGACCACGGCCGGAGACTTCGGTGCCGAGTCGGGAATGCCCATCCACCGTGGATCGTCCTCGGCCAGCCGGGTGCCGGACCAGAAGGTCTCGTCCCGATCCGTGCCGGTCACCGCCCGGGGGTCGTCGTCCCGTCCCGTCCCGACGAGTTCGCCCCGACGCCACTCCGTGGTGTCGGTGAACCGGTCCCACTGGCCGGTGTCGGCGAACCCGTCCCAGCGGGCGGCCTCACCGCGCCGGCCCCAGCCGCCGCCGCTGGTCGGGATGGGACCGCCACTGGTCGGGTAGGCGCCACCGCTGGTCGGAATGGGACCACCGCTGGTCGGAATGGGACCGCCGCTGGTGGGATAGGCGCCACCGCTGGTTGGACTGAGGCCGGTACGGCCGCCGCCGTCGGAGCCGGCCCGGCTCCGACGGCCATAGCCCGACGACTCGCGGTCATCCCCGTCCGGCGCCCGACGGCGGCCCTCGGGTACGTCGTCGGTGACCCGGTCCAGCATGCCGGTGTGGGTGTCACCGAACCGCTCCCAGGGAGTAGCCTCCGCCTCCCGGTCCCGCCCGGGCGGCTCGGCGTACGGGCGGGCCGAACCGCTGTCGGTGTGCCGGCCCCGGTCGGCGGCGGAACGTCGTACCGGATCGGGCCCGGTGGTCTGGTCGCCACCCCGACGGCGCCGTCGGCGGCCCTCGCCGCCCGCCCCGTCCGCGCGGCCACCGGCGAGACTGTCGCCCTGGCCGACCTCGTCCGGAGACCGGATCCACCGGGCCGCCGGACTGATCGGACTGATCGACTCAGCTTGCCGCGCGGACTCTCCCGGCGCGGCGCCCGGAGGCTCGGGCCGGTCCCGGTCTTCGGCGGCCCGGCGCCCGCCACCTGCACGCTCGCCCCGCCAACGGGCCGGGTCCGTCCAAGTGGTCGAAGCGTCGCCGGTCACGGCGGAGGAACCGGAGAGTGACTCCTCGGGATCCGGTCGACGTCTCCGACCGGTCCTTCTCGGCCGGTCGTCGAGGTAGCTCCCGGTCGCGCCGGTGCCGGCCAGGTCCGCCCGGCGCCACGTGTCGGTGTTGTTGCCGTCCGAGTGGCGACCGCCCTGCGGTGGGCCGTCGCCGGCGGGGGTGTCGCGCCGGATCCCGGCGTCGCGCCGCCAACCGTCCGCGCCGTCTGTGCTGTCGGCGCTGTCCGTGCCGCTCCGCTCGGCGCGCCGGCGCCCGACGCCTCGGCTGTTGCCGTCCGGTGCTCCGGCGTAGGCGTCCGTGCCGTCGCCCCCGACCACGGTGCCGGCGTCCCGCCAGCTCTCCGTGGTGGCCGCGGCGCCGGTGTCCCGCCAACCGCCGGGTGTGCTGTCGTCGCCGCGCCAGCCACCGGTCAGCGAGCTGTCGCGACCGTCCCGCCAGCTGTCGCGCGAGGCGGCGTCGTCCCGCCAGGTGTCGGGCGGTGTCGTGCTGTCCCGCCAGGTGTCGGGCGGTGTCGTGCTGTCCCGCCAGGTGTCGGGCGGTGTCGTGCTGTCCCGCCAGGTGTCGGGCGGTGCCGTGCTGTCCCGCCAGGTGTCGGGCGGTGCCGTGCTGTCCCGCCAACCGTCGGCCGTACGTTCACGTCGACGGCGGGTGCCGCTGTCGCCGACGGAGTCCCGCCAGCCGACGGCCGGGTCTCCGGTCGACTCCGCCGGGTCGGCCGCCCGCCGACGTCGACCCGATCCGGTCGCCGACGTCGACTCGGTCCGCTGGTGCCGTCCACCGGCCCGTCCTGACGTGCTCGTGTCGGTGTGCCACGGGTCGTCACCGCGCCGGGACGTCCCGGTGTGCCACGGGTCGTCGTCGCGCCCGGTGCCGGGCGACCCGGTGGACGGGGCCGCCTCGGTGGCGGCGCCCAACGCCCAGGGCGGGGTGTAGGTGTCGACCGGGTCCGGCGCGCCCCGGTGCCGGGCCCGTCGGCGGCTCGGCGTGCGGTAGCTGCCTTCGGGGCGGGAGTAGGGGTCGCCCGGCGGTCCGGTGAGCGGGTCGCCCCAGCCGATGCTGTCCTGCCGTTCCTGTCGGGCGAGTTCACCCCGCCCCCGGTCCCGATGGTCCACGGCCGCAGCGTGACCTTTCTGCTGAGTCGATCGCGGGGAGCCGTACCGAAGAATGTCGCTGCCTGATGATACGCCGTCCGACTGGCCCAGATTCAGTTGGTTTCTTTCCTCCACAAGGTGGGGACCGAGTTTGCCCAGCTCAAGGATGGTCCAAGCTATCTTCCCCAGTTGTTTTCCACAGCCTGTGCACAGGGCTGCGCACACCCCACCGACAACCGTCCACAGGTTGTCCCGAACTCCGTCCACCGTCGGTGTTGAGGGGCTGACCTCGACTTACGTATGGTTGCCCCCTGGCCTCGTCAGGTCGCACCGACTTCCCCCGGTCGCGCGGACCGCCGGGGCCGACCCGAGCGGCACCGACCGACCAGGAACGACGGCATCGACCACCGGCGGCTGTCAGGGTCGGGGACCGGCTGGGCCGGTGGTGAAACTGTCGTACGGCGGCGCTTCGCTGGAAGCGGGTCGGATGGGCGAAGGGGGGATGGTCGGATGTCGATCACTGACGACGTTCGTGGTGACTCGCGGTCGGCGTCGCCGCCCGACGGCCCCGGCCCCCGCGACGGACAGTACGACAAGACGCCGCCCCAGGACGTCGCCGCCGAGCAGTGCGTGCTCGGTGGCATGTTGCTCTCCAAGGACGCCATCGCCGACGTCGTCGAGATCCTCAAGTCGAACGACTTCTACCGGCCGGTGCACGCCACCATCTTCGACGCGATCCTGGACCTGTACGGGCGTGGTGAACCCGCCGACGCGATCACCGTCGCCGCCGCCCTCGCCGACTCCGGCGACCTGGGACGGATCGGCGGAGCGCCATATCTGCACACCCTGATCGCCAGTGTGCCGACCGCCGCGAACGCCTCCTACTACGCCCGGATCGTCGGCGAGCGTGCGGTGCTGCGGCGCCTGGTCGAGGCCGGCACCCGGATCGTCCAGCTCGGGTACGGCTCGGCCGGCGGTGGCGGGCGGGATGTCGACGACGTGGTCGACCTGGCCCAGCAGGCGATCTACGACGTCACCGAGAAGCGGGTCAGCGAGGACTTCGCCGTCCTCGCCGACATGCTGCAGCCGACGCTCGACGAGATCGAGGCGGTCGGTGCCCAGGGTGGG
The DNA here is from genome assembly GCF_039871735.1 of Plantactinospora sp. B24E8. Lineage (NCBI taxonomy): Bacteria > Bacillati > Actinomycetota > Actinomycetes > Micromonosporales > Micromonosporaceae > Plantactinospora > Plantactinospora sp. B24E8. Next base: position 207,390 of record NZ_JBDPMH010000001.1, read on the forward strand.
GTGATGACCGGGGTGCCGACCGGCTTCACGGACCTGGACCGGCTGCTGAACGGGCTGCACCCGGGGCAGTTGATCATCGTGGCGGGTAGGCCTGGTTTGGGCAAGGCGCTCGCCCTGGACACGCCGCTGGCGACGCCGAACGGCTGGACGACGATGGGCGAGGTGCGGGCGGGAGACCAACTGCTCGGCGCAGACGGTTGGCCGACCCGGGTAACCCACGCCTTCGAGGTCATGCACGGCCGTCCGTGTTACGAGGTGGAGTTCTCGGACGGATCGATCCTGGTCGCCGATGCCGAACACCTGTGGAAGACGACCACCAGGGCAAGCCACCGGCAGACGCCCGGCGCCACGACCGCGCCCCACGACAACGTCTTCACCACCGAGCAGATCAGGGCGACCCTCCGGACCACCACCCAGGATCAGCGGCTCAATCATGCTGTCGAGAACTGCGCCCCCCTGCAGTTGCCCGAACGCGACCTGACCATCCCGCCATACACCCTCGGGGTGTGGCTCGGCGACGGTCACAGCGCCGCCGCGCGCTTCACCAGCATCGACGAGGAGATCGTCGCCGGGGTCGAGCAGGACGGACTCCTGGTACGGCCGTCGGGTCCCGCCGTCTACACCATCCTCCCGCCAGCGCTGCCGCCGCTGCCGGCTCGGAACTGCATCGTCTGTGGTGTCGAGTTCGCCCCGAAGTCGCCATCCGTCTTCACCTGCGGCCGGGTCTGCGGGTGCCGCTCAAGGGGGCTGTCGAGGCCCGCTGTTGGTTGTGCTTCCTGTGGCCAGCCGATGCCGAGTCAGACGAAGGCGTCCCAGGGTCGCCGATGCGAGGAATGCCACCGGCGGTACGGCTCCTTTGTCGGAGCCCTCCGAGCGTTGGACGTTCTGCACAACAAGCACGTGCCCGTCGCGTACCTGCGGGCGTCCGAGGCTCAGCGACGTGCCCTGCTCGCCGGTCTGATGGACACCGACGGCACGGTCGGGCCGTCAGGCAATCTCCAGTACACGTCGACATCGCATCGGTTGGCATACGACGTACGGGAGCTGGTGACCAGCCTGGGTTACCGCTGCACGATCGCGACCAGGCGGGTAAGGGGTCGCAGCGAGGAGACGTCGACCGCGTACACCGTGAACTTCAGCACGCCCGACGAGATCTTCCGCCTCGGACGGAAGCGGGAGGCACATCGCGACCGTCGCCGAGCGACCAATGCCGCCAGGTCGAGCGCGAGGTACATCGTGGCGGTGCGCCCGGTGCCGAGCGTGCCGGTTCGCTGTGTGACCGTCGACAACGCTGACCACCTCTATCTGGCGGGCCGGGCGATGATCCCCACGCACAATTCAACCGCTTCGATGGACTTTGCCCGAAATGCCGCCATCCGGTCCAACTGTGCGAGCGCGATCTTCTCCCTGGAAATGAGCAAGGTCGAGATCGTCATGCGACTGCTCTCGGCCGAGGCCCGGGTGCCGTTGCACGTGCTGCGCAGTGGGCAGCTCTCCGACGACGACTGGACCAAGCTGGCCCGCCGGATGGGCGAGATCAGCGAGGCGCCGCTGTTCGTCGACGACACCCCGAACATGAACCTGATGGAGATCCGCGCGAAGGCCCGGCGGCTCAAGCAGCGGCACGACCTCAAGATGATCGTTGTCGACTATCTCCAGCTGATGAGTTCACCGAAGCGCACCGAGAGTCGACAGCAGGAGGTCGCGGAACTGTCCCGGGGCCTGAAGCTGCTGGCCAAGGAGGTCGAGTGTCCGGTGATCGCGGTCAGCCAGCTGAACCGTGGCCCCGAGCAGCGGACCGACAAGCGGCCCCAGTTGTCCGATTTGCGTGAATCTGGGTCAATTGAGCAGGATGCCGACGTTGTCATCCTTCTTCACCGGGACGACTACTACGACAAGGAGTCCCCGCGCGCCGGCGAGGCGGACTTCATCGTCGCCAAGCACCGGAACGGCCCCACCGACACGGTGACCGTCGCCGCCCAGCTGCACCTGTCCCGCTTCGTCGACATGGCGATCGTCTGAGCCTTGCCAGGCCCAGGAACCCGGGTCAGCCGAGCAGCGGAAACCAGCCGGCGGCCTCGCCGAGCGCCAACCGGTCGGGAGCGGTCAACGGCAGCCGTCCGGTCGCCTTCAACAGGTAGTCCCGGTCCGACCAGTCGGCGGGGCGTACCGCGTCGTCGCTGAGCAGTCCGTCGAGAGTCGCCACGGCGATCTCCACCGCGGTCGGCTCCGGCTCCGGCGGATCCGGAAGATCGACGGTCAGGTCGAGGTGATGCACCACCGCCTCGGTGACCAGGGTGGCGAGGAACTCCGGCACCGCGAGCACCTGGCCCTGGGAGGCGACAAAACCGTCCGGGTCGGCCATCCCGGCGGCCCGTACCGCTGCCGGGGCGGTGTCGGTCCAGAGCCGGACCACCCCCGTCGGGTGGTCGAAGGCGGCGGCGCAGCGGCGTACCCAGGCCGCGTGCCGGCCCTCACCCGGGTCGGCAGGCGTACGCCAGTAGCTGACCGCGTCCACGTCTGCCGGCCCGGCCGCCGGCGTGGCCAGCGCGACCAGCGCCCGCTGGGCGTCCAGGGTCAGATGGAAGAGCAGGTCGACGACCAGCCAACCCCGGCAGCGGGTCGGCCGGAGCAGGTCGGTGTCGGCGAGGTCCGCGACGGTCGCCGTGATCCGGGCGTACGTCTGCGCGAGCGCGCCGTGGTTGTCCGCCGCCTCCGGTGCCCCGGAGCTGCCCCACCCCGCAGCGGGGCCGCGCTGGCTGCCCACCTCGCCCGTTCCTCCGTGCCACGCCGGTCAGGTCAGGTGTCCCCGCGACCGGGGAAGCCTTCCCTGGTCGCGGGGATCCGAGCGTCGGTCCGACCGTCAGTCGAAGAGCTCGTTCAGGAAGCTCTTCTTACGCTTGTGCCGGTAGTGCCCGTGGTAGCCGTGGTGCTGCTGCCCGTAGGCCGGCGCCGGCGGGTAGCCGTGGGCCGGCGGTGGCGGTGGCGGGACGTGGCTCGGCGCGCCGTAGCCCGGCTGGTGTGGGGCGGGCGGCGGGGGCGGCGGGGCGTATCCCCCACCCGGGGCGGGCGGCACGTGCGAGGGCTGCGGGGCACGCGGCGCCTGCTGCTGACTCCAGTTGGCCTCGGCCTCGAAGAGCTTCTCCAGCTCGCCTCGGTCGAGGAAAATGCCACGGCACTCGGTGCACTGGTCGACCGTGACGCCGCTGCGCTCGTACTGACGCATCTCGCCACGACACTTCGGACAGGTCATCTGCATCACTCGACGGTACCCGGTGAAGTCACCCGGAGCCCGTCAGCACCGCCACCACTTCCGCATCCGACACCTCGTGGAAGTCGTCGTAGAAGCGGCTCACCGCGCCGAATCCGGCCGGTCGCTGCGGACAGACGACCTCGTCTGCGGTTTCGCTGAGCAGCGCGTACGCCTCGGGCGCCCCGACCGGGACGGCGAGCACCACCCGGCGGGCGCCGAGTTGCCGGGCGACCCCGACGGCGGCCCGGGCGGTCGCCCCGGTGGCCAGCCCGTCGTCGACGATCACCGCGACCCGGTTGTCGAGCCGCAGCGGCGGCCGGCCCTCCCGGTACCGCCGTTCGCGACGTTCCAGCTCGGCGGTCTCCACCCGGACGACCTCCTCCACCTCGGCCGGGTCGAGGCGGTCGGCGATCTCGTCGTTGAGTACCCGCAGCCCGCCCGGCCCGACCGCGCCGAAGGCCAGCTCCGGGGCTGCCGGCAGGCCGAGTTTGCGGACGACCAGGACGTCGAGCGGGGCGTCGAGCCGGTCGGCCACCGCCGCGGCCACCGGTACGCCGCCCCGGACCAGCCCGAGCACCGTCACGTCGGAGCGGCCGGCGAGCGAGTTCAGGCGGTCCGCGAGTACGTTCCCGGCCTCGGTCCGGTCCCGGTAGGTGGTCTCCACGTCTCAGGTTTACGCCCTGCCGCCCGGGACTGCTGGCGGACCGGGCAGAAACCCTCCGGGAATGCCGGTCCGCGCGCCGGATCGCGCCGATGGCACGGTGGTGCGATCGTTGCCGGATGCCTCAACCGATCTTGCGCACTGACCGCCTGTTGCTGGTCCCACTTGCCGACCGGCACCTCGAGCGGGAGATCCAGCTCGACTCCGATCCGGAGGTGCTTCGCTACATCACCGGCCGGGCGCGATCCAGGGACGAGGTGGTCGCGTCCCACGCGCAGCGGATGGCCCTGGCCGCCAAGGTCGACGGCCTGGGCTTCTGGATGGCGTTCGGGTCTGCCGACGGCGCGCGGGGGTCGACACCGCCGGTACGGGAGGACGAGGGCGAGTTCGTCGGGCTCATGATGCTTCCGCCGGCACACGGCCCCGACCAACCTGACGACCCGACCGTGACCGACCTGGGTTACCGTCTCGTCCGCCGCCACTGGCGGAAGGGACTGGCCAGCGAGGCGTCCCGCGCCCTGCTGCGGCATGCCTTCGACACCGTCGGGCAGAGCCGGGTGATCGCGCAGACCATGGCCGTGAACGCCGGGTCCCGGGGCGTGATGAAGGCCGTCGGCATGCGGTACGTGCGCACGTACTTTCCGCACTGGGATGACCCGTTGCCGGGAGCGGACCTGGGTGAGGTCGAGTACGAGATGACTCGCGGGATGTGGGAGGCGTGTCGTGGCGCCTGCTGAGACGGGGTGGAGTTGCCGCCGCTGAACGCGTCCCACGTGACCAGCCTGGTCGAGGCGGCCAGGGTCTGGGCCGACGGTTGCCGGCGGGCCGTCCTCAGAACTGATGGCCGGCGAGCCAGCCGAGGGTGGCGGCGCCGAGCCCACAGGTGAGGGTGAGGGTGAGGTTGAGCAGTGCCCAGCCCCGTCCGGCCGGTCCGGACCCGGCCAGCCGTACGGTCTCGTGGGCGAAGGTGGACCAGGTGGTCAGGGCGCCGCAGAACCCGGTGCCGAGCAGGACTCCGACCCAGCCGGGCAGGCTGGCGCCGAGCCCGGCGAGCAGGCCGAGCAGGAACGAGCCGACCAGGTTGACGGTGAAGGTAGCCCACGGGGAGGGGCGGGAGCGGAGTTCGACCAGCCAGTTGACCCCGAACCGGCAGACCGCGCCGACCGCGCCGCCGAGCAGCACCAGCAGCCAGGTCATGACGGCCGGAACCGTTCCGCGGTCCACGCGCCGAGCGCAACCGCGAGCAGTGCCCCGGCGACGGTGCCGAACAGGTAGCCGAGGGCGACGCCGGTCCGGCCGGCCCCGAGCAGGTCCCGGATCTCCACCGTGTACGTCGAGAAGGTGGTGAAGCCGCCGAGCACACCCGTGCCGAAGAACGGCCGGACCAGTCGGTGCGGTGCGATCCGGGTGCTGATCAGCTGCATCAGTACGCCGATCAGGGCACAGCCGGCGAGGTTGATGACCAGGGTCGACCAGGGAAAGCCGTGTCGCGGGTGCGGCCAGCCGACGGATATCCCGTACCGGGCGAGGGCGCCGAGCGCCCCGCCGAGGGCGACGACCGCGACGACGTCCCAGCGGGGTCGGCCGCCGGTGCCACCGGTCGCCGGTGGCGGGACCGGCCCGGCGGGTTGTGCGGGGCGGGGTGTGGTCATGGGGCCGACGCCGCCAGGGAGGGATGTGGGTGGTCCGTGGCCCGGCCGGTGCGGTCGGCCAGCCGGAGGGCGGGTGCCCAGGCAAGGAGGGCGACCGGGTAGAGCAGGTAGCCGAAGCGGGTGGAGGGCATCAGCAGGATCGCGGCCAGCAGGCCGTACCCGCAGAAGAGCGCGGCGGTGGCGGCGGTGCGCGGCGGACGGCGCAGCAGGTGGACGGCGATCGCCAGGCCGGTCGCGACGAGCAGGGCGGCGGCGAGGAGGCGGCCACCGGGCAACCCTTCGGCGATCAGGTGGCCGGGGAACGGGGACTGGGCCGGACTGGTCACCAGTCCGTGTCCGAGCGGGAACCGCAGCACGTTCTCGACCAGGGCGGCCGAGTCGACCAGTTGGGCCGGGACGAGGGTGACCACCGGCAGTCCGACCGCGCCGACCGTGAACCGGGGGCCGGGGCGGGTGAGCCAGGAGCCGGCGGGTCGGTCGGCCTGCCGGCGGCCCCGGACCATGGTGTGGATCAGCAGGACCAGCAGCACCGGCCAGGCGAAGAGCTTGAGCGCGGCGGCGAGCCCGACCGCCAGGCCGGCGGCGAGGTAACGGTCCCGGGCGGCGCAGGCGAGGGCGAGCAGGCAGAGCGCGAGTACGGGCAGGTCGTCTCCGCCGGTGGCCAGGGTCAGCGCGCAGACCGGCAGTACGGTCGCGAGCTGCACCGCCCGGACCAGGGCGGAATCCCGACGCCCGGCGGCACGATTGTCGGTTCCGCTGGTGGCGGCCCGCCCGGCGGTTCCGCTGTCGGCGTCCCGGCGGAGCAGGCGGATCGCGGCGAGCAGGGCGACCGCGGTGGCGACCGCGAACCAGATCCGCGCGTCGGTCCACCAGACGGTGCCGGCGGCCGCCCGGGGCAGCCCGAAGACCGCCATCCCCGGCTGGTACGGCGTGTAGCCGAGCAGTTGCTCACCGGCCGGGAGGGCGGCGATCGTGTCCCGGGTGAGGTACGGCGTGCCGTGGTCGAGCAGTCGGGCACCGGAGTGTTCGATCACCAGCACCTCCTCCTGCGCCCGGTCCAGCCGTCCACCGGCCCGGTCCACCGCCTGCCAGACCAGCGGCAGCAGGGCGGTCCCGGCCCAGGTGAGCGCGACCAGTACGCCCCGACCGGCGGCACCGGCCAGTCGGCTGGCCGGCCGGCGACGCCGGGCGAGCAGTTGACCGAGGACGGCGACGGTGGCGACCAGGTAGCCGACCGCCGCGACCGCGCCCCAGGCCCGGTGCGGCAGCAGCGTGGAGGTGACCGCGGTGACCGCCGCGAATCCGGTGGAGAGCGCGTAGAGCGTCAGGTCGGCGGCGAGCCCGCCGGCCGCCCGGTCGGCCCGGTGCCAGATGCGGGTCACCGGGTCACGGCCGGCGGCCGTACGGTCGGGGGCCTGGGCCGACGCGGTCCGGCCGTCGTCCGCAGCCTTGTCGTCCGCAGCGCTCACGCGGGCAAGTGTGGCAGACGCTCCGGACGTCGCGGACCCGATCGCCGGCCGGGTGACAGCCGCACCACAGCGCCGCTGTCGTGCAGGGCGGGGGCGAGGGTGCCGGGGCGGCCCTCCGCGCCCTGCTGCAACGCGGAGAGCAGTCGGGCGGCTGCCATCGGCCGGGCGAAGAGATGGCCCTGACCGGCGGTGCAGCCGAGTTCCCAGAGCGCCCGGCGCTGCGGCTCGCTCTCCACCCCCTCGGCCACCACCACCAGGTCGAGGCTGCGGCCGAGGTCGACGGTGGAGCGGATCACCGCGGTCGCCTCGGCCGAGGTCTCCATCGCGGTGACAAAACCCCGATCGATCTTCAGTTCGTGTACGGGGATCCGGGACAGCACCGACAGCGACGAGTAGCCGGTGCCGAAGTCGTCGAGGGCGAGCCGGATGCCGGCGTCCCGGAGTTGGCCGAGGACCTGGTCGACGACCTCTAATTGGCTGAGGGTCAGGGTCTCGGTGAGTTCGAGGACGAGCCGGTCCGGCGGCAGGTCGTGGGCGCGCAGCCGGGCGAGGACCGAACCCGGGAACCGGGCGTCGAGCAGGCTGCGTGGTGAGACGTTGACCGCGACCGGCAGGTCGAAGCCGGCCTCCCGCCAGGTACGGACGGCGAGCAGCGACTGGTCGAGCACCGCTTCGGCGAACGCCGGCAGCAGGCCGGAGCGTTCCACCGTCTCGAGGAAGCGCAGCGGGTCGATGGTGCCCCGGGCCGGATGCCGCCAGCGGGCCAACGCCTCGGCGGCGACCACCTCGCCGCTGCCGAGGTCGACGATCGGCTGGAAGTTGACCGTGAACTCCTGCTCGGCGACGGCCCGGGGCAGGTCGCCGCCGAGCGCCAGCCGGCCGAGGTCGGCGGTGTCCCGGGTCGGGGCGTAGGTGGCGATCCGTCGGCCGGCCCGCTTGGCCTGGTACATCGCCACGTCGGCGCGGCGCAGCAGTTCGGTCATGCCGCCGCTGTTCGGTGCGATGGCGATGCCGCCGCTGGCTTCGACACTGATCCGCATCCCGTCCAGGTCGATCGGTTCGTGCAGGGCGCCGAGCAGGGTCTCCGCCCGGTGCGCGGCGACCGCCGGGGCGGGCAGCGCGTGGAAGAGTACGGCGAACTCGTCGCCGCCGAGCCGGGCGACCAGGTCGTCGGCGTGCACGGCGGCACGGAGCCGTTCGGCGACCCGGGTCAGCACCCGGTCACCGGCGGCGTGGCCGAGGGTGTCGTTGACCTCCTTGAAATGGTTGAGGTCGATCAGCAGCAGGGCTGTCACACCCTCGGTACGGCGCCGGCCGAGCCGTTCCGCGCCCCGGTCGAGCAGGTGCCGGCGGTTGGCCAGCCCGGTGAGCGCGTCGTGCCGGGCGGCGTGCGCGTGTTCCTCCGCGACCCGGTTCAGTTCGGCGTACGCGGTGGCGTTGCGGACCGCCGTACAGAGCGCGGAGCCGAAGGTACGCAGGGTGTACTGCTCCCGCTCGGAGAGTTTCACCGGCCCGTGGAAGCGCAGCCGCAGCAGACCGATCGCGGTGTTGTCGTACCCCTTGAGTTCGATCGGGATGACGGTGCCGCTGACCGTGGAGGCCTCGTCGGGAGAGCCGTCGTACGTGACGGTCTCGCTGTTGCCCCGTACCGTGCGTCCGACGTCCTCGAGTTCCACCTCGACCTCGTCGGCGGAGAAGAGGTTGGCGGCCTGCGCCACGGCGGTGTGCAGTACGGCGTCCAGGTCGACCACGTTGAGTGCGTCGGTGGTGTGCGCCAGTCGCTGCCAGGCCTGCCGTTCGGCTCGTGCCCTGACCCGCGTCGAGTACGCCAGGTGCAGGCTCAACGCCAGCGGCGGCACCGCCACGAGTAGCCATGTCTCGGCTCGGAGAAGCACCAGGGTGAGGACAGTGACAGCGAAGCGCACAGCGTAGCCGACAAGTCGGAGATCCCAGTTCGTGGTGAACTGCCGCAGTATCCGCGTCCGGCTCGCGATCGCGATCACCGGAATGGCGATGGCCTCATCGAGCAGCACCAGAACGACATAGGCGGCGGGGAGCGAGACGACCATGTGATGGAGCTCGGTGGGCGGCCAAGCCCAGCCGAGGAGTGTCAGTGTGGTTCCTGCCGCTGCGGCCAGAAGCATGTTCTTGCTGATGGTGAAGACAGCCTTGATCAATGGCAGACGCAGTAGGCGGACCACGATGATCAAGCCGAGACCAGTGCATAACACCATCCATGAGGTGGGCGCGACGGCAACCCCGATGACGATGGCGGTCTCGTTCCATGTGATTGCCTGTGTTGTGGAGCCGATTCGGATTGGGGCTTTGACTGTGGCGCTGATTGTGATCATGGAGACGAGCGCTGTCACGGTGGCCAACTGGGCCACCGACGTCGGCGCATCGGCGGAAAAGTCCAGTATGGACAAGATCGCCACTATGCCGGCACAAACAGCGACGAGACCGATGAGCGGCACTAGCCGCTGATCAGTCCCGTTGTCGCTTCGCTGTGTTCGACTCACGCTGGTTCCTCTGTGTTACCGAAACCTCATGGCTCAGTAACGGTAGCAACCAAACCGCCTTGACGTGATGGTTGCATCGCCCTCAGTACCACTCGTTGGTGCGCATGCCTTTACTCCCTCCGGCCATCCATGCTCGAGGCCCGAAAATGTGGAATGGTCCCCGAATGCCTGATGCGTTCGATTGATGACTCGAGCCTAGGCACTAAAGGCCGGGTTAGCCACAATAAATGTCGGTATGCTCACTATTAGCTAAGTAGTGGCCGATTCGCTACGCTCTGTCCATATATGAGAACTCAGAGCGGTGATCGAAAGCGTTGGCGGTGGGGGGCGTTGTCCGGCTTCATCTGGATACCCCGTCGCAGGCCGCAGCGGAAGATCTCTTCCGTGTCCTGGTGGCATTGCACCGGAAAACCCGGGTGGACTCGCTTGGGGTCTGTGCTGATGTGATGTACTGCACTCGACTGACGAGAGTGTCGCTGTAACGAATGTCGGTCCGCATCGGATGACCTGCCAGAACTCGTCTCGTGTTGATGAGCTCACCCTGCGTGTGGTCGGGTTGGGCTGAAAGGTGATCTTTTTGGGGGGCAGGTCAACGGCCACGAATCCGGTCTGCGGCAACCTTGACAAGGAATGACGCCTGTCGATTTGAGTCGACCGTGACCGACAGACTGCTGGGTCGCATGACGCGTGTCCTTTTCGTATGACGAGGGCGATCCATGATCGAGATTCGGCTCTTTGGAGCGATGGAGCTCCTCGTGGATGGTGTGTCCCTGCCGCTCGGCACGCCCAAGCAGCAGGTCGTGCTGGCCATGCTGGCGGTACGGCCCGGCCGGCTCGTCAGCGTCGAAGAGTTGGTGGACGAGTTGTGGCCGGAGAGGCCGCCGCCTTCGGCGGTCGCGAACACCCGTACCTACGCGGCGAACCTGCGGCGCACCCTCGACGGAACAGCGGCGACCAAGCAGCTGCTGGTCCGTCAGGGAGCTGGATACGGGTGATCGGAGTTGTGCTCGTCATCGCCCTCCTCGGCGTAACAGGGTGCACCGGCGATGGAGAGGGCCCCGATGCGGAGCCTTCAGGTACTACTACGATCGCCAACGACTCCACGACCATCTCCGACCAGATGCCGCACTATCTGAGGGAAGCTGACCGGGCCAACGCCAGAACTGAGCACACGGTGGTTTCTACCGCTGCGCGGCCCACGGTTACCCTCCAAGACTCGGAGCTGATGACCATGGTTATCCGCGACGAGGGGCAGGACCGCTGGGAAGCCGGCAACTATCGCCTTGTCGTGTACTGCGTGGGCGCTGGCACCATCTACGCGCACTTTTCGCTCGGCGAGCGATCGGAGGTGACCGAGTTACCGACCTGCTCGCCGACGGTCACCACCGGCATTGTCGAGTTGACGCTGCCGGACCCGACGACGAACTCCTCGGTGCTGATCATCCCGGCGGGCAACGCTCAGGCGGCGATCGCGTACCAGATCCAGAAGTTCCAGGGCTGAGCGCCCGGTCGGTAGGCTCGCGGACGTGACCGAACCCGCGCACCTCACCCACGTCGACGCCGCCGGGGCGGCCCGGATGGTGGACGTCTCCGGCAAGACGGTATCGGTCCGGCGGGCGGTCGCCGCCGGTCGGCTGCGTACCACCGTCGAGGTCATCGAGCTGCTGCGCCGCGACGGCCTGCCGAAGGGCGACGCGCTCGCCGTCGGTCGGCTTGCCGGCATCATGGGCGCCAAACGCACCCCGGACCTGATCCCGCTCTGCCACCCGATCGCGCTGCACGGCGTGACCGTCGATCTCGAACCCGGCACCGACACCGTCGAGATCACCGCGACGGTCCGGACCGCAGACCGGACCGGAGTCGAGATGGAGGCGTTGACCGCGGTCGCCACCGCCGGGCTCGCGCTGATCGACATGGTGAAGGCCGTCGACCCGGCGGCCTCGATCGAGGAGGTACGCGTGCTGCGCAAGGAAGGCGGCAAGACCGGAGACTGGACCCGACCGGCGGACCGGCCGTGATCCGGGCCCGGGTCGTGGTGGCCTCCAACCGGGCCGCTGCTGGGATCTACGCCGACACCAGCGGCCCGCTGCTGGTCGGCGGGCTGACCGAACTCGGCTGCCAGGTCGACGAGCCGATCGTGGTGCCGGACGGCGACCCGGTCGGCGAACAGCTGCGCCAAGCTGCCGCCGAGAGCGTCGACGTGGTGGTGACCAGCGGCGGCACCGGCGTCAACCCGACCGACCGGACCCCGGACGTCACCCGGGCCCTGCTCGACTACGAGATCCCCGGCATCGCCGAGGCGATCCGGGCACACAGCCGGGACAAGGTGCCGACCGCCGTACTCTCCCGGGGGGTGGCCGGGGTGATCGGCCGGACCCTGGTGGTGAACCTGCCCGGCTCGACCGGCGGGGCGCGCGACGGGCTCGCGGTACTGGGCCCGATCCTCGGGCACGCCGTCGACCAGCTCCGTGGCGGCGACCACCCCCGGACGGACTGAACCCGGCCATGTCCGGGCCAGCGACGAACAAGCGCCGGACCGCCAGCGGATCGAATCGCCCGACCGCCAGCGGATTGATCTGACTCATCCGCCGACCGTCGGATCCCGGCGATAGGCTCGGACGGTGAACGTGAGGAAGCGATGAGCGCCCGCTCTGCCGTCGACAGCGAAGCCGCCGGCAGCGAAGGCGCCGGCAGTGCCGGGGCTGTCGGGACCGCGTCGGCCACCGCCGATCCGGGCACCCTCGACTGGGCCGAGGCCCGCTCCCGGGCGTACGCGGCCGGTCGGGCCGCCGCACCGGAGCCGGTCGAGTTGCCGCTGGCCGAGGCGGACGGTCAGACCCTGGCCGACCCGTTGACCACCCTCACCGACCTGCCCGCCTTCCCGACCTCCAGTGTGGACGGCTGGGCGGTGCGCGGCGCCAGACCGTGGCGGGTCGTCGGCCGGGTCCTCGCCGGCGGCACCCCGCCCCCGCTCACCGAAGACGGTACGACCGCCGAGATCGCCACCGGCGCGATGCTGCCGGACGGCACCACCGGTGTGCTCCGGGTGGAGGAGTCGAGCCGGACCGTCGACGGGCTGGTCACCGGCACCCTGCGGGACACCCCGGAGTGGCGGGACCCGGGCGAGGAGGCGTACGCCGGTGAGGAACTGCTCCCGGCCGGCACCGCCGTCGACCCGGGAGTGATCGGGCTCGCCGCCTCCTGCGGCTACGACACCGTGCGGGTCCGCCGCGCCCCCCGAGCCGCCGTGATCGTCTTCGGTGACGAGCTGCTCACCGCCGGATCTCCCGGCGCCGGTCGGGTCCGTGACTCGCTCGGCCCGTCCGTCCCGGCCTGGCTGCGCCGGTACGGCTGCGTCAGCACCCCCGCCGACGTGGTCGGTCCGGTGGCGGACACCCTCGACGCACACGTCGCCGCGCTGCGTCAGGCGCTGGAGACCGCCGACCTGGTCTGCACCACCGGCGGCACGATGAACGGTCCGGTCGACCACCTGCACCCGACACTCGCCGCGCTCGGCGCCCAGTACGTGGTCAACACCGTCGCCGTCCGGCCCGGTTTCCCGATGCTGCTGGCCCGGGTGGTCGGCGCCGACGGGCGTACCCGGTTCGTCGCCGGACTGCCCGGCAACCCGCAGTCGGCGATCGTCGCGACCGTGTCACTGGTCGCGCCGCTGCTCGCCGGGCTGCGTGGCCGGCCGATGCCGGAGCTGCCGCGGGTGACGCTCGCCGAGCCGGTCGCCGGGCGGGGCGACCACACCCACCTGGCGCTGGTCCGGGTCGACCCGGTCCGCAACACCGCGCACCCGGTACGGCACGTCGGCTCGGCGATGCTGCGCGGGCTCGCCCAGGCGGACGGTTTTGCGGTCATCGTTCCCGGCACCGAGGGACGACCGGGTGACCAGGTCCCGCTCGTACCACTACCGCTGCTGCCGGGCGAGCGGTTCCAGGGGGGAGACAGATGAGCGTCGAGATTGGGCCGACCGTCGAGCCGGAGGCGCCGACCCGGGTGCACACCACGGTCGGCGTCGAGCCACTTGACCTCGCCTTCCACGAGGCGCTGGTCACCGACGCCGGGGCCGGGGCGGTGGTCTCGTTCCAGGGGGTCGTCCGCGACCACGACCACGGCCGGTCGGTGACCCGGCTGGAGTACGAGGGCCACCCGAGTGCCGCGGCCGTGCTGCGGGAGGTCGCCGAGGAGATCGCCGCCGACCCGGACGTCTACGCGGTCGCGGTGTCGCACCGGCTCGGCGCGCTGGAGATCGGCGACGTGGCCCTGGTGGCGGCGGTGAGTACGGCACACCGGGCGGCCGCGTTCGCCGCCTGCGCCAAGCTCGTCGACGAGGTGAAGGACCGGCTGCCGGTCTGGAAGCGGCAGCTCTTCGCCGACGGCACCGAGGAGTGGGTCAACTGCGCCTGAGCCGCGCGTACCCGGCGGGATTGATCATCCTCGGGCAGAATGGCGGCGCGGAGGTGGTCACATGACCGAGCGCGAGAGTGTGCCCAAACTGTGCCAGGTGGTGCTCGACGGCACCGACATCAGGACACTGGCGGAGTTCTACCGGTCCCTGCTCGGCTTGGTCTACCGGCCCGGCGACGAACCGCCGGAGGCCGGGCGTGACGACGAGCGTGGCCGTGACTGGCTGGTGCTCAGGAGCCCCGACGGCGCCCGTCAGCTCGCGTTTCAGCAGGTCACGCACCTGCCGGAAACGACCTGGCCGGAGGACGGGGTGCCGAAGCAGATGCACCTGGACCTCACCGTCGACTCTGTCGAGGAACTGCAGCGGCAGCACGAGCGGGTGCTACGCCTCGGTGGTCGGCTGCGGCTCGAACGCCTCGACGATCCGGACGAGCCGCTGCGGGTGTACGCCGACCCCGCCGGTCACCCGTTCTGCATCTTCGTCGCCTAGCCGGCTGTCCGGTCTGGCCCTGCCGGAGTCCCGCCGCCCCGAACGTCCCGGTCGGGCGGGACCCCTCAGTGTGCCGAACGGTTGGCGAGTCGACGCTCGAACCGGCTCGGCTCGGTGTAGAACGCCGGCTCCGCACCCGGGCGCCATGGCAGCGCGGCGAGCAGCACGATGATCGCCAACGCGAGCGAGTTCTCCATCAGGACGCCGAAGAAGCCGTCCTGGTAGTGCGAGACCTCGGGCAGCTGGTGCTCGTACGGCCAGATCGGCGAGATCAGGAAGAGCAGGTAGAGGCCGACCGCGGCGATGCCGTGTCTGAGCCCGACCAGGGTCGGGAACCAGATCGGTGCCCGGAGCCCGCCGAGGCCGACCGGTCCCGAGCCGACCGGACCGAGCGCGGTCCGGTGTGCCGGCGGGCGACTCGCGGAGCGGCGCCGGCTGGCGGCGTCGGCGAGTACCAGGATCGCCGGGATCACCCAGACGAGGTGGTGTGACCAGGAGATCGGGCTGATCGCGTTGGTGGTGAGCCCGACCAGGGTGAACGCGGTCAGTTCGTCGCCGTCGGCGTGTGAGTGCGAGGCCCGGGAGAGCCCGAGCGCGAGCAGCAGCATCGCGAACGAGAACCAGAGCAGGGTCGGGGTGTCGATCGAGTCGTAGAGCCGGGCGAGGAGACCGGCCAGCGACTGGTTCGGTGTCATGTCCGCCGCCCCGACCCGTTCGGTCTGCCACAGCACCGAGGTGAAGTAGGCGGTCGACTCGCGGCTGGTGACCGCGAAGGTGCCGATGGTGACGGTGACGGCGGCGCCGATCGCGGTCATCGCGGCCCGCCACTGGCGGGTCAGCATCAGGTAGACGATGAACAGCGCCGGGGTGAGTTTGATCGACGTGGCCAGGCCGATGCCGACCCCGGCCCAGGCGCCGCTGAAGAAGAGCCGCCGCAGCGGCCCGTCGGTCGGCCTGACCCGGGAGCCGCGGCGGGCACGCCAGCGCAACGCCACCAGGTCGGCCATGATGAGACCGAAGAGCAGCAGGTTGACCTGGCCGTACCCGAGGGTTTCCCGGGCCGGTTCGATGGCGACCGCGGCCGGTACCGCGATGCCCAGGGTGAACCAGAGCGACCAGCCCAGCCGGTCGGTGATCGGCTTGAGCAGCGCGGCGAGGACGACGGTGAGCGCGGCGACGCTGGCGATGCCGTTGAGCCAGCCGGCGAGACCGAGTGGAATGGCCGCCATCGGCAGCATGACCAGGCCCGCGAAGGGCGGGTAGGTGAAGCCGAGGGTGGTTCTGGGCGCGATGAACTCATAGAGGTCGTGCCCGCCCGCCCACCAGACCACCGCGCCGTGGTAGATCTTCATGTCGAAGAAGTTGTACGGCCGCCCGAATGTGGCTATGGCAAGCCACGACGCGTAGCAGACGGCGGCGACGATGCCGACCCGTACGACTGTTCGACGGTCGATCCCACGAACAAAGCGACGGACTGGGGCGAGGCGGCTCAGCCGTCTCGCGACGGTCGCCGGCATGGCGTGGCCACCCCCGTACCGATGTCGGTGTTCCGCCCAGGTCCTCCAGGGAGCCTAGAACGGTGGGTCACTCAGATGCCTCCTGCGTTATGCGACCGTGTCCGATCCCACACTGGTTCGCGACATTTCCACCGCGTTAACGCAGGGCGTGCGGTTCAGGTTATTCACAGCCGCTCAGTGAGGCGAAACTAGCATATGTCCGGCGTGGACCGGGGTCGGACCAGGCAATCGTGCCGATCGCCGGGGCGTTATCCGGGCAGCCGGCGGGCCGCCGCTGCGGACCGTACCGCGATCCGGGCGTCCCGGCGCGCGGTCCGCACCGCCCGACGGACGGTACGCCGACCGGTCCCGACCGCGTGACCGGCCCGCCAGCGCAGCCCGGGCTGCCCCTGGTTGTCGGCGATCGCGAGCAGCAGCCCGCCGAGCAGGCCGAGGTTCTTCAGGAAGTGGACCTGGTGCCCGCGACGTTCCACCGGATCCTGGACGGTCCAGAAGGAGTGCCCGGCGAGGGTCGTCGGCACCAGCGTGCCGGCCAACACGGCGGCGGCCGGCCGGGTCAGGTGACCGGTGGCCAGCATGACGCCACCGACGACCTGGGCAGCCCCGTTGAGCCGGATCAGCGTCGCGGCGTCGGTCGGGAGCCCGGGATGCACCCGGTTCAGCGCGGGACCGACCACGTCGGTCACCCGCTTCGCCCGCTCCACGTGCGCTTCGGGATCGGTGAGGGCACGGGCGCCGCCGACGACAAAAATCGCGCTCAGCAGCGTACGGGCGGCGGTGCGTACGGGTCTCATGAGTCATAGTCTTACCCGTCCGGCGCACATTTCACCCGTGGATGGGACGGACTGGATGGTGCGGTACCGGTACCGTCGCCACCTGTGACGACTGTACGGCTGCGACCGGAGCAGCAGTCCGACAGTGCGGTGATCCGGCGCCTGGTCGCCCTGGCCTTCGCCCGCCCGGACGGCGGCGTACCGGCCGAGGTCCGGCTCGTCGAGGCACTGCGCGGCAGTGACGCATGGCTTCCCGAACTGTCCATGGTGGCCGAGGTCGACGGTGAACTGGTCGGCTACGCCCTGCTCACCCGGGTCCGGGTGCAGCCGGGCCAGGTGCCGGCACTCGCCCTCGGCCCGGTGGCGGTACGCCCCGACCGGCAGCGCCGTGGTTACGGTCGGGACGTCGTGCAGGCCGCGCTGGACGCGGCGACCGAGTTCGGCGAGCGGTTGGTGGTGGTGCTCGGCAACCCCGCCTACTACCGCCGGTTCGGCTTCACGCCGGCGGCCC
The DNA here is from genome assembly GCF_039871735.1 of Plantactinospora sp. B24E8. NCBI lineage: Bacteria > Bacillati > Actinomycetota > Actinomycetes > Micromonosporales > Micromonosporaceae > Plantactinospora > Plantactinospora sp. B24E8. Next base: position 224,651 of record NZ_JBDPMH010000001.1, read on the forward strand.
GGTTCGGCCTGACCAGCCCGTGGTCCGGGCTCGGTGACCCGTGGCAGGCGCTGCCGCTGCCCTCGGTCGACGGCTCGGAACCGGTGGTCCCGCGCGGTGAGGTGACGTTCCCGCCGCCCTGGTCACAGGTCTGACGCCAGCATGCCGGACCGGCCGCCGGACCTGGCCCGGCCCGCGTGGCGCGGCGCCGGCGTGGGCACTCGTCAACCCGGCTGGGTACGCAGGTAGCGACCGAAGTGTGGCACGGTGAAGGCCACCGTGCCCCGTTCCCCGGAGTAGATCAGGCCCTTCTTGATCAGCGCGTCCCGGGCCGGAGAGAGGCTCGCCGGTTTGCGGCCCAGCGACCGGGCGATCTCGGCGGTGGAGACCGCGGCGTCCATGTCGTCCCGGACGCTGTCGTCCCCGCCGCCACCGTCGCCCGCCTCGACCAGGGAGAGCGCGGCCATCGCCCGCATGTACTCGCGTTCCGCCGGGGTGGCTCGTTCGAACCGGGAGCCGAAGAAGCCGACCGCCAGTTCGGCCTCGGCCTCCGGCGCGGCGACCCGTACGTCGGCGGCGGTGACCGGGGACCGGGGCGCGTGGTCCCAGGTCGCCTTCCCGTACGCCTGGACGAAGTACGGGTAGCCGCCGGACTTCTCGTAGAGCAGGTCGAGGGCCTTCTGCTCGTACTCCACGTCCTCGCGGGCGGCCGGTGCGCAGAGCGCCTGGTCGGCGGCGATCCGGTCGAGCCGGTCGATGCGCTGGTAGCGGAAGAGGCGTTCCGAGTAGGACTTGGCCGCGGAGAGTACCGCCGGCAGGTGTGGCAGTCCGGCGCCGACCACGATCAGCGGTGCGCCGAGCTGGGACAGTTCGTGGCAGGCGGCGCAGAGCCCGGAGACGTCCTCCGGCCCGAGGTCCTGCATCTCGTCGATGAAGACCGCGACGCCGGTGCCGACGTCGGCGGCGACCTCGGCCGCGTCGGTGAAGAGTTCCACCAGGTCGATCTCGATGTCGCCGGAGTCGGCCCGGCCGCTCGCCGCCGGGACGTCGATGCCCGGCTGCCAGCGGTCCCGCAGTTTCGCCGGGCCGGCCGTACCCCGACCGCTCGGTGCGGCGCGCAGCGCGAACGCCTTGAGTACGCCGAGGAAGTCGTCGATCCGGTCCGGGGCGCGGTGTCGGGGGGCCAGTTCGCGGATCGCCATGTGCAGGGCGGCGGCGACCGGGCGGCGCAGCGACTGGTCCGGCCGCGCCTCGATCTTGCCGGTGCCCCAGAGTCGGCTGATGGCCTGGGAGCGCAGCGTGTTGAGCAGCACGGTCTTGCCGACGCCGCGCAGTCCGGTGAGCATCAGGCTGCGTTCCGGGCGGCCCCGGGCGATCCGTTCCAGCACGATGTCGAAGACCTCGAGCTCGCGGCCCCGACCGGCGAGTTCGGGTGGGCGCTGGCCGGCGCCGGGCGCGTACGGGTTGCGGACCGGATCCACGTATCGCACGGTATCGGTCCGTCTAGCCGACCGGCTAGAGATGGATAGATCGGGGTAGGCGTGTCGCGGTCCGGGGTGGAGGGTCAGCGCGTCGAGCAGAAACTAGGGCTGTCTAGCGGATCCGCTAGACAGCCCTAGTTTTTCCTGTCATACCTGCCCGGTAGCCCTGAGCGCTCAGCGCTCCTTCAGGCAGAGCACGAAGTCGCCGATGTCCAGTGAGTCGTCGTAGACGTAGTTGACGTCGGTGTCCGGCGAACCGAAGATCGGGTCGTCCTTACAGCGGTCGCCGTCCGTGGTGAACGGGATCCGGGAGAGCACCTCGTAGGTGTCCGGACCGCACGGCACCTTACGCAGTTCGGGATCGTCGTTGCTGCCCTCGTTGACCAGGCAGTCGCCCTTGCGGAAGTCGTCCTCGTCCGAGCCGCCACCCGGGTTGCTGGGCTTGCTCGGCGTACTGCTGGGGCGGGCGGAGGCGGAGGCCGACGGGGTCGGCGCGCCGATCGGGTCGGTCGGCTTGTCGTCATCCTGGTTCAGCGCCCAGACGACGCCACCGATACCGCAGACGCAGAGCAGCACCAGCACGATCCCGCCGATGATCAGGGCGATCTTCAGGCCGCCGCCCTTCTTCTCCGCGACCGGCGGGCCGAGCGGGGCACCGGGCTGGCCGTAACCGGCACCCGGCTGACCGTACGGCGCCGCCGGCTGCTGCCCGTACTCCGCACCCGGCTGACCGTACGGCGCCGCCGGGCTGCCGTACGGAGCGGCCGGCGGACCCGACTGCGGCTGGTCCGACCCGTACGGCGGCTGCTGCGGCCCACCGCTGGTCGGCGGCTGTCCCCACTCCTGGGTCGGCGGTGTGTACCCCGGGTTGGCCGGCTGCCCCCACTCCGGCGTCGGCGGCGGGTAGCCGGTGCCCGGTGCCGGCGGGTAACCGGACGCCGGGTCGGGCGGCGGCGGGTAACCGCCGGGCGGCGGTGCGGGGTAGCTGCCCTGGGGTGGTGGCGGGTAGCCGCCACCCGGCGGGCTCGACGACGGCTGCTGCTGGTAGGGGTCTTCGGGCTGGCCTGGGCTCGGGGAGCCGTAGATCGACATGTTGCTCCAGGGTCGGGGCCACGCGTTCCGGCTGGTACACGGGACCTGGGGATGGTAGGAGTTGCGGGGTGGCGGGCGCCGAAGGGTGCCCCGCTGGCAGGTGTGGCAGCCACACCGGACGTCCGCACCACATTCTGGGTGACGGCGTCGAGCCGGTCGGAAACCCTTATCGTTCCCTGAGACAGAGCACGAAGTCCAGGTCGTCCAGTTCGCTGTTGAAGAAGTAGTAGTTGGTGTAGTCCTTCACCTTCGCGCACTTGGCCTTGGCGTCGGCGTCACCGGTGGTGCGCTCGTCGATCCGGGCCAGCACCTCGTACGTCTTCGGCCGGCACTCGGCGATCACCAGCTTCGGCCGCTGGGCCGAGCCCTCGTTCGCCACACACTGCCCCGCCTTGACGAACCGGGCGTCGGTGGACGGCCCCGGCACCGGGGTCGTCGGGGCCGGCTCGGTCGGCTCCGGCCATTCCTCACCCTCGACCACGGCACCGGTCGGTTCGCTGGTCGGCAGCACCGTCGGGGTCACCGGTTCGCCGTCCGACAGGTAGATGCCGAGGCCGATCCCGCCGAGCGCCAACACCAGCAGGGTCGCGACGACCCCGAGGACAAGCCGTCCGCCACCCCGTTTCGGGGGCGGCACCGGCTGGGGCGTGGACCAGTTGGCGTCCGCGGCGGGCGGCGCCCACATCGGCTCGGGTTCGGGCGGTGTCCAACCGGGCGGTGCGCCGACCGCCCCGCCGGCGTGGTGCGGCGGGGTTCCGTACCCGACGTCGTGCCGACTGGTCTGCGGATAGCCCGGGTCCGGATATCCGCCGCCGCCGGCCGGGCTCGCGCCCGGATAGCCGGCGCCGGCTCCCGGCTGGCCGGGCGGACTCTGGTACGGATATCCGGGGTGGCTGACCGGCGAGCCGGGACCGCCGGGCGGGACGGACGACGGGGTGCCGCCCCAACGCTGCTCCCCACCGGGCTGGTCCTGACCGCCCCACGGGTCGGCCGGTTGACCGTACTCGTCGGTGGCCTCCCGGTCCGGTCGCGGCCAGGGCTCCGGGGACGAGCCGGGGTACGGCCCGCCCGGCGGTCCGTAGTTAGCCATCGGAGGTCCTCCTGGTACGCCGTCGGTGAGAGGCATGCCACTCGCCGGTTACGCGATTGCTGTGGTCACCGTAGCGTGACCCCCCGATGAGCTCACCTCCCGGAAACGCGCCAATCGTCGCGCCGAACGGTGGAACGGGCCGACCGTGACCCCGGGCGTGGCGGCGACCCTGGCCGGGCTCCTCGGAGTCCTGCTCGGACCGTCGCTGCGCGGACAGATCCACCGGTACGCCGTACCGGCCGGTGAACCGGGGCGGCGACACTGCCCGCACTGCGCCACGATGCTGCCCCGCCCCGGCTTTCCGCACCGGCTCGGTGTGCTGTCCCCCACCGGCCGCTGCGCACGGTGCCGCCAGCGGGTCGGCCCCCGTACCGGGCTCGTGGAGGTGCTCGCCGGCGTACTCCTCGCCGCCCTCGCCTGGCGGATCGACGAGCCGGTGCCACTGCTCGCGTACGGCTGGCTCGCGCTCTGCGGCATCGTGCTCGGCTCGGTCGACGTGGCGGTACGTCGGCTTCCGGACCGGCTCACCGGACCGGCGACCGGCGGCACCGTGCTGCTGTTCGCCGTCGCCGTCCTCGCCGGGGAGCCGGCGACCCGGCTCGGCGTCGCGCTGGCCTGCGGACTCGGCGTTGCCCTGCTCTACCTCGCGCTGGTGCTCGCCTCCCCGACCGGGCTCGGTGCCGGCGACGTACGACTCGGGTTCCTGCTCGGCACCGCGGCCGGCTGGTACGGCTGGCCGACCACGCTCAACGCCGTGCTCGCCGGTCTGCTGCTGGCCAGTGGCACCGCCGCGATACTGCTCGGGCTGCGCCGGATCAGCCGCCACGACCCGCTGCCGCACGGTCCGGCGATGCTGGTCGGCACCTTCGGCGCGGTGCTGCTCGCCACCTGACAGTTCACAGCAGGCGGAGTTGGCGGTCCTTCGGGCGGCGCGGGGCGGTGTCGCCGAGTCGTTCGAACAGGCCCGGGTCGATGTCGGCCAGGAACGGGGAGGGGAAAGAGTCCCGCTCCTGCCCGTGTCGGAGCCGCCGCCCGACATGACTGACGTAGAGCCGGTCCTGGGCGCGGGTCAGGCCGACGAAGAAGAGCCGGCGTTCCTCCGCCACGTCGTCGTCGGTCGGGGTCGAGCCGGGGAACCGCATCGGCAGCAGCCCGTCCTCGCAGCCGACCAGGAAGACGACCGGGAACTCCAGGCCCTTGGCGGCATGCAGGGTGAGCAGGGTGACCGCCTCGGCACGTGGGTCGAGCGCGTCGACCTCGGCACCGGTGGCGAGCTGGGACAGGAACGACGTCAGGTCGTCGCCGCAGCGTTGGGCGAGCGGGGTCAGCACCTCCACCGCCGACCAGATGTCCTCCGGGCCGACGCCGCCGGTGACGTCGAGGGTCGGTGCGGCGTACCGCTGCGCGAGGACCTGGCCGGCGAGGCGTACCCGGGCGGCGACCGAGCCGCCGAGCCCGTCGGCGTGCCGCAGTTCGCGGGCGATGACGGAGACACCGGGCCGGTCCCGCAGCCGGTTGTGCGACCGTTTCTGCACCGGCACGTTCGCCCGGGCCAACGCGTCCCGGATCGGTGCCGCCTGGGCGTCGGTGCGGTACAGCACGGCGATGTCGGAGAACGAGATGTCGGTGTTGCGGCCGTCGATCTTTCCCGAGTCCAGTGACCGGTGGGAGAGGCCGCCGACGAGTTCGTCGATGGTGCGGACGACGAAGTCGGCCTCGTCGGCGACGGAGGCGGCCGGGTAGCGGCCGACCAGCGGCGCCTCCGGGTCCAGCCGGGCCGGGTCGAGCCGCCGGCCCCGGACCAGCGACGAGGGCGCGATCGCCTGGACGGCGGTGGCCAGGATCGGCGCCGACGACCGGTAGTTGCGGGTCAGCCGGACCAGCCGGGCGTCGACAAAATCCTCGGAGAAGCGCAGGAAGTACGCGACGTCCGCGCCCCGGAACGAGTAGATCGCCTGGTCCGGGTCGCCGATCGCGCAGAGGTTGCCGTCCGCCGGGCTGAGCAGCCGGAGCAGTTCGTACTGGGTGGCGTCGACGTCCTGGTACTCGTCGACGAAGATCCACCGCCACCGGTCCCGGTACTTCTCGACCAGCGCCGGGTCGGCGCGCAGCAGCTCGACCGGCAGGGTGACAAGCTCGTCGAGGTCGACCAGGTCGGCGGCGCGGAGCAGTTTGACGTACGTGGCGTCGTCGTCGCCGGCCTCGGCCCTGGCGGTCGCCCGTTCGGTGTCGTCGGCGATCCGGAAGGTGACCGGCAGTCCGGCCGCCTTGGCGTTCTCCCGCAGGATGGTCAGGCCGAGCGAGTGGAAGGTGCCGACGGTGACGTCCTCGGCGACCGGCCCGAGCAGCCCGTCGAGCCGGTGCCGGAGTTCCTCGGCGGCCCGCCGGGTGAAGGTGATCGCCAGGCAGTGTTCCGGATAGACGTTCAGTTCGGCGCAGAGGTACGCGATCCGATGGGTCAGGGTGCGGGTCTTGCCGGTACCGGGGCCGGCGACGATCAGCAGCGGTCCGCCGGGGGCGGACGCGGCGACCCGCTGCATCGCGTCGAGCCGGTCGAGCAGCCCGGTGCCGACCTCCTCCATGCCGGCGAGCATCGGTTCGAACGGCTCGTGTGGTGAGGGTGCCGGCGGCAGCGGCGGGACCGGCTCGGCCGGGGCGGTCGGCTTCGACCGCCGCCGTGGCGTCGGTTCGGTCGGCGTGGCGGCCGTCGTGCTCTTCGCCCGGGGTGCCGCCTTCGGTTCCGCCGCCGGTCGCGGTTTCGGCACCGGTACGTCGAAGAGCGCGTCCGCGAACAGGGTGTCGGCCTGCTGGCCGCCCCGCCCGCCGGGCAGCTCACCGGGCTCGAAGAGAGTGATCACGCCGTACTCGCCGTCGTAGCCCGGCACCCGGCGGACCTGGCCGAGGCGGAGCCGGCCGATCGCCTCGGCGAGCAGTTCGCCGCCGACCCGGCGGATCTCGTCGACCGGGGTGACGGTGAGGATGTCCAGCTCGGCGCCGAGCCCGGCGACCAGGGTGTTGAGCTGCCCCTCCACCGTCTTCGACTTCGGTCCGACCCCGTTGACCTCGCCGAGGATCTCGGCGAGCTGGATCAGGTGGGTGACCCGGGGAGCGTTTGCCGGTCGGTGCCCGTCCGGTCGGTCGGCGAGGTCCTCGACCCGGCTCAGTACGCCGACGGTCAGCGGTTTGCCACATTCCGGGCAGCTGCCGCCCGCCTGGCGGGTCCGTTCCGGTTCCCAGTTGACCCCGCAGAGCCGGTGCCCGTCGGCGTGGTACTTCCCCTCCTCGGGGAAGAACTCGATGGTGCCGTGCAGCCCGTCGCCGGTCCGCAGCGCCTCGCGGACGGCGTAGTAGTCAAGATCGGTGCTGAACTGCGTCGCCTCCCGGGCCAGTGCGGCCGGGGAGTGCGCGTCCGAGTTCGAGACCAGCCGGTAGGCGTCCAAACTAGACACCCGCCAGTTCATCGCCGGGTCGGAGGAGAGCCCGGTCTCGACGGCGAAGATGTGTTCGGCAAGATCGGCGTAGCAGTCGGCGATCGCGTCGAAGCCGGACTTCGAGCCGAGCGCGGAGAACCACGGGGTCCAGATGTGCGCCGGCACCAGGTAGCCGTCCGGGCTGGCTTCGAGAACGATCTCCAGCAGGTCGCGGGAGTCGAGGCCGAGGATCGGCCGGCCGTCCGAACCGATGTTCCCGATCCGCCCGAGCGTGGCGTTGAACCGGGCCACCGCGTCCAGGTCCGGCAGGTAGACCAGGTGGTGCACCTTCCTGGTCCGGTCGCCCCGCTTGTAGATCGTGGAGATCTCGACGCTCAGCATGAACCGCATCGGGGCGGACTCGGCGACACTCGCCAGTCGGGGTGGCAACCTGCGGTTGATCTCCCGTTCCGCGTCCGGGGTGAGCCGGTGCAGGCCGGGCTCGGCGGGATGCAGCGTCTCGCGCAGGTGCTCGTACCAGGCCGGGTGGGTGAAGTCACCGGTGCCGAGCAGGCTGATCCCCTTGCGCCGGGCCCACCAGGTGAGGTTCGGCAGGGTCAGGTCGCGGCTGCAGGCCCGGGAGTACTTCGAGTGGATGTGCAGGTCCGCGACGAAGGGCACGGCGGCGCTGGGGGAGCCGTCAGCGGGTGCGGCGCGCAACGGAGACACGCCGCATCCTGTCACGGGCCGGTATGTGAGCGCCTGTCGCCACGCGCGAGTGTGATTTCTCGCCTGTGTCGCCGTCACCGTCGACGACGGCGATCTGACGACGAGCACCGCCACCTGGAGTGACGTGTCGGCAACGCCCTGTTCGATGGGCTCGGGCCCCGGGGCGTCCTCGGTGGGTGGCCGGCCGGTACGGTCAGCAGCTACGACTGACCGTACCGGTCGGGTAGTGGATCTGCTTCCCGTTGACGGTGGCCTGGACGTACCAGCTGGTGGACGAGCGGGTCAGTTCGCTGTCGCCGACCGCCGGGTAGACCTCGCCGGAGAACGAGGTGCCGCTGCCGATGCCCGATCCGACGTACGCGTAGTCGTCGCCCTGGGCAAATCCCCACACGATGCTGGCACTGCCGTTCTTCACCTGTCCAGTGATGCGTACCGCCCAGGTGCCGTCGCCGTAGCAGACTGCCGTCGCCGAAGCGGTGATGGACGGCGGCTGTGCGGGTGGGGCCTGCGTCCGGGGCGCCCTCGGTGGGTTCGTCGTCCGTCTCGGCGTCGGTTCCGGCTGGTTGTCGTCGGCGGACGGTCGTCGTGTGTCGTCCGCCGGCTCCCGGTCACCGGCCGGCTCCCGGTTGTCGTCGTGCCCGCCGCCGTCGCGCGGTCGGCCCGACCCGCCTGGCTTCGTCGGCGGTGAGGTCGGCGCGGGTTCGACGCTCGGCAGACTGCTCGGCATCGGTTGGCCGACCGGTGCGGGCGGCGGCGGTACGGTGGCCTGCTGCCGCGCCGGGTTATCGTCCCGGCCGAGTACGACAACCGTCCCGACCAGCATCAGCCCGAGTACGGCGGCGGCGACGGCGGCGATCCGACCGATTGGTCTCGCCGGGCCCTCCTTTGGTCCCATCGCGTCGTCGTCCGGCCCGGTTCCGGCGCTCTGCCGGCCCGTCGGACCGTTCCCGGGCGGTGTTCCGCCACTGCCCGGCTTCGCGGCGGCGCTGGCCGGTTCTGCGGCGACGGCACCCGGTTTCGGGCCGACCTTGCCCGGTCCCGTGGCGGTGTCGCCCGGTTTCGCGCCGAGGCTGCCCGGCTTCGCGGCGGTGTCGCCCGGTCCCGTCGGGGCCTGATCCGGCGTCGTGCCCTGCTTCTTCGAGGGGTCCGCTGCGTCACTTCCGGGGGCGCCCGCCGTTTCGGTGCGTTCCTCCTGCTCCGCGATGTCGGTCAGGGGCAGGCGGGCTCCGCACTCGGGCCGCAGGCAGTACGTCGCCCCGGGCTCGGCGACCTCTCCACACTTCGGACAGCTCATTCGGCCCGCCTCGGTCGATGGATCAGCATGACTGGGCGATGTTATTAGAGGAATGGGTCTCGGCGGGCCCGGCCGCCCTCCCGCTCCCCGGCCGGACCGGGCCTCGATGACGGTCGAGCCTTCCGACACCGGATCCGTGTTCCCAGGTCGACGGCCCGGCGGACGGGTACGGACACGGGATCGGCCATCGCGCTCCGCCCCGATGGCCGAGTGTCGGCCACCCGGGCGGTCCGTCAATTTAGTGGATCGCGTAGACGTGGATGATCGTCTGCCCCACCGCGTTGCCGGCCGAGTCGGTCGCGCTGGCCCTCAGCGAGACGAATCCGGATCCGGCGGAATGCCGGAGGTGTGCGGTACGGTGCAGACCGCTTCCGCTCAGCCGTACCGGACGCCAGGTGGCGCCGTCGTCGTACGAGACCTGGACGGTGAGTGCGGTCAGGTTTCCGTACGCCGGTGTCGGTCTTCGGGTCGAACGCGCCCTCGTACGTCAGTTTGCCCTGCCCCAACTACTCTCCACCCGATTCAAGATCGCAGATCTTGGACGAAAACCGTCGTGCCAACGACGGTTTCGACGCAAAGCTTGAGATCTTGGAGCGGTGGCCCGCCGGTTCCGGATGGATAGGTGTCGGGTAGTGGTCATATCGGCTGGGACGGGGCAGTCAATATTGAACTACTCCACTATGCTTCGGAACCTGTTCGGACAGTAGCGGGGCGGGGCCGCGAAGCCGCGACCAGTCTCGTCTACCTCGCTGAGCCGAGAGACAGCCTTCATGAGGAGCAGAGACCAGTGCGGCTGCACGGCCACCAGAATGACCCTGACGCCCGTACCCAGGATTCGGAGATATTCGTCCAGAACCTGGAGGAAACTGTCGCCGCCACCCAGCCGGGTACGCCTGTCCCGAATCTGAGCCGGATCGACGGCGTCGACGCCAGCGGGACAATCCACTGCACGGTCGACCTGGCCGGGGCGCTGCTCGATCTGCAGATCGACCCGGGCTGGTGGTCAGCCTTGGGGCCGGAACGAGTCGCCGCCGGCGTTCTCGAGGCACTCGAGCACGCCAGGACCAAAGTGGTCGTGGCGGTGATGGCGCTCAACCGTCACGGGCACCAGGCGCAGCCGGCGCCCGGACCGGACTTCGCCGCACAGGTCGCGGGCCCGCCGATCGACGTGCCGCACCTCGACTCGCCGGACTTCGAGCGCACGATCGAGGCGAAGATCGCGCGGGGTTTCGCCGTCCTGGAAGCCGCCCGGCGTCTCCGGCAGAGGCTTGACGACCCGCAGCGGCGGATCGTGTCGGGGCCGCGCGGACTGTTCCGGGTCGTCGTGGTCGGGACGGCCGTACAGGGCGCGGAGGTGGACCAGGACCGGCTGGGTCCGTACGGCGGAAACCAACTCGCTGATGATGCCCGCCCCGCGCTGCAGGAGGCGTACGACTATTCCCGCTTGACGCATCTTCGGGGGATCTGATGGGCGACTACACGACCGGGGAGATCCGGATCGCGGCGGATGCGATCCGTGAAGAGGCGAACAAGTTCTACAAGCTCTCCGAACGGATGGGAAAGGTCCGCGAGACAACCGCCGCCTTGCCGCTCCCGCAGTCCTCGTTTCTGATTGCTGACCCGGCTACCGGCGAGATCACCGCCGCCGACCTGAAGGACGCCTACGACCGGATGCACGGCAAACTGACGATGCTCTTCCAGCAGGCTACGGAACAGTTCGAGCTGTTCGGTGACGCCCTACGGAGGGCGGCCGACTCGTACGAGCGGACCGACGCCGAGTCAGCGGTCAACCTCAAAGAGATCTGGACGGGAAAGTAGGCGTCGATAATGAGCGAAGAAGGTGTGCTCCGCCGGCTCACTCCCTCGACCGGCCAAGGGGGTAGCGCGGCCGCGGAATATATGCCACGCTCCCTCGAGATGTTGCGTATGGGAGTGGAACTCCTCGTGCAACTCCTCGAGGAGATTCGCTCCGCGTGGGGTCGTCTACTTGGCGAGGTCAACGCGTTCCTGATCAGAGCGAATAACGAGGTTCAGCGAAGCATCTTGGCCCGGGTAGTGGAGTGGTGGACCGACGAGGTCGCCAGGACCCTGGAAGAGATACGGCAGACGCTGGAGCAGGTCAGGGTCGGCGTCGACAAGATCCTGTCGATGTTGCAGGAAGCTGTCGAGAAGTCCGGAGCTGTAGGGCTGCTGTTCGAGCGAGCGATCGTCTACGTCACGTGGCTCAACAGCGAACTTTCTGACATTCCTGAGGAGATGGACGGCGGGATCAACCTTGCCTACTGGGGTGGGCCCGCCCGAATCGCCTACGACAAGAAGTTGCAGGACCAGGTAAGTGCGGTAAAGAACACCCACGCTAAAGTGAAAGACACGGGCAAGTGGCTGGCTTCGGTCGGCAAAGAGAACATCGCCTACCTCGCCGAACTCGGGGATCGGGTGGCGACGATATCGGGCCCTTTCGCTGCTGCGATTGCAAATTCCTCACAGGCCGCCGCAGGAAACGCCCCCCAGGCCCTGTTCGCCCTGCATTCACTTTCAGAGGTCATCGGACAGACGGTTGCAGAGTCTCTTCAGTACGGCGTCAATCTCACAAGACGTCTTTCCGAGGTGTCTGCGCAGGTGGTCGATCTGCACAGTAGCACCGCAGACAACAGCGGCCTGAGCGGAGGGAACTGGCCCCGTGTTGCCGCAGTATAGGTCGCAGTTGGCGCCGCTTGATCGAGAGGGTGTTGGTCGATGGAATCGCAACAAGTCGGCGTGTCTGCGCTGATTGGTGTAGTCTCCGCACTGCTGGTCCTGGGTTGTTCTGCAGAAGCTCCAGAGCCCATTCCGTCAGACCTGCCTGGAAATTCGAGCCTTGGGCCTGACCCAACATCTTCGTGGGTGCCATCAGGTCGATGGCAGGGCTTGAACGCCAAGTGTCCGGTGATTGAGGATGACCTGCCTGGACTTCCTGGGGTTGGTGGGGAGGGTCAGGTGAACGACACCTATGCAGAAAGTCGCACGAACCTCTTGGCCTCCTGTTCGTGGAAGAACGACGGTGATGACGGGCCCCATCTCATGGCTACGGTTCGTATTTTCCGTCGAGCTGGAGACCTGGATGTTGAAGAATTGGCGCTGAATGCTCTGCGAAAGGCCCGGGACGAGGCGGAGAAGCGGGCATCCGAGGACCCTGAGTACTACCAGCCTCCGGCGGACCTGCCGGGGTTGGGTGACGGGGCATACCTGACCCTTGACCCCGTGAGCATGGCGATCGAGGTCAAGACGCGTTCCGAAAACGCGTTGGTCACCACGACGCTGTGGCTCACGGGTGTTTCGACGTACGACACGGAGCGCCGGCGGGAGGTGTTGCGGGCGCAGCAGTCCAACATCATCGCGGCGACCCGGGACGTGCTCGACGACCTACGGTGATCGGGTGCAGGTTTTCTTCTGCTGGTGAAAGGGGCCGACCGGGTCAGCTCCGGGCGGTCCGCCGCTGGGCGTCGACGCGCGCTGACGAACACCGGGCGGTCCGCCGCTGGGCGTCGACGCGCGCTGACGAACACGAACTGGCGGAATCGCTGGCGGCGGCGATGACGGCGTCGAGGCGGTCGCGGGCGGCGATCAGGCCGTCGATCTGCAGGTTGATGCGGTCGCGTTCGGCGACCAGCCGGGCCATCGACTCGGGGGTGCTGACCCCGGCGTCGACACAGGGCAGCAGCTCCAGGATGGCTTTGCTGGCCAGGCCGGCGGCATACAGTTGCTGGATCAGGTTGACGCGTTCGACCGCGCTGTCGGGATAGTGGCGCTGGCCGCTCTCGCTGCGCAGGGCGGGAAGCAGCTGCTGCTCCTCGTAGTAGCGCAGGGCCCGGACGCTCACCCCGGTCTTCTCGGCCAGCTCTCCGATCCGCATGTTCCTGCCCTCCCCCCGGGTGACCCCGCTCACGGAACTTGCCTCTGACGTCAACGTCAGGTTTTAGCGTAGCGGCAGGTCCAACCAGGGAGGCAAACATGAAGGTTTCCGGTTCTGTCGCGCTCGTCACCGGCGCCAACCGTGGCATCGGCCGGCAGTTCGCCCGACTGCTGCTCGAACGGGGTGCGAGCAAGGTCTACGCGACCGCGCGCAACCCCGAGGCGATCGACGTTCCCGGCGTGCAGGCGCTGCGGCTCGACATCACCGACCCGGCGTCGATCGCCGCGGCGGCGTCGGTCGCGACCGACGTCGACCTGCTGGTGAACAACGCCGGCATCTCAACCCACACCAATCTTGTCACCGGTGACCTGGACACGATCCGGCTGGAGATGGAGACCCACTTCTACGGCACCCTCGGCATGATCCGGGCGTTCGCCCCGGTGCTGGCGGCCAACGGCGGCGGCGCGATCGTCAACATGCTCTCCGCGCTCTCCTGGTTCTCCCACGACGGCGACAACGCGTACGGCGCGGCCAAGGCCGCCGAGTGGAGCCTCACCAACGGCGTGCGCCTGGAACTGGCCAAGCAGAAGACGCTGGTGACCGGCGTGCACCTGGGGTTGGCCGACACCGACATGGTGGCCGACTTCGACGGTCCCAAGACGGACCCGGCCGACGTGGTCCGTGCGGTACTCGACGGTGTCGAGGCCGGCAAGCTGGAGGTGCTGATCGACGACTGGAGTGCCCACGTCAAGGCGTCCCTGGCCCGCGACCCGTTCGAGTTCTACGGCCCGTCGCTGTCGAACTGAGGTGCCGGGATTCGTGGTGTCAGGTCGTCGTGCCCACGACGATCCGGCACCACGATCCGGGCGGCGCGCCGAAAAAGCACAAAAACTTTTGCGCAAATTTATTTGTGGACTGGTAGCCTGCGGGCATGGCGGACGAGCGGACCTCCGAGCCGGCTGAGAGCACGCCGGCGATCACCGACCTGAACGTGCTGCGGGCCATCACCAACCCGATCCGGTTCCGGCTCTACGAGGTGCTGGCCACCCGGGGGCCGGCCACCGCCGCCCGCCTCGCGGAGTACGTCTCCGCGGCGCCCGGGTCGTTGAGCTACCACCTGCGGCAGTTGGCCGCCGCCGGTTACGTCGAGGAGGCACCCGACCTCGGTGGCGACGCCCGGGAACGCTGGTGGCGTGCGGTGCCGGGCGGCATCCGGTTCTCCCCGGCCGACTTCCTGGACACCCCGGCCGCGCGTGCGGCGGTGGACGCGGCACAGCAGCTTGCCGTCGGCCGTCGCCTCGACCGGCTACGACGGTGGCAGGAGACGGCGGTCGACCGGTGGGGCGCCGAATGGCTCGGCGCCGCGGTCTCCAGCGACATGATGCTGTACCTGACCCCGGACGAGCTGCGACAGTTCGGCGCCGAGGTGGGCGAACTCATCGACCGGTGGGCGGAGCGCTCCCGCGACCATCGGGCGGCACAGTCGGCGCAGGGCACAGCGAGTGCACAGAGCGCAGAGACCGGGTCGGACTCCGGCCGCGAGGAGATCTTCCTCTTCGTACACGGGTTCCCGGTCGACCCGTCCGAGGAGCCGCGGCCATGACCAGCGTCCGACCGGAGCCGGATCTGACCGCCGCCACGGCGGAGAGCGCCCGGGCGGCGGACGTCACCGCATCCGACGCTGCCCCACCCGACTCCGCCGTCCCACCCGACGCCGCCGGACCAGCGGCGGGTCCGCCGTCCCGCCGGATGTTCCTGCGCTACCTCGGCGGGTTCGGGCTCTCCCTGCTCGGCGACCAACTGTGGTTCATGGCCCTCGCCTGGGCCGCCGTCCGACTGGGCGATCCGACCCAGACATCGTTGGTGATGACGATCGGCGCGGTGCCGAGGGCGACCCTGCTGCTCGTCGGCGGCACCATGGCCGACCGTTGGGGAGCACTGCGGGTGGCCCAGGCCAGCCAGGTGCTCCGGCTGCTGGTCATGGCAGCCGCCGCCGGCACCGCGCTGGCCGTCGGCCCCGACCTTGTTGTCCTCGCGATCGTGGCGTTGGTCTTCGGTGCGATCGACGCCGTACACCTGCCGGCGGTCGCGGCGCTGCCACCGCAACTGCTCGCGCGGGACCAGTTGCCCGCCGGCCAGGGGCTGGTGCAGACCCTCGAACGGGCCGCCACGATCGTCGGCGCGCCACTCGGTGGTTTTCTCGTCGCCTTCGGCGGCTTCAGCCTGACCACCGCGATCAACGTGGGACTGTTCGGCCTCGCCTTCCTCGTACTCCGGACGCTCCGGCTGACCATGGCATCGAGCGTGCCGACAAAGGACGACCCCGGCGCGGCTCGGCCGGAGGGCACTTGGCGCTCGCTGTGGGCGGGTCTGCGGTACGTGGCCCGCGACTCCGTGCTCGGACCGATCCTGCTGGTGGTCAGCCTGCTCAACCTGATGCTCACCGCGCCGCTGAACGTCGGTGTCGCGCTGCTCGCCCAGACACGCGGCTGGGACGCCAGCGGGTTCAGCGGGATCATCGCCGGGTTTGGCGCCGGCGCCACCCTCGGCGCCCTGTCGATGCTGCGGTGGCGGCCCCGACGTCGCCCCGCCGTCATCGGGCTGCTCTGGGTCGCGCTCGGCAGCGGCTGCCTGGCGGCGATCACCCTCAGCCCGAACCTGCCGACCGCGATCGGAGCCGGCGCCGCGCTGGGCTTCAGCGCGGGGCCGGCCAGTGCGTTGCTGCTCGGACTGGTGCAGGCCCGCACCCAGACCAACTATCTCGGCCGGGTCATGTCGCTGGTCACCTTCTCCGCGCTCGGCCTCGTACCGATCGGCTACAGCGCGTTCGGGCTGCTGGTCGAGGCGACGAACCTGACAGCCACCTTCCTCGGCTGCGGCGCCGTCGGGCTGCTCACCGCACTCGCCGCCCTGGCCCTGCCGGCCCTGCGGGACGCCGACTTCGCGGAACCCGCGCCGGGTACGCCGTGAGGTGAGCGTCGATCGCCCCTCACATTCCCGAGATCTTGGACGCCTGGCGTTGCTGCAGCGACGCTAAACGTCCAAGATCGCGGGTTGGCTGGGTACCTTGAGTCGCTATCTGGCTTCAGTTTCGGCTACGAAGACGCCGCGTCCTGGTCGGCCTACCAACAGACCGCGTTGGCGTAGCTTCGCGGTGGCGCGTTGGATGGTCGCGGGCGAAACGTTGTAGTGGTCAGCGAGAGCTTGGCCAGAGGGCAGCTGAGTTCCGGGTGGGAACTCTCCCCGTTCGATCCTCGCGACGAGATCGTTGAGCAGCTCTTCCATGGTCGGCGGGATAGGCACAGTTCGCCCCTTGCGGCTCGGTTGGCCCATCCAGTATCGATCATGAATCTGACATAGGCAACGCACGTGTCATAACTGAGCAAGGTGATGAGGTGAGGAGGTGATGGAAAAGATGTGCTGATGTCCTTGACTGATTTGAGCGAGCATCAGTACTGTCATCGATGGTGGTTGTCGGGGTGGTTGCGGTCGGTTGGCACCTTTCGCAGGTCACGACACCCGCCGAACGACCGGGCTGACGTGCTGGTGGGCGCCCCTCCGTTCACCAGCGCTGCGTCTCGCCCGGAGCTGAGTCCCCCGCGTGGCAACCCCGGTGCCGTACCCGCCGATCGAGGCTGCGGTGTCGGGGTGGGGTGGTCCGGCCGGACCCGAAACGGCCGGACCACCCCTTCCAATCAAGACGTGAAAGGAGTCCTGACATGCGCAAACTCCTTCGAAAGATGCTCAGACGGAACAGCGCGCAGCGGCTGCTCTCGACCGTCGGCCAGTACCGGTCGGCGACGTACGCCCCGTTGCGGCCCTGGCAGGTGCGGGGCCGGCGGTTCGCGGTGACCTGGCGTGGCCTGGACCCGGACGAGGTCGGCGCCTTCCTCGACCGGGTGGCGCACGATCTGACCGGGGTCTACGCCGAGCTGGCCCGCAGCCGCGAGGAGAACCAGCGGATCAAGGACGCGTTGCGCCGCTGGCAGTCCAGCCAGGCACCGAGCATGCGGGACCTGGCCCGGCGATGAGCGGGGAAGAGAACAACCGGTACGTCATCCACCTGCCGGTTGTCGCCGCCGACCTGGCCCGCGCCCGGGTTCTGGCGCGTACCGCCGCGCGGGCGCTCTCCTTCCTCGCGGTCGACGCCCGGGAGACGACCGTTTCCGAGGAGGACAACCAGGGCGTACACCATCGGGTTTTCTGTGATCGGTTGCTGGCCGACGGCCGGCGCTGCGCGTTGCGGGCCGAGCACGCCACCGGGTGTGCGCCGAGGGTGCCACGATGAGCGGCCCGCCGGTCGTCACCTGCGCCGGCTGCCAGGGCCTGACCTTCGGTCTCGTCCGCTGCCGGTGCACCTGGCACGGCGACCGGTTCCTGGTCGACTCCTCCGTCGACGAGGAGTCTGCGCCGGGGCGGCGGGGTGCGGCATACCGGGACTGTCTGCTCTGCCAGGGCACCGGCACGGTCACCCGGGGGTGCCACGAGTGCGGGCAGCGCGGCGAGCGGCGGGCCCAGATTGTCCTCACCGTGGTCAACGCCGACACCGGGGCGGTCGCCTCGGCCAGCATCACCCCAGGATCCCTTGAACCCACCCCGGCGTACGGCCGCTGGCGGCTCACGTTCAACCCGGTGCTGGACGAGTTGGCCGCCGCCGTGGCAGCCACCGGGCTGGTCGAGCTGACCGGCGGCGGCCGGCCGGTCGGCGAGCAGGATCTGCTGCTGCCCCGACAGTGGCATCCCGCGCTCCCCGCCGCCCAGCGGGACGCCCTGGTCGCGGCGGCCCTCGCCGACCATGGCCACAATCCGTGGCGGGTCTTCCAGGGCCGCACCGTCGCGCCGCCGCCGGTCGACCCCACCGCCCGGCTCACCGCGCTGTGCCGGCTCGCCGACCAGCTCCATGTTGACCTCGTGGTCGAACTGCGGCGTACGGAGTGGGGTGGAACGGACTGGGACCTGCGCTACGAGCTGCCGGGCGCGCCCGTGTCGACCACACCCCGGGTACGGGGCGACGACCTGCCCGCCGCCGTTGTCGCCACCACGGTCGCCAACGCCTTCGACGGATTCGAGCCGCGCAACCTCGCCGCGCCGGGGTACTTCCTCCGGCCCGGTATCGAGCAGGTTGAGCGGGCCGAGTCGATCGACCTCGACCTCGACCTCGATCTCGACCAGCTCGAACGTCGGATGCTCCGGGACGCCGATGACCAGTCTGGCGCCCAGGCGATCTGGCGCAACCGCCGGTGGTGGCACACCTCGCTGCGCCGCGACCGGCTCGCCGAGGAACTCACCGAGGAGCCGACCGGCCAGGTGACCCGGCGGGTCACCGCCGTACTGGTCCGGGGATGGGAGCCGCCCGTCCCCGAGTGGTGGGGCGAGCCGATCCCGTACCACGACTGTCCCGACTGTGATCCGGGCAGTCTGCTCCGTACCTGCTGGTGCCGGCTCGGCGGTCGACCGGCAGACCCGGACTGCGCGGACTGCGGCGGCGCCGGCGTCCGCGCCCAGCGGCTGCCCTGCCACAGTTGCGGCGACAGCCACCGGATCCAGCACGGTGCGGTGGTCAGCGTGACCGATCTCGCCGGCCGCGTCGTGCACGAGAACTGGACGCCGCGACCGGTAACGGCGGAACTCGTCGCCACCCAGCCCGGCGGCAAGCCGGTCGTCCAGCTTCCCGAGGCGTACCGGATCGCCGGGCTCGCCGAACGGATCGGCCGGGCGCCGGCCGACCTCACCGAGCTCGACCTCGGACAGCCGCTCTGTCAGGACCTGCGGGACGGGGTCGTCACCCTCGACAACCCCACCGACGATCCGGTTGCCATGCAGCTCGCCCGCGCCACCCGGGGCCGGCCCGGCGGCCGGTTGCTGCTGGCGGCCCGGCCGGTGGAGGCACCGCCCCTGGCCGAGCTGATCCGGGTCGCGCTCGGTCTGCGGCTGGCGGTCGCGATCACCGTCCAGGACCACCGGCTCAACGATGGTGACCCGCTGCGGATCCACGGCGAGAGCTGGGCGGTCGAGGTGCTCTCCGTCGACCCGGTCGCCCCGTTCACCGACCTGCCGACGCAGCCGAGCCTGGCGGCGGCGGTGGCGAGCTGCGTGACGTACCTCGAAGTGGCGCTCGCGGCGGCGGTGCCCGCCGACCCGCGTCGACCGATCCCGGTGCCGCAGACGCCGGTGCCGGCGCCGGCCGCCGACCCGGGCCCGCTGGTCGCGCGACTCGGCCACCACTTCTCCGGCCGGCCGGTCACCGTACGCCTCGACGGTGCCGGCTGCACCGTCCACCTGCACGAGTACGGCGTCACCCAGCTGCTGGCCAGCGCACCCACCGTGCCCGCCGCCCTCAGCGCGCTCGGCCTGCGGGTCGCCGATTGGCGGTGTTGAGCGGTACGGCTGGTCACAGTCGACGGGGCAGGTCCTGGTCGCCGGGTTTGATGCCGGCGCTCCGCAGATCCCAGCCGACGATCGCGGCCAGGACCACGGCGATCAGGCCGATGATGGTCACGGTCGGCAGCCCCACCAGTGCCGGAGCCACGGCGACGAGGACAACGGCGGCGATCAGCCGGGGGGCGGCGACCGTGAGGAACAGGTGACGGGCGAGCAGCGCGTGCCCGGCGAGGAAGAGGGCGGGGCCGGCGACCAGGACCGCGACCATGGCGGCCCGGGCCGGCTCCGCCGGATTGGTGATCACCTCCTGGTCGGCCGTGGTGAGGGCGACGATCCCGGCCACCATGACCAGGTGGGCGAAGCCGGCCTCCCGGGTCCGGACGTCCGGGTCCGGTGCTCCGGAGAAGCTCGGCCCGAGTTTCTCCCGGATCCGGTGGAAGTAGATCCAGTAGAGCATCACGCTGATGATGAAACACAGCGCGAACGCGACGCCCCGGTGCGGGCTGAAGTCGTTGTCGTGGAAGGTGAGTCCGGTGACGGCGATGGTCTGGCCGAGCGCGATGATGATGAACTGCCGGTAGCGTTCGGCGAAGTGTTCGCTGGCGAGGTTGAGCTCCCGGGTCGGGGTACGACCAAGGCCGGGCGTCGGCCAGCCGAGCAGTGCGGCCAGGTAGTCGATCGTGATGGCGAGGCTCCAGAGCGCGATCCGGGCGTTGTCCTCGACCAGCGCGCCGGCGAACCAGGGCACCGCCGAAACGGTGAACCAGAACGCGGCCCGGAGCGGCCGGAGACCAAGCTCGTCGTGCCGCAGTGCGTAGGCGAGGATGCCGCTGCGGCCCAGGTTGACCGCGACGTAGCTGATCGCGAAGAGCAGGCCGCGCGCGTCCCACGACTCCGGGATGGCGGCGGAGAGGGCAAGAGCGCCGAACATGGAGCCGATGACCAGCAACTGGAGTCGGAGGCTCCGGGAGTCGAGGCTGTCGGTCAACAGGTTCGTGTACGCCCAGATCCACCAGGTGGCCATGAGGATGAGCAGGATCTCGAGGCCGCCGATCCAGTGGAGCCGTTCGGACAGCGCCTCCGAGAGCCGGAACAGGGCGAACACGAAGGCGAGGTCGAAGAAGAGTTCGACGTACGTGATGGGTTTCGGGCGCTGTAGTTGCCGGACGAGTTCGGCTCGCCTGCCTCTGGTCATCCGCTCGCCCCGCCTGCTTCCCGCCGCCTTCCCTGCGTCGGTTACCTCGTCCAGGGTATCGGCAAATAGGTAATCTGCTGCTATAACGGGCATTGTCGAGTGCGGTGGCAAACGAAGCCGGAAGGGGGGCTAGAAGAGGTATAAAAAGGACATGAAGCGGCGGCGTGTCGGCCAGTCGGTGCCAGCGATCCGCCGTCCACCCGGCGAGGCCGAACCTCCGTCGTTCCTCGAACTCTTTTTTGATCTCGCCTTCATCGTCGTCTTCGCCCAGCTGTCACAGGAACTGGCCGGGAATCTGTCCTGGCGCGGCGCGTTCGAGATGGTCCTGCTGCTGCTCACCGCGTGGTGGGTCTGGGTACTGACCGTCTGGCTGACCGACCTGTTCAACCCACGCCTGTCAAAGATCCGGCTGGTCACCATCCTGATCATGTTCGGCGTCCTGCTGATGGCACTCGTGATGGCGACCGCGTTCGAGACGCGCCGGCCAGGAAGAGTGCCGGCCCGCCGAGCATGACCGCGCCCCAGTTCGGGTGCGGACGGTCCAACGGGTCGTTGATGACAAGTGCGGTCCCGGCCGCCGTGAGGATGAGGCCGGCGATCATGACGAGATGTCCCACCACCGCGAACTGGCAGAACCTGGACGGATCGGGGGAGGCGACGATCGCGTCGGGTAGCGCCTCACCGGCCCGGAAAATGTAGATCCGCCACATCAGCACCGACGTCGCGAACGCCACGCCGAAGGCGGCGAGCCGGTGGGCCGTGTGGTTTTCGGGGCCGACCGTCAGCGCGGCTATGAAGATCGACATACCGAGCGCGATCACCATGAGTTCCCGGTAACGTTCGGCGACACGCTCACCGACGAGTTTCCACTCCCAGTCGGAGGAGCGGCCGAGTCTCGGGGTGGGCCAGCCGAGCACGGCCGCCCCGTACTCGATCGAGATCGCCAGCGCCCACAGCGCGGTGCGCGGCGTACCGGGAACGAACGCGCCGGCGAGCCAGGCTGTCCCGGAGATGCTGACCCAGAAGAGGATCCGACGGTTGCGGATCCGTAGCACGTGCTGGCGACCGGCGACGGCGAGGTACGTGCTCGACCCGAAGTGGATGGCGAGATACGCGACCACGAAGAGCAGCCCTCGCCGGTCGAACGACTGCGGCACCGCCGTCGACATCACCAGACTGCCGGTCATCACCCAGAAAACCTGCACCTGGCCACGCGGATGGTTCAGGTTGAAGGTGTCCGCCGCCCACGAGGTGAGGGCCCACACCAGCGAGAACGCCAGGAACAGGATCAGCGTCTGTACGGCGGCCGACCCGGTCGGTGTCGCGGACAGGTTCGCCGCGAGCACGATGAGCGCAAGGACGAACACCAGGTCGAAGAAGAGTTCGAGAAAGGCCGGGCGATGTTCTCCCGTTGCCTCCCGTACCACGCCGACGTCATCAGCCATCGGGACTCAATATGCCAGAATTATCCTCAATGCTCGTGGTAACGCCGCTGTTGGTCAGGGGGTGCGGAGTTCGACCAGGGTCACCTGCGGTGGGGCGCCGACCCGGACCGGCGGACCCCAGAAACCGGCGCCGTTGGTGACGTACGGCTGGGTGCCAGAAGGTCGGCGATGACAGGCGGCTACCGAGGCGTACGCGAGAGGGGCACGGGGTTGGCCGGGACATGCGTTTGGAGTACGGGAGCGGGCGGGACAAGTGACGGCGCGTTGGTCGGCTCCGAGATCGTCGGGGATGGCGACGGTGCCGGTGTCAACGGCGGTGGTGGTTGCTGCCGCATGCTGAGCGCGAGCATCAGACCGCCGGCGACGACCGCCATGACCGTCGCCGCGACTCCCGCCAGGACGACACGGCGAACGGTGGAGCCGCCGGCCCGGGCCACAAGGGTCTCGACCGGCGGTGCCACGAACGACAGGTTCGCCGTCTCCCGGTAAGCCGTCAGCAGCCGCGCCACCCGGCGATCGGCTTCGGGATCGAGATCGGGGGTAAGGCTGGTCATGACGTCACCGCCTGTGGTCGTCTGACATGAGGTGGGCAGCGAGTCGAATACGGCCGCGGTGCAGCCATGACAGCACTGTGCCTCTCGAAACTCCGAGGTCGTCGGCGACCTCGGCCACACTCAGATCGGCGAGGTAGTGCAGCACGACCGCTCGGCGGTGCCGGTCCGACAACGTACGTAACGCGGCGACGAGGGCCACATGATCAGGGCCAAGTTCCGGTACGACCTGCGGGTCGGCGTGGCGGCGAAGCATCCGGGCAGCGACGGTCAGCCGGCGCAGGCGGCTGGTCGCCAGGTTCCACGCGACCCGACGTACCCAGGCTGCTGGATCGTTGTACCTGCCGATCCCCGACCATCGCTGCCAGGCCCGGACGAACGCCTCCTGCACCACGTCCTCCGCCTCCGCGCGATCGCCGAGGTAGGCGTGCAGTTGACTGGCGAGGCGACTGTACGACGCCTGGTAGAAGCTCTCGAATTCGCCGCGTTCGTCGTCCGGGTGACTGTCCGGCCGTACCGCCCGCACCGGTGGTCGATGCCTCCCGTCCACGATCATCCGTACCGCCAATCCCGCGTCCGTCCTGTCGCGACATACCAGTAGTCACGCTTGTGCGGGTCGGGTGATTGCACCGGGAGACGTAGCTCGCTCCACCGCAATCCGATGGGCGCGGGAGGCGTGTGAGTGTGGAATGCGGCGCGCTTCGGCCCGTCGCGCAGCAGAGTCTGGACGAAAGGTAACTGTATGCGTATCCGCCTGGGTGTTGTCGGTGCCGTCGTGGTCGGCCTGGCTGGCTTGGGGCTGCTTGCCGGGCCAGCGCTAGCCGACTCCACCCCTTCGCCCAACTCGACGCCGCCTGCTCCGGTGTTGGCCGACCCGCAGCCGGCCGACTCGACGCCGGCTGCTCCGGTGCAGTCTGGTTCGACGCCGCCTGCTCCGGTGTTGGCCGACCCGCAGCCGGCCGACTCGACGCCGGCTGCTCCGGTGCAGTCTGGTTCGACGCCGCCTGCTCCGGTGCTGGCCGACCCGCAGCCGTAGTCGCATGAGGCACTTCTGACCTGGCCGTACGCGGTGTCGCGGCCCGGTTGGAGGGCGATGTAAGACGGGTGTGGTTCTGTTGATGATCACGGGGTTGCTGAGACACCATGACACCGACAAGGACCACACCCGGCCCTCATCATCGATCGATGGTCGACATGATCCATCAGCACGGGCCGCGTCCGGGCCGACACCACATCCGCCGAGCCCGCCGCGAACGGAACGGTTTGTCGCCCGAGTTCAGGGTGTGCGGAGTTCGACCAGGGTCACCTGCGGTGGGGCGCCGACCCGGACCGGCGGACCCCAGAAACCGGCGCCGTTGGTGACGTAGAGCTGGGTGCCGTCGATCGTGGCGTGCCCGGAGACGACCGGCTGCTGCAGGCCGACCACAAGACTGAACGGCACGATCTGACCGCCGTGGGTGTGCCCGGACAGCTGCAGGTCGACGCCGTGCTTCGCCGCCTCGTACACGTTGACCGGCTGGTGGGCCAGCAACACCACCGGCCGGTTCGGATCCCGTCCACCGAGCGCGGCACCGAAGTCCGGGCCCTGGGCGAAACCGAGCCCGGCACCGGCCGGATCGTTCACCCCGGCGAGGTCGAGAGCCCCGCCCCGAGCCAGGATCTCCTGCCGCTCGTTCTGCAGCACCCGCAACCCGAGCCGATCGACCTCGACCACCCACTCCTCCACCCCGGAGTAGTACTCGTGGTTGCCGGTGACGAAAAAGCTGCCGTACCGGGATCGGATGCCGCGCAGCGGGGCGGCGGCGTCGCCGAGTTCGGCGACCG
Source organism: Plantactinospora sp. B24E8 (assembly GCF_039871735.1). Taxonomy (NCBI): domain Bacteria; kingdom Bacillati; phylum Actinomycetota; class Actinomycetes; order Micromonosporales; family Micromonosporaceae; genus Plantactinospora; species Plantactinospora sp. B24E8. The sequence continues at coordinate 249,014 of NZ_JBDPMH010000001.1, forward strand.
TACCGTCGACCAGGTCACCGACCACCGCCACCAGGTCGGCGTCGAGCCGGTTGATGGTGGCGACGATCCGCTCGGTGTGCGCCCGGCCGGCCAGCGGCCCGATGTGGATGTCGGAGACGGTGGCGATCCGCAGCCCGTCCATGCTCCGGGGAAGCTTGGCGAGCGGGATCTGCACCCGGTCGACCTGTGGCGGGCCGAGCGCGGTACAGACGCCGTAGCCGACGATCGCCGGGGCGGTCAGCCCGGCGAAGATCGCGGCACCCCGGGCCAGCAGTCGACGTCGGTCCGGATCGTGTCCCGGCTCGACCGGCGGCGCGTCCCCGGACGCTGGCGGTGCCCCGGCGGGCTGCGGCGGTGCCCCGGCCGCGGCGGCGGTGGCCGGCTCGGCGGTCACGGCCGGCGTCGGGTCGTCCGGTGCGGCCGAGGTCTGCTCCGTCGCCCCACCGGCGGCCGGTACGGCCACCAGCGGCGCCGCGACCGGTGCGGCACGGCGGGCACGCCGGAACAGCACCAGCCGGGTCGCCAGCATCGGCACTTCCAGCACGACCAGGATGACCAGCAGGTAGAACATCACCGCGAGCCACAGGTAACCCGGCCAGGCGAGCCAGTAGAGCCCCTGTCGGGTGCTGATCAGCGTGGCCGGAGCGAGCAGGGCCAGGACCAGCGCGGCGATCGTCCCGAGCCGGCGCCAGCGCCCCGGTCGGGTGGTGTCCCGGATCAGCCGCTTCCAGAGGTAGAGGTGGATCAGGCCGGTGACCAGCACCAACGTCCCGACAAAGCCCAGGACCCCGAACACCCGGCCTCCTCAGCCGCCGGCGAACGGCGGCAACACGTCGATCGTCGCGCCCGGCGGCAGCAGCGCCTCGCGATCATGGCAGGCGACGCCGTCGACCAGGAAACTGGCCAACCCCAGCACCTTGCCGAGCTGCGCACCGTGCCGGTCGGTCAACTCGGCGACAAGATCGTCGAGGGTACGTCCGCCGGGCAGGGTCTCCTCGGCGGTCCCGGCCGCGGCCCGGGCGGCCGCGAAATAGCGTACGACCACGGTCGTCCCCGTCGCTGTGCCGTCCACTGTCAACCCCCGATCGCCGACATCGGGCGTACCGGCTGCAGGAAGCTCGGATCGTCGATGCCGTGCCCGGCCCGCTTACCCCACATCGCCACCCGCCACCGGCGGGCCAGTTCCTCGTCGTCCGCCCCGCCGCGCAACGCGGCCCGCAGGTCCGACTCCTCGGTCGCGAAGAGGCAGTTGCGGACCTGACCGTCGGCGGTGAGCCGGGTCCGGTCGCAGTCGCCGCAGAACGGCCTGGTCACGCTCGCGATCACCCCGACCTTCGCCGGGCGGCCGTCGGCGGCGGTCCAGCCGTCGACCAGCCAGGTCTCGGCCGGCGCCCCGCCCCGCTCGGCCGGATCCGGCAACAGGGTGAACTCGGCCCGCAGCGCGGCCAGGATCTCCTCCGCGGTGACCATCGTCGACCGGTCCCAGCCGTGCTGGGCGTCCAGCGGCATCTGCTCGATGAACCGCAGCTCGTAGCCGTGCGCCAGGGCGAAGCGCAGCAGTTCCGGCGCGTCACCGTCGTTGACACCCCGCATCAGCACCGAGTTGATTTTGACCGGGGTGAGCCCGGCGGCGACCGCCCCGGCCAGCCCGTCGACCACGTCCGACAGCCGGGACCGCCGGGTCAGCGCGGTGAACCGGTCCGGATCGAGGGTGTCCAGCGAGACGTTGACCCGGTCGAGCCCGGCCGCGCGCAGCGGCGCGGCGAGCCGGTCGAGCCCGATCCCGTTGGTGGTCACCGAGATGACCGGCCGGGGCTCCAGCGCGGCGACCGCGGCGACGATCTGTTGCAGGCCGGGACGGATCAGCGGCTCGCCGCCGGTGAACCGGACCTCGGTCACGCCGAGCAGGCGTACCGCGACGCCGACCAGGCGGATGATCTCGTCGTCGGTCAGCACCTCCGACTTCGGCAGCCAGGGCAGCCCCTCCGCCGGCATGCAGTAGGTGCAGCGCAGGTTGCACCGGTCGGTCAGCGAGACGCGCAGATCGGTGGCCACCCGGCCGTACCGGTCGACGAGTCCCCCGACCTCCGGCCGGGAACCCGGAATGGTCATCGTTCGACGGTAGCGCGTCACACCGACAGCGCGGCGCGAGCCGTCGTACCTACCGCATCCCGATACGTCCCCCCGAAGAGCGCGGTGTGCACCAGCAGCAGGTGCAGCTGGTGCACCGGGATCCGCTCCCGCCAGCCGTCGGCGAGCGGCCACACCTCCTGGTACGCGTCGAGGATCAGCTCCAGGTGCGGGGCACCACCGAAGAGCGCGAGCTGGGCCAGGTCGGTCTCCCGGTGCCCGCCGTGCGCGGCCGGGTCGACCAGCCAGACCCGCCCGTCGGCACCCCAGAGCAGGTTGCCGGGCCACAGGTCACCGTGGATCCGGGCGGGCGGCTCGGCTGCGCCGTACCCGTCGATCCGGGAGACCAGCCGCTCGACCAGGGTGACCTCCGTCGCGGAGAGCGCGTTGTTGTCCACCGACCGCCGCAGGTACGGGACGAGCCGGTGCTCCGCGAACCAGGGTGCCCAGGCGCCGCCGGTCGGCGTGTTGTCCTGTGGCAGCGCGCCGATGAAACCCGGCCACCCGGCGCCGAACGTGGGCGCGCCGGCCCGGTGCAGGGCGGCGAGTCCGGCGCCGAACCGGCGGGCCGCCGCCGGGGTCGGCTCACCCGGCTCCACCCATTCCAACGCCAACAGGCCGGGCAGGGCCACGATCAGCTCGTGCACCGGGACCGCCTCCGTCTCCCGCAGCCACCGCAGCCCGGCCGCCTCGGTGCTGAAGAAGTTCTCCGGCACACCCTGAGCCGCCCCCTCCGGCCAGCTCTTCGCGAAGATCGAGTTGCCGTCGTCCAGGGTCAACCGGCTCGCGGTGCAGATGTCCCCGCCGGCCACCGGCGTTTCCCGGATCCGCTGGTGGGTGAGGAAGAGCGGGAGCTGCCCGGGGTGCGCCCGCAGATACGCCAGGTCCATCAGGGCAAGGTAGCCGTCCCTGAGGGAAGGGCTCCTTCCGGTCGCTTCGAAATTCTCGTAGGCGTCAACGGCAATCCGATTCGCCCCTGAGCAGGGGGACTACGGAACGTAGCTGTGGATAGTCGGGCGTGTCGTCCACAGGCGCGCAGGGGGCGCACTTCTGATCATCGATGTGCTTCGCCAGGCTGCCCGGCATGACTCCGACCGATCAGGCCACCCTCTCCGTCCGCTCCACCGCCGACCTGCTCGCTGCCGTACCGTTCCTGCTCGGCTTCCACCCCGCCGACAGCGTCGTGGTGATCGCGTTACGGGCGAACCGCATCGTCTTCGTGGCCCGGGGAGACCTGCCCGACTTCCTCACCGCGCCGCCACCTTCCGCCGGTGGAGCCGGCGAGGCCGCTGCCCGTGGCCCGGGTGAAACCGCTGCCCGTGGCCCGGGTGAAACCGCTGCCCGTGGCCCGGGTGAAACCGCTGGTGGCCCGGGTGAAACCGCTGGTGGCCCGGGCGAAGCCGCCGCGCAGCTCGCGGCCGTCGTCGCCCGCCAGGGTGTCGAGACGGTCACGATCGTCGGGTACGGCCCACCCGCCCGGGTCACCCCGGTCATCGACGCCGTGACCGGGGCACTCGGCCGCTTCGGCCTGCCGGTCCTGGACGCGCTGCGGGTCACCGGCGACCGCTACTGGTCGTACGTCTGCGCCGATCCGGGGTGCTGCCCGCCGGAGGGGACCCGGTTCGACGCCTCGGCCAGCCAGTTCGCCGCCGCGGCCACCTTCGCCGGTCAGGTGGCGCTCCCCGACCGGGAGACGCTGGTCCGACAGGTGTCGCCGGTCGACGGTCCGGCCCGGGAGGCGATGCGCCAGGCCACCCGGCGGGCGGAGAGCCGGCTGCAGAAGCTGCTGGACCGGGCCGCACCGGCCGATCCGCGGGGACGTCGGGCGTTGCGCCGGGCCGGGCGCTCCGCCGTACGGATCGCGATGCTCCGGCACCGCACCGGGGGGCGGCTCACCGACGACGAGCTGGCCTGGCTCAGCCTGCTGCTGGTGCACCTGCCGACCCGGGACGAGGCGTGGCAGCGTACCGGCGGGGAGGACTGGCAGCTGGCGCTCTGGACGGATGTGCTCCGCCGGTCCGAGCCGGATCTGGTTGCCGCCCCGGCCACCCTGTTGTGCTTCGCGGCCTGGCGGGCCGGGCAGGGGGCCTTGGCCAGCGTGGCGGTCGAACGGGCGCTGGAGGCACAGCCCGACTACTCGCTCGCGCTGCTGCTCGCCGAGACACTGCGGGCCGGCATCCCACCGTCCACACTCGACGGCTGGGACGCGCCCGACCGGTCACGACAGGAGGTCCTCCGTGCCCGGTAGTGGGGCGGTCGGCGGTGGGCGTACGTGCTCCGACACGACCGCTTCCGGCACCGTCGACCGTACGGCGGCAACCCCGGTTACCGTTGCCAGGGTGACAGGGGCTACGGGAGCGTCGCGCTTGGCGGCGGTGGTGCTGACCGGTGGCGCCGGCCGCCGGATGGGTGGCGTCGACAAACCGGCGCTGCCGGTGGGCGGCCGCTCGATGCGGGAACGGGTGCTGGCCGCCGTCGCCGACGCGGAGCCCCGGATCGTCGTCGGCACGACCGACGGCCTGCCGCCCAGGGTGCACGGGATCCGCGAACGTCCGGCGGGCGGCGGACCCGTCGCGGCCACCGCGGCCGGTCTGGCCCTGCTGGTCAGCAGGAGCACGAGCGGCAACAGGGGCCCAGCCGTCGTGGAGTGGGCCGCCGCCGCCGAGGACACCGTCGACGGGGGCACCGTTGTCGGGAGTATGCCGGCGACCGTGGCGCTGCTCGCCGCCGACCTGCCGCTGCTGACGGCGTCGGCGGTGCACGACCTGCGTACCGCGCTGGAAGGGGCGCCCACCGCCGACGGTGTGGTTTATGTCGACGACACCGGACGTCCGCAGTGGCTGTGCGGAGTTTGGCGGACCGCGTCGCTGCGGCGTGCCCTGGGCCGGCTCGCGACCCGCCACGACGGCGTGCTCACCGGTACGTCGGTGCGGGCGCTGATGGCCGAGCTGACCGTGGCCGAACTGGCCTGGCGGGGTTCGGGGCCGCCACCCTGGTTCGACTGCGACACTGACGAGGACCTACGCCGGGCGGAGGAGTGGATTCGATGAGCAGGATGGACGACTGGGTGGCGGCGGCCTGCGCCGAACTCGACCTGGCCCCGACCGAGGTCGACGTGCGGATGGTGCTGGACCTGGCCCGCGACGTCGCCCACCACGTGCTCCGGCCCGGTGCGCCGGTCACCGCGTACCTGCTCGGGATCGCGGTCGGTCGGGGAGCCGATCCGGCGACGGCGGCGGCCGCCCTGGCCCGGCTCGCCACCGGTTGGCCGAGCGCCGACTCTGACGCGACCGCCCCGGCCGGCACGGGCGCGGCGGGCGAGCCCGGCGCGCCCGCCAGCGACTCCGGAGCGATCGCGCCGGCCTGACCTCCTCGACCAGCCGGGTGTCGGCGGGCCGGTCGGGGTGTTCCGGAGGCGGCCGACGGACTGGTCGAGGACTAGTCGGGTGTCGGCGGGTCGGTCGGGGTGTTCCGGAGGTTGCCGAGTTCGGTCATCTTCTCGGCCAACCAGCGGTACCAGGCGATCCGGGCCGGGAAGCTGGCCAGTGCCAGCTCCAGGGTGGCGTACGCGCCGAACTGTGGATGCCGGACGTCGTCACCGTGCCGGGAGAGCAGTTCGGCGTGCTGTGCCCGGAAGTCGTCGAGCCGTCGCTGGTACGTCTCGGCCTCGGCGAGATAGAACCGCCGCATCCGTACCGGGTCGGCCGCCGCGAGGGCGTACGTCTTCAGCACCGCCTCGTCCCGGGGAGCGCGCGGGGCGGGCGGCTCGACCAGCCAGGCGGCCAGTGCCTCGCGCCCGGCGTCGGTGAGCCGGTGCGTCTTACGCTGCCTCGGCCCCGGACCCGCCTCGGCCTCGTGCTCGATCAGCCCGGCGGTCGACAGTCGGGCCAGCTCGGGATAGATCTGGCTCTGCTGCGCCGTCCAGTAGTAGCCGATGGGTTTACGCATCCGCCGCACGATGTCGTACCCGGTCAGCGGGCCGCGATGCAGGGTGCAGAGCAGGGCGTAACCCAGCGTGCTGACAGTGGCCAAACTGTTACCTCCCGGTACCTCCCGGCTGCAGCATAGCTATGTCAACTTTGACATAGCTGTCGTGGAGACGACCCAGCGGAACAACCGACGATCGGCGGCGGGTCGGACGTCCACCAGGCGCCAGTCGGGACGCCGGGCATCCGGATACCCGCGGCAGGACACGATGACGCAGTGAATCGAACGGGGGACACATGTCGTGGAGGCTCGGACGCGGAATCCTGACGGCGGTCACGGTCACGGCCATGCTCGGTGGCACCACCGGCTGCGGCACGGACGAGGCGACGGGCCCGGGCGGCTCCCCGGGATCGTCCCGCCCGGCCCGACCCGAGGTGTCGCCGGCACCCGGTGACCACACCATGGGGCTCGACCAGGCGGGCGCCGAACGCACCTGGGAGCTGCACGCCCCGCCCGGATACCGACCGGGCATGCCGACTCCGCTGGTCGTCGCCCTGCACGGCACCGACCAGAGCGTCGAGGGCCTCCGCGAGAGCAGTGGACTCGACGCGATCGCCGACCGTGAGGGTTTCCTGGTCGCCTACCCGAAGGCGAAGGGCCGCCAGTTCAGCCGCCTGCCCGACCAGGGCGACGACATCACCTTCGTCCGGGCGCTGGTCGGCGAGCTGGTGGAGAAGTGGTCGGTGGACCCCAACCGCGTGTACGCGACCGGCTTCTCCTCCGGCGCCGGCATGACGTACAACCTCGGCGTCGAGGCCGCCGAACTGTTCGCCGCCATCGCCCCGGTCAGCGGCCCGTTCGCCGGTGGCCCCGCCGGGCACGACCCCGGCTACAAGCCGTCCCGGCCGGTGTCGCTGCTCACGTTCATCGGCCACGACGACCGTAACGCAGCCCGGATGTACAGCGGGCTGACCAACTGGCAGAAGAACCTCGGTTGCCAGGTCGGCGAGCCGGTCTGGGTCGACCGGGGGAAGACGGTGAACCGTACGGTCAGCAAGTGCCCGGACGGTAGTGAGGTGGTCGACTACACGGTGAACGAGATGGGCCATGCGTGGCCCTCGCCGACCGGGTACCAGGCGGCCGTCGACGGCACCCAGGTGATCTGGGAGTTCTTCGCCGCCCACGCCCGCCGCGCGTAGCTGTGACCATGAACGTCGGCCGGGTCGCCGAACCCGCCCGGCTGATGGTCATGGAGTTCGGCGGTGTGTACGGCAGCGCGCAAGGGAGAGGGCCGGCGATGCGGGCGTTGGAGACTCAGCGTGCGGTGGCCGCCGCCATGTCGATCGCAGCATCAGTCGGCTTGGCGGTCGACGACGCTGTCGTCCTTCAGGACTCGAACAAGCTGACTCTGCGTCTGCTGCCGTGTGACGTCCTGGCCCGGGTGGCACCTGCAGCGGATCAGATCGCGTACGCCGAGATCGAGCTTGCGCAACGGCTCGCCGAATCCGGGAGCCCGGTAGCCGCGCTTGAGTCTCGAGTGGAGCCACGTGTCCACGAGCGCGACGGGTTCGTGGTCACGCTGTGGACCTACTACGAGTCTGCGACGTCCCGCGAGGTCTCGCCAGCCGACTACGCCGATGCACTCGGGCGGCTGCATGCCGGCATGCGCAATCTCGATCTCCCCACGCCGCACTTCACGGATCGAGTCGAGCAGGCCCAGCAACTCGTGGCAAGCCGCGACCGCACCCCGGCCCTGCGCGACGTGGACCGGGAACTCCTCGGCGACACGTTACGAAGCCTGCGGCGAGTGATCGGCCGACGTGGCGGCGCCGAGCAGCTACTGCACGGCGAGCCGCACCCCGGCAACGTGCTTGCCACGAAGGACGGGCTGCTCTTCATAGACCTCGAGACGTGCTGCCGTGGTCCGGTCGAGTTCGACCTCGCCCATACGCCCGAAGACGTCGGCGGGCACTATCCAGGTGTTGATCAAGGACTGTTACGTGAATGCCGGATCCTCGTGCTGGCGATGATCACAACGTGGCGCTGGGATCGAGGCGACCAACTCCCCAACGGGCGCCGGCTGGGTACCGAGTGGCTCAGCCAGCTCCGGGCGGCGATCGACCGCACCGGCCTGGATATCCGAAGCTGACAGCTCGCACGTCAACAGACCGCGGCATGGCCCGATCTCGGCAGGAGCCGCGGCCGCCGCGGCCGCCGCCGTTGTGTCGCCGGGTGTTTCCGTCCTGACGGCGGCCTACTGTCCGATCCGGGTCCGCAGTGTCCCGCCCTCCCGGTTCGCTGGGTAGGGTGTGCGGTGCCTGACGGACGGAGGCGACCGATGACGGCTGACAACCCGGAACTGCCGGGAGGCGAGGTAGTCGAGGGCAACCTGGCCGATCAGTACGAGCCGATCCTGCTCGACGAGCCCACCACCGCTGACCTGCGGGTCAAGGTGACCGAGGCGTGGCAGGACTTCGCTCGGGCGTTGGCCAACCAGGTGCGGAGTCTGCCGCCCGGGACGCAGATCGCGCTGACCCTCGATCCGACCGCCTCCGGCACCGGGGACGCCGTCTACTCGGTCAGCATCGAGGTCGGCGAGGACGGCCGGATCGACGTACGGGCGGTGGGTAACGCCGCGCTGCCGCAGGGCTACCGGCTCGACCGGTCCGCGGTCGCCGACATGATCGCGCTCGGCTGGTCGCCGCCCGGGGTGGTCGAGGGTTCCGGTGACCACTTCGGGATGCGTACCACCACGGCCGAGGCGAGCCGGCTCGCCACCACGGTCTCGCGCACGCTGCGTGACGTGTACGGCGCCCCGCACCCGGCCTTCCTCGTCTTCCTGGTCCACGACGCCGAGGACGAGCCGATTCCGGTGGAGCCGCTCGGCACCGCCCGGCCGGAGGTGGCGGCGGACGCGGGCGTGGAACTCGACCTCGACGAAGCTCTTGCCGCCGCCCGGGCCGTGCGGGCCGCCGACGATTCGATGGCGTTGGAGGAACGGGTCAAGACCGTCGTCTCGGCGATGCTGAAGTCGTCGGCGGACCAGCTCCAGGTCGACTCCGACGGCGACATCGGCATCCGGGCCGGCTCGGCGATGGTCTTCGTCCGGGTCCGGGACAACCCGCCGCTGGTCGACGTCTTCTCCCCGGTGCTCACCGAGATCGAGCCGACCGAGCAGCTCTACGTCAAGCTCTCCGAGCTGACCAACCGGATGCCGATCGGACGGCTCTACTGCACCAACGACACCGTCTGGGCCTCGATCCCGGTCTTCGGACGCAACTTCCAGGCCACCCACCTGATGCTCGCCGTACAGGTGATGACCGGACTGGCCGACGAGCTCGACGACCGGCTGCACGGTGAGTTCGGCGGTCGGCGGTTCTTCGGCGAGGGGGACAAGTCGGGACAGCGGGACAGCGGGCACCGTACCGGGATGTACCTGTAACCGGACCGCCGCCGGGCGTGGGAACAGCTCCGTTCCCACGCCTGGCAGGCGGCGGTGCCCGGCCGTGGCGGGCCGGTCAGGGTTTCAGAGTCGGACCACGCCGAGCGTGCCGAGGGTGGTCAGGTCGGTGGCCTTGAGGGCGCTGTCGGAGACGGTCCAGAGCACGTTGCCCACCACCAGTGACCGGCGGATCGAGCCCGGCTCCGGGCCGGTCGTCCCGGCGTGGTCGACCAGACCCGCCTCGGTCAGGCTGGTGGCGCCGACCCGCAGCACCATCGCCCCACCACCGGGCGAACCGCCCTGCGGCTGGTACGTGGTCAGCGGCACCACCAGGGTGCCGTCGGCCGGCCAGTAGAGGAACGCGTGCGGGTCGAACTCGGCTTCGGAGTGCCCGTACCGGACGTGGTGCTGGGCGATCCGGGTCGGCCGGGTCGGATCCGAGACGTCGAAGAGCGAGACCTGGGTGCCCTGGGTACGCCCCTGGTTGTCCGCCTCCTGGCCGATCCCGATCAACCGGCCGTCGCCGACCGGATGCAGGTACGCCGAGTAGCCGGTGATCTTGAGTTCGCCGGTGACCTTCGGTGCCCGGGGATCGCGGAGGTCGACCGTGTAGAGCGGATCGGTCTGCCGGAAGGTGACCACGTAGCCGGTGCCCTGGACGAAGCGGACGCTGTAGATCCGTTCCCCCTTGCCGAGCCCGGTGACCCGACCGGTCTCGGTCAGCGTCGACCCGTCGGCACGCAGGACGTACACCCCGGAGCTCGACTTCGGGTTCTCGCCCCAGGTGCCGCCGGTGGTGGTGGCGACCCGGAGGTGACCGTCCCACTCGGACATCGCGTACTGGTTGACCAGCCAGCCCGGCACGGTGGCGGCGGTGACGTACCGGGGTCGGCCGGTTCCGGTGGTGTCGAACTGGTAGATCTCGGTCTGCTCGTCCTTCGGGTCGGGCGTGGCGACGGTGCCGTCGCCACGGGTCGGCAGCGCCCGCCAACGCTGGTCGGCGGCGATGTAGAGCCGGGATCCGTTGCTGTAGACGGTGTCGCCGTCGGCGGCGACCGTGACCGGGTCGCCGTCGCCGATCCGGCCGGTGCCGAGGTCGAAGCTGAGCAGCGAGAGCAGCGAGGTGCCGGAGTAGACCGCCGGTCGGCTCAGCCGTTCGCAGTCGACCCGCCCGGAGCTGACCCGGCCGTTCTCGATCGTCTCGTAGCGGGGCAGCCAGGTCTCGATGCCGGCCCGTTCGACGATCTTCCGGTTGGCGGCGCGGCTCTTCTCCTCGTCGACCGGCTTCGCGCCCTTGTACATCGGGAAGTCCAGCCGTGGTCCGGAGCGGACCACCACCCGTACCATCGCGCCGACCTGGCGGGCGTCGAGCAGGTCACCGTCGATCCGGTACTCGCCGAGCACCTTCGGCGCGCCGGCCAGGTCGACCAGGATCAGCCGGGGTCCGACCACCGTCTTCTCGTCGATCGGCGGCACCTCCGCCCCACCTCGGCGGATCGCCGGTTCGGGCAGCGCGAACCCGGACTGGCGGACCAGCACCAGGGCGCGGTCGCCGTGCAGCAGCAGGTTCGCCTCGGGCCACCCGTGGCGGTCCGCGCCGGGGTCCAGGTCGAGGCTGCCGGTCACCCGTCGACTCGTCGGCTCGACCACCCGGAGCACGCCCCGGCTCACCGTGACGATGCGCCGGCCGTCGGTCTTCACCAGGTCGGGCTCGTCCACCCCGGCCTCGTGCGTGTTGGTGCCGGAGTAGCCGGATCCCCCCGGCCCGGCCTGCTCACTGCCCGCGTCGGCGGCCCGTTCGTTGCCGCCGGCGGTGTCCCGGGCCACCTCCGGGATGCCGAACGTCCAGGCCCGGCCGTTCTGGAAGCCGTACGGTCCGACGGCCGCGCTGGCCGCGGCCCGGAGCCCGGCCAACGCGTCGGCGCAGGAGCTGAACGAGACGAGTCGCATCCCACCGGCCGCCGGTACGCCGGGGTCGTGTGGTGGTGACGCCACCGGATCGGGCTCGGCGGTGCAGCCGGCCAGCAGCGTACTGGTGAGCAGTGCCAGCCCCGCGAGCAGCGCGGTGCCGACGGTGACAGAGCGGCTTCCCCGGTCAGCGGTCATGCCGGCTCTGACGCGCCGGTCGCCGCTCGCGTTCCCACCACCCGCCATGACCCGTGCCTGCGCATGGTGACCGGCGGCTGGCCGTGCGTTGTCTGCGGCAGGTGAGCGCGCCCGCGACCCGAGCGCGTCAGCCCGCCACCGCTGCCGGTGGGTGGACGGGTGGCGGCGCGGCGTCCGGTGCCTTCCGGCCCACGCCACGGACGAGCAGGTAGCCGACCATCCAGAACTCGCCTATGGACGCGGGGTACGCCATCGCGTCGAACAGGACCTGTGCGTCGCGAGCGAGGTAGAGGACGAACGGGCTCAACACGTACCCGACGCCGCCGACCATGAGGAGCCATCCCAGGACGCGGGGCATCCAGCCGGAGCGCAGCACGCACCAGCCCATCGGGATCAGCCACAGGCCGAAGAACAGTGCTCCCACGCCCCACATGTTGAGGCTGACCAGGTACAGGATCTGGACGGTGGCCGTCGGCTCGCCGACCGGGTCGGCGGAGACCTGGATCGCCGTGGCCAGCATGACCGCGCTCACGAGGCCGACGACCGCGTTGACGAGGCCGAAGGCGGCGATACCGCTCGCGGCGAAGGAGTTCACGGTGCGGAAGAGGCGGTAGAACCAGGCGGCGGTGAGGGCCTGGGTGACGACCATGGCCATTTCCAGGGCGACGCCCGCGCGGGCGAGCGAATCGTGGGTGACCAGGTTGGCCAGCGTCGCGTCAGGGTCGCCGGCCACGAAGAGCTGCGGGCGGATGACGAGGAAGCCGAGTACGGCGGTGATAGCCATGCCGAGGTAGAACAGCCCGGTCATCCGGGCGGTACGGGTCAGCTCGTGCATCGGGGCTCCTTACGATCCGGACGAGGCGTTGGGGTTGTGCGCGTTCTCTCCCTGATTTCGGGTGCGTGGAACCGGGCCGCGAGCCGTCTTCTCGCGTGCCGTGTCGTGGGTCGGCTCACTGGTCGGTGTCGGGGTATCCGAAGACGTCGTCGAGTGGCACCCGGAACACGCGTGCGATCTGGAAGGCCACTTCCAGCGACGGCGAGTAACGACCCTGCTCGATGGCGATGATGGTCTGGCGGGTCACCCCGATGCGATCGGCCAGCTCCGCCTGGGTCATCTCGTCGTGGGCGAAGCGGAGCGCCCGGATCGAGTTGGTGACCCTGGTCGGCTTGCCCATGGCTACCAGCCCCGCCGGTACGCGTCGATCTTCACGGCCGCCGACGCCAGTGCGGCCAGGACGAACGCCAGGTAGAGCGCGTGTGCGATCCAGAAGTGCTCGACCTTCGCCATCGCGAGGGCCAGTGGCACGATCGCGACGATGCTCATGACGTAGAAACCGACGTGTTCGCCCCGCCGATTGATCTCCCGGTCCCGTTCGTCGGTCCTGTCCGCATCCTTCGGCGAGGCCATGGCGGTCACGACGGCCAGGACGATGCCCGCGCCGATCCCGACGCCGATCGAGGTGAGCATCGGCCCTACGTAGGCGATCCTCGACACGTCCGTACCCGGCACCTTGGACAGGACGATCGCCAGGTAGGCGACCGGTACGGCGACGCCGACCACGGCAGAGATCCAGGTGCGCTTCTTCTCGGAGGACATGTCCCGCTCCTCATGTAAAAGAAACCTGACATGTCAAAAGTAAAGATTCATCGACATGATGTCAAGAATCTTTGACTCCTCCTGTCGGCCACCGGCCCAACTGCCGGTCCCCGGCGGGCGGATCAGGCGGGCGCGGAGATCACCGTCGGTGAGTCGACCAGGCGGGACAGCACGATCATGCTCCGGGTCGAGGTGACGAAGGGTTCGGCGCGCAGTCGCTCCAGGGCCTGCTCCAGGTGGGCGATGTCGGCGGCCCGCAGATGCACCAGGGCGTCCGCCTCGCCGGAGACGGTGTACGCGCCGACCACCTCCGGGTGTCGCCGGGTCGCCACCGCGATCTGCGCCGGGGTGGTCCGGCCGGTGCAGAAGAGCTCGACGAACGCCTCGGTGTTCCAGCCGACCGCGGCCGGGTCGATGACGGCGGTGAATCCCCGGATGACCCCGACGGCCCGGAGCCGGTCGACCCGCCGCTTCACCGCCGGGGCGGAGAGCGAGACCCGGGCGCCGATCTCCGCGTACGACATTCGGGCATCCGCCACCAGTGACGCAATGATTCGCTGGTCGACGTCGTCAATCTGCAACGTTCCGCCTCTCTCAGGCAACAGTTCCGGCTGTTAGTTAACCTGCACCGTACCTACCCTTGGATTCGTGAACCAGCCGAGGATCCCCAGAAAGCGGACATACCTTCTCTGTTCGCCGGAGTACTTCACCGTGGAGTACGCGATCAACCCCTGGATGGACGTCACCACCCCGGTCGACTCCGAACTCGCCGCCAAGCAGTGGCACCGCCTGCGGGAGACCCTGCTGGACCTCGGCCACACGGTGCACGAACTCGCCCCGGAGCCGGGGCTGCCCGACATGGTCTACGCGGCCAACGGGGCGTTCGTGGTGGACGGCGTCAGCTACGGCGCCCGGTTCCGGCACCGGCAGCGGGCCGCCGAGGCCGCCGCCCACCAGGCGTTCTACCAGGCGTACGGCTGGCGTCACGTGCCGCCCGTCGAGATCAACGAGGGGGAGGGCGACTTCACCTACCTCCCCGACGCCTACGGTGGCCTGATCCTCGCCGGGTACGGCTTCCGTACCGCCACCGCCGCACACGCCGAGGCGCAGGAGGTGCTCGGCCGACCGGTGATCTCGCTGCGCCTGGTCGACCCGCGTTTCTACCACCTGGACACCGCGCTCGCCCCGCTTGACGACCGGACCGTCGTCTACTACCCCGAGGCGTTCTCGCCCGCCTCGCAGCAGGTGCTGGCCCGGCTCTTCCCGGACGCGATCCGGGCCGACGAGGCCGACGCGGTCGCGTTCGGGCTCAACCTGGTCAGCGACGGCCGGCACGTCGTCCTGAACAGCGAGGCGACCGGGATGGCGGCCAAGGTCGCGGCAGCCGGGTACGTTCCGGTGCCGGTCGAGTTGTCCGAGCTGAAGAAGGGCGGCGGCAGCGTCAAGTGCTGCGTCGCCGAACTTCGGCCGTAGTCGTAGTCGTAGCCGGCCGGACCGGAGTGGACCGGTCCGGACGCGGCCCTCAGCCCAGCGTCGCCAGCTCGTTGATCAGCACGTTCGACAGCACCTGACCGTCCCGCTGCACCCGCCGCAGGTACCACTTCTGCTGCGGGGTACGGGGCTGGTTGAACTGCCACGGACCCCGCGGGCTGTCGATCTGCCCGACCCGACCGAGCGCCAGGTTCAGGGTCAACGGGGTGAGTTCGCTGTTGGCCAGCCGGATCCCCTTGTCGAGGACCTGTGCCGCGTCGTACGACGCCATCGCGTACGTCGTCGGCGTCGAGCCGTGGGCCTTGCGGAAGGCGGAGGCGAACCGGCGGTTGGCCGCGTTGTTCAGGTCCGCGGAGTAGTTGAGGGAGGTGACGATCCCCTCGGCCTCGCTGACCTTGAGCTGGTCGAGCACGGTGCCCTCGGTGAGGAAGCCCGGCGCGTAGATGTCGTTGCGGTAGCCGGCCTCGTGCAGCCGCTTGAGGAACTCGACGGCGGACTCGCCGGCGAAGGAGCAGTAGACCGCGTCCGGATTCCGGGCCATCACCTGGCTGATCACCGTGGCGTACGCGTTCTTGGCGGGCTTGCCCTTGACGTGTTTCGTCCAGATCACCGGCTCCGCGATCCGGTCGTCGGATTCGCCGAAGCTCTGCCGGAAACCCTGGACCGCGTCGAACCCGGCGTCGTGGTTCGGCGCGACGATCGTGATCCGACCACCGGCCGGGATCCGCTGTGCCATGTACGGGGCCAGTGCGCGGCCCGGCTCGTCGTTCACGTACGAGGTGCGCCAGATGTAGACGACGCTCTGCAGCGTGGCCGGGGAGGCGTTGGAGCTGACCAGCGGAACCTTCGACGACTCGACCTTCTCGCGGATCGCGGACATGACGTCCGAGTTGACCACCCCGGTCAGCGCCAGGACGCGCTGGCTGAGCAGGTCGTCCAGCGCGGCGGTGCCGGACTGGGGGCTGTCCCCCTCGTCGGCGATGATCAGGTCCACCGGGTGGCCGCCGAGCCGCTGGTCGTTCAGGTCGAGGTAGAGCTGGAAGCCCCGGACCATCTCGTCACCGATCGCCTTGTAGGCACCGGACTGCGAGGTGATCATGCCGATCCGGACCGGCTCGTCGCTGGTCGAGTCCCCGGTTCCGCCGTCGCCCCAGCGACCGCACGCGGCGGTCAGCCCGGTGGCACCCAGCGCGCCCAGCAACCTGAGGGCCTGTCTGCGGTCCATCTGCGACACGAATTTCCTCCCGGAGGGGCGGTCGGATCGCAGCCCCTCCGGCGTTCTACCGGCTACGCGACGCTGCGTCAATGGCGAGGAGATCACTCGACGAACGAATGTAACGCGGCTATCACCGCAGTCCACGCGGGGGATAGCGGGTCGATGACGGCGAAATGCTCACAGTCCGGCAACTCGATCAGACGCAACTCCGCCGTGGGAGTGCGGGACGTCGCGTACCCGACACTCAGCTCCACCGGCACCTGCCGGTCCTGCCGCCCGTGCACGATCACCGTGGGTACCGTTGGCGCGGCGCTCCGTGCCGGGTCGGCCGCCGCGTACCGGTCGGGCACCTCGTCCGGGCCGCCGCCGAGCAGTGCGGCGACCGCGCCCCCGTCCAGGTCCAGCCGGTACGCCTCGGCCAGGTCGACCACCGGCGCCAGGGCGAGCACCCCGCGTACGCCGTCCGGCGCCCGCAGCGCGTACCAGATCGCGAGGTGGCCGCCGGCGGAGTGGCCGAGCAGGATCGGCGGGCCCGGGGCGACCCGTCCGGCCGGTAGTGCCGCCCGGGCCAGCTCGGGCAGCGCGGAGACTCCGGCCAGTACGTCGTCGAGGGTGCCCGGCCAGCCGCCGCCCGGTTGACCGGTGCGCCGGTACTCCAGTTGCGCCACCGGCCAACCCCGGTCGGCGAGGTCGGCGGCGAGCGGACCGGTGTGTCGACGGTCGTACTCGGCCCGCCAGAAGCCGCCGTGAATCACCACGACCAGTGGCCGGGTCGGACCGGCCGCCGGAATCCGCAGGTCGGCGACGTGGTCGGGGTGGTCGCCGTACCGGATCTGCAGGTCGGGTGGCGGTGCCGGCCGGTCGAGGACGGCGCGTGGGTCGGCGGAAGCGGCGGCCGGATCCGGCGGATGGAGGTCGGCAGCCGGTGTCCCGGATCCGGCGGCTGGGTTGTCGACCACGCACGGACCGTACCGGGTGCGGTCGGCCCACCCCGCACCTGCCCGTCCGCTCCGGGGCGGTGCCGGCGCGCGCCGACCCGGCGGGTTGCGCAAAGATGGGAGCATGACCGACGTGCCACGCTCCCCGGAAGACAGCAACGAGTCGACCAGCGGTAACCGGCCCGGCGGTGCGGTGCTGGTGGTCGGCCCGGACGGACGCCCGGTCGGCACCGTACCCACCGACGGCGAGTCGTCGGGCGAGGACCCGGCCCGGCTGATCGAGCAGCCGGCGAAGGTGATGCGGATCGGCAGCATGATCAAGCAGCTGCTGGAGGAGGTCAAGGCCGCCCCGCTGGACGACGCCAGCCGGCAACGACTGCGCGAGATCCACCAGCGTTCGATCGTCGAACTGGAGGACGGGCTCGCCCCCGAGCTGCGGGAGGAACTGGCCCGGCTCTCGCTGCCGTTCGGCGAGGATGCCGCGCCGAGCGAGGCCGAACTGCGGATCGCCCAGGCCCAGCTGGTCGGCTGGCTCGAGGGCCTGTTCCACGGCATCCAGGCCGCACTGGTCGCCCAGCAGATGGCGGCCAGGATGCAGCTGGAGCAGATGCGTTCCGGTGGTCGCCCGGCCCTGCCGATGGGACCTGGTGGACTGCCCGGCATGCCCGGCGGCCACGGACACCCGGGCGAGGGTCAGGGCCCCGGCCAGTACCTCTGACGACCCGGCGAACCGTCGGGCCGACCCCGGCCGCTATCGCTGCCCGTTCACCCGGTCGACCAGGTCACGGATCGCCCGGAGTACGGCGTCCGGCTGTTGCACGTGCAGGAACTGGTGCGAGGCGTCCTCGACCACCCGGTGCTCGCCGTGTGGCACGGCGGCGGCCATCGCCGCGTGCATGGCGCGGATGCCGTCCTGGGCCTGGCGGATCAACTCCTCGGAGGCGAATCCCGCCCAGTACGGGTTGTCGCCGAGCGCGGTGAGCACGACCAGCGGCACGTCGGGTAGTTCGCCCCCGTGTCGGAGTTCGTCGTAGACCTCGGTCTCGAAGTTGAGGGTCTCCCGAGTGCCCGTCCGCCAGGTCGCGAGGTGATGGTCGACAAGAGCCGTCCGGACCGGCTCGGGCCATCTGTCGTAGATCTTCGTGTATTGCTGGCGGGCGGAGTGCACCTGCTCGTCGGTCAGCTCCGGTAGCCGGTCCAGGTCCGGCTTCATCCTCTCGCCCATCTCGGCTGCCTCGTCGGGCAGGTGGGCGAGGATGTCCTCGTGACCGGGGTCCAACAGGAGCAGGCCGGCCACCTCGTCCGGGAAGCGCTGGGCGTAGCGGCGCGCGTAGAACGCGCCAAGAGAGTGCCCGACCAGCAGGTAGGGCGCGGGTACCTCGCCTGCCCGCAGCAGTGACCGGAGTTCGTCGGTGACCGCACCGGGGGTGCGGGGCAACTCGACGTTGTCGCTCCACCCGGTTCCGGCACGGTCGTAGAGCACGCTGGTGGTGAAACCGGCCGTCGCCTCCTGTAGTTCGAGGAAGTCCAGACCGACCAGGCCGGCGCCGGGCAGGAACACGACGCTCGGGCCGCCGGTGCCCGACCGGTGCAGCATCAGTCGACGTCCGCCGACCTCGTGGTGCCGTCCCACCGGAGCTGGCTCGGATATCTGTTGGCGCATGCGGTCTTGTCGCCTCTCTCATCGTTCTCAACTTTGAGAACGGTATCAGATCTGAGATCGTCTGCTGATGGACAGGGTGGAACTGCTGGTGCATCCGGTACGGCTACGAATCGTGCACGCCATGGCCGGCGGACGGGCACTCACCACCGCCGAACTCTGCGCCCGGATGCCCGACGTCTCGAAGGCGACCCTCTACCGGCACGTCGGGCTACTCGCCGAGGGCGGCATTCTCGAGGTCGAGGCCGAACAGCGGGTACGCGGCGCGGTGGAGCGGCGCTACCGGCTCCACCGGGAACGGGCGGTGATCGATGCCGACACCGCCGCGTCGGCGTCGTCGGAGGACCACCGCCGGGTGTTCGCGATCGCGATGGCAACGCTGATCTCCGAGTTCAACGCCTACCTCGACCGGGAACACGCCGACCCGGCCGCCGACCTGGTGGGCTACCGGCAGCACGCGGTCTGGCTGACCCGGCAGGAACTCGCCGAGTTGATCGGTGAACTCCGCGCCGCCATCGCACCCCGGCTGGCCGGTCCTCCCACTCCGGACCGCACTCCCTACCTGCTCAGTCCGATCCTTTTTCCGATCGGCGAGCCGCCCGAGCCGGCACCGGAGTAGCCGCCGGCTCGGGTTCGGGCCGGTGTCCGGCGCCCGCCCGGTCACCCGGATCCGGTCGGCCGCCGGTACGGACGAGCCCGAAGGCGAGCACCGCACCCGCCAACCCCAGTCCGCCGGCGAGCAGATAGCTGGTGTTGAGCGCGGTGGCGACGTCGGCGGCCGGCCCGGCCGGCCCGTCGGCGGCGGCGAAGACGCTGCCCAGCACCGCCACCCCGAGCGCCAATCCGAGCTGGCGGGCGGAGTTCAGCGCCCCGCCGGCCATCCCGGCCCGCTCCCGGGGCACCGCACCGAGCAGCGCCGACGACATCGGCGGCAGCGCCAGTCCCGCGCCCAACCCGACACAGACCAGACCCGGGACGAGCACCCCCGCGCCCGAGTCGGCGTGCACCCGGGCCTGCAGCAGGTCGCCGATCCCGATCAGCAGCAGCCCGACCGACACCGACCAGCGGGCCGGGACAGCGTGCCCGAACCGTCCCATCAGCAGCGGCACCACGAACGAGACCACGCTCATCGGCATCAGCACCAGCCCGGTGGCGACCGGTCCCAGTCCGAGCCGGTCCTGCATCCAGATCGAGGCGTACGGGAACATCGCCCACGCCGACAGCGACAACACCGCCCCGGCGCCGACCAGCCCGACGAACGTCCGGTGCCGGAACAGTGCGAGATCCAGCATCGGCTCGGCCGTCCGCCGCTCCACGACGACAAACGCCGCCAGCGCCAGTGCCGCCACCAGCAGCGGCAGCCACGAACCCGGCTCCGCCCAGCCCGCCTCGCCGCTGTGGATCAGCCCGTACGTCGCCGCGCCCGCCGCGACCGTGAAGGTGAGGATCCCGAACGGGTCGAGTCGTCGTCGGCCCGTCCGGTCCCCCGGCCCGACGGTCAGCAGGGTGAGCAGGATCGCCGCCACCGCCACCGGTACGTTCACCGCGAAGATCCATGGCCAGCCCAGGTGTTCGGTGAGCAGCCCGCCGAGGATCGGGCCGGCTGCGGCGGCGGCACCGTTGACCGCGCCCCAGACGCCGAACGCGAGGGCCCGGTCCCGCCCCCGGTACGTCGTACCGAGCAGGGCGAGCGTGGTGGCGAACATCGCCGCCGCCCCGATCCCCTGTACCGCCCGGCCGGTGATCAGCAGTCCGGTCGACGGCGCGAGGGCGCAGCCCAGCGAGGCGAGCGCGAAGAGCCCGAGCCCGCCGACGTAGACCCGCCGGTGGCCGAGCCGGTCGGCGACCGTACCGGCACCGAGCAGCAGCGCGGCCAGGGTCAACGCGTACATGTCGACGACCCACTGCAGGCCGCCGAAGGACGTACCGAGGTCGGCCGACATCGCCGGCAGCGCGACGTTGACGATGGTGACGTCGACCAGCAGCATGAACGCGCCCAGACCGACCGCGACCAGTGGACACCACTTCCGCATGGGGCTGCTCCCGAGGGATCCGAGCCGACAGGTGCCGGTGACCCACTCTGCGGTCGGCACACCCGGAACGACCCGCCCCACCGCCTACCACGGCGGAAACCCGTATTCGTCCAGACTGAAACGGTGGAAAACGTCCTGGACGAGCGTGACCAGTGGATCGTCCAGGCACTCCAGCTCGACGGCCGGGCCTCGTTCGAACAGATCGGCCGGGCGCTCGGACTGCCCGCCCAGACCGTCGCCCGCCGCTACCAGCGGCTCCGGGCCGACGGCACGGTACGGGTGGTCGGACGCAGCCCGTACTGGGCGGTCGGCGGGACACCGTGGCTGCTGCGGATCCAGTGCACCCCCGACCGGGCCGACCGGATCGCCTCGGCGCTGGCCGGCCACCCGGCCACCACCTGGGTACGGACCTCCGGCGGAGGCGAGATCGTCTGCGGTCTGCGGGCCGGTTCGGCCGAGGAGGAGGAGAACCTGCTGACCCGGCTGGACCGGACTCCCCGGGTGGTGGGCTTCGCCGCGTACTGCATCCTGCACCGGTTCCGGGCCGGCCGGGCGCCGTGGCGCGGCTGGCCCGCCCCGCTCGACCCGGCCGCGGCGGCCCGGCTCACCGCCGACCAGCCGGAACCGTCGACGGACGCGGCACCGCCACAGGTGGGGGGCCGGATCGCCCGCGACGGGATCAAGCCTGACCGCCCAGAGCGGGTGATCCGGCCCCCCACCCCCCACCCGGCAGCGCAGGGCCGGGCCCACCGGCCCCAGGACGCCGCGCAACGGCGAAGACCCGACCTTAGCCCGGTCGACGAGCACATCCTCGCCGAACTCGGCCGCGACGGTCGTACCCCGGTCAGTGACCTCGCCGCCCGGGTCGGCGTCTCCGAGTCGGCCGCCCGGCGCCGGCTCCGGGCACTGCACGAGACCGGCGTGCTCCATTTCGAGGTCGACTTCGACCCCCGGGCGGTCGGGATGCGGACCGGGGCGATGCTCTGGCTCACCGTGCCGCCGTCCGCACTCGCCGAGGTCGGCGACACCCTCGCCGGGCATCCCGACGTCTCGTTCGCCGCCGCGACCAGCGGCCCGGTCCCGCTCGTGGTGAGCCTGCTGCTGCCCGACCTGGCGGCCGTCTACGCCCACCTGACCGGCACGGTCGGGGCGCTGCCGGCGGTCAGCCGGGCCGACACCACGATTTTCACCCGCACCTGGAAGCGGCAGGGTGGCCCACCCGTCACCGGTCAGTCCCCGACCCGCCGACCAGGCCCGCCGCCGTTCAGGGGCGTGCCGGGTCGGGGCCCGGGCTGACCGGCCGTCCGGCGGTCGCGAGCAGTGTCTCCAGGTACGCGGCGACCCCGTCGGCGTTGTGGTCGTCGGTCACGTCGTCGGCGATCTCCCGTACGGCGGGGTGGGCGTTCGCCACCGCGACCCCACGACCGACCCAGGTCAACATCGGTACGTCGTTCGGCATGTCCCCGAAGGCGATCACGTCGGCGGCGTCCAGCCCGTGCTGGGCGCAGTACCAGGCGAGCCCGGCCGCCTTGGTCACCCCGGCCGCCGAGATCTCGACCAGTCCGCTGTACGACGAGTGGGTCGCCTCGGCGAGCCCGGCCAGCGCACCGGCGACCACCCGGAGGAACGCGTCCGGATCCTGCCGGCCGGAGCGGACCAGCAGTTTGACCGCCGGTGCGGCGTGCAGTTCGGTCGGGTCGCCGATCATCCGGCTGGTCGGGACCCCGGCGTCCCAGCGCAGCTCGTAGCCGGATTCGTGCCGGAACTCCCGACCGTCGGTGATCTCGACGGCGAAGCTCGCCCCGGGCACCTCGGCCCGGAGTCGCCGGACCACCTCGGCGAGCAGTTCGGGGGCGAGCGGGTCGGCGCGCAGCACGGTGTCGGTGTGCGGGTCGTACACCACGGCACCGTTGGCACAGATCGTCGGCAGCGGCGCGTCGAGTTGGTCGTACACGTGGTACAGCCAGCGGATCGGCCGGCC
Organism: Plantactinospora sp. B24E8; assembly: GCF_039871735.1. Classification (NCBI taxonomy): domain Bacteria; kingdom Bacillati; phylum Actinomycetota; class Actinomycetes; order Micromonosporales; family Micromonosporaceae; genus Plantactinospora; species Plantactinospora sp. B24E8. The sequence continues at coordinate 271,535 of NZ_JBDPMH010000001.1, forward strand.
GGTGACCAGGACGACGCCGACCCCGGCGGCGGTGATCGCGGCCAGCGCCTCGACGGTACGCGGGCTCAGCGTCCCGTCGGAGCGCAGCAGCGTGCCGTCGAGGTCGGTGGCGACCAGCCGGGGCAGTTCTCCCATCAATGGGAGAGTAGTCGATCGAGGTAGACCGCCACCCCGTCGTCGTCGTTGCGCAGGGTGACCTCGTCGGCGGCCCGCCGGACCAGCGGGTGGGCGTTGGAGACCGCCACCCGGCCCCAGCCGGCCCACTCGAACATCGGCAGGTCGTTCGGCATGTCGCCGAAGACCAGGACCTCGGCGGGGTCGACACCGAGGGACTCGGCGACGACGGCGAGCCCGGTCGCCTTGTCGACCCCGGGCGGGCAGATCTCGATGAACCCGAGACCGGCCTGGGTCACCGTGGCCTGGGCCGGCGGCACGATCCGGCGGGCGATGTCGAGCAGGGTGTCGACGTCGTGTCCCGGCGCCCGGGCGAACGCCTTGATCACGTCACCGCTGAGGCAGTCGAGCCGGGCCCGTGGCTCGAACCGGTCCTGGTAGGGCCAGGTCTCGTCGTAGTCGCCCCAGAGCGGGGCGTTCGGCGCGTCCGACGCCTCGACCATCACGGTCAGCGGGCCGACCTCGGCCTCCAGCGCCCGCAGCAGCGCGGCCAGCGTCGTACCGGCCAGCCGCTCGTCCCGCAGCACCACCGGGCCGGCCGGGTCGGTCTGGTCGACCACCCAGCCGCCGCCGGCCATCACCAGGAAGTCGGCGGCCCGGATGTCGTTGCGGGTGAGTTCGGTCAGCCGGGGGCCGCGTCCGGTGGCGCCGACCACCGGGATGCCGGCGGCCCGCACCCGGTCCAGCACCTCATGGGTGTACGCCGAGACGGTGTCGTCGGTACGCACCAGCGTGCCGTCGAGGTCGGTGGCGATCAGCTTGGGCAGTCCGGGTCGGGGCATGGCTCCTCCTTCGGCCCTGCCACCCGTCGGCCGCCCGTGAACAGCGGAAACGCCGGTTCTACCGGGTCAGCTGGCGATGGCGGGGCAGCAACCGTACCTCACGTTGTGCTGCCTTCCCGTGACTTTTGTGTGAAGTGCGGCTCGCCTACGAGGGTCGGACCGGTTCCAGGACGTCCCGGCCGCCGAGGTACGGCTGGAGGGCCTTCGGGACCCGGACCGAGCCGTCCGGCTGCTGGTGGTTCTCCAGGATCGGGACCAGCCAGCGGGTGGTGGCGAGGGTGCCGTTGAGGGTGGCGGCGGTCTGCGGTTTGCCCTGTGCGTCCCGGTACCGCACGTTCAGTCGACGGGCCTGGAACGTGGTGCAGTTCGAGGTCGAGGTGACCTCGCGGTAGCGGCCCTGCGACGGCACCCAGGCCTCGCAGTCGTACTTGCGGGCCGCGCTGCTGCCGAGGTCGCCGGCGGCCACGTCGATCACCCGGTACGGGATCTCGACCTTCGCCAGCATCTCCTCCTCCCAGGCCAGCAGCCGCAGGTGCTCGTCGTGCGCCTCCTCGGGCCGGCAGTAGGAGAACATCTCCACCTTGTCGAACTGGTGCACCCGCATGATGCCCCGGGTGTCCCGGCCGTACGAGCCGGCCTCCCGCCGGAAACACGACGACCAGCCGGCGTACCGGATCGGCCCGGCCAGGTCCAGGATCTCCCCCGAGTGGTACGCGGCGAGCGCGACCTCGCTGGTGCCGACCAGGTAGAGGTCGTCGGCCTCCAGCCGGTACACCTCGCTGGCGTGCGAGCCGAGGAACCCGGTGCCCTCCATCGACTCCGGCTTGACCAGGCTCGGGGTGATGCTGGGGATGAAGCCGTACTCGACCGCCTGGGCGACCGCGAGCTGCAGCAGGCCGAGCTGGAGCAGCGCGCCGACCCCGGTCAGGTAGTAGAAGCGGCTGCCCGACGCCTTCGCGCCCCGTTCGACGTCGATCGCCCGCAGTCCCTCACCCAGCTCCAGGTGGTCCCGCGGGTTCTCGATCTCCGGCCTGGTGCCGACCTCGCGGAGCACCACGTAGTCGTCCTCACCGCCGGGCGGCGTGCCGGGCTCGACGACGTTCGGGATCGTGTACTGCGCCCGGCGCAGCGCCGCCTCGGCCTCGCCGACCGCCGCCTCGGCCGCCTTCACCTCGGCGGCGAGTTCCTTGGTCCGGGCCAGCAGTTCCGCCTTCTCGGCCGGGTCGGCCTTCGGCATCCGCTTGCCGAGCTGCTTCTGCTCGGCCCGCAGGGCCTCGAAGCGCTGGACCGTCGCCCGCCGCTCCTCGTCGGCACGGAGCAGGTCGTCGACCACGGATTCGGATTCGCCACGGGCACGCTGGCTGGCACGTACGGTGTCCGGGTCGTCGCGGAGCAGGCGCAGGTCAATCACGGGAACCGAGCCTACCGGGGGCGGCGGCACGGCCGCATCGACATATGGCCCGCCCTGGGACGGGGCGGTTCCCGGCCCGGGGACAGGGGGCTCCCGGCCCGGCTGACTAGCGGACGAAGGGCCTGGTCGGGGTGACGGTCAGGTCGATCGGCGCTCCCCGACCGTCGTCGTCCGGCTCCGGTCGGCCGGCGGGGCGCGGCCGGCGCCACGGCCAGTCCGACTGCTCCGGCTGGTCGGCGTCGGTCGTACCGGCGGAGGTGGAGGTGCCGGCCGTGGTCGGGGCCGGCCGGTCGGCGCCGGGCGCCGGGACGAAGCGGCCGGCGAGCAGCAGGACGAGGCCGAGGATCCCGGTGCAGACGTACGCCAGGATCAGGCCGCGGCCGTGCTCGGTGACCAGACCGTCGATCTCGCCGTACACCTGCCAACGGTCCAGCGCGATGCTGTCGAGCGAGCCGGTGGCCCCGGCCAGGATGGCGAGCACCGCCCCGGCACCGGCCAGCCCGGCGACCCGGGCGTTGTGTCGCAGTCCCGGCGTACCGAAGAGGACCAGCGCGAGACAACCGAGTACGCCGAGCACCCCGACCAGGTATCCGGTGCCGAACGTGCTCATCTGGCCCACGCCGCTGGTCAGCTCGATCATGTTCTGGGGGATCTCGCTGTCGTCCGGGATCCGGGTGACCGTCCACTCCTCCACCAGGGAGCCGAAGAACGCCAGCGCGCCGAGAGCGGCGACCATCGGCAGCGGGCGTCCGTCCCGGGCGAGCCGGCCGAGGGCCCGTCCGGCCCGCCCGCCGCCGCGTACCGGCTCGCCGGAGGAGACGACCACGGCGTCCGCGTCCGGTGTGGCCCACGCCGGTGCGGCCGGATCGGGCGAGGCTTCCGGGGTGACGGTCACGGGTGGTGCGGGCTCCCGGTGGCCGGTCGGCTCCCCGGGCCGGGAGACGCCGTCCTGTCGGGGAATGGGGAACCCGTCGGACATCTCCTGCCCCCTCACGCGGCGCGTGTTGCCTGACGTCGATGATGGCACAGCAACCGCCCGACACCCCTGACCGGCAGGCGCGCCGGGCTGCCCAGTTAGTCCCACCACGCCGCGGTGGAGAGCATCGCGTGGGCCACGCCCATGAGCTAGCGTCGTGACCATGCCTATCCGCACCGCATCCGCCCGCTGGCAGGGCAATCTGACCGAAGGTACCGGCACGATCCGCACCGGCAAGGGCGGACTCGAGGGGGCCTACTCGTTCAAGTCGCGTTTCGAGGAGGGGGAGGGCACCAACCCCGAGGAGCTGATCGGGGCCGCCCACGCCGGCTGCTTCTCGATGGCCTTCTCGAAGGCGCTGGCCGACGCCGGCCACACCCCGACCTCGGTGGAGACCACCGCCAAGGTGCACCTGGACAAGACCGACGCCGGCATGACGGTGACCCGGATCGACCTCGACACCGTCGGTGAGGTTCCCGGCATCGACGAGGCCGAGTTCCAGAAGCTGGCCGAGGCGGCCAAGGCCGGGTGCCCGATCTCCCGGCTGCTCTCCCCGGGCGCCGACATCTCGCTGACCGCCCGTCTCGCCGCCTGATCCGAATCCCTGTCCGGTCGCGGTGACCGGCCCGTGGCGGTGTACGTCGGCCCGGGTCCCGGTCACCGCGACCGTCTGCGGCCGGTCGCGGGCCGCCCCGACCGGCGTACGGGTGCGGCACAATGGGGACCGTGCCGGTCGAGATGAGCCGCGAACGTTTCGAGGAACTGGTCGCCGAGGCTCTCGACGAGGTGCCCGAGGAACTGCTCGGCCTGATGAGCAACGTGGTCATCCTGGTCGAGGACGAGTCGCCGGAGGACGAGCCGGAACTGCTCGGCCTCTACGAGGGGCACGCGCTGACCACCCGGGGCTGGGACTACGCCGGGGTGCTGCCGGACCGGATCCTCATCTACCGCAACCCGATCCTGCGGATCTGCGACAACGACGACGACGTGGTCGACGAGATCGCGATCACCGTCGTACACGAGATCGCCCACCACTTCGGGATCGACGACGACCGCCTCCACGAACTCGGCTGGGCCTGAGCCGCCGGGCCGACCCGGGTAAGCGGGACGATCCGTTCTTGCGCGGGTTGCCTACCCTCACCTCAGCGAACCCTCAGGAGGAACGTGATGCGCAGCGCCCTGTTTTCCGCGGAGAACCTGGAGAAGGAATCCCACCAGCCCGGCATGCGGCTGCAGAACTCGAAGATGTTGAAGATCGAGCTCAACGGCGAGGCGATGGCCCGGGTCGGCTCGATGGTGGCGTACCAGGGAAACGTGCAGTTCCAGGCGCTCGGCTCCGGCGGCCTCGGCAAGTTCCTCAAGCAGAAACTCACCGGCGAGGGCGTGCCGCTGATGAAGGTGTCCGGCCACGGGGACGTCTTCCTCGCCGACTACGCGGCGGACGTGCACCTGATCGACCTGGAGCCGGGTGACGCGCTGTCGATCAACGGCTCCAGTGTGCTCGCCTTCGACTCCACCCTGCAGTACGACATCAAGATGGTCGGCGGCGCCGGGATGATGTCCTCGTCCGGCCTGTTCAACTGTGTCTTCACCGGTTACGGGCGGATCGCGATCACGACCAAGGGCACGCCGGTGGTGCTCAACGTCGACGCCCCGACGTACGTCGACCCGCAGGCGGCGGTCTGCTGGTCGGCGAACCTGCAGACCGGCTACCACCGGGCCGAGCAGCTCGGCCTCGGCACGCTGCTCGGTCGTCGTACCGGGGAGGCGTTCACGATGAGCTTCGCCGGGCAGGGCTTCGTGATCGTCCAGCCGTCCGAGGAGCCCCCGCTGATGGGCAGCGGCCAGCAGGGCGGCAGCCAGGGCGGCGGCGGCTTCCTCGGCGGCCTGCTGGACGACTGACCGACGCGACGGAAGGGCTGACCGACCCGGCGGGCGGCCCCACCGACCCGGCGGGCGCGACTGTCGGCGGCGGCCCGCCCGGTGGACTCAGCCGAGTCCGCCGGCGCGGAGCCGGGCCAGCCAGGCCGCCGCGTCCGCGTAGTCGTGGTCGGAGAGCCCCGCCGGGGCCGGCACCGGCCGGTCGGCGGCGCCCGCCGCGCGCCGGTGCCTCGGGTACGACCCGAGGAACCGTACCTCGGCGCAGATCCGGTGCAGCCCCTGCAACGCCTCGCCGACCCGGTCGTCGGCGACGTGCCCCGTGCAGTCGAGGAAGAACGCGTACCGGCCGAGCGCCTCACCGGTCGGCCGGGACTCGATCCGGGTCAGGTTGACCCCGCGTACCGCGAGTTCCATCAGCACGGCGAGCAGCGCGCCGACCCGGTCGTGCGCGATGTAGACGGCGAGTGAGGTCAGGTCGTCGCCGGTCCGGGGCGGCGGCGGTCCGGGGCGGGTGAGCAGGACGAACCGGGTCACCGCGTCGTCATGGTCGGCGATCTTGTCCGCGAGTACGGCCAGCCGGTGCCGGGCGGCGCTGAACGGCGCGCAGACCGCGGCGTCCTGCTCGCCGTCGACCACGGCGGCCGCCGCGGCGGAGTTGGAGAGTACGTCGACCACGGCCGCCTCGGGCAGGTGCTCCCGCAGCCAGCGTCGACACTGGGTGGACGCCTGTGGGTGGGCCGCCACGGTCCGGATCTCGCCGAGGCCCCGACCCGGCCGGGTGGCGAGGACGAACTCGACCGGCAGCACCACCTCACGGGTGATCACCAACGGGTCGCCCTCGACCATCTCGTCCAGGGTGACCGCGACCGCCCCGCCGATCGAGTTCTCCAACGGCACCAGGGCGGCGTCGGCGTCACCGGCCCGGACGGCGTCCAGCGCCTCGGGCACACTGCGGGCCGGCGTACGCGTCCCGCGCTCGGCGGCGGGGATGGTCCGTAGGGCCTGCTCGGCGAAGGTCCCCTCGGGGCCGAGGTAGACGAAGCGGGTCGGTGGCGTTCCGGGCATGGCGTCCAGCCTACGGAACCGTGGACCGGTCGGCGGAGGTCACGCGCAGGCGAGGGTACGGATTCCCGGCGGTGCTTCGACGCGTACCTTGATGTTGCACACGTCGTTGCCGGCGGTGACCAGCTTGAGGTTGTCGGCCGGGCCGGTGGTGACCACCTGGAGCAGGTCCCGGCCGGGCACCTCGATCACGCTGTACTGCCAGTCGGCGGCGCAGACCGGCGCGTTGCGGAAGGTGACCCGGGCGCTGCGGGGCAGCAGGTCGACCCGGCGCAGCAGCGCGACGACCTGGTCGCGGCTCGGCCGCCCGCCGCAGTCGACCGCGATCGTGCCGTTGCCGGTCGGGGTCACGGTCGGGGTCGGTGGCAGGGTCGGGCCGACGCCGGGGGTGCCGGTGACCGTCGGGGTGGGGGTCGGTGCGGCCGGGGTCGCCGCGCGGGACCGTTCGAGTTCGGGCGGCACCCCGCAGGCCGCCGTCGCGACGCAGCCGACCAGGGTGAGCAGGACGGCGAGCGGTACGCCGCCGGTCCGTCGGCGGGCCGCCGGGGTGTCACGTGACGCGGACATGGAAGGGCCGGATCCTCGGGCGTAGGTGGACGCCGTGGTGCTGCGGCGAGATCTTCCGGCCAATGGTAGGTCGTGCCGTCCGGTCGGTGACGCCGGTGCCGTCCCACACGGTCCCGGTGCCGTCCCACACGGTCCCGGTGCCGTCCGACAACAGGTGGAGGGCTCAGACCTCGGCGAAGAAGGTCAGCGAGCCCATGACCTCACCGTGCGACAGGATCGGGGTGGCGATCGCGTCGACGGTGGCGTCGGTGCCGTCCGCCCCGGCCCGGTCCACCCGGAGCAGTCCCCGGGCGAGCCGCTGCGAGCTGACCGCGAGCAGCGGAGGGATCTTCTCGACGTCCTGCTCGGTCAGTTCGCCCCGAGACGCGGTGAAGTCGAGCAGCCGGAGGGTGCCCAGCAGCGGACGGCCGAAGACGGCGACCGGACTACCGAAGCCGAGCAGTTGGCAGCAGGCGGGCGAGACCGCCGCGACGGTGGTGTCCCGGGCGATCAGCAGGCAGGGTTCGGCGGCGTCGGCGACCGTGTCGCACCAGCGGTCGAAGCCGTCGCCCCCGGGCCCGTCGTCGGGCTCCGCGAACCCGGCGGGGTGCTGACCCGGCACCGAGGTCACTGACGGCGCGAACGCCTCCGAGATCGAGAGTTCGACGTGGGCCACCCGCGCCTCCTATTCACCTGACCGCCACCCACGCTAGCCGGTCCGTGCCGGGAATCGCGACTCCCGGCACGAATCGGACGAACGGGGTCGTCCCGTCGCTCCACCGTCGACCCGTGTCCCGCCGCTGACGGTCGGTGACGTCGTACCGGCCGTGGCGGTCCGGTGGATGCGTCGGGTGGTGACGCTACCGCCGACCGGCCGGCTTGTCAGCGGCCGTTCGGCCGCCCTCGTACCACCGGTAGTCCGCGGCCGAACGGTAGGGGGCGTTCAGCCAGGTCGCCGGCGACTGGGCGACCCGGGACAGCTTCTCGGCGGTCGCCGCGCTGATCCGGTTGCCGCCCGCCACGAGCAGCCGGTCCAACTCCCGGTGGGTCGCGACGAGACAGTCCTTCGGCAGCCCGTAGACGCTGAGGTCGCCGGAGCCGACGAAGGTCAGCACCGGCGTCACGGGGATGGTGAGGCCGACGGCGGCGGAGAGCGCCTTGCTGGCCCGCTTCGCGTCTCGGCGGGCCTCGCTCACGTACGCCGGTCGCTTGCCGTTGATCTGCACGACGTCGCCGGCGATCAGGACCCGGGACCGCCCGTGGTCGGCCACGGTGACCGCGAACAGGCCGCCGGGGCCGATCGCGAGGAAACCGGCCCGTTCGTCGCGGGAGCGGTAGTCCAGGTCGAGGAGACTGGCGTCGGTGAATTCGGTACGCGGCCAGTCGACGACGTGCCACGATGGACCGAGGTGGTCCAACCTGCTCAGTGCCCGGGCTCCGGCCGCCTCGATCCGTCGTTCCACCCGCTCGGCCCGCCGCCGACGTGCCCAGTCCATCGGGGTCGGCCGCACGGCCTCCAGCGCTGGTGGCGCGCCGGTCGGGGAGGGGGGTAGCGCCCGGGGTGCGGGCACCGCTGATCGTGCAGAGAAGACAGTCATCGTGACCTCCGGCAAAAGGTCCCTCGAAGTTATCTTCTCACTACGGTACGTGGCCAGCCCCCTGGGTCGGCAAGTCGAAGCGCCGGAGTGAGTGTGGATGAATGCCCCATTCATCCGAAGCCCTTTTTCCCGGATGGCGCCAACTACTGCCTTACCCTGCGAGGATGACCCATTTCGTGGACAGCGAGGTGGGGCGTCTGCGTACCGTCCTGCTGCACCGCCCCGGACCGGAACTCGCCCGACTCACGCCCCGGAACAACGACTCGCTGCTCTTCGACGCCATCCCCTGGGTCGGCCGTGCCCAGGAGGAGCACGACGCCTTCGCCGCCGCCCTGCGGGAGCGCGACGTCGAGGTGCTCCACCTCGGCACGCTACTCGCCGAGACGCTGGCGGTGGCCGACGCCCGAGCGGAACTCACCGAGCGGGTCCTCGCCGACCCGCGACTCGGCGACACCCTGCGGCGGCGGGTCGGCGAACACCTGTCGTACCTGGACCCGGTCGCGCTGGCCGGGGTGCTGATCGCCGGACTCGCCCACGAGGAACTGCGGGTCGGCGCCGACCGTGGCGGCGGACTGGTCTACCGGCTGATGGACCGGCAGGACTTCGTGATCGACCCGCTGCCGAACCTGCTCTTCACCCGGGACTCGTCGACCTGGATCGGCGACCACGCGGTGGTGACCAGCCTGGCCATGCCGGCCCGCCGCCGGGAGACCACCCTGACCGACACGATCTACCGGCACCACCCGCGGTTCGTCGGCACCCCCTTCGGGTACGCCCCGACGCTGGAGCCGCTGGAGGGTGGCGACGTCCTGCTGCTCGCCCCCGGAGTGGTGGCGGTCGGGGTCGGCGAGCGGACCACCCCGGCCGGTGCCGAGCGACTCGCCCGCCGGGTCTTCGCCGCGAATCTGGCGCACACCATCCTGGTCGTACCGATCGCCCAGGAACGGGCCACCATGCACCTGGACACCGTCTGCACCATGGTCGACGTCGACGCGGTACTGATGTATCCACAGGTGGCGGACAGCCTGTCGGCGTACACCGTGATCGCCGACGCGGAGGGGGAACTGCAGCTCGACGGGCCGGCCCCGTTCCTGCGGGCGGCGGCGGACGCGATGGACCTGGACGTCCTGCGGGTCATCGACACCGGACTCGACCCGGTCACCGCCGAACGGGAACAGTGGGACGACGGCAACAACACCCTGGCGATCGCACCCCGGCTCTGCGTGGCGTACGAACGCAACGTGGAGACCAACGCCCAGCTGGAGCGGGCCGGCATCGAGGTGATCCGGATCGCCGGCTCGGAGCTCGGCTCGGGCCGGGGTGGCCCTCGCTGCATGTCCTGCCCGCTGGTCCGGGATCCGCTGCGGCCGTAGCGGGTGGGTCAGCGCCGGCGGGGCACCCAGTGGAGGAGCTGCCCGACGATCAGCGCGGGGTGCCGGTCGGGCAGTTCCCGCATCGCGTGGGCGAGGTGGGCGCCGAGGTACATCAGCAGCCCGACCCGGTCGCCCTCGAAGCCGAGGAGCAGGGACAGGCGGGCCTCCCGGCACGGCCACGGGTGTTCGCACTCACCGCAGTCGTAGGTCCGGGTCGGAAGGTGTACGCCGGCCCGGCGCTCCTGCTGTCGTAACCGTCGTCGCGCCGCGGCCCGCTCCCAGCGTGCCCATGGCCCGATCACCGGTCACGCCCGTCCACCGCGCCGGGCGCGGTGCTCCTGTCCCGGGGTGAGAGCCCCTGGGCGCCCGTTGCTCAGGTACGGGCGGGTCGGCGCGTTCCAGGCGGGCCGCTGGTTGGTTGCCCGGGGGTGGTTCGGGGTTGGCGGTGTTGGCGGGGTCTGCGACGTCAGGGCGCGGATCTCGGCCCGTTCCGCCTCGGTCAGCTCGACCGGCGCAGGCGACGGCGACAGTGGCGGCGCAGGCGACGGCACCTGCGGCGGCGTGGCAGCTGGCTTCGGCGGTGCGGGGCGGCACCGGTGACCACACCGGCAGGAGCGCCAGAGCTGCCACCAGGCGCGGCGGTGTCGAGGTGTGACAGGGCGGGCGTGTCTCATCTGTTGCCTCCCGTTGGCGAGATGGAGACGGGGTGCGGCGCCGGCCTCGGACCGGCACCGCACCCCGTGGGCGCTCCGCCCGGAGTGGAGGGGGCACTGAGGGGGCGAGCGGGGCGCCTGACCTCCAGCCTGGAGGTTTCACACCTTGTAATGGAAGGCAAGCAGGGTGCAATATAGATGCTTATTGCATCCCTCTCTGCACGTGGGAGTACTACGTGAATGACCTACGGGAAATTCTTCGCCGGCACCGGATCGCGCGGCGGCTGACCCAGGCAAAACTCGGCAAAGCGATCAAGGTGAGTGGATCACTGATTGCCGCGATCGAGCAGGGCCGGATCATTCCCCAGCCCGACACCGCCTTACGCCTCGACGAGTTCTTCGGCACCGAGGACGAGATACAGCAGGCCGCCGTCGAGGCCCGGAAGGACGCCCGACCGCCGTGGCTGCGGCCGTGGACCGAGCACGAGGAGCGTGCGACCCTGCTCCGCTGGTGGGAGCCGCTGCTGCTGCCGGGCCTGCTGCAGACCGAGGACTACACCCGGAACCTGCTGCGGGGCGGTTGGCTGTCGGACGAGGTCATCGACCGCACCGTCGACGTCCGGCGGGACCGGCGGGCCGTCACGGTCGACCGGCCCCAGCCGCCGAGGATCTCCGCCATCATCGGCGAGTTCGCGTTGACCTGTGGTGAGCCCGAGGTGCGTCGGGAGCAGTTGAAGCACCTGCTGGACCTGAGCCAGCGCCCGACCGTCCAGGTGCTTGTGGTCCCGACGTCCGCCGGACTACACGCCGGTCTTCAGGGTGCGTTTGTGCTGGCCACGCTGCCGGCGGGCCGCCGGGCCGGCTATGTCGACGACCAGTTGCAGGGCCGGGTGGTGACCGACAGCGGAGATCTGGACCAGTTGGAAGTATCGTGGGAGATTGTCAGCGGACTGGCCCTTCCCGTGCACGCGTCACGGGACCTCATCCAGAAGGCGATCAACGATCATGACTGACGTGGCGCCCCGGTGGCGTAAGAGCACCCGCAGCGGAACCAATCAGGGTGCCTGTGTGGAGGTGGCCGACAACCTGCCCGGCCGGGTGCTGGTCCGGGACACCAAGGACCGGGACGGCGGCACGCTGGTCTTCGGACCGGCGGGTTGGCAGGCGTTTGTCGACCTGGCAAAGCGGATCGGCCCGGTCGGCTGACCGTTCCACCTCAACACCGACGGTTCCACACCACGACGGACCTGGCCCCCGGCGTCCACTGCCGGGGGCTGTCTGCGTCTCGTACGCTGAACGGCCGCCCCTCCCCGACTGTGTTGGTGCGATCATCGGGGACATGACGGCATGGCGGGACGTCGAGCGGGCGGAGCCGGAGTTCGCGCGGCGCGTACGGGCGCTCTTCGACGCGCACCGGCACAAGACGATTGCCACCCTGCGGGCCGACGGGGCACCGCGGATCTCCGGGATCGAGACGCAGTTCGAGGACGGCGAACTGGTCTTCGGCTCGATGTCGAACGCGCGCAAGGGTGCCGACCTGCGACGAGATCCGCGTTTCGCGTTGCACAGCGCCACGGTCGACCCGGTCGAGGGCGCCGAGGCGCAGTGGCCGGGTGAGGCGAAGATTGCCGGTCGGGCGGTTGCCGTCGGACCGATCACCGAAGGCCCGGCCGGTGACCGCTTCCATGCCGACATCAGCGAGGTGGTGCACACCCACCTCAACCCGGAGGCGACGATGCTGGTCATCGAGTGGTGGACACCCACGCACGGGCTGCGTACCGTCGCCCGAGAGTGAGGTCCGGCGCGGTGGCTGTGGCGGGTGGGCCTTGCGACATCGGGATGATGAACAGGGACATCGTGGAGAGCTAACCGTAGCGGGCGCGCCACTCAAGATAGGCGGCCCGCTGCTGGGCGTCGAAAGCGTCGACGTTTCCCACGCGCAGGCGCGGATAGCCAAAGCTGATCGAGCTCCGCAGTGGCGTAGTCGTCCAGATCGCCTGCAACGCCGGATACCGCTCAACCTCCCACAACGCCTCACGCACGACGTCGTCCATCGCAGACCCCGGGCGTCGGTGGTAGACGCCGCTGCTCTGGGTGTTGAGCTGACCGACGTCAGCGAAGGCAGGCAAATCCGGGAACACCATGTGGAGGTCGAGCCTCCACTCCTCCGGGTGGCGCCAAGCCGGGGGTGCCGCGCAAACCGTCAGGTACCTCTTGAACGCCAGGGTCGGCAGCTCGTCGTTCCAGCTGTAGCGACCCCAGGACACCGCGAACCTGTCGGCGTTGCCATCCGGTTCCGGCTTCAACCCGTCGATCTCAACCGCGAGGAAGGCCCGGAACACCCGCCAGGCCGACTCGGGACTCTCCACCCGGTTCGGATCAAGGCCATGATCTCGGAGAAGATTTCGGAGGACGTCCGCCGAATCCGGCCACAGCACGAGCACGCCGCAAGCTACCAGGCAGCCTCGCAACAGGTTCAACTTGCACACGCCATCGCGTACGCACAACTGGTAGTACGCCGAAGCGCGGCTACTACGAGGCCAGTGGAAACTCGGCGTGTGTGCTCGTACCCGTGATCTTGATGTCTAGCTCGCCTTCCAGGGCACCCGCCAAGCGATGGAGCAGAGGAAGCGTTGGCGTGACGGCGCCCCCCTCCAGTCGCGAGATGACGGTCTGGGTCGTGCCGGCCCGCGCGGCAAGCTCGGCCTGGCTGATGCCCAGCGCCGTCCGCCGGTCGTAGACGGCCTGACCGAGGGCGATGCGGATACCGGCCTCGATGTACTCGGGACTTTCCCGGTGTTCATCCGGAATCTCCCACTTAGTGTGGTAGCCCTTCATCGCTTACTCCCTCGGTCGTAGAGGTGGGTCGCCGGCTGGTGCTCACTTTCGCAGACCTTTTGGGCTGCTACGGCGCGTTCGACCTCGCCTGTCTCCCGGTCGCGGGCCTTGCGAAAGACCGTCAGCAGCACGATCCGACGCTGGGGTGCGAGCCAGTAGGTAACTCGCCACGCGGACCGGCCCAGATGGAAGCGCAGCTCGCGGACCGGGCCTCGCAGGTGCTTGCTGTATGGCTCGCCGAGGGTGGTCGGCGAGTTGGCGAGCCTGTCTGCGTGATATTCGACTGTCCGATATGCGGGAATCGGCAACGTGTCCAGCCACTCGCGGATCTCGGGCTCCAGCTCGACGTCATACCGATCCCCCATATACGCGAGCATATAGGGGGGCGACAGTGGCTGCCAGTAAGTCATGAGATCAGCGCACCGGCTCCAGGGTGCCGTAACAGGGGGTAGATCGGGTTCCCGGATCTACCGTAGGCAACGGTCGGCCGTCGCCTCGCAAGCACGATGGTGACCACGCCGGGTAACAACGGCGGCTGACGCCTGGCCTTCGGTGGAGTCAGGAATGGCCGTCACGGCGGAACCGGCCCCTTCGTCACAAATCAAACCGTCCCACCACGACGGTCCTAGCCCTCCCCGGCGTCCACTGCCGGGGGCTGTCTGCGTCTCGTACGCTGAACGGCCGCCCCTCCCCGACTGTGTTGGTGCGATCATCGGGATCATGGCGGCATGGCGGGACGTCGAGCGGGCGGAGCCGGAGTTCGCGCGGCGCGTACGGGCGCTCTTCGACGCGCACCGGCACAAGACGATTGCCACCCTGCGGGCCGACGGGGCACCGCGGATCTCCGGGATCGAGACGCAGTTCGAGGACGGCGAACTGGTCTTCGGCTCGATGTCGAACGCGCGCAAGGGTGCCGACCTGCGACGAGATCCGCGTTTCGCGTTGCACAGCGCCACGGTCGACCCGGTCGAGGGCGCCGAGGCGCAGTGGCCGGGTGAGGCGAAGATTGCCGGTCGGGCGGTTGCCGTCGGACCGATCACCGAAGGCCCGGCCGGTGACCGCTTCCATGCCGACATCAGCGAGGTGGTGCACACCCACCTCAACCCGGAGGCGACGATGCTGGTCATCGAGTGGTGGACACCCACGCACGGGCTGCGTACCGTCGCCCGAGAGTGAGGTCCGGCGCGGTGGCCGTGACGGATGGACCCGGCACCACCGGGGACAGCTGCAACTGGTTCGACTACAGGGCTGATATCGCCGGGCGCAAAATAACGGTCCGTGACGGCCGGGGTCGCTGCGCTGCCGCGTGGAGCGGTGCGCTCATGTCGATGACCGGACGTTGCGGCTTTCCGTGGGCCACCATGCTTGTCACAACGAGGTACGGTCGCAGCGATCGGATTTCAGGGAGCGCACCAGTCGCTCAGTCCAGGCAACAAAGGACGAGCCCATGTCTACTCTGTACGAATTTGCCGGTGGCGACGAGGCGTTGCATCGTCTGGAGGAACTGTTCTATACCAAGGTGCTGGACGATCCCGTGTTGTGCAGCGTGTTCCCCGCTCGCCAGCCGAGCCATGTCGAACACCTCACGTGGTTCACCGCCGAGTCCTTCGGCGGCCCCGACAGGTTCACCGCCGGACTGGGATTTCAGTACATCATTGACGTCCACCGCCATCTGAAGATCACCGACGAGCAGCGGGAGCGGTTCGTCGCCCTTTACCTCGAAGCGATCGATGAAGCCGGCCTACCGGACGATGACGCTTTCCGTGCGGCCGTGCGTGAACACCTCGAGTTCGGCGCCCGCGTGGCCCAGCAGAACTCGCATGCTGAGAGCGATGACCAGCTGCATCCGATCCGTGAGGTTCCCGCTTGGACGTGGCCGCGACAGTCTGAAAACTGACGGTCATCCGCGAACCCTGACGTCCTCAAGGCTCCCTCCGGCCAGCCGCCACGGACGTCCGCACATGCCGTGATCAACGCACTACGGCAAAGCGACGTCAGGTCGGCTTACCCGGCTGCCTGACACCTTGAGCCGCGTGGCGTGGTGAGGTGGGCGACTCACCCGGCATCATGCCGGTGGTATGGCTGTCGGACCTCCCGCTCCGCGAGTGCCGATTCGTAGAAGCGCAGCATGCTGGTCACCTCCTCGACAGTGCGGTCGAGATCGTCCAACGCTTCGCTGTCGCCTACGTCACGATGCAGCCGGCTGGCCACCTCGGCAAGCAGTCGGTGCAGCTCGGCGAAGGTGTCACCCTGTACATGGATGCCCGGAGAGGCCCGGCCATCCAGCCAGGTCACCGCGACGTTTCCGCCGCGCGCAAGTACCCGCGCCTGCTCATCGGTCACCCGGCGATGCTCCCATCACAGCCTGCTGAACGATCGGTCGGCATCCGCCTTCCCCGAAGAGGCACGTCAGGTGTCGGCGCCCGTCACTCTCCGTACGTCATCCGTTGACCTTGTCGAACGCGGCTCATAGCCGATGTGAGAGAGCTCTCCTTGCTCCGGTCCCAGGGATCGCCGTCAGATTCGACAACATGAACCATGACCTCAAGACCGAGGAGCGGTTGGGACCCGGTAGCGGCAGCAGCCGCTGCGGTCACTGTTGTCATGATGGTTGTATATCTGGCGGTCATAGCCCAGCAGGATGGTTAACCTGCGGCCTGGTTCGTCGTCTGCCTAACCGCAGCAGGGCTGCTGTGCACATATGGAACTGTTCGCGCGGCACCTGGACGCCGATGGGCCCTGGGAGCCGCTGCCGCGATGCTGCTGGGGCTCGGTCTTCTCGGCATACTGACGATCGGCCTGCCTGTCCTCGTTGCCGGTGTGCTTGCGGCCGTCGCCGTCGCACGCGCGTAGGGGCCCCATATCCCGTCCGACGCTGGCGGAACGCCGCCGTGAACCGGCATCGCCGTATTGCGCAATGCGCACATCCATTGGGTTTCGGGGCTCTTCCCAGACGAGGGTGTAGGCCCTGTCGGTAGCGTGGTGTGGGGACGGTCAGCGGGAGCGTAGTGCTACCCGGGTCTGGGTCTGCGCTGCTCCGCATTCCTTGCGCGAGGGGCTGGTCAACGGGTTCCGGGTTGCGGCCGCGGCTGCGGCCGGGGTTGCGACAGTGGACCTGCTCTACTGTGCGGTCGCGACAGCCACTGGCACCCTTTTCGAACGGATGATCGAGAACTACCGGGGTGTCTTCCTGGTCGTCTCTGGGGTACTGAGGCGTCGATCACCGGCCGGCCGGGCGGTCGCCGAAGGGCCGGCGGGTGACCGGTTCCACCCCGACGCCACCGCCGCCACACACCGGTCGTCGCATTTCGATGATGACCTTTCCGAACGGGCTGGTCGATTTGTAGTACTGGAACGCCGCACCGGCCTCTTCGAACGGGAACGCAAGGATTACCTGCATAATGCCGAGATCGGTGCGCTGTTCAGGACGGGTACGTGTTGCCAGGCGTCGTGGCGATCAGTACGTCGGCCACCGGCTGCCAGCCCAGCGTCAGGTACAGACGTTGGCCGTCCTCGCTGGCGATGAGAATGCCGTGTTCGACGCCTTCTTCGATCGCGGAATTGGCCAGTGCACCCATGACCGCGCTGG
Source organism: Plantactinospora sp. B24E8 (assembly GCF_039871735.1). Classification (NCBI taxonomy): domain Bacteria; kingdom Bacillati; phylum Actinomycetota; class Actinomycetes; order Micromonosporales; family Micromonosporaceae; genus Plantactinospora; species Plantactinospora sp. B24E8. Next base: position 288,418 of record NZ_JBDPMH010000001.1, read on the forward strand.
CCAGACCCTTGCGGCGATGAGCCGGCGTGGTTTCGATCCGGTCTGCGACCGCATCCGTTCCGGCCAGTCCCATCGTCCCGCGCGCGCCAACCTCTCCCGACTCGTGCCGTACCGTGGCCGTGACCACGCGGCCGTCTCCGCGTGGATCGACCCGGGTCAGGAGCCGGTACGGGTCCACGGGCATGTTCTGCGGATGCCGGCGAAGATCGGCCGTCATCAGCAGTTCCGAGTGCTTGAGCACGATCAGGCCTGCGGCCACCAGTGCCGAGGCAGCCCTCGCCGGATCGGTGGTGGGCACGGTCAGCCATGTGACGCTGTCCTCGCCAGCGACCAGCTCAGCCAGCCTGGTGAGCGATGCGGAGTCCTCGCTGGCATCGAGCGCGACGTAATCGACGTCGCGGCCGGGCTGCATGCAACGGACCCGCAACGCGCCGCCCACGTCTTCGGCGACGGGCAGCGCCCGGGCCACCGCCCAGCCGCGCTGCCAGCGAACGATGAGATCACGCAGGCTGCTCACCCGTCGAGTAGATCAGTCGCACCTGATCGGCCCGCCACGCCTCGGACGCACTGAGCCCGAGGTCACGCGCGCGTGGCGGGCGCTTCGCCTACGGCAGTGGCGTTGTTCCGGGCAGTGCCTTCTCCACGGCCGCGACCAGTTCGGTGGATTCCGGGGTGACGGTGGGACCGAACCGGGCCACGACCGCGCCGTCCGGCCCGACGAGGAACTTCTCGAAGTTCCACCGGATGTCGCCGGTGTATCCCTCGTCGTCCGGAGCGTCGACCAGCTCCTGGTAGAGCGGGTGCCGTCCGGCGCCGTTCACCTCGACCTTCTCGGTGAGCGGGAAGGTCACCCCGTACGTCGTTGAGCAGAACTCGGCGATCTCTTCGGCGGTGCCCGGCTCCTGGCCGTGGAACTGGTTGCAGGGCACCCCGAGCACGGTCAACCCCTGCTCGCGGTAGCGCTCGGCGAGCAGCTCCAGGCCGGCGTACTGCGGGGTCAGCCCGCACCGGGACGCCACGTTCACGACGAGTAGTGCCCGGCCCCGGTACTGGCCGAGATCCGCCGAACCGCCGCCGAGGGCGCCGATCTCCACGTCGAAAACTGACATGGGCCCGACGCTACCCCGCCGGCCACGCCGCCGGGTCGGCCGGCACCGGGTCGGCAGACACCGGGCCGCGCCGATTCCTTTCCGGTACGCCCGCGGTCGATACTCACATGGACGCGATAAGAGAGATGTACGCCCGCTGGGCCGCCGGTGACCCGGGCGAGGACGACCAGTGGGGCGACGTGACAGCCGAGCCACGCGGCCTGGACTACACGGAGGTGTCGGCGGACGGCGTGCCGGCGATGTGGCTCAGCCCGCACGGCGCCGACCCCGACCGGGTGATCGTCGCGCTGCACGGTGGCGGCTTCGTGAGCGGGTCGCTCTACACGCACCGCAAGATGTACGGGCACCTCGCGAAGGCGGCCGGCGTACGGGTGCTGCTCGCCACCTACCGACACGCTCCCGAGTTCCGCTACCCCGCGCAGATCGAGGACGCGGTCACGGCGTACCGGTGGGCGGCGGCGCGTGCCCGGAAGGTGGCGCTGGCCGGGGACTCCTCCGGTGGCGGCCTGGCCGTGCAGGTCGCGCTCCGCGAGCCCGGCGTGGCCGCGCTGCTGCTGCTGTCGCCGTGGATCGACATGGACCCGGCGCAGACCGCCACCTCGTACGAGGAGAGCGCCGCCACCGACCTGTTCTTCACCCGGCCGATGGTGCAGCGTCTCATCGCGCAGTACCTGCCCGAGGGGGTGAGCGGCCTGGCGCCGGAGGTGAACGCCTTCCACGCCGACCTGTCCGCGCTGCCGCCGGCCTACGTTCAGTGCGGCAGCCACGAGAGCGGCCGGGGTGACAGCGAGCGCCTCGCGAAGCTGACCGGTGCCCGGCTGGACGTCTTCGACGGACAACTGCACACGTTCCAGATGGCCGCCGGGCGGGCACCGGCCGCCGACGAGGCGATCGGGAGGCTGGCCGCATGGGTGCGTTCGACGTTGGGATTCTGACCGAGGTGTTCGAGGGGGAACGCCGAGGTTTGCTGACCCACGCGTACCGGATGCTCGGCACCTATCACGAGGCCGAGGACGTAGTACAGGACACGTACGTGCGGGCACTGCGCGGCTGGGAGACGTTCGAGCGGCGTTCGTCGGTGCGAACCTGGCTCTTCCGGATCGCCACCAACGTCTGCCTGACCGTGATCGAGGGCCGGGGACGCCGCGCGCTGCCGTCGGGCCTCGGCCCGGACGACCTCGGTGGGCGGCTGGAGCCGTTCCCGACGGACCCGGCCGACCTGGTGACCACGCGGGAGAGCGTGCGGCTCGCCTTCGTGGCCGGGTTGCGGCACCTCACCCCCAGACAGCGTGCCGTCCTGCTGTTACGTGAGGTGCTGACCTTTTCGGCGGCCGAGACCGGCGAGGCGCTGGACATGTCGGTGCCGGCGGTCAAGAGCGCCCTGCAGCGGGCCAGGGCCCGGCTCGCCGAAGCGGCACCGACCCGCGACGACGTGCTCGACGCCGACTCGCCCCGGGCCCGGGAACTGCTCGCCGAGTACATGGCCGCGTGGGAGGCGTCCGACGCCGACGCCTTCCGGAGGGTGCTGCACGCGGACGCGACCATCGAACCGGTCGGCTCGCAGACCTCGTACGCCGGTCGTGAGGCGTGCCTGGCCTTCGCGGCGCCGGCGATGGGTGCTCCGGGGCAGTGGCGGATGACCGCGACCGAGGCGAACGGGCAGCCCGCCGCGGTCGCGTGGCTGCGTGACGAGCCCTACGGAGTGGCCGTGTTGACGGTCACCGAGAAAGGGATCGTGGAGATCAGCCTCTTCGGAGAACCGGACCTGGCAGAACTCTTCGCCCCGGTGACCTGAGATCCGAGCGGCTGAGTGAACCAACCCGACTGACGGTTAGCGCAGGGTGAGCTGCCGCCCGAGCAGACCCTGCCGGGCCCGGCGCCCGGCGGCGTCGAGGTCGGCCGGATCGGCGAGCGCCGCCGCGTACCGCTTCGCGAAGTCGGTCAGCGGGCCCTCCCACGACTCGGCCGGGGCGTCCCGGGGGATGTCCCAGACCGGTACGAGCCGGCCGTGCGCCCGGAACATGCCGGCGAACTTCGTCCCGTCACCGAGGGTCAGTTCACCGGCGGCGGAGAGCCGGGACAGCGCGGCGAGCGCCGGGTCCTCGTCGTCCGGCAGTACCCAGCGGACGTGGCTCTTGTCGCTGACCTGGCACCAGTACGCGGCCGGCGCGGCAGCGAGCTTGACGGTCGGATAGATCGAGGCGTCGGCCCGTTCGAGGGACGCCTTCACGTTCGGGTCCTCGTCGGCGCCCGGGTCGAGCCAGAACCCGAAACCGTCGTGCATGGTGATGCCGAGCGGCCCGTCGACGAGAACGTCCTGCAGCCGGGGGCCCTCGCCGGGCAGCGCCGGCACGGAGACCGTCCCGCCGGGCTCGGTACGCAGCGCGCAGAGCAGCGCCTCGGCGAGATCGCGGGAGACGTCACCGGACTGCACGTGCCGCTGCAGGCCGACGAGGATCCGCCCGTCCGGCTTGGCGATCGCCGGCATCGCCATCGGCAGCACGGTGGCCAGGGTGACCGGCCGCTCCCCGTACTGTTCGACGAGCTCGGGGGTGAGGGTCAGCGGTGCGGAGGCCGCCGGCACCAGTTCACGGAGGGCAATCCACTCCGCCTCGTCGGCCAGCCCCTCGAAGGGGCGGGGCACGAAGATGTCGCGTACCTTCTGGCGCTTCTCCGGCCGGCCGCCGGCTCCGCCCGTCGCGGAACCGGTCGTTTCGGTGGCCCGGGAACTCTTTCGACGCTTACCCACGACGAGACAGCCTAGGCCCCTCGGACCTCCGGCGTGCACCCGACCGGGTGCTGGAGCCGGGCCCAGACGCTCTGCCCGAGGCCGTCGCGGACCACCCCCCAGTCGGTGGCGAGCGCGGCGACCAGGAACAGGCCCCGGCCGTCGGCCGAGTCTGGGCCCACCTGGCGGATCCGGGGGGTGACCCCGGCGCCGCCGTCGGTCACCCGGATCTCGACCAGGTGGCCGGTCGGGTCGTCGCGCAGCCGCCAGGAGAGCCGGACGGTGCCGCCGGGCAGCGGCGCGGCGTGGCGTACCGCGTTGCCGAGGAGTTCGGCCGCCACCGTCATCGTGTCGGCGAGCAACGCGGCCGGTACGGCGTCGGCGAGCTCGACCCGGAGCCGGTGCCGGGCGGTACGGGCACCCTGGGCGTGGTGCGGCACCGTCATGTGCCACGAGCGTTCGGTCGGCGTGTGCCGCACGGCCGAGGCGGTCGTGGCGCCGGACGCGGGGACGGCCGAGGTGCGGGCCGGCGTGTCGGGCCTCGGGACGGCCGAGGTGCGGGTCGGGCTGTCGGGCCTCGGGACGGCCGACGTGTCGGACGTCGGGACGGTGGACATGGGGGACGCCTCCTCAGCGGACCGTGGGGCCCGGATGCCGTGGGTCAACCTCGGGGCAGCCGTACCTCTGCGACCGTACCGCCGCCCTCGCGGGGACGCAGCGAAACCCATCCGTTCTGCCGCTCGATGATCCGGCGGACGAGGTAGAGACCGAGGCCGGCACCGGGATAGCGGCGCCGGTCTCCCGACTCGGCCTGCCAGAACCGTTCGAACGCCCGCTCCACATGGTCTGGACGTACCCCGATTCCCCGGTCGCTCACCCGGAACGCCACGGTCCGACGGTCCGACTCGGCGGTCAGCTCCACCCGGCTGCCGTCCGGGGAGTACTTGCCGGCGTTCGTGACCAGCTCGGTCAGGACAGTGGCCAGGCTGGCCCGATTGCCGAGCGCCTTCGGCAGCTGCTCCGGCAGCCGGATGCTGAGCCGGTGACGCAGGTCCGCCGGCAGGTCGGCCACAGCCGCCCGCAGCGTCTCGGTCAGGTCGAAGGGTACCGGCGGCGACCCGCCGACCGCGCCCGCGTCGTTGGTGCTGGAGAGCAGCCGGTCGATCAGCCGGGCCAGCTCGCCGGCCCGCTGACCGATCAGCGCCGCGGCCTGCCGCCGGTCCGACTCGGAGAGCGAGTCCCAGTGCGCGGTCAGGGTGTCCGCGTACCCCTTCACCACGGTGACCGGGGTACGTAGTTCGTGGCTGGTCACCGCGACGAAGAGATCCCGGTCATGGTCGCGGAGGTCCTGTTCCCCGCTGTCTGAGAAGGTGACCACCCGGGCGCCGGCGCCGGGCAGCTCCCCCGAGGTGATCTTCAACCAGCGGCCGTCCGGCAGGCGGTGGTCGAGCACCTGACCCGGCGGCGGCACCGGGAACGGCAGCCGTCGGTCGACCAGCTCCGCGACACGCAGACCGGTCACCTGCTCCGCCGCCGGGTTCCAGAGCTGGACGGTGCCGTCCCGGCCGACGATCGCCAGACCGTCGGCGAGCGCGGCGACCACGCTGCCGTCACCGTGCACCGGCAACCCGGTTTGGTCCCGGTACAGGTGCGCCACGCACGCGGCCAGGTAGCCCAGCACCGCCTGGTGCTCGGCGCTGCCCGGCCGCTCCCGGTCCGGATAGAGGGCGTGCAGACTGCCGATGGTCAGCCCGCCGATCTCCACCCGGGCGGCGAGCAACTGCCCCAGGCCGGAGTCGTCCAGTTCCTGGGCCAGCTCGGGCGGAAGTACGTCGATGCCGAGTGCCCGTACCCGAGGGCCGGTCAGCAGCTGCTCCGCCATCCCGTCGGCGGCCGGAAGCGGACGCCCCACCGCCCACTCGACGCTGCCGGTGGCGGCCACCACCCGACCGCCGCTGGGTGCGTACTCCACGAACGCGACGCCGGGTGCGCCGAGGGCCCGCGCGGCGACCTGGAGCAGGCGGTCGAGAACCGGCAGACCCACCTCACCCGAGTCGATCGCCTCCAGCATGGTCAGCTGCCCGGCGAGGAGAGCGGGGTAGTCGGGGTGCTGCGCCATGCCCCGAGTCTGCCCGTCCGGTCGGACTTTGGGCAGTGGCCGGCAGCGTCAGCGGCCCAGCCGGTCGAGCACCATCGCCGGCCGGTCGGTGATGATCCCGTCAACCCCACGGGCCAGGGCGAGGTCGAGGGCCGGTTCGTCGTTGACGGTCCAGACGTAGACCCGGTTACCGGCCGCGTGCAACGCCGGGACCAGACCGGGACGGTTACCGAGCAGCTTGAGACTCGGGCCGGCGATCCGGGCACCGTACGGCAGCCGGCCCCGCCGGACGACCGGGGGCAGCAGGTCCATCAGCAGTACGGTGGCCAGGCGCGGGGCGAGCCGGTGGACCTGTCGAACCGCCAGGGGTGAGAAGGACATCACGGTCGCCCGTACCGGATCGTCGGGTCGGGGATCGGCGAGCCCGTACCGGTGCAGCAGGGTGACCAGCCGCCGCTCGACGGCGGAGCCGGACCGGCTCGGGTGTTTCGTCTCGATCAGCAGTTCGATGTCGCGGCCGGCGTCCCGCACCGCGCCGAGCAGCGTGTCCAGGGTCAGCAGTCGGGTCCGGGCCGGGTCCGGCGGTACGTCGTCGGCGGCCCCCGTCCCGGTGTGCCACGAGCCGTAGTCGAGCCGTTCCAGTTCGGCCAGGGTGTACGCGCTCACCCGGCCCCGCCCGTTGCTGGTCCGCTCCAGCCGCCGGTCGTGTACGCAGACCAGGTGGCCGTCGCGGCTGAGTCGGACGTCACACTCCAACCCGTCCGCGCCCTCCTCGATGGCCCGCAGGTACGCGGCGAGGGTGTGCTCCGGCAGGCTCGCCGAGGAGCCCCGGTGCGCGAAGACGAGCGGACGGCTGCCAGACCGGAGGCCCGCCGTCGGCCCGTCGGCCCGTGGACGTGGCAGACCCGCCACCGGTCCGTCGGCCCGTGGACGTGGCAGACCCGCCCGTACGCCCTGCTGACTGCTCAAGGAGCCACCATCTTCGGGCGCTCCTCAGATGACCCGCGCCGGCTGGTCGTCCTCGCTCTGCATCGGCTGGCCGCTGGCGGCCCAGTCGCGCATCCCGCCGTCGAGGTTGCGGACGTTGTCCCAGCCGTTGTTCATCAGGTAGCCGACCACCTGGCCGGAACGGCCGCCGGACCGGCAGACCACCACGACGTCGCCGTCGGTGGGGATTTCGGACATCCGGGCGGGGATCTCCATCATCGGTAGGTGGTGGGCGCCCGGGGCGTGCCCGGCCGCCCACTCGTCCGGCTCGCGGACGTCGAGGAGGTAGGCGTCGGCCGGCACCTGGGCGGCGGTCACGGAGGGAAGATTGGCTGCGAACACGGTTACCAAGCGTAGACCCGTCGACGGGCCGGCACCGCTCGGCACCGTGCCGGACGCGCCACCTAGAGCCGACGGACCCACTTCGGGTTGGCCCGGGCCCAGGTTTCCAGGTCCGCGCTCTGGATCGAGGCGAAGAGGCCGTTCGCGGGCTCGTCCATCAGCACGTACGACACCTCGTCGATCGTCTCGGCGTGTGCCGGCAGCTGGATCCCGTGCAGGGCGTCGGCGCGCATCCGGCGCATCCCGAAGATCAGGTCCTCCAGCGGTACGCCGTTGGTGTCGACGGTGAACGAGGAGCCGATGGCCCGGATCACCTGGTCGAGCCGGAGCGGGTTGCGCAGCATGTCGGTGGCGGTGGTTTTGTCCATCATCGCCCGGAGCAGTTGCTGCTGGTGGTGTTGCCGGTCGAAGTCGCCGTTCGGCAGGCCGTAGCGCTGGCGGGCGAAGTCGAGGGCCTGGGCTCCGGTCATCTCGTGGCAGCCCGGGGTGAAGACCGCCTGGGTGTGGATCGACCGGACCTCGGTGTCGACGCACATCCGTACGCCGCCGAGCAGGTCGATGGCGCGTTGGAAGCCGGCGAAGTTGACCAGGGCCGCGCCGTCGAACCGCAGACCGGTGAGCTGGGTCAGCGTCGCCGAGAGCAACTGGGTGCCGCCCTGGCCGCCGCCGCCGTACTGGAAGGCGGCATTGATCTTGTCGGCTCCGCCGGGCCAGCCGGTCGCCGGTGCCGGAGGGATCTCGACGAGCAGGTCCCGGGGTACGGAGATCAGGTACGCCTGGTCCAGCCCGGCCGGCAGGTGGGCGATCATGATCGTGTCGGACCGCTGGTCGGTGCCCGGGGCCGCGTTGACCCGCTCGTCGGAGCCGACCAGCAGGTAGTTGAGCGGGCCGGTGACGTCGCCCTGCTCCTGACGGGCGGCCGGGTCGAGGAGCAGTTCCTTGACCACGGCGTTGTCGTACCGGTTGGCCAGCATCCGCAGACCGATTCCACCGACGCCGGAGAGCACCACCAGGACCACTCCGATTCCGAGGGCCAGCTTGGCCCAGGCCGGCGCCCTGTGGCGCGTCCGGGCGGGTCCGGCGTCCTCCGTGTCAGGGCCGGAGTCGGGGGCGGACTCGTGTGGCGGCCCCTCGGGTTCGTCCGGAGCCGACCGTCTCGACGTGAACGTGACCCCTCCCCGGACCCGGCTGAGCGAAGCTTCTTCACCTCAGGCTAAGGGCCCGGTTTGGGCGTCCAGTGGCTTTTGCGTTTTTCGGTCGCCGTGGTCAGGGAACCGTCACCCGCCGTTGCCGGCCGGGCTCTTCGTCGGGGTGACGTTCGCCGTCACCCACGCCTCCATGGTGTCCTTCGCCATCGCCTGGTACATGGCGAGCGCCTTCTCCCGGTCCGAGACCACCACCGACTCGCCGTTGATCGTCTGGCTGCCCAGGTGCGGGCTGGTGATGAACTGGAGGTTCTCACCCCGCAGGTTGCGGAACTGGATCGCCATGTCGACCAGGGAGAAACCCTCGTCCACGGTCACCGCCTTGGTCACCGACTTGAGGAACGCGTTCAGCTTGGCCGGGTTGGTGAGCGTGCCGCTGCTGGCCGCCTTGTCCATCAGCGCCCGCAGGAACTCCTGCTGGTGCCGCATCCGGGCGAAGTCGCCGTCGGGGAACTGGTAGCGCTGGCGGACCCAGTCCAGCGCCTCCGCCCCGTTCATGTGGTTGACGCCCTTCTTGAACTTCCGGAACGGCTTGTGGATCGAGGTGATGTCCCGTTCGACCTTCAGGTCGACCCCGCCGAGGGCGTCGGTCACCTCCTTGAAACCGGCGAAGTCGATCGCCATCACGTGGTCGATCCGGACGTCGGTGAAGCACTCCACGGTCCGGACCGCCAGCGGCAGGCCGCCGATCGCGAACGCGGCATTGATCTTGTGGCGCTGGCCGCTGTCGCACGCCGCCCCGGCGTTCTCCGGAACCGGCACGTAGAGGTCGCGCGGGATCGAGACCAGGTACGCCTTGTCGTGGCTGGCCGGGATGTGCATCACGATGATCGTGTCGGCCCGCCACTTGCTGGCCTGGTCGACCGGGGCGTCCGGATCCCGCGAGTCGCTGCCGACCATCAGGATGTTCAGCGCGCCGCTGACCGACGTGGGCCGGCCACCGGCCAGTTCGGCGAACGGGTCGGTCCGCTTCAGGTCGTTGTCGAGCCCCTTGACGTACACCCAGAGGCCGCCGCCGGCGAGCAGCCCGAGCACCAGCACGGCGACGCTCGCCACCAGGGCGATCCGCCCCCACCGGGGCCGGGGACCGCGCCGGCCGGGAACGCCGGGGCCACCGGGCAGGCCCGGCCCACCGGGACCACCCGGCCCACCGGGACCACCCGGTCCACCGGGACCGGACGGACCTCCGTACCCGGAACGGGGCTGGCCCGGCACGCCGACCTGGGCACGTCCGGAGATCCGGCTCGGGCCGGCCGGGCCGGGCGCCGGCACCGCGCCGCCGGCACCGCCCGGGTTCATCCGGTGGCCGTGGACAGGTCCGTTCGGGGGATGGCTCTCGAACATGACCTCAGGGTACGTAGCGGAGCCAAGAAACCGCTGAGTGCCACGTGCGACCTGGCACGAACCTGGTACTCTGCCCCGCCCGCGACCGCCCCGACCAGCTGCCGTGTCGGCTAGCTCAGCCGCTGGCTGCTGTGTTGGCTAGCTCAGCCGCTGGCTGCTGTGTTGGCTAGCTCAGCCGCTGGCTGAAGTGTTCGATCGTGCGGCGTAGCCCCTCCTGGGGCGAGATCGTCGGCTGGTAGCCGAGCCGCTCCCGGGCGAGGGTCAGATCCGGCCGCCGCATCTCCGGGTCGTCGGCGGTCCGGGTGACGTAGGTGATGTTCGACTCACTCCCGGTCAGCGTCACGATCGTCTCGGCGAGCTCCCGCATGGTGACCTCGTGCTCGGTGCCGCAGTTGATCGGGCCGGTCTCGGTCGAGTCGAGCAGCAGCAGGATGCCTCGGACCAGGTCGTCGACGTAGCAGATCGACCGGGTCTGGGCGCCCGTGCCGTGCACGGTCAGCGGCTCGCCACGTAGCGCCTGGGTGATGAAGGTGGGGATCGCCCGGCCGTCGTCCGGCCGCATCCGTGGGCCGTACGTGTTGAAGATCCGGACGATGCCGACCTCGAGCCCGTGGTAGCGGTGGTACGCCATCGTGCTGGCCTCGGCGAAGCGCTTGGCCTCGTCGTACACGCTGCGGACGCCGATCGGGTTGACGTTGCCCCAGTACGTCTCGACCTGCGGGTGCACCTGCGGGTCGCCGTACGCCTCGGAGGTGGAGGCGAGGATGAACCGGGCCCGGTCGGCGACCGCCCGGTCGAGCAGGTGCAGGGTGGCGAGCGAGCCGACCCGGAGGATCTCGATCGGGATGGTGGCGAAGTCGGTGGGGCTGGCCGGCGAGGCGAGGTGCATGATCGCGTCGAACCGCTCGGCGATCGCCGGGTGGTGGCTCGGCAGTCCGTCCGAGACGTCGGCCTCGACCAGGGTGAACCGTGGGTGGTCCGCCAGGTGGGCGACGTTCTCCTTGGAGCCGGTGATGAAGTTGTCCACCGCGACCACCGTGCAGCCCCGCGCGATCAGCGCGTCAACCAGGTGAGAGGGGACAAATCCGGCACCACCGGTGACGAGGATGCGGTGTTCTGCTCCGAAGCGCTGGGCTACCACCATAGTGCCAGCCTACCCAGGATGCTGATCTCGGGCATGGTGAGGGAGTGTCGGATCCGCCCCGGCCGGTACGACGGGTCCGCCCTCGGGCCGTACAACGGCACGGGTGGTGCCGGGTAACCGACGTTACCCGGCACCACCCGTTACTTCGCGGTGACTCGCGGTGGAGTCGACGCGGGTCAGTGCGCTCCCGAGCCGGTGAGCGCCCGGACCTCGAGTTCGGCGTACTTGTCGGCGTCCGTCTCCTTGGAGACCAGGGTGCCGATCCAGCCGCAGAGGAAACCGACCGGGATCGAGATGAGGCCCGGGTTGGACAGCGGGAACCACTGCCAGTCCTGGTCCGGGAACATCGAGGTGGCCGCCCCGGAGACCACCGGGGAGAAGAAGACCAGCCCGACCGCGCTGATCAGACCACCGTAGATCGCCCAGACCGCGCCGGAGGTGTTGAACCGCTTCCAGAACAGGCTGTAGAGGATCGCCGGCAGATTTCCGGACGCCGCCACCGCGAAGGCCAGGGCCACCAGGAACGCGACGTTCAGGTTCTGCGCGAAGATCGACAGCACGATCGAGATCGCGCCGATCACCAGGGCCGAGATCCGGGCGACGTTGACCTCCTGCCGCTCCGACACCTGCCCGCCCTTGACCACGTTGGCGTAGAAGTCGTGGGCGAGGCTGGACGACGAGGCCAGGGTCAGCCCGGCGACCACGGCGAGAATGGTCGCGAAGGCGACCGCCGCGATGATCGCGAGCATCGCCGCGCCACCGACGTCACCACCGAGGAAGTCGACGCCGAGCGCCTCGGCGAGCTGAGGCGCCGCCGTGTTGCCGGCCGGATCCTGGGCGGTGATCGCCTCCCGGCCCACCAGTGCCGCCGCGCCGAAGCCCAGGGCCAGGGTGAACAGGTAGAAGGTGCCGATGATGCCGATCGCCCAGAGCACGCTCTTCCGGGCCGCCTTCGCGGTCGGCACGGTGTAGAAGCGGATCAGGATGTGCGGCAGACCGGCGGTGCCGAGGACCAGCGCGATGCCGAGCGAGAGCAGGTCCATCTTGTTGTAGAAGGTCTGTGCCGAGTTGCCGGCGACCTCCACGCCGTACCGCAGCCCCGGTTCGAGGAACGCGGTGCCCTTGCCCGAGGCGTTCGCGGCGTCGCCGAGCAGGGCGGAGAGGTTGAACTTGTAGTGGGCCAGCACCAGGATCGTCATCACCAGCGCACCGCTCATCAGCAGGAACGCCTTGACGATCTGGACGTAGGTGGTGCCCTTCATGCCGCCCACCGTGACGTAGACGATCATGAGGGCGCCGACCATGATGATCGTCGCGATCTTCGCGGCGTCCGCGTCCATGCCGAGGAACGTCGTACCCGGCCGGATGCCGAGCAGGAGCGCGACCAGGGCACCCGCACCCACCATCTGGGCCAGCAGGTAGAAGATCGAAACGGTGATCGTGGAGACCGCCGCCGCCGTCCGGACCGGCTTCTGCCGCATCCGGAACGCCAGCACGTCGGCCATCGTGTAGCGGCCCGAGTTGCGGAGCAGCTCGGCGACCAACAGCAGCGCCACCAGCCAGGCGACCAGGAAGCCGATCGAGTAGAGGAAGCCGTCGTAGCCGTACAGCGCGATGATGCCGGCGATGCCGAGGAACGACGCCGCCGACATGTAGTCGCCGCCGATCGCCATCCCGTTCTGGAAACCGGAGAACGAGCGACCACCGGCGTAGTAGTCGGTCGCCGTCTTCGTCTGCCGGCTGGCCCAGACGGTGATCCCCAGGGTCACCGCGACGAAGACCAGGAAGAGCGTGATGGTGAGGGTCCGGGCGGTGCTGTTGCCCGCCTCGGCCGCGAGCAGGATCTCCTTCACTTGGCCACCTCGCCGTCCGTGCTCTCGGCGCTGCTCTCCGCCGACGACTCGCCCGCCAGGCCCTCCCGGATCCGGTCGGCGACCGGGTCCAGCTTCCGGCCCGCGTACCGGGCGTAGAGCCAGGCGATGAGGAAGGTGGAGACGAACTGCAGCAGCCCGAAGACGAGCGCGACGTTGATGTTGCCGATCAGCTTGGTGCCCATGAAGCCGCGGGCGTACGCGGAGAGGATGACGTACAGGGCGTACCAGACGAAGAACGCCGCGGTCATCGGGAAGACGAAGCCGCGCAGCGCCTTGCGTAGCCCGGCGAACTCATCCGACTGTTGTATCGCGACGTACCGGTCTGGCGGGGCGCTGGCCGGCGCGGGCGTATCCGTGGACATGCAGGTCTCACCACCTTCAACGGGGGATCCGGAGTTTCGGGCACGGTATGGAGCGGCCCGGAGATCGGAAAGCGGTGATCCGGAGCCTGGTCGGCGGCTGCGCCGAACGGGCCGATCGCTGCGCCGAGTGACGCCGGTCACGCCGCTCGGCGACGAGGGCGGAAGGGGCGGCCCCGGTGGTGGGTCAGCCGCCCAGTTCCCGGTAGCGGCCCCGGTGGTGCAGCAGCGGCGGGGCGTCGCCGGTCAGCTCGACGGTCTCGATGGTCGCCTCGACGAGCAGCGACCAGCCGTACGCCCGGAAGCCGTCGAGCCGGCAGCCGGCCCAGCCACCCGAGTCGACCGGCACCGGCCCGTACGGCGTACCGGTCCACCCACCGATGGCGAAGAGGCCACCCGGCGCCGGGGACAGCCCGGCGAACCGGTCGGCGAGCTGCCGGTGTGCCGGCCCGAGCAGGGCGACCGCGAACCGGCCGCTCGCCGACGCCGCCTCCCACAACTCCGACTCCTCGTCGACGAGCCCGAGCAGCCGGCCCGGTTCCCCGTCGGCGACCAGGGTCGAGGAGACAGTCAGCCCGGCCGGTGAGGCCGGAGGTGACGCCGACGCCTCGGCGTACGCGGTCCAGAGGGTGACCGGCGCGGCGAGCCGGCCCCGCAGGCGGCGGACCGGCGACCGCTGCTCTTCCGGAGTGGCGAACGGGTCGGTGTGGTGGATCTGCCCGCCCGGCGGCTCTGCTCGGCGCACGCTGCCCATTGTGCCGCCCGGGCCGGTCCGGCACGCCACCGGTTCGGCACGCCACCGGTTCGGCGGGCCGCCGGTTCGGATGATGCGGGCCCGGCACGCCGTCGTGCCGGCTTGACGTCGGCTATTCGCTCAGTGAATAGTGGCCCCCATGTCCACCCCGCACGTCCTGCTCGGGCTGCTCGCGACCGGGCCGAAACACGGCTACGACCTCAAACGCGACTACGACCTGCGGCTGCCCAAGGCCAAACCCCTGCCGTACGGGCAGGTCTACGCCACCCTCGGCCGGCTGGAACGCGACGGCCTGGTGGCCCGGGCCGGCCAGGAGCGCGAGGCCGGGCCCGACCGGACGCCGTACGCGGTCACCCCGCCCGGCGAGGCCGCCCTGGACAGCTGGCTCGGCGCGGTCGAACCCCCACTGCCGCACCTGAACAGCGTGCTGCTGGCCAAGGTGATCATCACGCTGCTGGTCGCCGACCTCAGCCGCGCCCGCGACTACCTCAGCCGGCAGCGACAGGCGCACACCGACCGACTCCGGGAACTCACCGCCGTCAAGACCGACCCGACCGCGTCGGTCGCCGACGTGATCGCCGCCGACTACGGCATCAACCACCTCGACGCCGACCTGCGGTGGCTGCGCACCACCCTGGACCGGGTCGCCGACCTGCACGGGGAGGTGACGGCCCGATGAGCTTCCTGGGCACCCGGGCGGCGGTGAGGTCGTACGGCCCGACCCCCGCCCTGCGCGGCGTCACCGTCGACGTCGCCGAGGGCGAGATCCTCGCCGTGACCGGACCGTCCGGCTGCGGCAAGTCCACCCTGCTGCACTGCCTGGCCGGGATCATGCGGGTCGACGCCGGCGAGGTGTTCTACCGCGGCCGGCGGATCGACACCAGTTCCGAGGGGGAACGCGCCCGACTGCGGCGGACCGAGTTCGGGGTGCTGTTCCAGTTCGGTCAACTCGTCGCCGAGTTGACCGCCGCCGAGAACGTGGCGCTGCCGTTGCTGCTCGCCGGCGCCCGGCGCCGGGAGGCCCGGACCGCGGCACTCGCCTGGCTGGACCGGCTCGGCGTCGCCGACCTCGCCGACCAGCATCCCGGCGAGATGTCCGGCGGCCAGCAGCAGCGCTGTGCGCTGGCCCGGGCCCTGGTCACCGAACCCCGGGTGCTCTTCGCCGACGAACCGACCGGGGCGCTCGACACCCTTGCCGGAGAGCAGGTCCTCGGCCACCTGGTCCGGCTCGCCCGCGAGCAGCGGACCACCGTCGTACTGGTCACCCACGACGCGCGGGTCGCCGGGTACGCCGACCGCGAGGTGACGCTGCGCGACGGCGTCCTCGACCCGACCGGCCTGGGCATCGCGGCGGTACGACGGTGAGGCCGGGCGCGTTGCTGCTCACCGTTGCGGCGGTACGCCGGTGAGGCCGGGCGTGCTGCTCCGGCTCGCCCTGGCCGGCAGCCGTACCGACACCGTCCGGGTGGTGCTGACCGGGCTCAGCGCCGCACTCGCCACCCTGGCGATCCTCGCCGCGCTGACCGTGCTCGCGATCCCGACCGTCCTCGACGGCGGCAGCAACGTCTCGCCGCAGTACCGCAACCCGCTGATCGCCGAGGCCGGGTTGCGGGTCGGGGTGGCCGCCACGCTCGTCCTGCTGACCATTCCGGTGCTGGTCCTGGCCGGCCAGTGCGCCCGACTCGGGGCACCGGCCCGGGACCGCCGGCTCGCGGCGTACCGGATGGCCGGCGCCGGACCCCGGCAGGCGGTCGCGATCGCCGCCACCGAGGCGGCCCTGGCCAGCGGTCTCGGCGCCCTCGCCGGGCTGGGGCTGCACCTGGTCGGTCGCCAGCTGCTCGGCACGCCCGGAGCGGACGGCAAACTGGCGCTGCCGACCGACGTACTGCCCCCGGTCTGGCAACTCGCCGTCGTGGTGGCCGGAGTTCCGGTACTGGCCGGGCTGATCGCGATGCTGCTGCTGCGCCGGGTCGTGCTGACCCCGTACGGGGTGGTGCGTCGGGTCCGGACCCGGCCGCCACGCCCCTGGGCGGGCCTGCTGATCCTCGGCGGGCTCGGGACGGCCGCCCTGCTCCCACCGCTCGCCCAGTACCTGGACCGCAGTGGCCGCAGCATGCCGTACGAACTGTTCGGGCTCGTCGTGCTGGTGGCGGAGTTGGCGGTCACCCTCGGGGTGATCGTCGGCACCGGCTGGATCTCGCATGTCACCGGGCGGCTGCTGCACCGGTTCGCCCGCCGGCCCGCCGGGCTGCTCGCGGCGCGCCGGCTGACGGCCGACCCGTGGACCGGCAGCCGTACCCTTGCCGCGCTGCTGGCAGCCGTGCTGTTCGGCGCGTTCGCCGCCGGGCTGCGGATCAGGATGAGCACCGAGTTCGCGGCGGAGGCCGAGTACGCGCGACGGTCCGCCGAGGTGTCCGGCCTCCCGTACGAGCCCTGGGACACCACGTTCTACCAGGGGGCGTACGACCTGGTCTACCTCGCGCTCACGATCGCCCTGGTGATCGCCGCCGGTGGGTTGCTGGTCGCGTTGGCCGAGTCGATCGTGAGCCGGCGGCGGGCGATGGCCGCGCTGGTCGCCACCGGGGTCCCCCGTGCCGTCCTGGGCCGGGCGCTGGCCTGGCAGACCCTGACCCCGGCGGTGGCCGGCATCGTGCTGGCCGCCGGTACCGGCATCACCCTGCAGCGCGGCCTCTACGACCGGGAGGTCTCCAGCGGCTGGGGCACGGTGTGCCGCGAAGCCTCGCCGACCGACTGCGTCGAACTGCCGGCGGTGGTACGCACCGTGCCACTGCCCCTCGACGACCTGGCCGGGTTCGTCGGTGTCGCCCTGGCGGTCGTGCTCAGCCTGCTGCTGGTCAACCTGCTCCTGCTGCGGACCAGCACCGCCGTCGAGGAACTCCGCGCCACCTGAGGAACTCCCTGAGGGGTTCCGCCTCACAGCCGGAGGGCCTCCGGGGCGTGCAGGCGGAGCATGGTCGCGGCAACGTCCGACGGGGCCCGGCGGCGGGTCGCCCACGAGGCGGTGACCATCACGGTGAAGGCGAGCGGCACGGTCCAGGCGGCCGGCTGGGCGATCAGCACGGCCGGCCAGCCGGACAGCTCCGGCCCGACCACGGTGAAGAGCACCGCGCCGACCGCCGCCCCACCGCCGACCAGGATCCCCGCCGCCGCCCCGACGTCGGTCAGCCCGCGCCACCAGATGCCGAGCACCAGCAGCGGGCAGAAGCTGGACGCGGCGACCGCGAAGGCCAGCCCGACGACCTGCGAGACGTCCAGGCCGGAGACGTTCAACGCCAGTATCACCGGGACCAGTCCGGCGAAGAGGGTGGCCAGCCGGAAGTCGCGTACCGAACCGTGGCCGAGGACGTCGGTGGAGAGCACCCCGGCCACGCTGGTCAGCAGCCCGGACGAGGTGGAGAGGAAGGCGGCGAACGCCCCGGCGGCGACCAGGGCGGCGAGCAGTTGCCCGGTCAGTCCGCCGCCGAGCGCCGCCTCGGGCAGCAGGACCACCACCGCGTCGGACCGCCCGGTCAGCAGCAGTTGTGGGGTGTAGATCCGGCCGAGCACGCCGTACAGGGTGGGGAAGAGGTAGAAGGCGCCGACCATGGCCAGCACCACCAGGGTGGTCCGGCGGGCGGCGGCGCCGTCCGGGTTGGTGTAGAAGCGGACGAGGACGTGCGGCAGCCCCATCGTGCCGAGGAAGGTCGCCAGGATCAGCGAGTACGTGGCGAAGAGCCCCCGGTCGTCGTCGCCGGCCGTACTCGGCAACAACCAGTCGGGTCCGCTGACCGCGTCCACATTGGAGATTTCCGGCACCGGGTCGCCGGCCGCGAACGAGAGCTGCTCGCCGGGGCGTACCTCCCGGGTGGTGCCGTCGGCGAGGGTGAGGGTCGCCGCCTGCTCGACCGCGACGGTGGTCGCGGCCGGGAAGACCGCGCCGGCCTCCGGCGTCACCGCCGGCCGGCCGTCCGACTGCCACTGCAGGACCAGGAAGATCGCCGGTACGGCGAGCGCGGTGAGCTTCAGCCAGTACTGGAACGCCTGCACGAAGGTGACCGCCCGCATCCCGCCGAGCGCCACGTTCGCGGTCACCACCGCTCCGACCAGCAGGGCGCCCAGTTCGTACGGTCCACCGGCGACCGTGGTCAGGGTCAGGCCCGCCCCCTGCAGCTGCGGCACCAGATAGAGCCAACCGATGAAGACCACGAACGCGGTGGCGAGTTTGCGCAGCCGCCGTGAACCGAGCCGCAGTTCGCAGAAGTCGGGCAGGGTGAACGCGCCCGAGCGGCGCAGCGGCGCGGCGACGAAGAGCAGCAGCGCCAGGTAGCCGGCGGCGAACCCGACCGGGTACCAGAGCACGTCGACGCCGTACTTGAGGACCAGTCCGGCGATGCCGAGGAAGGAGGCGGCGGAGAGGTACTCGCCGCCGATCGCCGCCGCGTTCCAGGTCGGGCTGACCATCCGGGAGGCGACCAGGAAGTCGGAGGTGGTCCGGGCCAGGGTCAGGCCGTAGAAGCCGATCGCGACGGTGACCAGGGTGACCGCGATGATCGCCGGCACCGTGTACGGATTGTCCACGCCTCAGCGCTCCGGCCGCTGGACCACGTCGGTGAAGTCCTGCTCGTTGCGTTCGGCCAGGTGCACGTACGTCCAGCCGACCGCGACCAGGAACGGGAACGCGGCGGCCCCGAGCAGCAGCCAGGGCAGGTTGACCCCGAACAGTTTCGCGGCCCCGGTCGCCGGGGCGGTGGCGAAGAGCAGCGGCAGCCCGCCGAGACCGATCGCGACCACCAGGGACAGTCGCAGCGCGAGCCGGAGCTGCGCCCGGACCAGTCCCCGGACCAGCGCCTCGCCGACCTGGGTCTGCTGGGTCAGCTCGACCCGGGTCGCCTCGGCGCCGGTCCGTCGCCGGGTCACCTCGGCCAGCACCACCCGGGTCCGTCGGGGCGGTGCTGCCGGCGGACCCGGATCCGGGACGGGATCGATCGGGCTGGCCATTCCGGCAGTCTCACCGCCCCGGCCGGGATGTCAAGTGGTGCGGGGCGGATGCCGGACGATCGGCCGGGTCACCCGCACCGTGCGGACGGCAGGGACATCGACGCCCGTACCGAGGGGACCGGATGTTCGACGAGGATCCTTCGGGCCTCGGCGCGGCCGAGGTTGAACTCGTGCCAGTCGTCGGCGAGGTGGCGCCGGTCGTCACCGGACCCGTACCGGTCGGTCCGGTCCACCAGGTCGCCGGCGATCGGGATGAGGGCGCAGCCGCGCAGCGGTTCGGGGAGCTGGTCCAGGGCCGGTACCGCGTCGGCGGAGAGCTGGCCGAGATACCAGACGTCGATCCGTCCGGTTTTGCGCCACAGTTCGACGTTGCGCTCGGCGATCAGCCGGTCGGGGTTGGCGACGGCGAGGCCGAGCAGGGCGACCACCGCCGTACCGATGGCCAGGCGGGGCAGCCAGGCGCCGGCCAGCCGTATCCCGGCCACCGCGACCAGGACGAAGAGCAGTCCGATCCAGAGCTCGCAGGCGGCGACGAGCAGCCGGAGCCGGGTGGCGCCGTAGGCGTCGGCGTAGACGTCCATCCGGTACAGCGCGGAGGCGACGATCACCAGGCTGAGCAGGGTGAGGGCGCCGAGCAGCAGTCGGATCAGCACCCGGTCGGTACGCCCGTTCCGGGGTGCCCACCAGGCGGCGGCGCCGATCACCAGCAGGGTCAGCACCGAGACGGCGAGCAGTTGCCAGAAGCCGCCGCGGGCGTACTCGGCGTAGGTGAGCCCGGCGGTACGCAGGACGTGGTCGTCACCGCCGAACAGGGTGGTGAGCTGTACGGCGACGAAGCCGGCGAAGAGCAGGTCGAGCAGGGCCACCGGCAGCATCCAGTCGAAGCGGCGCAGCCGGGCCCGGTCGGATCCGATCGTGAGGCCGGTCAGATCGGGCGGGGCGGTGAGCACGTACGCCGCACCGAGCAGCCCGGCACCGACCGCCACGAACAGGAAGATCCACCGAAACACCGTGGGTACCGAGAGGTCCGGCAGTACCTGGTCGAGTTGCCGGGCGAAGGCGGCGTCGGCGGAGGAGAGCAGCAGTCCGAAGACGAGCAGCAGGACTGCCGAGACGACAACCGTGCCGACGGTACGGCCGATCCGGCCGCCTCCGTCGGGGCGACCCGATCCGTCCAGTCCCCGGGCGGCCCAGGGCAGTGCCCGGATCACCGCCGCCGGTGGGATCAGCCCGGAGAACAGCAGGCCGCGTACCGATCGTCCGTCGGCCACGGTCAGGGTCGCGGTCACGCCGGCGGTCAGGAGACAGAGGACGAAGAGCCAGCCGGCGGCCCGGATCGTACCGACCCCGAGCAGGGCCAGGGTGGCGAGCGCCCAGAGTGGTCGGGCTCCGCCGAGCCGCCGTAGCCGTCCGAGCCTCCGCGTCGCCCCGCCGGCCCGCTCGGGGGTGTCCGGCGCGCCGTCCGCGGCGGCGTCCGTGGGTCGTCCACCGCTCGAGGCGGCGGCGGTGAGCAGTGCTGCCGTGCCGGCGAATCCGGCGACCAGCCAGCCGAGTCCGGTCCGGGTCAACGGGATGCTCAGCGCGGCGACCCCCGCCGCACCGGCGAGGGTGCCGAGGACCCCGGGGGTCGCGGCGGCTGCCGGGCCGGGCCAGCGCCGACGGAGTACGGACGGCGGTCGTACCGCCGCAACGGCGGGTCCGGCCAGGGCGGGGACGGGTGCCCCGCCCGCCGGCGGCTGCCAAACCCCCGATGGCAGTCGCTGGCCGGGCGGGGCGTTCCCAGCCGGCATCGGCCCCCGTGGTGCCGATGCCGGAGTCGGTGTGGGTGTCGGTTCGTTCGTTGCTGCTGTTGTGTCCGCTGGTGTCGGGGTCGTCGTGGCCGTCGGTGTCGACGCCGGGGCAGCTGCCGGTGTTGAGGCCGCGCCGGTTGTCGGTGCTTCTGTCGGTGTTGACGCCGAGCCGGTTGTCGGTGCGTCTGCCGGCGCCGGTGTGGGTGCGGCGGTCGGGCTCGGATCCGTGGTGCTCATCGTCGCTCCGGGATCGAAAGGGAATGGGCCAGGTCGGTCGCGGCGCTCAGGGGCAGACTCACCTGGATCCGGCAGCCGGTCGGTCCGGCCGAAGCCGGTCGGTGGGAGGCGAGAGGCGGCGGGTCGGTCACCGCGATCGTGCCGCCGTGCAGTTCCACGACCCAGTGCGCGATGGCCAGCCCCAGCCCGGTGCCACCGTCGCTGGGCCGCTCACCCCGGGTGAAGCGTTCGAACACCTCCCGACGGAGCCGGGTCGGTATGCCCTCGCCCTGGTCGACGACCTCGAACCGCAGTTGGTTGCCGACCCGTCCGGCGGTGACCAGTACGGTGCCACCGGGCGGACTGTGCCGGGCGGCGTTGTCCAGCAGGTTGGCGAAGACCTGGTGCAGCCGTCGGGGGTCGGCCTCGACGCGCAGCTCCGCCGACTCGGGGCGTACCTCGAACCGGACGTCGCGCCCGGCGCCGACCGCGTTGACGCTGGCCTGCTGGACCACGTCGTCCAGGAACTCCGCGACGTCGAGATCCTCGCGGCGCAGCGGCAGCACCCCGGCGTCCAATCTGGACAGATCGAGCAGGTCGGCGACCAGGTGGCCGAGGCGCTCGGTCTGGGCCAGCGCGACCCGCAGGGTGGGCAGGTCCGGCTCCGCGACACCGTCGACGATGTTCTCCAGCACGCCCTGCAGCGCGGTGATCGGGGTACGCAGCTCGTGCGAGACGTTGGCGATGAGTTCCCGGCGCCGCCGGTCGGCCTCGGCCAGGTCGCCGGCCATCTGGTTGAACGCCACCGCCAGTTCGCCGACCTCGTCGCGGGAGGTGGCCCGGACCCGTCGGGTGTAGTCACCCCTGGCCATCGCCCGGGCCGCCGCGGTCATCTCGCGCAGTGGGGAGGTGAGACCGTGGGCGAGGACCTGCGAGGTGAGCAGGGCGAGCCCGATCGCCGTGAAGGTGGTCTTCAGTGGCAGCCAGCCGATGCCGATCCGGAACACCGTGATGCCGACGGCTCCCGAGCCGACCAGCAGGATGCCGAGTTTGAGTTTGATCGACCGGATCGGGTCCAGTGGCCGGGGCAGTACGTCCATCGCCCGGTCGAACGTGGCCAGCAGGCTTTTCACGCGGGGACCTCCAGTGCGTAGCCGACCCCGTGCACGGTCCGGATCAGGTCGGGGCCGAGCTTGCGGCGCAACGCCTTGACGTGGCTGTCGACGGTCCGGGTGCCGGAGCCGTCGGCCCAGCCCCAGACGTCGGCGAGCAGCCGCTCCCGGGGCAGTACGGCGCGGGGCCGGCCGGCGAGGTGGACGAGCAGGTCGAACTCGGTCGGGGTCAGGTGTGCCTCGACACCGTTGCGCCGGACCCGGCGTTCCGCCTGGTTGATCTCCAGGTCGCCGATCCGCAGGATCTCCGGGCGCTGGCTCGCGGCGCTCGCCGCCCGGTCGACCCGGCGCAGCAGCGCGTGCACCCGGGCGGCCAGCTCGCGCAACGAGAACGGCTTCGTCAGGTAGTCGTCGGCGCCGACCGCGAGCCCGACCAGCAGGTCGGTCTCGTCGTCGCGGGCGGTCAGCATCAGGACCGGCACCGGCCGGTCGGCCTGGATCCGACGGCAGACCTCCAGCCCGTCGAAGCCGGGCAGCATGACGTCGAGGACGACCAGTTCGGGTCGGTGGTGGCGGAAGGCCTCGACCGCGCCCGGTCCGTCCCGGGCGATCTCCACCACGAAACCCTCGGCCCGGAGTCGGGCCGCGACCGATTCGGCGATGGTCTTCTCGTCCTCGACGACCAGGATACGGCGTTCGTGCATGACGCCGACTGTAGGGACGGGGCGTGGTCGATCGGGGCTGGCGTCGTGAAGATCCTGTGGAGAACCCCGGCTCCGCGGGCCGGGGTCAGCCGGCGGCCGGATTCAGTGGCCGGCCGGGCCGAGGTCTGGCGGTTCGAGGTCTGGCGATTCGAGGTCTGGCGATTCGAGGTCGGTCGGGCCGAGCAGGCTGACCAGCCGCAGTCGGGTGGTCACCTCCGGTGGGCAGTCGGCGACGATCGCGCTGGTGCCGACCACGGTGCCGCCCCGGGCGGCGACCAGGTCGTGCAGGGCGCGCAGTTGGGCGCCGCTGGCCACCCAGTCGTCGACCACCAGGGCCCGGTCGCCGGGGCCGAGGTGCCGTTCGCGTACGCCGAGGGCGAGCCGGCGCCCCCGGTAGTCGCTGCCGGTCCAGGCCCAGGTGGTCGGTTCGGCGATCCGCCGCTGGCCGGTGTGCTTGTACGCGGGCAGGAAACCGACCCCGAGGGCTGTCGCCACCAGTGGCCCGAGCAGCAGTCCGGTGACCTCGGGGGCGATCACGACGGTGGGCGCGTCGGCGCGGAACGGTTCGGCGAGGGCCGGGCCGAGGGCGCCGAGGATGACCGGGTCCCGCCACCAGCCGGAGATGTCGCTGACCAGGTGGGTGCTGGCCGGTCCGGGGTCGGTCCAGCGGAACGTACCGATGAGGCGTTCGCGCAGCTCGCTCCGCATCCTGGCCATTCTTCCCGGCCAGCTACGGGGGCGCCGGTGGTGGGCCCGTACGACCCAGCGGGGGTCGGATGATCGGCCAAAGGTTTCACCACAAATCAGAACAGATACCCCTGATCACGTTGACTTCCGAAGTGCCGCTCTCGTTACGGTCCGACCCGATCTCAGTCGTCGTACGAGAGGACGGGCCGGTGGCGGGAAAGCATGCCCGAGGACGGTTCTTCAGGTCGCGGACCGGCCTGGTCGCGGCCGGTGCGGTCGCCGTGGCACTGGTCGGTGGCGGTGCTGCCGGGGCGGTGCAGTTGGGGGCCGGACCGGACACCGCAGCCGTGTCGTCCGTGGCGGACCCGGTGACGCCGACCGCCCTGGACACCCCCACCGCGACGCCGGGCACCCCCACCCCGAGCCCGAGCACGGCCGCGCCGACCCGGTCACCGGAGCACGCCTCCAGGTCGACCACCCGGCCGACGCCGTCCCGCTCGACTCCGACGAAGCGGCCGACCGCGACCAAGAAGCCGTCGTCCACCAAGACCAACAGCGAACAGGTGGTCGGCACCGGGTCCTGTGGGGCGTCGTACTACGACCAGGGGCAGGTCACCGCGAACGGGGAAGCGTTCAACCCGGACGCGCTGACCGCCGCGCACAAGACCCTGCCGTTCAACACCCGGGTACGGGTCACCAACCCGGCGAACGGCAAGTCGGTGGTGGTCCGGATCAACGACCGTGGCCCGTACGTCGACGGCCGGTGCATCGACCTGTCCCGGGCCGCGTTCGCGGCGATCGCCCCACTCGGCCAGGGCGAGGTCGACGTGACCTACCAGATCCTCGGCTGACCCGGATCCGGGGCCCGTGGGCGGGTGGCCGGGTCGGGCCGCCGGACCGGGCGGACGCGGAATGTTCATTCGACCTGCAACCGTTGGCTGACCGCCTGAGGAAGTCCGGCGGAACCGCGAGGGTTGGATGCGCCAGTGGCCAGAACCCGGTCGGACGAGGAGCCAACTTCGTTCAATCGCCCGCGTCGATCAGGCATGCTGTTCCGCGTACCCATGCAACTGATGCCATCGGGCGGTCGCCCGCTGAGCCCTGGTTCCCGCGCCGGTCTCGGCGCGGCCCTCGTGCTGCTCGCGCTCGTCGCGGCGGTGGAGTTGGCCGACAGGCACCAGGAATCGAAGATCAATTTCGTGGCCCTGGCGGTGCTGGCACCCTCGCTGGTCGCCGCGTTCGGGTCCTGGCCGATGGTGCTCGTCATCGGCACGCTGGCCACCGGACTCGCGGCGTCGCTGGCCAGCGGCGGGTACCTCCCCTCGGAGGCGGCGGCGGTGGACGTCGTCGGCATCGTCCTGGCGACCGCGATCGCCGTGCTGTTCGCGGTGCTCCGGCAGCGGCAGGCGGAGCAGATCGTCGAGCTGTCCAAGCTCGCCTCGGTGGCCCAGCAGGCCGTGCTGCGGCCGGTCGGCCCACGGGTCGGCAGTCTGGCGGTGGCCGGCCACTACATCTCGGCCACCGCGAAGGCGGACATCGGCGGTGACCTGTACGAGGCGATCGACACCCCGTACGGGGTACGGGTCCTCATCGGCGACGTACGGGGCAAGGGGCTGGACGCGGTCCGGCTGGCCAGCATCGTGCTCGGGTCGTACCGGCACGTCGCCTACGAGCGGGCGGACCTGCGGGCGATCGTCACCGACCTCGACCGGGCAGTGGCCCGCAACGTCGGTGACGAGGATTTCGTCACGGCGGCGCTGGTCGAGGAGCGGGGCGGCACGTTGACGATCGTGAACTGTGGCCATCCGCCGCCGCTGCTGCTCCGTCGGGGTCAGGTGATCCCGTTGGAGCCGCCGGCGCCGGCGCCGCCCCTGGGTTTCATGCCTGTGGTCCGGCCCCGGGTCGAGCGGCTGGAGCCGGGTGACCGGCTGCTGCTCTTCACCGACGGGCTCGGCGAGGCGCGCCGGGACGGCGAGTTCTTCCCGACCGCGGACCGGGCCTGGCGACTGCTCGGGCACGGCACGGTCGGCGACGGGTTGGCCTCGCTGGAGACCGCGCTTGTGGAATGGGTGCGCGGTCGACTCGACGACGACATCGCCCTGGTCCTGCTGGAGTACCCCGGGCCGCGCCCGGCAACCACCGTGGCCGTACCGAGCTGGGAGGTCGGGGGTTCGGAGGGCTGAGCGGGCCGCCGCCGGGGTGTGGCGGTCATCACTCGGGCGGGTGGGACCGGAGTTTTCTACCCGCGAGTAATATGACTCGAGTTACTGTCGGGTAACACGTGTTCGGAGGCGGGGGCAAATGCCATGACCCACTACAGGAGCAACCTGCGCGACCTCGAGTTCAACCTCTTCGAGGTCTTCGACGCGGACCAGGCGTTCGGCCGGGACCCGTACTCCGAACTGGACGCCGACACCGCCCGCAGCGTGCTCGCCGAGGTCGACCGGCTGGCCCGGACCGAACTCGCGGCCAGCTACGCCGAAAGCGACCGCACCCCGCCGGTCTTCGACCCGGCCACCCACACCGCGCCGCTGCCGGAGGTCTTCAAGCGGTCGTACCGGGCACTGATGGAGTCCGAGTTCTGGCGGATGGACCTCCCCGCCGAGCTGGACGGCACCCAGGCCCCCCGCGCCCTGTGGTGGTCGGCGGCCGAACTGATCCTCGGCGCGAACGCACCACTGTGGATGTACGCCGGTGGCCCCTCGTTCGCACACACCCTCTACCGCGAGGGCACCGAGCGGCAGAAGAAGTGGGCCAAGCTCTTCGTCGAGAAGCAGTGGGCCTCGACCATGGTGCTCACCGAGCCGGACGCCGGCTCGGACGTCGGCGCCGGACGGACCCGGGCCGTCCCCCAGCCGGACGGCTCCTGGCACATCGAGGGTGTCAAGCGCTTCATCACCAGCGGTGAGCACGACCTGACCGACAACATCATCCACTACGTGCTGGCCCGGCCGGTCGGCGTCGAGGGTGTCGGCGGTCCGGGCACCAAGGGCCTGTCGCTGTTCGTCGTGCCGAAGTTCCACTTCGATGAGGAGACCGGCGAGCTGGGTGAGCGCAACGGGGTCTACGCCACCAACCTCGAGCACAAGATGGGGTTGAAGGTCTCGAACACCTGCGAGATGACCTTCGGCGAGCACGGCGTACCGGCCAAGGGCTGGCTGCTCGGCGACGTGCACGACGGCATCCGGCAGATGTTCCTGATCATCGAGTACGCCCGGATGATGGTCGGCACCAAGGCGATCGCCACCCTCTCCACCGGCTACCTGAACGCCCTGGAGTACGCGAAGAACCGGGTGCAGGGTGCCGACCTGCTCCGGTCGACGGACAAGAACGCGCCCCGGGTGACCATCACCCACCACCCCGACGTCCGCCGGTCGCTGATGCTGCAGAAGGCGTACGCCGAGGGGCTGCGTGCCCTGGTCTGTTACACCGCGACCTGGCAGGACCGGATCAACCTGGCCGAGGCGTCCGGTGACGAGTCGGCCGCGAAGCGGGCCAAGGGCGTCAACGACCTGTTGCTGCCGCTGGTCAAGGGTGTCGGCTCGGAACGGGCGTACGAACTGCTCGGTCACGAGTCGCTGCAGACGTTCGGCGGCTCCGGTTTCCTCCAGGACTACCCGCTGGAGCAGTACGTCCGCGATGCGAAAATCGACACCCTGTACGAGGGTACGACCGCGATCCAGAGCCTCGACCTCTTCTTCCGGAAGATCGTCCGGGACGGCGGCAAGAGCCTGCTGACCGTGGCCGGGGAGATCCAGGCCTTTGTGGAGTCGGGGGTGGCCGCCGGGGCGGAGTCCGCCGACAAGGGCGACGGACAGCTCAAGGAGGAGCGGATCGCGCTCGGTCGGGCGCTCGGCGACGTCCAGGCCATGCTCGGCACGATGACCGGTTGGCTCGGCGAGGCGCAGGAGGACCCGCGCACGATCTACAAGGTTGGACTGAGCAGCCGCCGGTTCCTGCTCGCCGTCGGCGACCTGATCGTCGGCTGGCTGCTGCAGCGGCAGGCGGACGTGGCGCTGCGGGCGCTCAGCGGTGAGGTCTCCGAGTCGGACAAGGCGTTCTACACCGGCAAACTGGCCGCCGCCCGGTTCTTCGCCCGTGAGGTGCTGCCCCGGATCGGTGCCGACCGGCGGATCGTGCAGGGCGCCGACCCGGACCTGATGGACCTTCCGGAGGACGTCTTCTGAGCTGCGCCGGGGGCTCTTCACCCGGTGCGACAGCGGCCTGAGGCGGCGGCCGGCGAGCGGACTGCTCGCCGGCCGCCGCGCTATTCTGGAGACGGAGCCAGGAGCACTTTGCCTGGACTTATGAGATTAGCCGGACTCGTGAACTGAGCCGGATTTGTCATGAAAGCCCACGAACCACCGCACGGGGGAGTGCAGCGGACATGGGCATCGGTACAGGGATTTTCCTCATCGCACTGGGTGCCATCATGACGTTCGCCGTACGGGCGAACATCTGGTGGCTGGACCTCCGCGCGGTCGGCTGGGTCCTCATCGTGGCGGGTTCCGCCGTCCTGCTCACCACCCTCTGGTACTGGCAGGACCGGAAGAAGAAGGCTCGGACGCTGATCGTCGAGGAGAACCGGCTGTCGCATCCGACCGCGATGATGCCGCCACCACCGGATCCACCACCGCCGAGCGCGCCGCCGACCTGACCGGCGACGCCGGGAATCAGCCGGACGCCGGAAATCAGCCGTCGGTCCGAATCAGCCGTGCCGGTCAGCCGCGTGCGGTGTGCCACTTGACGATCGGGCCGGCCTGCTCCCGCAGGTCGGCCCAGTCGCCGTCGACCCGATGCACCACGATCCCGCCGGTCCGGAGCCCGTCCGGGGCGGCGTGCACCGGATCGAGCAGAGTGGACAGATCGGAGATGGTCGGGTTGTGTCCGACCAGCAGCACCGTGGTCACGGCCGGATCGGTGGCCTGGACCAGGTCGAGCAGGTCGGCGACGTACCCGTGGTAGATCTTCGGCTCGTACCGGACGGTCGGCGCGGCCATCGTGGTCTCGGCGCCGGGCTGGGTGGTGAGCGGGCGGGTCGGCGGGGCCGCCATGCCGAGCGCGGCGTCGTGCCAGGTCTGCCGGGTGCGCTTCGCCGGTGAGCAGACGACCGCCGCTGGCAGGTAGTCCGCGTAACGCAGCCAGGCGCCGGCCGCAGCGGCGTCCGCGTGGCCGCGCGCGCTGAGCGGCCGGTCGGCGTCCTGCATGCCGCCGGTCGGCTGTTCGGCCTTCGCGTGTCGCAGCAGCACGAGGTGCCGTACCGGTCCCGGTACGTCCGGGCCGCCCGTCGCGGCCGTACCGGCCGCCTGGTCGTCTGTCACGCTGCTCCCACTCCTCCACCCGGTACCGGTTCCGCCCGCGGCGCCGCCGCTGCGCGAGGTTGTCACCAGCTTGCCTGATTCGGTTCTCCACCGCCTGGGTATGTCGATGTGTGCCGCGTTCCGTTCGGGCGCGGTGACCGGTTCCGGCCGGTCGACAGCACGGCGACTGCCTGGAGAGGTGGAACGATGGGCATCGGTGGAAGCATCTTCCTGATCGCCTTGGGCGCGATCCTCGCGTTCGCGGTGAACGTCGGTACGGGCTGGCTCGACCTGAACGTCGTCGGCTGGGTGCTGATGCTCGCCGGTGTGGTGGGACTGGTCATGACCGCGTACTTCTGGCGCAGCCGTCGCCGGACCGTCGTCGCCACGCCGCCGACCCCGGAGACCCGGGTGGTGCCGAGCCAGCAGGACCGGGTTGTCGAGGAGTACCGCGAGGTACGCCGTCCCGCCCGTCCACTCTGACCGCCCGCCCGTCCCTGGCCTTCGTGCCACCGTGCGCTCCGACCGTGGTGGTTCAGGTGAACGTGGTGGTTCAGGTGAACAGGGCGAAGTAGATCGCCACGTGGTGGCAGATCGCGGCGACCAGGGTGCAGGCGTGGAAGAACTCGTGGTGGCCGAAGACGGTGGGCCAGGGGTTGGGGCGGCGTAGGGCGTAGCAGATCGCGCCGACGCTGTACGCGGCCCCGCCCGCGACCAGCAGCACCAGGATGGTGACCCCGCCCCGGTGCAGGATGTCCGGCAGCACCGCGACCGCGACCCAGCCGAGCGCGAGATAGAGCGGCGCGGAGACCCAGCGCGGCGCCCCCGGCCAGACGAGCTTGGTCGCCACCCCGAGCACCGCACCCACCCAGACCGTCGACAGCAGTACGGTCGCCTTCGGCGCGGAGAGCACCAGCAGACAGAACGGCGTGTACGTCCCGGCGATGAACACGAAGATCATCGAGTGGTCCATCCGCCGCATCAACTGGTAGCCCCGCTCCGACCAGACCCGACGGTGGTAGAGGGCGCTGGTGCCGAAGAGGCCGCAGACCGTGACGCTGTAGATCAGGCAGCTGACCAGCGGTGTCCAGCCGGGCCTGGTCGCCGCGACGGCGCAGAGGACCCCCCCGGCGACCAGGGCGACAAAAAACGCGTACGCGTGCAGCCAACCGCGCATCCGGGGCTTGCCCAGGTCGACGGGGCGCAGTCGAATCGGTGCGGAAGTGCTCACCCACTCAGGCTACGGCACCGTAGGTTACTCGGCAGTAGTGCCGCGCGTCACGTTCCCGCCAGCTGTCCGGACCGCTTCCCGGCAGCCGACGTCAGTTGTCCAGACCGCGCAGGATCAGCGGCAACCGGTGTACGCCGTCCGCGGTGATCCGGATCGGCACACCCCAGTCCTGCCGGGTCAGGTGGCAGGCGGCGAACTCCGCCTCGGCGTCGCAGGTGGCGGCCTGGGCGACAACCTGCAGCACGCCCTCGGGCACCTCGCGATTGAGCACCAGACGCCGGGACAGTTCGGTACCCGACCCGGCGCCGTCGAGCAGCAGCTCCGGCGGGGACGCCGAGACCTCCAGCCGGGTCGACGGCCCGAACGAGTCGTCCAGCTTCTGTCCCGGCGGTGGCTCGAAGATCACGTCCAGGGTCAGGTCACCGGCGGCCAGGTCGGTCGGCGGCCGTTCGGTCCGGTGCCGGGCGCCGGCGACCGTACTGGCACCGGCCGCCGAGAGCGCCCCCGGCGCCAGCCGGGTCAGCCGGTGCGCCGCCGACTCGACCACGATCACCCCACCGTCGGCGGTGAGTACCAGGTCGCTCGGCTCGCCCAGCCCGTCCGCCACCGTCGAGACCCGGTCGCTCTCCGGGTCGTACCGGCGGACCGCCCCGTTGTACGTGTCGGCCACCAGCACCGAGCCGTCCGGCAGCGCGCAGACTCCCAGCGGATGCTGGAACAGCGCGTCGGCGGCCGGACCGTCCACGTGGCCGAAGTCGAAGAGCCCCTGCCCGACGGCGGTGTGCAGCGCCCCGTCCTCGACGTACCGGAGGGCACTGGTCTCGCTGTCGGCGAGCCAGAGCCGCCGACCGTCCGCCGAGACGGAGAGCCCCGAGGGCTGGGCCAGCCACACGTCCGGCAGCGGCCCGTCCCGCAACGCCTCCACCGTGGTGCCGGCGTACACCCCGGCGGTCCGCTTGATCGGGTCGAACCACCAGAGCTGGTGGATGCCGGCCATCGCCACGATCACCCGGTCGTCGTACCAGGCGAGGTCCCACGGGGAGGAGAGGTCGATCGCGAGCGCGTCGTGCGGGTGGTCGTCGACCGTCGAGCGCCACGGCCGGCCCGACCCGGCCACCGTGGTGACCTCACCGGTCGCCAGCCGTACGCCCCGAAGCAGGTGGTTGACGGTGTCAGCGACCACGATGTCGTAGCCGGCGACCTCCGCCACGTGCGCGGGCAGCCGGCACAGCCCCTGCGGCTCGGAGAACTCGGCGCTCTCCGCCGACCCGTCGGCGCGGCCACGCCCGCCGGTGCCGATCCGGCGCAGCACCGTCTCGCCGTCGGCGGCCAGTTCGACAAGTGAGTGCCGGGCCGAGTCGGAGACCAGCAGCGTGTCCCCGTCCAGCGGCAGGGCCTTGCCGGGAAAGCGCAGCACGGTGGCCGGCTCGGCGGGCGGCACGTACGGGCCGTCGCCCCGGTGCAGGGTGCCCTTGGCCTCGTGGGTCTCGATCAGCTCGTCGATCAGCCGGGACAACCCCTCGGCGTGTCCCTCCCCGGCCATCGAGGCGACGACGTAACCCTCGGGGTCGATCACGCTCAGGGTCGGCCAGGCCTTCGCGGCGTACTGCTGCCAGCTGATCAGCTCCGGGTCGTCGAGGACCGGGTGGTGTACGCCGTACCGCTCGACGGCGGCGGCGAGGGCGTCGGCGTCCCGTTCGTGCTCGAACTTCGGCGAGTGGACCCCGATCACCACCAGGACGTCGCCGTACTTCTCCTCGAGCGGGCGCAGTTCGTCCAGCACGTGCAGGCAGTTGATGCAGCAGAACGTCCAGAAGTCCAGCAGGACGATCTTGCCGCGTACGTCGGAGAGGGTCAGCGCCCGACCGCCCGTGTTGAGCCAACCGCGTCCCCGGAACTCCGGAGCGCGGACCCGGGCGGTACGAATCTCAGCCATGGCCCCATCCTGCCGCAACGCCTCGGATCGCCTGCCCGTCGGCCCCCGAACCACTCGGGAGCGCGGCCCGTGACCGGAGCGGGGTGGAGCACGATCCTCCTGCCGGGTGGTCGACGTCAACGACGCTGCCCCGACACGCCCCGGCACCGACACGCCCCCGGCACCGACACGCCCCCGGCACCGACACGCCCCCGGCACCGGGGCGAACCCGGTGCCGGGGGCGTGGTGTCACGGAAGCTCTGCTCAGCCGGCGGTAGCAGCCCGCTGGAGGCAGAGCACTTCCTTCTTGTCACCGGGCAGCACGATCGTCGGCTGGCTCCGGTCCTCGCACTTCTCCGCGTTGTCGACCTTGGAAATGACCTTGAACGCGCCGTCCTCGGCGCAGTCGGCGGCCACCGGCTCCTTGCCCGACTCCTTCACGCAGGTGCCCACCGCCGGGTTGAAGCCCGCCGGCGAGCCGGCGTCGCCGCCGCCCATCTTGCCGAGCGCCCAGAGGGTGCCCAGCGGGATGGCCAGCAGCAGTACGGCGGCGGTCAGCACGAGCAGCAGCACCCGGCCGTTCCGAACCTGCGGAACCGGCGGTTCGGGGGTCGACTCCGGTTTCGGCTCGGGCTTGAAGGAGTCGAACCTGCCGTGCTCGGCGTCGTCCGTCCCACCCCAGCCGGGACCGGCCGGAGGACCACCGAAGGCGCCGCCGGGCGCCGGTGGCGGGTACGCGGCAGGTGCCGGTGCTCCGGGAGGCGCCCCGAATCCGGCCGGGCCAAACCGGTCGGTGTCGACCCCGCCGGGCGCGCCGGCCATCGCCCCGTTCTGCCCGGCCGGCCCGCCGGGCCCGATCAGGTCACCGAAGGGGGCGTTGCCCGGACCGCCGGAGCGGACGTCACCGCCGGGGCCGAAGGGCCCGTCGCCCGGTCGACCGCCTGGTGCGGCACCAAATCCGCCGTCAGGGCCGAACGGGCCACCCGCCCCGGGGCGGTTGCCGGGGCCGGGGCCGAAGCCGCCGTCCGGGCCGAACGGCGGTTCACCCGGGCGTGCTCCGAAGGGTCCGTCCTGGCCTGGGTGGTCGCCGGGACGTGGTCCGAAGGGTCCGTCCTGGCCGGGGCGGTTGCCCGGGCCGGGGCCGAAGCCGCCGTCCGGGCCGAACGGCGGTTCACCCGGGCGTGCTCCGAAGGGTCCGTCCTGGCCTGGGTGGTCGCCAGGACGTGGTCCGAAGGGTCCGTCCTGCCCGGGTTGGTTGCCCGGGCCGTACGGATCGCCCGGACCGGCGAAGTTGTCCGGCTCGAACGGACCATCAGGGCCGGAGCGGTCACGGGGACGGTCCCCGAAAGCACCGTTCTGGCCGGCGTGGTCGCCGGGTCGGGCACCGAACGGGCCGCCGGGTCCGGCGAAGTTGTCCGGTCCGAAGTCGCCCGGTGCGGGGCGCTGGTGCGGCAGTCCGGCCGGTGCGGCGTCGGCGCCGGGGGCACCGACCCGGGTGGTGGGTGCGGCGAAGTCGGCGGCCGCGCCCGGCCCGGGGTGTGCGGGCGGCATGCCGTAGACGCCCGCGCCAGGCTGGTCGCCAGCATCCGGACCAGGCCGGTCCGCCTCCCAGCCACGCTGCTCGGGCACGTTCGGCCGGTCGGCCGCCCAGCCCGGTTCGGCGGTGCTCGGCTGCTCGGCCTCGTCCGCGCCGGCCGGGCGGCCGTACACCCGGGGTTGCGGAGCGGGCATCTGCGCCGCGCCGCCGAGGTCACCGGGGGCGACCCGGCTCGCCGGCGGTACGGCGGCACTGCCCGCCACGGCCCGGCCGGTAGCCGCCCGGGCAGGCTCGGCCTCCGGCTGCCCCACCCCGGGTACGGAGACCCGGCCGGCGACCGCCGACTCGTTCGGCGTACGGGGTTGCGGGACCTGCGGGGCGGGAGACTGCGGAGCCGCCTCGGCCGCGGCATCCGGGTAACCGCCCGGCGTCCAACCGCCCGGCTCCCGGCCCGCCGCGACGTCGGACGAAGCGCCGAAGCCGGGCTGCGGGCCGAAGTCGGCGGGTGGCGGGTAGTCGGCCGGCGGTTCGGCCGCCAGGCTCGCCCCGGGGATCCGGGTCTCCTGCGGCGGCAGCGGCACCGGGTTGCCGGCGGCGAACGCAGGGGCCGGAGGCGGCTGGTAGCCGCCGCCCGACCCGGCCGGTTCGCCCCGGTCAGCCGCGGGCCGGGACGCCTCGAAGGTGCCGGGTGGGGTCCCGTCGGCGCCGGCCGGTGGCCCCCAGGTCGGCACCGACGGGGCCCAGGACGCCGGGGACGGGAAGCCGTCGCCCGGGTTCGCGTCGGCGGGTCGGGAGAAGTCCGGTGGCGACTGCGGGGAGTCGGTCGGGCCGGATTCCGGCCGAGGGTTGGCCGAGCCCCAGGCCTCGCTCGCCGGCCAGGGCTCCGGCATGGCCGCGGCGCCCCGGTTGGGCAGCGGCTGGTTCGGCGGCCCGCCCGCGTCGCCGGCGGATCCGGGGTACGGCGTCGGGCCGCCCGGTGACGCGACCGGCGGGCCGCTCTGTGGCGCGGGCGGTACGGCGGACGGCGCCTGACCGGCCCACGGCGGTGGACCGTCGGTGGTGGGGGCGGGGCCCCATTCCGGTGGGTAGTTGCCGGCGTCACCGGCCGGGCGGGGTGCAGCGGCGGGGGGAGTTCCCCAGGCGTCCTGCTGCGGCGGGGCGCCGGCCCCGGGGGCTCCCCAGCCGGGGGTGCCCGGCTGGCCTCCGGCGGGCTCGTCCCACGGTCCGGGGGCGCTGGCGCGGCCGGCCGGTGGCGGCGGAGGTGCCCACCCGAAATCGGGCGGCGGGGTACCGGCTCCCTGCGGCGGGAACCGGTCGTCGTGTGGTGCGTTGCTGCCGTACGGGGCTGGGCCTGCGGCGCCCGGCGCAGCCTCGTCCGGCCAGCGGCCGGGGTGCTGCGATTCCTCGGACGTCATGCGCGCGCCTCCTCAATCACGTGTCGGCCGCGCCGATCTCGCGCGCCGTTTCTCCGGCCCGGTTGCCGGGGGACGGCGGCGCGGAACCGGCTGGGCAAGCTTCTCGCACCGTAGCCGGTCTCGACCGGGGCCGCCTGGGCAGCACCGGTCGCCCCGTGCCGCCCAGGTGCCGAGCGCATCAAGCTGTCGCGGTCCGCCCGGAAGCCGGGCGGCCGGTCGGGCGACGACCGTGCCAACCGTACCGGTCGGTGTGTGGGCGACGGAATCCCGGTGGCTCGCGGTTCCGGAACGCCGACGGCCCACCCGGGGAGGACCGGGTGGGCCGTCGATCTGGTGCGGAGATGAGGAGAGTCTGTGGAGTTCAGCCGTAGAAACGCTGCGCGGCGATGAGGATCTCGTCACGTACCGCGGGCGAGTTGGTGGCCCGCAGTGCGCGCTCGATCGCCCGCGCGCGACGCGCGCTGTTCCGACGGTTGCGGAATCGGTCGATCATGCTCATTGGTGGTGCGCCCCCTGCTATTCGGTTGTCTTCGCGCCTGATGAGTCCATTGAACCGCACAGCGGACCACAGTGCCAACGATTATTAGGTGAGGTGCGCCACCGACCGAAGAATCTTAGGCGTGTGGCCATCCCTGATCGATGGTTCTTCGTAACCTAATGGAAACAGCCGGTGTGCCCGGGGGTTACCCGAGACACACCGGCTGCCCGGTGTCCACCGCCGCGTCACGGCGGGGAAACGCTCCGTCAGGTCCAGGCCAGCAGGGCCGCCTCCGGATCGGTGAGGAAGTCGCCCACGTCACGCAGGAACTTCGACCCCAGTTCACCGTCGATGATCCGGTGGTCGAAGGAGAGACCCAGGGTGGTCACCTGGCGGACCTTCACCTTGCCCTTGTGCACCCAGGGCATCTCCCGTACCGCGCCGAACGCCAGGATCGCCGACTCGCCCGGGGGCAGGATCGGCGTACCGGTGTCGACGCCGAAGACGCCGACGTTGGTGATGGTGAACGTCCCGCCCGACATCTCCGCCGGGGCGGTTCGGCCGGCCTTCGCCGTCTGCACCAGTCCGGTCATCGCGTCCGCCAGTTCACGCAGGGTGAGCCGGCCGGCGTCCTTGATGTTCGGCACGATCAGGCCACGCTCGGTCGCCGCCGCGATACCGAGGTTGACGTACTCCTTGACCACGATCTCGTCGCCGGTCCAGGTCGAGTTGACCATCGGGTGTCGACGGATGGCCAGCAGCACCGCCTTCGCCACCAGCAGCAGCGGCGACACCCGGACGTCCCGCCACTCCCGCCGCTCACGCAGCCGGTCCAGCGCCTTCATCGACCGGGTCATGTCGACGGTCAGGAACTCGGTCACGTGCGGCGCGCTGAACGCCGAGTTGACCATGTTCTGTGCGGTCAGCTTCCGGACCCCCTTGACCGGGATCCGCTGCTCACGGTCGGGCCCGAAGGCCGCCGTCGCCGTCGCGGTCGCGGTCGCCGTACCGGCTGTCGGCTCGGCCACCGTCGCCGTCCCGGCCACCGCCTGGTGTACGTCGTCCCGGGTGATCGAACCGAGCGGTCCGGTCCCGGTGACGGTACGCAGGTCCACCCCGAGATCCTTGGCGAGCTTGCGTACCGGCGGCTTCGCCAGCACCAGGGCGTCGGCGCCCTGCCTCGGCGCCGGTGCGACGGCCGCTGCCGGCTGGGCCGGCACCACCGGCGGGACGGGCTGGGTCGGCACCGGCGCGGGAGCCGGGGTGGCGGCCGGCCGGCTGACCACCGGAGTGCCGTTCGTCACCGGGGCGCCCTTGCGCGGCCGACGCTTGGCGGCACCGGTCTTCGGCCCGTAGCCGACCAGCACGGCCGTCCGACCGCCCGGCGCCGGGCCACCGATCAGACCGGGCTCGACCGCGCCCTCCTCGGGCGCGATCTCGACGGCGGCCAGCGAGGCCGCCGACGGCACCGGCAGGTCGCCGGCGTCCGGCTCGGTGTCCACCGCGAAGATCGGGGTACCGACGTCGACCACGGTGCCCTCCTCGTGGAAGAGGGCGGTGATCCGGCCGGCCCACTTCGCCGGGATCTCCACGGCCGCCTTGGCGGTCTCCACCTCCACCACCGGCTGGTTCAACTCGACGATGTCGCCGACCTGGACCAGCCACTTGATGATCTCGCCCTCGGTCAGCCCTTCGGCCAGGTCGGGCAGGGGGAACTCGCGTACTCGGGACATCGGCGTCACCACCCGAAGCTGCGGTCGACGGCCTCGAGCACCCGGTCGAGGTTGGGCAGGTACTCCTCCTCCAGCCGGGCGGCCGGGTACGGGGTGTCGAAGCCGGTGACCCGCAGGACCGGTGACTCCAGGGAGTAGAAGCACTCCTCGGTGATCCGGGCCGCGATCTCGGAGCCGAGACCCAGGTTGCCGGGCGCCTCGTGGATCACCACGCACCGCCCGGTACGCCGCACCGACTCGTACGCCGGGGCGAGGTCCAGCGGGGAGAGCGTGCGTAGGTCGATCACCTCGAGGTCGCGCCCGTCCTCCTCGGCGGCGGTCGCCGCCTCCAGGGCGACCCGCACCATCGGCCCGTACGCCAGCAGCGTGGCGTCCCGGCCGGGCCGGACCACCCGGGCGGAGTGCAGCGGGTACGCCTCGGCGAGCGGGGCGTCGAGGTCGACCTGGCCCTTCTCGTGGTAGCGCCGCTTCGGCTCCAGGAAGACGATCGGGTCGTCGGAGGCGACCGCCTGCTGGATCATCGTGTACGCGTCCTGTGGCGTCGAGCAGGCGACCACCTTCAGACCGGCGGTGTGCGCGAAGTACGCCTCCGGCGACTCCGAGTGGTGCTCGACCGCGCCGATGCCGCCCCCGAACGGGATCCGGATGACCATCGGCACCTTGACCCTGCCCTGCGAGCGGAAGTGCATCTTCGCCACCTGGGACACGATCTGGTCGTACGCCGGGTAGACGAAGCCGTCGAACTGGATCTCGCAGATCGGCCGGTAGCCGCGGATGGAGAGGCCGACGGCGGTGCCGATGATGCCGGACTCGGCGAGCGGGGTGTCGATCACCCGGTTCTCGCCGAAGTCCTTCTGCAGACCGTCCGTGATCCGGAAGACGCCGCCGAGCTTGCCGACGTCCTCGCCCATGATGATCACCTTGGGGTCGTGCTCCAGGGCGCGGCGCAGGCCACGGTTGATCGCCTTGCCGATGGTGAGGGTCTCGGTGGCCATCAGTGCACGCTCCCCTCGAACGAGTCCAGGTAACGGCTCATGAACTCCCGCTGGGCGTCCACCTCGGGGGAGCCGTGCGGATAGACGTTGTCGAAGAGGGTCAGCGGCTGCGGGTCGGGCATCTCCAGCACCCGCTCACGCAGTCGCAGCGCCTCCTGCTTCGCCTGCTCGTCGACCTCGGCGAGGAAGCTGTCGTCGGCGATACCCTGTTTTGTGAGGAACGCCTTGACCCGGGCGATCGGGTCCTTGGCCTGCCACGCCTCCACCTCGCTGGCGATCCGGTACCGGGTCGGGTCGTCGGTGGTGGTGTGCGCGCCCATCCGGTACGTGTACGCCTCGATCAGGGTGGGGCCCTGACCGTGCCGGGCGTTGTCCAGCGCCGCCCGGGTCACCGCGTACGTGGCGAGCACGTCGTTGCCGTCGACCCGTACGCCGGGGAAGCCGAAGCCGGCGGCCCGCTGGTAGAGCGGGATCCGGGTCTGCCGCTCCAGGGGTTCGGAGATGGCGTACTGGTTGTTCTGGCAGAAGAAGACGATCGGGGAGTTGAAGACGGCGGACCAGATGAACGCCTCGTTCACGTCACCCTGGGCGGAGGCGCCGTCACCGAAGTACGCGATCACCGCCTCGCCGTCGTCGGTGCCGGTCTTGCCGTCCATGGTCACGCCCATCGCGTAGCCCGTGGCGTGCAGCGTCTGGGCCCCGATGACGATCGTGTACATGTTGAACTTGAACTCGTTCGGGTCCCAGCCACCGAGGTCGACACCGCGGAACAGGCCCAGGGGCATGATCGGGTCGATGCCCCGGCAGTAGAGCACGCCGTGTTCGCGGTACGTCGGAAAGGCCATGTCCTGCGGTCGCAGGGCCCGCCCGGAGCCGACCTGGGCCGCCTCCTGGCCGAGCAGACTGGCCCAGATGCCGAGTTCGCCCTGCCGCTGGAGTGCGGTCGCCTCGGCGTCGAGCCGCCGTACCAGGACCAGATCCCGGTAGAGGTCGCGGTACTCGGCGTCGGTGAAGTCGACGCTGTACTCCGTACCGTCGATCCAGGTGACCTTGTCGATCCGGTCGCCGTCCGGGGTGAGCAGCTGCACGAGATCCCCGGTAGCTGGGGTCTTCCCGGCAGGCTTCGCAGCCCGGGTCGTGGTCCGCCTGCCGCGGCCCGTGCCCGGAGGATCGCCCTTCGCCATCCCTATCTCCCTGTCGTTCGTGCGTCGGCACCGGGGGTGTCCCGACCGCGCAGCTCGTGCGCCGGTCCGGCTGCTGCCGGCCCGGGGGTGGCTGCCGCGCCTGACCCCGGTAGGGGCTGCCACGCGGCGTGAACCAGGTTCAGGCCGAGCCTGGTCCACCGAGCGTCGGCGCCGCGTCCTGCCGATCACAGGGTGCGCGAAGGTCGAGGCCGCGTTGCCGTCGGGTCCATATTCGCAGAGCAGGTCAGGATAGTTACAGGTCGGCCTCTGGCGGATCTTGGAAGGCCGCCGGGTTCGCCACACATGCGGTGATTTGTTGAGGTACGTCGACCGGTTCTGTCGAAACTCGAGCCCTGACACACTGTGTGTCGCTGGCCAACACTCCGTTACTGCGTTTAGCTGACATCGGCGGACGGCGCCCGGAGCGGGGAACGTTTCCCCTGCTCAATGGCGAGGTGCCCGGCTGGTCTCGGACCGGCCGGATGGTGACAACGAGGAGTGTTCCGGTGCCCACACACGGCCACGACGATCCAGCTCCGATGCTGCTGGCCCGGCATCGCCGGTCCGGTGGCGCGCACGTGGGGTACCGCCGGGTGACCGGGGTGCACCGGGCCGAAGGGCTGGCCGGACCCACCCGGCGCTACCTGTTCACCGTCGCGTTGCTGGCCGGAACCTCGTCGCTGCCGATCCTCGCCGCGATCGGCAGCGGTTCGGCGACGGTCAACGACGGCATGCCGCCGTCCTCCGGCAGCGTCCCGTTCATTCCACCGCCCGGCGGCGGGCAGGTGGTGCCGCTGCCGACCCCGCCCGCCGACGATTCAGGACCAGCCGGTACGGGCGACGGGGCCGGCCGGCTGGGCTGGCGAGGGCTGCCCGACCTGGCCGGATCGACGCCCGGCGGTCCGGGCCCGTTCACCGGACGCCCGCCCGGTCCCATCCCCGGTCTCCCGCCGCCTCCGGCCCCACCTCCCGCCCCGCAGACCGGTCCACCG
The DNA here is from genome assembly GCF_039871735.1 of Plantactinospora sp. B24E8. Taxonomy (NCBI): domain Bacteria; kingdom Bacillati; phylum Actinomycetota; class Actinomycetes; order Micromonosporales; family Micromonosporaceae; genus Plantactinospora; species Plantactinospora sp. B24E8. The sequence goes on from NZ_JBDPMH010000001.1 coordinate 328,649, forward strand.
TCACCCGGGAACCCCGCCCCGACCACCCCGACCGAGCCGTCGGTGCCGACACCCGGGCCGACCGACCCCGCACCGTCGCCGCACCCGTCGCCGGGGCCGACCGACCCGTCCCCCGGCCCGACCGACCCGTCGCCGTCACCGGAACCCTCGCCGTCGTCCGGACCACCGCCGACCACCTCGCCCCGGCCGAGCGGCCCGGCTGACCCGTCACCGTCACCGTCACCCTCGCTGGAGCCGGAGCCGGAGCCGGAGCCGGAGCCGGAGCCGGAGCCGGAGTCGACGTCCTCGCCGGAGTCGTCACCCTCGCCCTCGCCGGAGCCGGAGTCGACGTCCTCGCCGGAGTCGTCGCGGGAGCCGGAGTTGTCGCCGACGCCGTCGTAACCCGGACGGGCGTCAGGAAGGGCCCTTCCGGTACCGAAAGCGACAGGAAGGGCAGCTTCCCTACGGGCGGAGCATCGGCGGGTGCAGCAGTTCGGCCGTACCGCGGCGGTAGAGCTGGGCCGGTCGCCCCCGGTCGCCCTCGGTGGCCCGACCGACCGATTCGACAAAGCCGGGGGTGCTGGTGACCTTGCGGTGGAAGTTGCGGGGGTCCAGGCGGGTCCCCCAGACCGTCTCGTAGACGGTGCGCAGCCGGGCGATGGTGAACTCCGGCGGGCAGAAGGCGGTGGCCAGCGGGGTGTACTCGAGCTTGGCCCGGGCCCGCTCCAGTCCGTCGCCCAGGATCAGGTCGTGGTCGAAGGCGAGCTCGGCGTCGGCGATCCGGGACATCGGCAGCCAGTCCGCGGCCGCCGCGTCGGTGCCGGCGACCGGTGTCGGCAGGTCCGGGAGCAGGGCCAGGTACGCCACCGTCACCACCCGGCCACGCGGGTCGCGCTTCGGTCCGCCGTACGTGCCGAGTTGTTCGAGGTGGCCGACCGGCTCGGGAACACCGGTCTCCTCGGTCAGTTCCCGGGCTGCGGCGTCCGGCAGGTCCTCGTCGAAGCCGACGAATCCGCCCGGTAACGCCCAGCGGTCCTGGTACGGCGGCACGCCCCGGCGTACCAGCAGTACGCAGAACTCGTCGTCCCGCACGGTGAGCACCACCAGGTCGACGGTGACCGCGAAGGGCGGGTACTCGGTCATCGGATTTATCACCACCTTGACGAGAAGCTACCACAGTGATTACTGTCAGTAGGACGAGAAACGGGCCGTACCGGATTCGTTACTCGGCTCGGGTCGTCGACCGGCAACGACGGCCTTCGGCGGCGCCGACGGATACCGTCGGCGCCGCCGACATGACCTGCGTACCAGGGCCGGGGCGTACGGAAACCCGCCCTACCGTCCAGTCAGCACGCTCCCGGCGGCCTATTCACCGTTCAGTGACCCCTGACTATGCTGATCTCCCTCGATGGGTGAAAGCCCTGCACTCGGCGGGTGGGAACCCCGAAGCCGACGGGCCGGAAAAACCCGGGATCTGACAGGAGGCGGCGTGGGTCGTACCAGCGGTAGGTGGAGTCGGGGCCTGTTGGCCACCGGACTCGTGACAGCACTCGTGGTGGTGGCGGCACCCGCCCCCGCGCACGCCGGCGGCCTGGGAGACCTCGGCTCCTGGGTCCTGCGCAAGACGGTCACCGCCAAGGGCGTGCTGAAGCACGCCAAGGAACTACAGAAGATCGCGGACCGTAACGGGGGCAACCGGGCCTCGGGCGCCGCCGGCTACGACCGGTCGGTCGACTACGCGGAGAAGGTCTTCCGCAAGGCCGGCTACCGGGTGACCCGGCAGAAGTTCGACTTCCAGACCTTCCTGATCAACACCCCGTCCGAGCTGCAGCGGGTCTCGGCTCCGGCCGGCGACCTGCCACATCGGATCATGAGCTACACCGGCAGCGCCGACGTCACCGCGCCGGCCAGTGTGCCGGCCAGCGACGCCCAGGGCTGCGCTGCCGGCGACTTCGGCCCGGCGAACGTCGGCACGATCGTGCTGATCAGCCGGGGTACCTGCCCCTTCGGACAGAAGGCGGCCAACGCGGCGCAGGCCGGGGCGGCGGCCGCGGTCATCTACAACAACACCAGCGGCGACCTCTCCGGGACCCTCGGCAACGCGTACACCCTGGACTTCGCGGCGGTCGGCATCACCCAGGCGCTCGGCCAGGAACTCGTCGGCCAGGTCGCCGGCGGCCTCACCCTGCGGGTCTTCACCGACACCTACCGGGGCATGGCCAGCACCGAGAACATCTTCGCCGAGTCCCGCTGGGGCGACCCGGACAACGTGGTGATGGCCGGCGCCCACCTCGACTCGGTCCCCGAGGGACCGGGGATCAACGACAACGGCAGCGGCAGCGCCGCCCTGTTGGAGATCGCCGAACAGATGCGCTGGATCCCGACGAAGAACCGGATCCGGTTCGCGCTCTGGGGCGCCGAGGAGGCCAACCTGGTCGGCTCGACGTACTACGTGGCCAACCTCTCCCAGGCCGAGCAGGACCGGATCGCCCTCTACCTGAACTTCGACATGGTCGGCTCGCCGAACTACGTACGGTTCGTCTACGACGGTGACAACTCGGCCTTCCCGCCCGGCACCGGCTCCGCCGCCGGACCGCCCGGCTCCGGCGCGATCGAGGAGCTGTTCCACGACTACTTCGCGTCGCAGCGGCTCGACTCGGCCGAGACCCCGTTCTCCGGCCGCAGCGACTACGGACCGTTCATCGCGGCCGGGGTCGACATCCCGTCCGGCGGGCTCTTCACCGGAGCCGAGCTGATCAAGACGGCCGAGGAGGCCGCCGCCTACGGCGGCACGGCGGGCCAGCCGTACGACCCCTGCTACCACCAGCGCTGCGACGACATCAACAACGTCAGCGCCAAGGCGATCGACGAGATGTCGGACGCGATCGCGCACGCGATCATCACGTACGCCTTCGACACCCGTGGCCTGAACGCCCCGACCAACGGGCCGGCCCGGGGCACCACCGCGCCGGCCGGCGGCGGTGGCGGTCTGCACGAAGAGCACGACGTGGCGATCTGACCGGGTGCGGACCAGACGGGGGCGGTGCGGCCGACGCGCCGCCCCCGTTCTCCGGTTATGCCGGGTTGTCGTCGTCGAGCCGCTGGCGGTTCGCCTCGATCCAGGCGTCCAGCGCCGCCGGGTCGCTCGGATCCACCCCGTCGGCGATGAGCTGCGCCACCGCCGCCGTCGCCGGACTGCGCCGCTCACCGGTGGTGTAGAGCCGGACGAACTCCGGCACCATCTCCTCGACAGCCTCGTCGGTCTGGCTGACCGCCTCGGCCGGCAGGCCGCGCAGCCGGGCGGCGTACCCGGCCCAGCCGCGGACCACCCGGGGCAGCAGCGCGGCGTCGTCCATGTCCAGTACGGCCCGCCGGTGCACCCAGTCGAGCAGGAAGAGACCGGCCACCGCCGGACTCCACCGCATCGGGTCCGGGTCCGGGAAGGACTCCGCGTGGTCCAGCACCAGGCTGAGGCAGAAGTGCAGGGAGGCGAGATCCGCCTCGGGCAGCCGGTCCAGCCCGAGCCGGGCCGCCTCCGGGGCGGAGAGGAAGGCACGGACCAGCCGGTCCCGGTCGGCGGCGGAGAGCGGTTCGGGCGTGCCGGTGTTGTTGCTGTCGTCGGGCAGGGTCGACGTCGGCAGCAGCGCCAGCCGGGCACCGACCAGGGCCCGGTCGGTGGCGAGCGAACCCTCCTGGGGCAGCGCCTCCAACTCGTCGGTGATGTCCAGATGCCGGGCCACCTCGCGGCGCAGCCGGGACGGGTCCTCCTCGCGGAACCAGGTCAGCGCGTCGTCGGCACACATCTGCCGGACCTGTTCCAGGATCCGCTCGGCCGGTCCACCGACAAAAACGTCCTTGGTGATGCCGATGTTGTGGTCGACCAGGGCCACCACGGCGTGCTCCGGCCCGCCCGAGGCGCTGTCGTCGTAGGCGAAGGTGGCGAGGTAGGAGGTCTGGTCACCGTACACGTCGCCGTAGGCGTAACTGCCGGTCAGCCGCACCTTGCCGAGCTGGTCGGACCAGGACGGCGCCTGCGTGCCGGGCTTGACCCCGGCGGCGCCGTCGGCATCCGGCACCAGGGCGGCGAAGACGGTCCGGATGGTGGTCGCGGCGGCGGTCCGACGGCGGGCGGTCGCGGAGAGGAAGTCGCTGACGAAGGTGCGCACCACACCATTGCGGTCCTCGTCCGCGATGGCGTAGACGCTGCCCAGCAGCGCCGCCCCGAGCATTTCCGCGTCCAGGGCGCAGTCGAGCTTCGCCACGTCACGTGCGGCGTGCAGTACGGCGTCAAAGGGGTTCTGCGGCGGGGCCATGCTCCGACCCTACGCCCGCCGGCCGCCGTCCAACACCAGCAGCGCGCCGGGCACGTTCAGCGGGGGCCGGCGGCGACGGCCAGCGTGGCCCGGGCCTCGGCGTACGCCCGCAGCACCACCCGGACCGGCACGATGACGTACCGCTGGGCGGTCTCGGCCACCGCGTCGTGCATCCGCCCCTCGGCCCGCCACCGCGCCCGACGCGCGGCCCAGCGGATCACTGGTCTGGTCAGCAGGGCCAGCGCCACCCCGGACAGCAGCCCGCCGAGCAGCAGCAGACTGGGCAGCGGGGCGACGCCGACCATCGGGTATTCCAGTGGGGGAAAGCCGAGGGCGCGGACCGCGTAGCCGAGCAGCAGCCAACCGAGTCCGACCGCCGCGGTGACGGTGACCAGCCACTGCAGTCCGTTGACCGCCCGCCACCAGGCGGGGGTGCGGGGCAGCCCGAGGTCGGTGCCGGCGACCGCCCGGTCGAGTGCGTCCGGCAGGTCGGTGAGCCGGGACCGGGCAGCCGCGGTCACCGCCGTCGACCACGGGGTCGGCAGCGCCGCGCCGGCCCGTTCGGCGACCGCCCGGACGGCCAGTCCGACCGCGGCGAGCTGTGCCGCGGTCGGCTCCGGTACCGAGGTCGCCGGCACCGGGGGCAGGATTCCGTTCGAGGCCAGACTGTCCCGCTCTCCGTCCGACGACGGGGTGTCGCCGGCGGCGCCGGCCAGGTGCAGTCGACGCAGCGGATCCGGCCGCAGCCGGCGCCAACCCCGGGCCAGCGGCCAGCCGGTCGCCGCGACCGCCCGGTGCCGGTACGCCTGCTCGGTCGCCTCGGCCACCGCCGGCACCCCGGCCGCGCCGGCGAGCGCGTCGATCAGCCGGCGCATCGTCGGCCGGTCGAGGTCCTCCTCGGCGGGGGCGGTGCCGACCAGTTCGCCGAGTCCCTCGACCACCGCGTCGACGTCGCCGGAGAGCCGGCGCAGCGCCGCCCGTCGTTCGGCGACCGTCTGCTCCAGGGCGCCGCGCAGCGGCGCGGTGCCGGCGTCGGTGAGCGCCGAGGTGGCGAGCACCGGAACGCCGGCGAGGTCGTCGGCGTCGAGCAGCCGGTGCAGGTCGGCCACGACCCGGGGTACCTCGGCCGGCGGCAGCCGGTCCGCCTGGTTGAGTGCCACCACTGTGACGTCCCGGTGCCGGCGGAACTCCCGCAGGTAGCCGCGGTGCAGCACCCGGTCGGCGTACTTCTGCGGGTCGACCACCCAGACGACGAGGTCGACCAGGCCGAGCAGCCGGTCGACCTCCGCCCGGTGGGTGTGGTCGACCGAGTCGAAGTCGGGCAGGTCGAGCAGGATCAGCCCGTGCAGGGCGGCCTCGTCGGCCCCGTCCAGCGCGCTCTCCCGGACGAACCGGTGCCGGGGCAGTACGCCGACCCAGTCGAGCAGTTGGGTGGCGCCCTCCAACGGCCCCCACACGCAGGCGTGGGTCACCCCGGTCGTCGGGCGTCGGACGCCGACCGGTGACATCTCGAACCGGGCCAGGGAGTTGAACAGGCTGGACTTGCCGCTGCCGGTGGTACCGGCGAGCGCGACCACGGTGTGGTTCGGGGAGAGCGCGAGTCGGGCGCCGGCGCGTTCGATCAGGGTGTGTGCCGCTACCAGCCGGTCGTCCGGGAGGTGGCCGTCGACGGCGCGGACGAACCGGTGCACCGCGTCCAGTCGTTCGAACAGCCGGTCGGGGTCGGACCGCTGGTCGGGCCGGCGGGTGTCGCGGACCCGGCCGAGGATGTCGGTCACCGGCCCGCCTCCGTGCCGTGCTGGCCGGCCAGGACGGCGGTGTCGGTGGTCAGCGCGGTCCGGGTACGGGCGGCGTCGACCGAGGCGGCCGTCGTCCGGAGCCGTTCACCAGGACCGGCGTCGACCCCGACCGCGGCGGTCCGGGCCAGGTACCGGGCCGCCTCCTCGTGCAGGAGCTGGTCGACCAGGTCCAGCAGTCGGCCGCGGGCCCGGGTGGCGAGGCTGCGGATGGCCTGGTCGCCGAAGATCGCTTCGAGGACCTTCTGCGCGGCCACGGTGGTGCCCCCGGCCGCCGCCACCTCCAGCCCGGTCGGGATGAACGCGGTGGAGGCGAACACCGCGATCATGACGGCGAGCCCGGTGGCGTTGACCGCGTACGCCGCACCGCGCGCCACGAACCGTTTGTCGCCGCCCTGGGTACGGACCAGCTCCAGTACGCCGCGCTGCCAGTCGCGGACCAGGCGTTCCGCCCGTTCGGGCAGGTCCGCGCCCGGCCGGGCCAGATCGGAGGTGAGCAGGGCGTCGCCGGCCGGATGGGCCTGCCAGGCGGTGTGGCTCTGCTCGGCCCCGGCGGCCGCCGCCTCCCGCAGCAGCGTGACCAGCTGGGACTCGATCGCGGTCTGGAGTTGGGTGTTCGGGGCGGGGCGCCCGGTCGCGGCCGCGACGAGCCGGTCCCGGAGTCGGCCGATCCACGCCTCCAGGCTGCGGAACAGTTCGCCGGTGCCGACGAACTCCTGCCAGCGGGTCAGCACCTCGCCTCGGAGCAGCCGGCCGTCGCGCAGGCTCTGCTCGACCGAGCGCCGGGCGGTCCGGTACGCCGCCCGGACCCGTTCGTCCAACGCCTCGGCGGCTTGGACCTGCTGGTCGGCGGCGGTGGCCAGCCCGTCGACCGCCGGGATGAGCGCGGCGATGGCACCGTCGAGGGTCTGCCGGATCACCGCCGAGCGGGCGTCCGCGTCGGCGGCGAGCCGGTTGAACCAGGCGCGCAGCGGCTCGGTGAGCCGGCCGGGGAGCAGCCCCTGCCCGTCGACCACGGTCTCCGGCAGGACGAACAGGGGCGCGCCGGCCAGGTCGTTGGCGGCCAGCATCCCGGTCAGGTGTTCGGTCACCTCGGTGCTGGCCGCCGGGGGTACCCGGTCGAGGACCAGGGCGATCACCGTGCCACGCAGTCGTGCCGTACGCAGCAGTTCCCAGGGGACGGCGTCGGCGTACCGGGCCGCGGTCGTGACGAAGAGCCAGAGGTCGGCGGCGGCGAGCAGTTGGGCGGCGAGGGCCCGGTTGGCGTCGACCACCGAGTCGATGTCGGGCGCGTCAAGGAAGGCGAGCCCGGCCGGGAGGGCGGGCGCGGCGACCAGTTGTACGGCGTCCGGCCGGTCGGTCGGTTCGCTGGTCCGGGTCAGTCCGGGCAGCAGCTCGCCCCGCCGGAACCAGGTCGTGTCGAGCGGGCTGCAGACCAGCACCGGTGACCGGGTGGTCGGCCGGAGGACGCCGACCGCGCTGACCCGGGCCTGGACCAGGCTGTTGACAAGCGTCGACTTGCCGGCGCCGGTGGAGCCGCCGACCACGACCAGCAGCGGCGCGTCGAGTCGGGAGAGCCGGGGCAGGAGGTAGTCGTCGAGTTGGCCGACGAGTGCGGTGGCGACCCGGCGGGCCTCGTCGACCCCGGGCAGGGTCAACGGGTACGAGGTCGTGTTGATCGCGGCCCGCAGGTCGACGAGGGCCCGGCGCAGATCGGGTGCGGTCACCGGCCCGGCGGCGCCGGTGCCCGTGCTGCCGCTGGTATTGCTGGTGCCGTTGGTATTGCTGGTGCCGGTGGGGCCGGTGGTGCTTGTGTCGCCCCTGGGGCCGGCGGTGCTTGTGTTGCCGGCGGCGGTGGTACCGCCCTGGTCGGGGCGCTCGTCACCGTCGGGCGGTGGCGTTCCGACCGTGGGCATGCCGAGGCCGGTGGCCGGATCGCCATGGGTCGTCACGGGTAAAGACTGCCCGATCCCTGCAACACAGACAACAGGCACCGTTGTTATGGATCAGCGCCTCGCCGGCCCGGTCGGCCCGGCACCCGTCGTGACCCCGGTCGATGTCGATCTGGGGCCGGACGTCCCCGCTCGTACGATCCGACGGGTGGTTGCGTCGATGTGACTCAAGTCTGACTTTGATGTTGTCGGCGATCGTGGCACTATTGAGTCCGGTCCACTCAACTTGTGGTGGGTGTCTCGCGGGCGGTGCCCGTCACCTGCCGAGTAACGAAGCGAGGAAGCGAAGATGGCACGTGCGGTCGGAATCGACCTCGGCACGACGAACTCCTGCGTCAGCGTTCTCGAGGGCGGTGAGCCCACTGTCATCGCGAACGCCGAGGGCTCGCGGACGACTCCTTCGATCGTCGCGTTCGCCCGCAACGGTGAGGTGCTCGTCGGCGAGGTCGCCAAGCGTCAGGCGGTGACCAACCCGGACCGGACCATCCGGTCGGTCAAGCGGGAGGTCGGCACCAACTGGTCCGTCGACATCGACGGCAAGAAGTACACCCCCCAGGAGATCTCCGCCCGGACCCTGATGAAGCTCAAGCGGGACGCCGAGGCGTACCTGGGCGAGCGGATCACCGACGCGGTGATCACCGTGCCGGCGTACTTCAACGACGCCCAGCGGCAGGCCACCAAGGAGGCCGGGGAGATCGCCGGCTTCAACGTGCTGCGGATCGTGAACGAGCCGACCGCGGCGGCGCTGGCGTACGGCCTGGACAAGGGTTCCAAGGAACAGACCGTCCTGGTCTTCGACCTCGGTGGCGGCACCTTCGACGTGTCGCTGCTGGAACTGGCCGAGGGTGTCATCGAGGTGAAGTCGACAAGCGGTGACAACCACCTCGGCGGTGACGACTGGGACCAGCGGATCATGGACCACCTGGTCAAGACCTTCCGCGGCCAGCACGGCGTCGACCTGGCGCAGGACAAGATGGCGATGCAGCGGCTCCGCGAGGCCGCCGAGAAGGCCAAGATCGAGCTGTCCGCCGCCACCACCACCAGCATCAACCTGCCGTACATCACGGCCGGGCCGGCCGGTGCCGACGGCACCCCGTCCGCGCCGCTGCACCTCGACGTGACCCTGACCCGGGCCGAGTTCCAGCGGATGACCCAGGACCTGCTGGACCGCTGCAAGGGCCCGTTCGAGCAGGCGATCAAGGACGCCGGGATCAAGGTCTCCGACGTCGACCACGTCATCCTGGTCGGCGGCTCGACCCGGATGCCGGCCGTCTCCGACCTGGTCAAGCAGCTCACCGGCCGGGAGCCGAACAAGGGCGTGAACCCGGACGAGGTCGTCGCGGTCGGCGCCGCGCTGCAGGCCGGCGTGCTCAAGGGCGAGGTCAAGGACGTCCTGCTGCTCGACGTGACCCCGCTGTCGCTGGGCATCGAGACCAAGGGCGGCATCTTCACCAAGCTGATCGAGCGCAACACCACCATCCCGACCAAGCGCTCCGAGGTCTTCACCACGGCCGACGACAATCAGCCGTCCGTGCTGATCCAGGTCTTCCAGGGTGAGCGCGACATCGCCGCGTACAACAAGAAGCTCGGCACGTTCGAGCTGACCGGGCTGCCGCCCGCGCCGCGCGGGGTGCCGCAGATCGAGGTCACCTTCGACATCGACGCGAACGGCATCGTGCACGTCAACGCGAAGGACCTCGGCACCGGCAAGGAGCAGTCGATGACGATCACCGGCGGCTCGGCGCTGCCGAAGGACGACATCGAGCGGATGATGCGGGACGCCCAGGACCACGCCGACGAGGACAAGCGGCGGCGCGAGGAGGCGGAGACCCGCAACCAGGCCGAGCAGCTGCAGTGGCAGACCGAGAAGTTCCTCGCGGAGAGCGGCGACAAGCTGCCGGGCGAGTCCCGGGACCAGCTCAACGAGGCCCTGGGCGAGCTGCGGGCCGCGCTCGGCGGGACCGACCTGGAGAAGGTCAAGACGGCGCACGAGAACCTGGCGAAGGTCTCCCAGCAGGCCGGCTCGCTGCTCTACGCGCAGCAGGGCGAGCAGGGACAGCAGGCTCCGGGTGGGGCCGGCGACGCCGGGCCGACCGGTGGCCCGAAGGGCGGCGCCGACGACGTGGTGGACGCGGAGATCGTCGACGAGGATGACAAGAAGTGACCCGTCAGCTCCACGTCCGGGTAGGCCGTACGCACAACGGATCGAGGTAGTCGCATGACGGAAAAGCCACGAGCCGCCGATCCGGAGACCACCGGATCGACGCCGGGTGGCTCCGCGCCCGACGGCGGCACCGACGAGCGCATCGTCATCCGGGACAAGCGGAAGATCAACGTCGCCGGGTCGACCGGGACGACGGGCCAGACCAACGGCGCCAAGCCGGCGGTGAAGGACCCGAATCCCGACCCGGAGCCGTCGGCCGTCGACGCGGAGCCGGTCGTCGCCGCCGGTGAGGTCGACGACACCGGGTCCACGGACGCCGCCGTCGCGGTGGACGACGCGACGGCGCCCGACGGCGGTCCGGAGGTGCCCGACTCGACGGCGACCGACGCCGACGAGACCGACCGGGCCGACGCCGGTCCGGCCGGCGAACCAGGCAGCCCGGTGGTCGACGACGCCGAGATCGCCGAGGTGCTGGAGGCGGAGCAGCCGTCCGGCACCGAGGGGCCGGTGGTGGACGCCCCGGCCGAACCGGTCACCGAGCCGGTCGACGAGCAGCCCGCTCCGCTGCGCGCCGAACTGGGAGCGCTCCGGGCCGAACTCGACGAGCGGACCCGGGACCTGCAACGGGTGACGGCGGAGTACGCCAACTACCGCAAGCGGGTGGACCGGGACCGGGGTTCGGCGGCGAAGGAGACCACCGGCAAGGTGCTGACCGCGCTGCTGCCCGTACTCGACGACCTGGACCGGGCCCGCGAACACGGTGACCTGGTCGGGCCCTTCGGTACGGTGGCCGAGCAGCTGATCGGCACCCTGACGAAGCTCGGTCTCACCCCGTTCGGCGAGAAGGGCGACCCGTTCGACCCGAACCGGCACGAGGCGGTTGCGCACCTGACCTCGGCCGACGTGACCGAGCCGACCTGCGTCGACGTGATGCGGCGCGGCTACGAATTCGGTGACAAGGTGCTCCGGGCCGCGCTGGTCGCGGTCGCCGACCCGGAGTAGTCGGGCGCACCGCCCAGGTTGAGTGAGTGACCATGGTCGAGGTGCCACCACGGCGTCGTCCCTCCGGACGCGTACGGGTGGCACCTCGACCGTCAGACGGACGAGGGGAAAGGGGGTGGACGACCGATGAGTTCGAAGGACTGGCTGGAAAAGGACTTCTACGCCGTACTGGGGGTGGACAAGTCCGCCTCCGCTGACGAGATCAAGAAGTCCTACCGCAAACTGGCCCGGGAGTTGCACCCCGACCGGAATCCGGGCGACGCGCCGGCCGAGGAACGCTTCAAGGCCGTCTCCGAGGCGTACGACGTCCTCTCCGACCCGCGCAAGCGCAAGGAGTACGACGAGATGCGCTCGCTGTTCGGCTCGGGCGCGTTCCGGCGCAACGCCCGGGCGGGCGGGCCGCCGGGCGGTTACCCGTTCGACGTCTCCGACCTCTTCGGCGGGATGGGGCAGGCCGGGGCGGGGGCGGGTGACCGCCGGTTCGGTGGGGCCGGGTTCTCCGACCTGTTCAGTTCGATCTTCTCCGGTGGCGGCGGGCCGACCCGGACGCGTGGTCCGGCCCGGGGCCGGGACGTCGAGGCCGAGGTGGTGCTCGGCTTCGACGAGGCGGTCCAGGGCGTGACGATGCCGTTGACGGTGCGCTCGCCCGGGGTCTGCGACACCTGTCACGGCAACGGTGCCAAGCCGGGCACCCTGCCCCGGGCCTGTCCGCAGTGTCACGGCTCCGGTCTGGTGACCCGCAACCAGGGCTCGTTCAGCTTTTCCGAGCCGTGCCGGGAGTGCCAGGGTGTCGGCACGATCGTGGACGAGAAGTGCCCGGAGTGCCGGGGCACCGGCGGGGTGACCAAGTCCCGCACGATCAACGTCCGGTTCCCGGCCGGGGTCGCCGACGGGCAACGGATCCGGCTCGCCGGCCGTGGCGAGCCGGGTGAGCGGGGCGGCCCCGCCGGTGACCTCTTCGTGCTGGTCAAGGTCCGCGACGACGACCTGTTCGGCCGCAGCGGCGACGACCTGACGCTGACCGTGCCGATCACCATCGCCGAGGCGGTGCTCGGCACGGACCTGCGGGTGCCCACGATGGACGGCGCGGTGACGCTCCGGGTGCCACCGGGGACCCCGAGCGGTCGTACCCTGCGGGCCCGTGGCCGGGGTGTGGTCCGCCGGGACGGCCAGGCCGGTGACCTGCTGGTCACCGTCGAGATCGTGGTGCCGGAGAAGCTGTCGGACGAGGCCCGCGAGGCGCTGGAGGCGTTCGCCGCCCAGACCCCGCAGGCGGGACGGGAACATCTCGACGCTCGGTTGCGTCGTTCCAACTGACCGGTTCCAGGTGGAGCCCGAAGCAGCGCGGAGGTGGGCTGAGGTGGCTGAGGAGTTTGTCGTCTCCATCGAGCAGGCGTCCGATGCCAAGGTGCTGATGATCTCGGTGGCGGCCCGGATGGCCGGCATGCACCCGCAGACCCTCCGCCAGTACGACCGGCTCGGGCTGGTCCAGCCCGGCCGGGCGCCGGGTGGCGGGCGGCGCTACAGCGTCCGGGACGTGGTGCTGCTCCGCGAGGTGCAGCGGCTCAGCCAGGAGGACGGGGTCAACCTGGCCGGCATCAAGCGGATCATCGCACTGGAGCAGTTCGTGGACGAACTGCAGCAGCGGATGGCCCAGCTGCAGGCGGAGCTGGAGACCGCGTACCGGCGGATGGCGGAACTGGAGGCGCTCGGCTTCGCCCGGCGTGACCTGGTCCCGACCAACCAGACCTCGACCGCGCTGGTCGTCTGGCGCCCGCGCCGCACCACCGACCCGTCGGCCTGACCGACCGTTGTCCGCCCGGCTCCCTGGTTCGGCCGCGGCCGTCCCGGGGGCTCGGTAATCTGCCTGGTAGTGCGGGTCGCCGCACGACCAGGCCATCGCTGTCTGGTGGCCCGGCGACGACCGGCGACCGCTGCGGCGGGGGCACCGGTGGGCCGGGATCCACGGGGGGTCCCGGCCCACCGTCGTGAACGGCCCACCGTCGTGAACGGCCCACCGTCGTGAACGGCCCGGCTACAGGCGGCGGCCCTGCCGGACCAGGCCGCCCTCGCACCAGTCGTGGTACTGGAAGAGTTCCGGACGGGCCTGGAGCATCCGCGTGTTGTACGCCCAGATGGCCATCGGCTCGTCGCCGTGCTGCTCGGCCTGCTCGACGAGCTTGCGCAGCCGGCGGCGCGGATGGGCCCGGAACTTCGTCCGGATCCCGTCCGCCGCGTAGATGTAGAGGCAGTGCAGGGCGAACCGGCGGGCCGGACACGACGGGTCCATCGCCAGGTCGAAGAGGGTGGTGACCAGGTGGTCACCGGAGACCAGCAGGTCCCAGTCCTGGGGCATCGTGTGCAGCGGCACCGAGTCCGGCTCGTACGCCCAGGCCCGCAGCTCGGCGGGGGACGGGTCCACGGGATTGGCGAAGCCCCGAAACGTCGAGTCGTGCACGCTCAACGGGCCGCCCTTCCGCTCGCGTCATGGCTGGCCACCCGGCGCCGGCGGGGCCGGGCAGCTGCCGCGGCGACACGGTAACGCGCTGTGGCCGGGCAGCAGAAGGGCAGCCACCGGCTATTTCATCAACCCGTTACCTGCCCTGGTCACCCGCCCCGGCGCCGTCGGCGCGAAATGGCCGACCGGCACGGTTCACTCGGTGGCGACGACCGGCGGCCGGGGGCCGGCTGCCTGCTTGCGCAGCCAGCGCTTGAACCAGCCGAAGTCCGGCAACCGGGCCAACATCGGACCGGTCACCACGGTGACCAGGACGTACGCCGTGGCGAGCGGACCGAGCTGCGGGTTGACGACGCTGGCGCTCACGGCCAGGCCGGCGATGACGATCGAGAACTCGCCGCGCGGCATCAGCGCCAGGCCGGTACGCCATCGACCGGGCAGGCCGATCCCGGCCCGCTTCGCGGCGATGTACCCGGTGAGCACCTTCGTCGCCATGGTGACCACGGCCAGCGCGATCGCCGGCAGCAGCACCGGTGGGATGTCCCGGGGGTCGGTGTGCAGGCCGAAGAAGACGAAGAAGACCGCGGCGAAGAGGTCCCGCAGCGGCGAGAGCAGCTCCGTGGCGTTGTGCGCCACCGGCCCGGAGAGCGCGATGCCGACCAGGAACGCGCCGACCGCGGCCGAGACCTGCAGCCCGGCGGCGAGCCCGGCGACCAGCAGGGTCAGCCCGAGGACGCCGAGCAGGAGCGCCTCCGGATCCTGGGGGGAGAACATCCGGGAGATGCCGTTGCCGTACCGGATCGCCACCACCAGCACGACGACCACGGTGGCGACCGCGATCACCAGCGCGATACCGCCGCCGAGCAGGCCCTTACCGCCGAGGATCGCGGTCACCAGCGGCAGGTAGAGCGCCATCGCGAGGTCCTCGATGACCAGGATCGACAGGATGACCGGGGTCTCCCGGTTACCGAGGCGGCCCAGGTCGGCCAGGACCTTGGCGATGACGCCGGACGAGGAGACCCAGGTGACGCCGCCGAGGACGATCGCGCCCACCCAGCCCCAGCCGAGCAGGAAGCCGAAGGCGACGCCGGGCAACGCGTTGAGCAGCCCGTCGACCAGACCGGCCGGGGCGGCGGCCCGGAGGTTGCCGACCAGTTCGTTGGCCGAGTACTCCAGACCGAGCATGACCAGCAGCAGGATCACGCCGATCTCGGCGCCGACCTGGAAGAACTCCTCACTGGCGTTCAGCGGCAACACCCCGCCGTGCCCGAAGGCGAGCCCGGCGAGCAGGTACAGCGGGATCGGTGAGAGTCCGAACCGCCGGCTGAGCCGGCCGAGCATGCCGAGGGCGAGCAGCAGCGCACCGACCTCGATGAGCAGGATCGTGGTGTGGTGCATACGCGTCAGCCGTCCGGGTCGGTCTCGGCGAGGATCGCGGTGACGCCGTCGAGACCCTGGCGGGTCCCGACCACGACCACCACGTCGCCGGTCTCGAACCGGAAGGTGGGCTCCGGGGAGGGGATGACCTCACGTTCCCGGAGTACCGCGACGATGGACGCCCCGGTACGGGTGCGAGTCTGTGTGTCGCCCAGCTGGCGACCGACGTACCGTGAACCGGCCGGGATCGAGATCTGCTCGGTGAGCAGCCCGGCGGCCTGCTGACGCAGCCCGGAGAGCTGACCCAACATCAGCGACGCGCCGAGGATGTCGGCCAGCGCCTCCGCCTCGTCGTCGGTGAGCGGGATGTCGGCGGTGCAGGCGTCCGGATCGTCCGGATCGTAGAGCACCAGATCTCGTCGGCCATTGCGGTGTGTCACCACACCGAGCCGGCGGCCGGAGGTGGTCACCACGTCGTGGCGTACGCCGATCCCGGGTAGGGCCGTCTGTTCCACACGTACTCGCACCCGGGCAACGGTACCGTGCTGGTCTGAGCGCCGGACACTGTGTCCGGCGGGCCTGTCGGAGCCCGCCGGGAACCGCGGGGAGGGGGCGTGGCTCGATCCCGGGGGAGGTGCGTGATGCGGATTCGGGGCGGCCGGGTCGACGCCGGCCGGGCGGGTGCCACGATCGCCGTACTGGCCCTGGTCGGGGCGCTGCTCGTCGGCTGTTCGATCGGCGACGTACGGCGTACTCCGCCGGCCCCGGTCCGGTCGACGGGGGCCGGCGACGGCGTACCGCCGGTTGTCGAGCGGGCGGTGCGGGTGTCGGTGCCGGCGTCCGCCCGGCTGCGGCAGATCGAGTTCGTCGACGCCGACCGCGGCTACGCCCTCTTTGTGGTCGGCGCCGCCGACCCGGCACCGACCGGCGCCGCCGAACCCGACGCGCCGGTCTCCTCCGGCCTGCTGCTCGGCACCGTCGACGGCGGACGGTCCTGGCAACCGGTACGGCATCCCCCGCTGGCCGGCCACCCACAACTCGACGCCGGATTCGGGCTGCTGGTCCTCTCGGTCGGGGCGAACGTCTGGTACGTCTCCGCCGACCACGGCCGGACCTTCCGCCGGTACGACGGTGAGCGCCCGCCGACCGCGTACCACCAGCTCGACGGCCGGTTCCAGATCTGCTGCGAGGATGACGTCCGGCCGAAGGTGGTGGAGTGGGTCGGCGACCGGCTCCACCCGGTGCCGGCGCAGCCGGCGTTGCCGGTGCTCGGCTCGGTCGGCCACGGCGGGGACCGGCTGGTCGCCGCCGGGGTGTCGGACGGCCGACCGTACGTCTGTGTCTCGGCCGACGCCGGGCGCAGTTGGCAACCGGCGGTGCCGCTCGGCGAGGACCGGAGCCGTTCGCTGGTCCGGGCGGCGGTGGCGCAGGACGGCGATGCCTGGCTGATCGGGTACGCGGACGACCGGACGCTCTTTCCGACGCTGTGGCGGCGGGACGGGCCCGGTGAGGGGTGGAGCCTCGTCCGTCCGGTGGACCCGCCGGAGCGGTTCACCTCGGCGGTGCCGCTCGGCGACGGGCTGCTCGCGGTGACCGGCCCGGACGGTCCCGGTCTGGTCGGCCGCGGCAGCTATCTGCACCTGCCCTGGCCGGTCGGTGGGGCGTACCTGCGGATGCTGCCGGACGGCACGCTCTTCGCCGCGGATCCGCCGACCGGGCGGGCTTGGCTCGGGTCGGGACGCGGCACCGAGCGGCGCTGGGTGACGGTGCGGCTGCACCAGGGGTGATCGACATCACCGTCGGGAAGTTGAGTGGAATACACTCAACTCTGGTTGTGTCGTCACCAGTGGAGGTCGCCCCGCCGTCCGGCGGCGGCGGTCGTCACGCTGTCGGTGCCGGTCCGTCTCCACGACCGGCGGGACCGTATGGGGAGTTCATGAACGCCGAACGTCTCACCACCAAGAGTCGCGAAGTCATCACCGGCGCGGTCGCGACGGCCAACCAGCGCGGCCACGCCACCGTCGAGCCGTGGCACCTGCTGCTCTCCCTGCTGGACACCGGTGGGTCGACCGCGGCCGGGCTGCTGCGCGCGGTCGGGGCCAACCCGGCCGACGTCCGGCGGGCCGCCGCCCGGGCCGTGGAGACCCAGCCGGCCGCTCGGGGCTCCAGCGTCGCCGAGCCGAGCCTGGCCCGCGAGTTCGTCAACGCGATCGGCGCGGCCGAGCAGATCGCCCGGCCGCTCGGCGACGAGTACACCTCCACCGAGCACCTGCTGGCCGGGCTGGCCCGGGTCGGCGGCGCGGTCGCGAAGCTCCTCCAGGAGGCGGGTGCCACCGAGGAGGACCTGGTCGCCGCCTTCCCGGCGGTACGCGGCGGGGACCGGCGGGTCACCACCGCCGACCCGGAGCAGACCTACCAGGCCCTCGCCAAGTACGGCGTCGACCTCACCGAACGCGCCCGCGAAGGCAAGATCGACCCGGTGATCGGCCGGGACGCCGAGATCCGCCGGGTGGTCCAGGTGCTGTCCCGGCGTACCAAGAACAACCCGGTACTGATCGGCGAGCCCGGCGTCGGCAAGACCGCGATCGTCGAGGGGCTGGCCCAGCGGATCGTCGCCGGGGACGTACCCGAGTCACTGCGGGACAAGTTGCTCGTCTCGCTCGACCTCGGCGCGATGGTCGCCGGGGCGCAGTACCGGGGCCAGTTCGAGGAACGGCTCAAGTCGGTGCTGGAGGAGATCAAGAACTCCGACGGCCAGGTCATCACCTTCCTCGACGAGCTGCACACCGTGGTCGGCGCCGGCAAGGGCGAGGGCTCGATGGACGCCGGCAACATGCTCAAGCCGATGCTGGCCCGGGGCGAGCTGCGGATGGTCGGCGCGACCACCCTCGACGAGTACCGCGAGCACATCGAGAAGGACCCGGCACTGGAGCGCCGCTTCCAGCCGGTGCTGGTCGGCGAGCCGACCATCGAGGACACCATCGGCATCCTGCGCGGCCTCAAGGAGCGCTACGAGGTGCACCACGGCGTACGGATCACCGACGCCGCACTGGTCGCCGCCGCCAGCCTCTCCGACCGTTACATCACCGACCGGTTCCTGCCGGACAAGGCGATCGACCTGGTCGACGAGTCCGCCTCCCGGCTCCGCATGGAGATCGACTCCCGGCCGGTCGAGGTCGACGAGATCGAACGGGCGGTACGCCGGCTGGAGATCGAGGAGATGGCACTCGCCAAGGAGCCCGACCCGGCCTCGGCGGAGCGCCTCGATCGCCTCCGCCGCGAGCTGGCGGACAAGCGTGAGCAGCTCACCGCGCTCAGCGACCGGTGGAAGCTGGAGAAGGACCACATCACCCGGATCTCCACCGCCAAGGAGGAACTGGAACGGCTCGGCGGCGAGGCCGAACGCGCCGAGCGCGACGGCGAGCTGGAACGCGCCGCCGAGCTGCGCTACGGCCGGATCCCGGAGCTGAAGGCCGAGCTGACCCGGGCCGAGCAGGAACTCGCCGGGCTGCAGGCGGACGGCGCCATGCTCAAGGAGGAGGTCGGCGCCGACGACATCGCCGCCGTCGTCGCCTCCTGGACCGGCATCCCGGCCGGCCGGCTGATGGAGGGCGAGACCGCAAAGCTGCTCCGGATGGAGGACTCGCTCGGCACCCGGGTCGTCGGCCAGGCCCAGGCGGTCGCCGCGGTCTCCGACGCGGTCCGCCGGGCCCGCGCCGGGGTCGCCGACCCCGACCGGCCCACCGGTAGCTTCCTCTTCCTCGGCCCGACCGGTGTCGGCAAGACCGAGCTGGCCAAGGCGCTCGCCGGCTTCCTCTTCGACGACGAGCGGGCCATGGTACGGATCGACATGAGCGAGTACGGCGAGAAGCACTCCGTCGCCCGGCTGGTCGGCGCCCCGCCCGGCTACGTCGGGTACGAGGAGGGCGGCCAGCTCACCGAGGCGGTGCGTCGCCGGCCGTACTCGGTGATCCTGCTGGACGAGGTGGAGAAGGCGCACCCGGACGTCTTCGACGTACTGCTCCAGGTGCTCGACGACGGACGGCTGACCGACGGGCAGGGTCGTACCGTCGACTTCCGCAACGCGATCCTGATCCTCACCTCGAACCTCGGCTCGGCGGTCGTCTCCGACCTGACGCTCGGCGACGAGGAGCGTCGGGAGGCGGTGCTGGCGGTGGTCCGGTCGCACTTCAAGCCGGAGTTCCTGAACCGGCTGGACGACATCGTGGTCTTCGCCTCGCTCACCGGTCAGGAACTGCGCGGGATCGTGGACATCCAGCTCGACCGGCTGCGTCGCCGGCTCGCCGACCGCCGGCTCAGCCTGGAGGTCAGCGACCCGGCCCGGAACTGGCTGGCCGAGCACGGCTACGACCCGATCTACGGCGCCCGGCCGCTGCGTCGGCTGGTCCAGTCGGCGATCGGCGACCGGCTGGCCAAGGCGCTGCTCGCCGGCGAGGTGCGGGACGGCGACACGGTCCGGGTCGACCTGGCCGACGGCAAGGAGAGCCTGACCGTGGCCCGGGCCTGATCCGGACCGGTCGGGTCCGGGCCTGGTCCGGGCCGCGTCCGGGCCTGGTCCGGGCCGCGTCCGGGCCTGGTCCGGACCCGTCGGGTCCGGCGCCGGTCGGCCGGTACCGATACGGTGGTTTCCCGATCAGACCGCGACCCGCGGACAACGAACCAGGAGAGGAGAGCCGTGTCGGTACCAGCGAACCCGACTCCGCCGGCTCCGCCGGCACGTCCGGCCACCGTGACCATCTCCAGCTATCTCCTTTATCTGACCGCGCTCATGTTCGTGCTGATCGCGGTCGCCGGACTGGCCGCCGCCGGTCCGAGCGGCGAGGTGCTCGCCGACCTGTACGCCGGCACCGAGCTTGAGGGCACCGAAAACTTCGCGACCGTCGGCGGCATCGTCGGCGCGGTGGTGGAGCTGCTGCTGGCCGCGGGGCTGGTGGTCCTCGCCGTGCTCAACAACGGCGGTCGGAACGTCTCCCGGATCATCACCTGGGTGCTCGGCGGACTCGGCGTCCTGTGCTGCTTCGTACCGGGACTCGCCGGGACCGCGCTGAACGGCATGCTCAGCGGCGTCGGTGACACCGGTACGGCGAACGTACCGGACCCGCAGGAGATCCAGCGTCGGATCGACGAGGCGGTGCCGGGCTGGACCGGTCCGGTCAGCCTGACGGCCACCATCATCGGCCTGCTCGCACTGCTGGCGGCGGTGATCCTGCTCGCGCTACCGGCGTCCAACGACTACTTCCGCCGGCCGGCCGTGGCCGGCTGGGAACCGCCGCTGCCGGGCACGCCGTATCCGGGCCAGCCGTATCCGGGCCAGCCCTACCCGGGTCAGCAGCAGCCGCAGCCCGGCCAGCCGTATCCGGGCCAGCCGTATCCGGGCCAGCCGTATCCGGGTCAGCCGTATCCGGGTCAGCCGTATCCGGGTCAGCCGTATCCGGGTCAGCCGTATCCGGGTCAGCCGTATCCGGGTCAGCCGTATCCGGGTCAGCAGCAGCCGCAGCCGGGCCAGCCGTATCCGGGTCAGCAGCCGCCGCAGTCGGGTGGTCAGCAGCCGGGGCAGTCCGAGCCGCCGGTCAGCTGACCGGCGGTGCAACGGCCTCCGGGGAACGACCCGTTCCCCGGAGGCCGTTTCGGGTCTTCCGGCCCCTGCGCCGGCCCGGCCGGCTCGCTGTCGGGCTTCCGCTGGCCGGGCCGGTCGGTTACCTTGGCTCGGCGGTGCCCACGGCGGGACGCGCGGAACCGGTGTCGTGCCGGACGAACCGGTCCGCGCCGAGCCCGCCGCTGCGGCTGCGCTCCTGTCGTACGTCAGAGCAGCCGTCGAGAGGGACCTCAGTGGTGTCAGCCTTCACCCGACGTGGGCGGGTCCCGCGTACCGTCACGGCCCCGGACGCGCCGGAGGCGGCCGCTCAGGCCGGCCGACCCCGCGCCCTGGTCACCGGGGCAACCGCCGGCATCGGTGCCGCCTTCGCCCGGCGACTCGCCGCCGACGGTCACGATCTTGTCCTGGTCGCCCGGGACGGCCGGCGACTCGCGGATCTCGCCGCCGAGCTGACCGACCGGCACGGTGTCGCGGTCCGGGTGCTGGCCGCCGATCTCTCCACTGACGAGGGTTGTGATGCGGTCGAGGTGCGGTTGCGCGACCCGGCCGAGCCGGTCGACCTGCTGGTCAACAACGCCGGGTTCAGCCTCAACCGGCCGTTCCTGTTGTCGACCGCCGACGACGAGGTACGCCTGCTCCGGGTGAACGTGCACGCGGTACTGCGGTTGACCCTCGCCGCCCTGCCGGGAATGGCCGAACGTGGACACGGGGCAGTGATAAATGTCTCTTCGGTTGCCGGATTCGGCCCGGTGATGCCCGGGTCGACGTACTCGGCGAGCAAGGCGTGGGTGACGAACTTCAGTGAGTCGATCGCCCAGTCGGTGCACCCGTACGGCGTACGGGTGATGGCGCTCTGTCCCGGCTACACCCGTACCGAGTTCCACGACCGGGCCGGGATCGACATGTCGAAGACTCCGGAGTGGATGTGGCTGCGCGCCGACGACGTGGTCCGGCACGCCCTTCGTGACCTGCGGCGGAACCGGATGGTGAGTGTGCCGGACTGGCGTTACCGGGCGGTGGTCTTCGGACTGCGGCACGCGCCGGGCCGGCTGTGGCGGGCGGTGGCCCGGGACACCCGGGGGCGGATCGGTCGCGAGGAGAGCTGATCCGGCGCGGGTCGACCGGGGCGTCGGCCGGGCTCGGTGGGTCGACCGGAACGTGGTCGCTCCGACCGGATGTGACCCGAAAGCAGGCAGGATTCAGTGCGGAGAGTAGCCGATTTTGTGGCTGCTCGGCCACCGTGGAAGCCGTACCCACGGCCGCCGTGCCGGGTCGGCCGTTCGGCTTTCATCTCGGCGCAGTACCCTTACCGGCCATGGGGGACCACGACGACCTGCGTAAATTCATCACTGACCTCGCCGTAGTCCATGGACGGGTAGTCCTGTCCTCCGGGCGTGAGGCGGACTGGTACGTCGACTTGCGGCGCGTGACCCTGCATCACGCGGCGGCACCGTTGGTCGGCCGGACCATGCTCGATCTCACGGCCGACTGGGACTTCGACGCGGTCGGCGGTCTGACGTTGGGTGCGGACCCAATCGCCCTCTCGATGCTGCACGCCGCCTCGGCGCGGCAGCGTCGGTTGGACGCTTTTGTGGTTCGCAAGACTGGGAAGACGCATGGTCTGCAGCGCCGGATCGAAGGTCCGGACGTGCGTGGTCGCCAGGTAGTGGCCGTAGAGGACACCTCCACGACGGGCAGCAGTGTGCTGACCGCAGTGGAGGCGTTGCGGGAGGCCGGGGCCGTGGTCGTGGGCGTGGCGGTTATTGTTGATCGAGGTGCGGGCGACGCCGTGCGAGCCGCCGGACTGCCATACCGGGCAGCCTATACGTTGGCTGACCTCGGCCTAGTGGCCTAAAAGTTTGCCGATTCGGTCTGCTGATATGCAGGCGGGTCGATGCTGCTGGTGGAAGGATGGAATACGTGGGAACTGCGTTGGCCGAAATGACTATGCCTCAGATCTCGCCGCTTGCCGGCGAGCCGATCGAGCGCGCCGATGCTGAGCGGCTTGCGGGGGTCCTCAAGGCCCTTGCTGACCCCGCCCGGCTGCGGCTGCTCAGCCTCATCCAGTCGGCGCCGGAGGGCGAAGCGTGCGTGTGTGACCTCACCGCGCCGCTCGGCCTCTCGCAGCCGACGGTGAGTCACCACCTCCGGATCCTCACCGAAGCCGGCTTGCTGGAGCGGGAGAAGCGGGGCGTGTGGGCTTACTACCGCCTGGTGCCGACGGCGATCGCGACGATCGCTGATCTGCTGACCCCGCCGCGGAAGCGGGCCACCAAGAAGGCTCGCTGAATCAGTGACGGTCCGTCTGGTGTCCGCCCTACCCGGGACGGCGCCAGACGGCCCGACCGCTGACGACGCGGTGGGTTCGCCCCGACCGACAACGTGAACCGTCCCGAGGAGTGGCTGCGGGACCGGTCCAGGTACGTCGGGCGATGAGTGGTGGGCTCATCCGGTGGGCCGGGGTCGCCGGCACGGCGCCGGGCAGGCTGGGCGGGGATGATGTGTCGCCCCCGCCCGATTTTTTGCTGCCCACGCCAGGGTGCTCCACGCCAGGGTGCCCATGCCACGGGTCGTGCCGCCCCGTGGCATGGCCGGGCGCCCGCCGACCACGGCGACCACGGTGAGAACCGCGACTGTGGCGAACCCGCAGGACTACGGCGGAGGCCAGCCTGGACGCGGGCCGGGGCGCCGCCCCGCGTCACGCGGTGACCGGTCCGCTCAGTAGCGGTGGTGCTGCCGGCGCTGCTGGGCCTCCTGGGCGGCGTGCTCCAGCTCGGCGGCCTCCGCCGGGGTGGTGCCCCGCTTCGCGGCGAGCCGGGCCCGGAGCAGTTCCACGGCGATCGGAATCACCGAGATGACCACGATCGCGATCAGGATCAGCTCGATGTTGGTCTTGACGAACGGGATCTGACCGAGGAAGTAACCGAGGACGGTGACCCCGGTTCCCCAGAGGATGCCGCCGACCACGTTGTAGACGACAAAGGTGCGGTACCGCATTCCGCTGACCCCGGCAACGATCGGCGTGAAGGTCCGGACGATCGGTACGAACCGGGCCAGGACCACCGAGCGTGGGCCGTACTTGTCGAAGAACTCGTTCGCCTTAATCAGGTTTTCCTGCTTGAACAGCTTGGAGTTCGGCCGCCGGAACAGGGCCGGGCCGACCTTCTTGCCGAACGCGTACCCGACCTGGTCACCGGCGATCGCCGCGATGGTGATGAGCAGGCAGACCAGCCAGAGCGGGTAGGTGATGTACTCGCCGTTCGCGGTGAGCAGGCCGGCGGTGAAGAGCAGCGAGTCGCCCGGCAGGAAGAACCCGATCAGCAGGCCCGACTCGGCGAAGACGATGGCCAGAATGCCGAGCAGCCCAAAGGCGGAGATCAACCGCTCCGGGTCCAGGAAATCCGGCCCCAGGGCCAGCGTGGTGGTGGGCGTCGGCACGAGTGGACCTCCGGAACGGGGCGGCGGGCGTGACGAGGGGACCGCCGGATCGGTGGCGGCCACCACAGCAGTCTAGGCGGCGTCCACGTCCCGCCGCCGTCGCGGTTTCGGATGGGAGCCGGGTGGCCCGCTCCGGGCGGTCGGATCTGAACCCCCCGTCGGGCACCCGGCCCCCACCGCTGCGCTGTGCACCGGACCGGTCACAGCCGCGGGTCGACCGGCTCCGACTCGCTGGCCAGGATGGCGAAGACCAGTTCGTGCCGCCGCCACAGCGGAGCCCGCTCGGCCAGCAGGTCGAGCGCGGCCAGGCCGAGCCCGTGTTCCCGCAGCGCCAGCCCGCGCTTGCGCCCCAGTGACCGGTGCCGGAGCGCGGCGAGCTGCTCCGGCCCGGCGTACTCCGGGCCGTAGATGATCCGCAGGTACTCCCGGCCGCGGCACTTGATGCCCGGCTGCAGCAGCCGTCCCCGGTCGTCCCGGGCGGCCGGCCCGGCGTACGGCTTGACCACCATGCCCTCACCACCGGCGGCGGTCAGCTCCAGCCACCAGTCGGTCGCCTCCGCGACCGACGCCTCGTCACCGAGATCCACGACCAGTCGCCGGGTCGGGGTGAAGAACCCGGGATCGGCGGCGTGCAGCCGGTCGGCCAGGGCCAGATGCCAACCGTGGTCCCGGCCGGCGTGCGACGCGCCCTCGCTGGCGAGCACCGCGAACGGGGCCAGGGTCACCCCGTCGAGACCGTCGGTCGGGCGTACGTAGGCCCGGTAGGCGTCGGCGTACCGGGCCAGGTCGGCCGCCCGGCGGCTCATCCGGTCCCGGAGCTCGGCCACCGGCAGACCCCGGGCACCCGCCCGGTCCAGCGTCTCCAACACGGCCGGCAGGGCAGCCCGGCCGGCGGCGCCCACGGCCGCGTACTGCTCCCGGATCAGGCCGCCGGCCTTCGCCGACCAGGGCAGCAGTTCGCAGTCGAGCAGCAACCAGTCGGTCTCCAGCTCGGCCCAGAGTCCGGCCGAGGTGGCGGCGGCGCGTACCCGGTCCAGCAGGGCCCGGTCCAGCGGGTCGCCGAAGAACGGCCGACCGGTCCGGGTGTAGACCACCCCGTCACCCGGGCCGAACCGGGTCGTGCCGTCGGCACCCCGGTCGGCGGTGTCACCCCGGTGGACCAGCACCACGGCCCGGGAGCCCATGTGCTTCTCCTCGCAGACGACCCGGTCCACCCCGGCGGACCGGTAGTCGGCGAACGCCTGCGTCGGATGCTCCAGGAAGCCCTCCCGCGTCGAGGTCGAGCAGGGCGCCATCGTCGGCGGCAGCCAGGGCAGCCAGCGCGGGTCGACGGAGAACCGGCTGATCACCTCCAGCGCCGCCGCCGCGTTCTCGGCCGGCACGGTCACCGTGCCGTAGCCGTAGTCGACGTGTCGCCGGCCGGTGACGTCCCGCAGGTCGAGGCCATGGTCGTCGGCGGCCGCCCGGTCGCTCGCCCCGGCGCCGTCGCCGGCGCCGCCCGACCCGTCGGGTACGGCGTGCAGTGGCCGGGCCGGTGCGTAGTACTCCTTCGCCGCCGGCACCGAGACCAGCTCCCGGCTCGGGTAACGCAGGGCGGTCAAGGCCCCGCCGAAGACGCAGCCGGTGTCGATGCAGATGGTGTTGTTGACCCAGTCGGGGGTCGGCGTCGGGGTGTGCCCGTAGACGACCATCGCCGAACCCCGGTAGTCGCGGGCCCACGGGTAGCGCACCGGCAGGCCGTACTCGTCGGTTTCGCCGGTGGTCTCGCCGAACAGCGCGAAGGCGCGGACCCGGCCCGAGGCGCGGCCCTGGTACTCCTCCTTCAACCCGGCGTGCGCGACCACCAGTCGGCCGTCGTCCAGCACGTAGTGGCTGACCAGGCCGTCGATGAACGCCGACACCTCGCCGACGAAGGCCGGGTCCTCGGCCTCCAGTTGCGTCAGGGTCTCGGCCAGGCCGTGCGAGACGGTCACGTTGCGGCCCCGCAGCTTCCGGAGCAGCTTCTGCTCGTGGTTGCCCGGCACGCAGAGCGCGGTGCCGGCGGCGACCATCCCCATCACCAGCCGGAGTACGCCGGGCGAGTCCGGCCCCCGGTCGACCAGGTCACCGACGAAGATCGCGGTACGGCCCTCCGGATGCTCGGCGCCGATCGGCCGCCCGTCTGCGTCCCGGTGCAGGGTCCAGCCGAGCCGCTCCAGCAGCAGCTCCAGCTCGGCCCGGCAGCCGTGTACGTCGCCGACGATGTCGAACGGCCCGGTCAGCTCCTTCCGGTTGTTGAACAGCTTCTCGTAGCGGATCCCGGCGGCCTCGATCTCCTCGACGCCGCGCAGTACGTGCACCTTGCGGAAGCCCTCGCGCTCCAGCCGCCCGATGCTGCGCCGCAGGTCACGCTGCATCCGGGTGATGACCTGTCGGCCGAAGGTCCGGTCGGGCCGGGCCTGGGTCCGCTCCCAGCAGACTGCCTCGGGCACGTCCAGCACGATCGCCACCGGCAGTACGTCGTGCTCCCGGGCCACCGTCACCAGCCCGGCCCGGGCGTGCTGCTGCAGGTTGGTGGCGTCGACCACGGTCAGCCGTCCCGCCCGCAGCCGCTTGCCGGCCACGTAGTGCAGCACGTCGAAGGCGTCGGAGGAGGCGGACTGGTCGTTCTCGTCGTCGGCGACCAGGGCCCGGAACGCGTCGGAGGAGAGGACCTGCGTCGGCGCGAAGTGTCGCCGGGCGAAGGTCGACTTGCCGGACCCGGAGACGCCGACCAGGGCCACCAGGGCCAGTTCGGGAATGTCCAGGGTGGTCACGCGGTCTCCTCGGGCTGTTCGGGGGCGGACGGGGTGGCGCTGCTGAAGACGGCGAGCTGGGTCGGGGCGCCGACCTCGGGGTCCTCGTCCCCGACCCCGCTGATCGCGACCGTGTAGCCGTACGTCGTGCCGACCCGCCCGGCCCACGCGGCGAACTCCGCCCGGCTCCACTCGAACCGGTGGTCGGCGTGCCGCAGGGTGCCGGCGGCCAGCCCCGGGTAGCGCACGTTGTACTCGACGTTCGGGGTGGTGACCACCACCGTCCCGGGGCGGGCGTGACCGAACACCGTCGCCTCCAGCGCCGGCAGTCGCGGCGGATCGAGGTGCTCGACGACCTCCATCAGTACGGCCGCGTCGAAGCCGCGCAGCCGGTCGTCCCGGTAGGTCAGCGCCGACTGCCACAGCTTGATCCGCTGCTGCTGCCGGGCCGGTAGCCGATCCAGGCGCAGCCGGCGTTCCGCCATCGCCAGCGCCCGGGACGAGACGTCGGTTCCGACGATCTCCGTGTAGCGGCGGTTGCGGACCAGGTCGGTGAGGAGCGCGCCACCGCCGCAGCCGAGGTCCAGCACCCGGGTCGCGCCGGACGCCTCCAGCGCCGCCAGGACCGCCGCCCGACGTCGGGCGGCGAGCGGCTGCCGGTCGACCGTGGCCGGCAGCCCGGCCTCCTCGTCGGCGCCGGTGTCGACGGCCTCCACCACGCTGTCCTGGTCGGCGGGGTCGTCGGCGAGCCGGAGTTCCGCCAGTCGGGCCAGGGCGGTGCCGGCCAGCGCCCGCCGGTGCGCCAGGTAGCGCCGGGTGATCAGACCCCGCTCCGGATGGTCGGCCAGCCAGCCGGCACCGGCCCGGAGCAGCTTGTCGATCTCGTCCGGTGCCACCCAGTAGTGCTTGGCGTCGTCCAGCACCGGCAGCAGGACATAGAGGTGGTTGAGTGCGTCGGCGAGCCGGAGTGTCCCGGTGAGGGTGAGGTCGACGTACCGGCTGTCACCCCAGTCGGGAAACCGTGGGTCGAGTGGCACCGGCACCGCCGCCACCGTCCAGCCGAGCGGGGCGAAGAGCCGCTCGGCCAGGTCGGCACCGCCCCGGCAGCGCAGCGCCGGCACCCGCAACTCCAGCGGAATCGGCGTCGCGGCCAGTTCGGGGCGGTCCTTCGAGTCGCCGCGCAGCGCCGAGCGGAACACCGTGGAGAGCGCGGAGGAGAGCAGGCTGGAAGCCGCGTACGGCCGGTCGTTGACGTACTGGCCGAGGGTGAAGCCCTCCGGTGTGCCGGTCGTACCCCGGCCCGACCGACCGCCCCGGTGCCGGGTCCCGGTCAGGGCCGCCGGATCCGTGTCGAGCAGCAGCGCGGCGGTGCACCGCTCCACCGTGGCCTCCGGGAACAGCACGTGTGCCGTACCGGTGGGGACGGAGAACGAGTGCGCCCGGTCCGGATGCTTGACCAGCAGGTAGCCCAGGTCGGTGGCGGGCCGGTGGGTGGTGGTCACGGTGATCAGCACGGTGACCATGCTGACAGGCGGCCGCGTCGTCGTCGCCCTGATTATCGGCGGGAACGGCGGCACCCCGTCGCCCCGGAAGCGGGGCGACGGGGTGCCGTCAGCCGTGGTGCGGGTGGTGCGGGACCGGCCGGGTCCAGGCCACCGGACGCTGGCCCGGGTCAGGCCACGAAGCGGGTCCGACGGCGCCGGGCGAGCACGAAGCCGACCACGCCGGCCGCGAGCAGCACCGCACCGGCACCGGCGATCAGCCCGGTCGCGGTTCCGGTGACCGGCAGGCCACCGCCGGCACCGCCGCCACCCTCGGCCGCGTTCACCAGGATCTTCGCGGTGTCGTTGGACTTGTCGGCGTCGCTCTGCCGACCCGAGCAGTTGCACGGGAAGTTGATCTCGACCTTGCCGGCGGCGTTCGGGATCACCGTGTCGATCCGCAGGGTGAACTCGACCGTCTGCCGGTCGCCGGGCGCCATCAGCAGCGGGGTGTCGCATTCGTAGACCGTGCCGAACGGCTTACCGCTCTGGCCCCAGTCGTTGCCCTTCCGCCCCACGCAGTCCTGCGGGACGCCCACCGCGCTGGTCCCGCTCGGCAGCGTGACCCGCAGGTTGGTGACCCCGTCGCCGGTGCGGATGGCGTCGGCGGTGGCCGACCCCGGGTTGTCCAGGCCGACCGTCACGGTGACCTCGTCACCCTGCTCGCCGGCGGCGCTGTCACCGATCGCGGCCAGGTCGACCGGGTTGTTGCCGGTGACCGTCACCTCGACCCCCGCGTAGTTGTTGTACGGGTCGGGGTCGGTCTGGGCGCTCCGGGCACTCACCCGGGAGACCTCGCGCAGGGCCAGCTTGGCGCCGGTACCGGCAGTCCGCTTCGCCCGGGTCTCGTTCATCAGATCGGCGAAGTCGTCCTTCGTGTACCAGGTCATGTTGCTGTGCTCCCGCCCCGGCGCCTCGGCGGCGGGGCTGAGGGTGTAGGCGAAGTCGACCCCGTACGTCGCGCCCGCTTCCAGCGCCTCGTCAAAAACGCAGGCCTGCAGGGCGTCGCCGTCGTAGAAGCAGTTCGAGTACCGCTCCCGCGGAAGGATCCCGTGGTCGTTGTCGAACAGCAGGGCAGCACCGTTGAGCACCGTGGTGCTGGCGTTCGTGACCCCCGCCGTCGCGGTGAAGTCGTCCCCGGGGCGGGCGGTGACCCCTGCGCCCTCGAGGGCGACGAGGTCGACACCCTCGCCGACCCGGATGGTCGCCTCGTGGCTGACGGCCGCGCTCCCCTCCGCCTCGAAGGTGACCTTCAGCGTGCCCTCGTCGCCGAGGGTGGCACCGTCAGCCACCTCGAAGAGCAACTTGTGGTCGTAGTAGCTGCCCCACGGGTCCACCATGATCGAGCCCTGCGGGGTGCAGACCAGCTTCGTCCCCGCCGCCTCGCACCAGTCGGCGGAACCGGTTTCGGTGACGGTCACCTTGCCGGCCAGGTCGGCGAGGTCGTACGTGAGCTTGGCCTCGTACACCGAGTCCTCTTCGGAGCCGTACAGGATCGGCGCCGCGACCGTGCCGGGCTGGCCGAGTACGACGGTGGTGTCCGGAAAGTAGACACCGAGCTCGATGGCGGCGGCCTGGGCCGGCGTCGGGGCCACGGCGACAAGCGCGCCGGCCACACCGAGCCCGGCCAGCGCACGCCGGGTGTTTGTGATTCGCATCGAGGGGGTTCCTCCCGTGAAGATCAGATGCGGCCCCCGGAGCGTACAAACCGGAATCCGGTCCTGCTGTCCCGAAAACCAAGCAGGTCCGTTCGGTGGATGGGCGCCTGTCGTTCAGCCCGAATGTCTTTCCGGTATCCCGCAATCATTCGGTCCGTCCGATCCGTCGAGATAGCAGAAGACGCCCGGAGGTGTGCGTGACGTACGAGGAGTTCGCCGACTCCCGGCTCACCGCGTTGCTGCGCTACGCGGTGATGCTGACCGGCGACCCCCATCTCGCCCAGGATCTTGTGCAGGAGACGATGGTGCGGGTCCAGCTCAACTGGCGACGGGTGGTCCGGGCCGACGTGCCCGAACGGTACGTGCGCCGAATGCTGACCAACCAGTACCTCGACTGGCAGCGCGGGTCCTGGATGCGGCGGGTGTGGCTGCGCGCGGAACCCGACGAGGGGCTGCCCGCGCCGGTGGACCACGCCGAGGCGACCGCCGACCGGGACCAGATCTGGAGCTGGCTGGCCCGGCTGCCCCGCCGCCAGCGCGCCGCGCTGGTGCTGCGCTACTACGAGGATCTGCCCGACGCGGAGATCGCCGAGGTGCTCGGCTGCGCGGTCGGGACGGTGCGCTCGGCCATCTCCCGGGCCCTCGCCACCATCCGTGCCGAGTTCGTGGAGGCCTGACGATGAGCGACGACATGCGGCCGGTCGAGGACGAGTTGCGGGCGGCGTTCGCCCGGTACGAGGGGTTGACCCCGGAGGTCGGCCCGGTGCGTGAGGCGATCGCGGTGACGGTGACCCGGCGTCGACGCCGCCGCCGGGCGGTACGGGCCACCGGGGCGGCGTTCGCCCTGGTCGCCGTACTCGCGGTGCCGTTCCTGGGCCGGGCCGGTGACCTGCCGGGCGTTCCGGAGGTCGCCGCGCCGCCGTTCGTACTGGCCCCGACCGGTCCGGCGGAGCCGCTGGACTTCCTGTTCCTCGGGCTCGACGGCGGTGACGGGCGGAGCAACGGGCACCGGGCGGACACCGTGCTGATGGTGCACGTACCGGCCGACCGGAGCCGGCTCTACCTGATCTCGATCCCCCGGGATCTCGGCGTCGAGATCCCGGGCCACGGCTTCGCCAAGCTCGGTTCGGCCTTCTACCTCGGCAGCCACCGGCCCGGAGCCCGGCCGGACCTGGCGGCCGGGGCGGAACTGACCGAGCGGACGGTCAGCGAGCTGACCGGGGTACGGTTCGAGGCCACCGCCACCCTCACCTACCGGGGGCTGCGGCAGGTGACCGACGCGGTCGGCGGGGTGCGGGTCTGCCTGCCGGCCGACGTGGCGTCCCAGCACACCGACCGGACCTTCCGGGCCGGTTGTCAGCAGCTGGACGGTGCCGCCGCGCTGGACCTGCTCCGGCAGCGGTTCACGATGCGCGAGGGGGCGCACGACCGGGACCGTAACGGGCAACGGTTCGCCGAGGCGCTGCTGCACAAGGTGACCGACCCGGCTACCGCCCTCAACCCGGTCCGGGCCGCGCAGATCGTCGACGCGGTCGGCGGTGACCTCGTACTGGATCTCGGCGGGGTGACCGTGCCGGAACTGTTCGGCGCCCTGCGTGGGGTGGCGGCGGCGGACGCGGTGGGCATCGGTTGGACGATCCGCCCCCGGCAGAGCGCGGACGGCCTGGTCGAGACGATCGACGCGGCGGAGAGCCGGAGTCTGTTCGACGCGTTGCGCCGGGACACGGTGGCCGAGTGGGTGGCGGGGCACCCGCAGCGGATCACCCGCTGAGGCACTCCCACCGATCTGGAGGCTGACCCGGGTGGTGCCGGGTCGGGGTCCGCCCGGTCAGCGGTAGTCGTCGTCGTGCGGGGCGACGACCCGGGACTGTTCGATGGCGTCGTACTCGTCGACCTCCAGGCCCCGCTGGACGGACGGCTGGTCCTCGGTCGACGGATCAGCGACGGTGGCCTGCTCGACCGCGTCGGCGGCCGGCGCCTCCGGATCCCGTTCGTCGGGGGTGAGGTGGTCGCCGGGGGCGAAGTCCTCGTCGGGCTGGGCCATGTCGCTCTCCTGCGGATCGGTCACTTTCCTCACCGTACGGGGTGTTCCGTCGCGAGTCTGCCAAGCACCGTGCCCGGTGCGGCGGCCGGGTAAACCGGCAGTGCCCGGCGGGTACCCCGACCAGTCGCCCGGTCCGGTCGCTGACCTGCTGCCCGGTCCGGCGTCCGGTCGCCGGAATCGCCGCCCGGCTCCGGATCGGCGTGCCAGGATGGGGCCGTGGGCTTCCTGATCAGGCTGGTGATCAGCGCCGTGGCGCTGTGGATCACCAGCCTGGTGGTGCCCGGCATCGAACTGACCGGGCGGTCCGGCTGGGAGAACGCGCTGACGGTGCTGGTCGTCGCGTTCATCTTCGGCATCGTCAACGCGGTGCTGAAGCCGATCATCCACGTGGTCGGTTGCGTCTTCTACCTGCTGACCCTGGGACTGTTCGCACTTGTGGTGAACGCGCTGCTCTTCCTGCTCACCGACTGGATCGCGAATCTGTTCGACCTGCCGTTCTCCATCGACGGCTTCTGGCCGGCGTTCTACGGGGCGATCGTGATGGCCGTGGTGGGCTGGCTGCTCGGTGTGGTGGTGCCGGACCGGTCCGAACGCTGAGGTGCGGAAGGGTGGGTTGCGGCGGCGGAAACGGCCTGCGGGATACTTCCGGCGGAGGACAGCGCGGTCCGGCGCACCCAATGAACCTTTTTCAACCTCCCGTAGCGGTCCGTCGTGGCCCAGGTGGAAGTCGGGGCGCGTGCGCCGCGCGGTTCAGGTTGAAAAAGGTTCAATCAGACAGCGGCCGACGAGGCCGGGAACGTTTTCAAAGGAGCGTTTGACATGCCCATCGCTTCCCCCGAGGTCTACGCCGAGATGCTCGACCGCGCCAAGGCGGGCCGGTTCGCGTACCCCGCGATCAACGTCACGTCCTCGCAGACCCTGAACGCGGCGCTGCGCGGTTTCGCCGACGCGGAGAGCGACGGAATCATCCAGGTCTCCACCGGTGGCGCCGAGTACCTCTCCGGCCCGACCGTGAAGGACATGGTGACCGGCGCGGTCGCCTTCGCCGCGTACGCCCGCGAGGTGGCCAAGAACTACCCGGTCAACATCGCCCTGCACACCGACCACTGCCCCAAGGACAAGCTCGACAAGTTCGTCCGCCCGCTGATGGCCGTCTCCAAGGAGCGGGTCGCCCGGGGCGAGGAGCCGCTCTACCAGTCCCACATGTGGGACGGTTCGGCGGTCCCGGTGGCGGAGAACCTGCAGATCGCCTCCCAGCTGCTCGACGAGGCCGCGGCCGGGCACATCGTGCTCGAGATCGAGGTCGGCGTGGTCGGCGGCGAGGAGGACGGTGTCGAGAACGCGATCAACGACAAGCTCTACACCACCGTCGAGGACGGCATCGCCATGGTCGAGGCGCTCGGCCTCGGTGAGAAGGGCCGCTACATGGCGGCGTTGACCTTCGGCAACGTGCACGGCGTCTACAAGCCGGGCAACGTCAAGCTCCGCCCGGAGATCCTCAACGAGATCCAGCAGGCCGTCGGCGCCAAGTTCGGCAAGGGCGACAAGCCGCTCAGCCTGGTCTTCCACGGCGGCTCCGGCTCGCTGCTCTCGGAGATCCGGGAGGCGCTCGACTACGGCGTGGTGAAGATGAACATCGACACCGACACCCAGTACGCCTTCACCCGCCCGGTCGCCGACCACATGTTCCGCAACTACGACGGGGTGCTGAAGGTCGACGGCGAGGTCGGCAACAAGAAGATGTACGACCCGCGGGTCTGGGGCAAGCAGGCCGAGGCGGGGCTGGCGCAGCGGGTCGTCGAGGCCTGCGAGCACCTCCGCTCCACCGGCACCACGCTCGCCAAGTAACCGAGACAACGGTCGCGCCGCGGCCGGTGTCCCGGACATGGAATGTCGGGACACCGGCCGCCGGTCTGTCCGGGCTCAGCCGGTGGTGGTGAGCAGCCGTACCGCCTCGTGCACGTCGTCGGTGACGTGGATCAGCGCAGACAGGTCCCCGGCCGGTGAGAGGGTCAGCAACGGGCGCAGCAGCGCCTCCACCGGCAGGGTCCGGGTCCAGAACGCGCGGTCCAGGAAGACGTACGGGCCGCTCGCCCCGTCGGTGCCGTAGAACGTCTTCGTCGCCGCCTGGAACACCTCCTGGACCGTGCCGGCCCGGCCGGCGGCGAAGACGATCCCGCCCCGGGCCAGCCGCAGGATGGTGTCCTCCCGGATGGCGTTCGAGAAGTACTTGGCGATCCGGCCGGCGAACAGGTTCGCCGGCTCGTGCCCGTACAGCCAGGTCGGGATCGCCAGGCCACCCCGGCGGGCCCAGCCGTCCGGGTCGTCGACCCGGTCCGCACCACCACCACCACCACCACCACCACCGTCGCCGCCGACGCGGGGACCGGGCAGTGTCGTACCGAACCGGGCCCGGACCTGCAACGCGACGGCTGTGTAGGGCCCGTGGTCGGCGAAGTCCGGCGCGGTGGCCAGCATGTCGATCGCCGCGGTCAGTTGCTCCGCCGAGTGGTCGGCGAGGTAGGCGCCGAGGTTCGCCGCCTCCATCACCCCGGGCCCGCCGCCGGTCACCACCAGCCGGCCGGCCCGGGCCAGCTCCCAGCCCAGCGTGGCGGCCAGCCGGTACGCCGAGGTGCCCCGGGGCACCGCGTGCCCGCCCATCACCCCGACCACCGAGCCGGGTCCGTGGGTGGCCAGCCAGGACCGGGTGGCGTCGGCCAGCGCGTTGTCGACGGCGTGGTCGTGCAGCCGCTGGGTCAGCGCCTCCCGTACCTCCGGCAGCGCACCCCCGTGGGCCCGGAAGTGCTGGTAGACCAGGGTGTCGTACATGCCGGCGAAGCCGTGGCTGTCGAAGCCGGCGGCCAGGTCGTCCGGCGTGTAGAGCCGCGGCGGGTGGATCGGGTACGGCAGCGTCGGAAAGGCCGGCACGACGTACGCGCCCCGGCGTACCACCTCGGCCTCGACCTCTCGGGAGGCGAACCGGCAGCCGACGAAGAGGGTGTCGGTCAGGTCGACGGCGGTCAGGTCCGGCACCGGTTCGAGGTCGAGCCGCAGCCCCTGGACGGTCAGCCCGGCGAGGCTGCCGCCGCGCAGGTGGGGTTCGAGTTCGGCACGGGATTCGATCTCGTCGGCGGTGTGGTCGTGGGGTTCGAGCACGTCGGCGGGGGGTGGAGTGGGCACCCTGACCATCCTGCCCCGGGCCGGCAATCGTCCGCCGCAGGGGCCGGTATGGCGAGAGCCCGGCGACACCAGGGTCACCGGGCTCTCTGTTACCGGGTCCTGGGGAGGCTCCGGACCTCCATTTGTAGTCCACTCCGTCGCCGGGCGCACCGTCCGCACGCGTGACGGCTCCCTCAGCCGTTCAGCCAGCCTCCGTGCCAGGGGTCCCTGGTCGGCGCCGAACGCCGCCGGGTTGAATGGTCCGATGCAGAACCTCTTGCCCGAACCGCCGGCCACCCTGCTGCCCGGCGACGACGAGGCCGAGGCGGCGCTCGCCGCCGCGCGGCAGGCGGACACCGACGACGCGTACGCGTCGGCGGCCGCCCACCATCCGACGTTCAGCGCGGCCTGGGCGACGTTGGCGGCACGTGCTTTCGACGCCGACCAGGTGGTCGCCGCGTACGCGTACGCCCGGACCGGCTACCACCGGGGTCTGGACCAGCTCCGCCGTAACGGCTGGAAGGGGCACGGGCCGGTGCCCTGGGCCCACGAGCCGAACCGGGGCTTCCTGCGCTGCCTGTACGTGCTCTCCCGGGCGGCCGACGAGATCGGCGAGGCGGACGAGGCGGCCCGGTGCGCCCAGTTCCTCCGGGACTGCGACCCGGCGGCCGGGGACGCCCTGGCCGGCAGCTGATCCGACCCGGCGCCCCGCCTCGGGACGGGGAGCGTCGGAGCTCTGACTCGGACGGGAAGCGTCGGCACCGGCCTTGGAACCGGTGTGTCGTCCGTCCCGGCCCGGTGTGGTCGGACCGGGACGGACGACGGGTCCAACGGCGATGCCGGAGTCAGAGCCCTTCGGCGACGGCAGCGGCGATCTTCAACCAGGCGTCCCGGGTCGCGGACGACAGTTGGGCGTACCGGATCGGTTCGCCGGTGTCGATCAACCGCTCGTACGGGGCGGTCAGCACCACCCGGGTGCGGGCCGCGAAGTGCCGTTGGATCGGCGGCAGGTCGATCTCCTTCCGGGACGGCGGCATGGAGACCACCGTCACCGCCTGCCGGACGAGCCGCTGCCGACCGCTCTGCTCCAGGTGGTCGAGCATCCGGGCAGCCGTCTCCGCCGAGTCGTTACGGGCGGACATCGTCACCACCAGTTGGTCGGTGGCGTCGATCGCCGCCTGCCAGTTCTGGGCCCGGACGTTGTTACCGGTGTCCACGAAGATCAGCTTGTAGAAGCGGCTGACCACCTCGCGGAGTTCGGCGAAGGCGGCGGCGGTGAGCATCTCGCCACCGGTCGCCGACTCGTCCGAGGCGAGGACGTCGAACATGCCCTCGCTCTGCGAACG
Organism: Plantactinospora sp. B24E8; assembly: GCF_039871735.1. Classification (NCBI taxonomy): domain Bacteria; kingdom Bacillati; phylum Actinomycetota; class Actinomycetes; order Micromonosporales; family Micromonosporaceae; genus Plantactinospora; species Plantactinospora sp. B24E8. The sequence goes on from NZ_JBDPMH010000001.1 coordinate 365,267, forward strand.
GACGTACTGGGACAGGTCACCGACCCGGCCGTGCGCCCCCTTGAACTGATACAGGTCACGCAGCAGGTCCCGGACCGTACGGGAGTGGAAGTCCTGCTGGGCCCGCATGCCGAGGGTGCCCTGGGTCTCGTTGTTGTCCCAGGCCAGCACGTAACCGCCGCGCTTCTGACCGAACGTCATCGCGAGCAGCAGGATCGCCACCGTCTTGCCGGCGCCGCCCTTCGGGTTGACCACGGTCACCTGACGCAGTCCGCCGAAGTTGCGGCGGATCATCTCGATGTCCTGCTTGATCTCCTGCTCGTGCCGGCCGGGAGCGAGCTTGACCAGCCCCAGCGTCGACTTGTTCACCACGGCCCGGACGCCGGTCTGGGCGACCGGGTCGGCCGGCCGGACGGCCCGACGCTGGGCGAACTCCTCGGCGGTCGGGGTCCCGCCGTCCGGTGTCCAGAGCGGGTCCGGGTAGCTCGGCGTCGGTGGGGCGGGGTAGCCCGGTACCGGAGGAGCGGGGTAGCCCGGCACCGGCGGAGCGGGCACGTGCGGCTGCGGCGGCACCTCGGTGGCGCCCGGGTGGTGTGGCGGAACGGGACCCGGTCCGGGCACCTGCGGCGGGACCGGCGCCCAGGGGGACTGGGCGGCGGCATCCGGCGGGCCGGGCACCGGCGGTGCCGGCGGATAACTCGGATAGCCCGGTGGGGTCGGGTACGTCGGGGCGGGCGGGTACGTCGGACCCGGCGGTGGCGGGTACGCCGGCTGGTGCGGCACCGGCGGCGGTGGGACCTGCGGCGGCACCGGTGGCGGGTACGCCGACGCCGGACGCGCGGTCGCCGAGTAGTACCCGCCGGTCATGGTCGGCGGATACGGCCCGATCGGTGGTGTCGGTACCGGCGCGGCCTCGGCCCCGCCGGTCTGCTGCGGCGTCCCGGCCGCCGGCTGTCCGGCCGGTGCGTGTCCGGCCGCCGGCTGTCCGGTCCCGGTCGGCGGCTGGCCTGCTCCCGGCTGGGCGGACGGGTCGGCGGGTGGTGCCGTGGTCGGCCGTTGGGGCGGTTGGGCCCACGGCGACTCCGTCGGCCGGGGGATCGCGCCCGCCTCCGGCGCGGTGGCCCGGCCGGCACCCGGCAGGGTGGCCCGACCACGGATCGGGGCTACCGGCCGGGCGGCGTCGGGTGGTGCGGCGGCACCCTCCGGCCGGTCGGCCGGCGGTGCGCCCGCTTCGGCGCCGCTGCCACTCCCGGAGGCGCTGGCCAGGCCGCTGTCACTCCCGGCGGTGCCGCCCGGACCGCTGCCACCTCCGGCGGTTCCGCCCGGTGGCCCGGGCTTGCCCGACTGCTCGCGGGCGGGGTCGGCGACCGTCGGCGTGACCGGTGCCGGACCCGGGGCGACCGGGTCGGTGCCCGTGCCGACCTTGGGCGAGCCGGTGCCGGGGCTCACGCTGGCCTTGCCGGCGTTCGGGTTCACGCTGGCCTTGCCAGCGTTCGGACTGACCGTGGCCTTGCCTGCCGTGGGGCTGATGCCGATCGAGCCGGTGGTGCCCGAGCCGGTGCTGATCGAGCCGGTGTTCGGGTTGACACTGGCCTTGCCGGCGACGGGGCTGGTACCGGCGGCCCGGTGACCGGCCGCGTCCTCACCCGGTCGGTCCGGTGACTCCGGACGGGCCGAGCCGGTGGCCGCCGACGCCCCGGACTGTGCCGGCGAGACCGGCGAGACCGGCGAGACCGGCGTCTCCGGCTGACGGATGTCGCCGGTGTTGACGGTGGCGCGGCCCTGGCTCGGGCGCACGGTCGGCCAGACCCGGGTCGGCGAGTTCACCGACGCGGCGTTGGCCGGGTCGGCGGGCGCGGGCTGAGGCGAGGCGACCGGGGCGACCGGCGCTGGGGCGACCGGCGCTGGTGGGGCGACCGGCGGCGGTGGGGTGACCGGGGCCGCCGGTACCGCCGCCCGGGCCGCGGTGGCCCGCACCGGGGCGGGCGGCACCGGGGTCGACTGGACCGGCGTCGAATGGACCGGCGTCGAATGGACCGGGGTCGACTGGACGGGCGTGGCCCGCACCGGGGTCGCCGGCACCGGCGGGGGCGGCACCGGCACCGCCTGTACCGGCGGGGTCGGTACCGGCTGCGGAATGCCGGCGATCGGCGTCACGCCCGGCACGCTGGACGACGCCGGCGGCACGGCCGGTGTCGGTGGCATCGGACCCGGCGGCACGGCCGGCGGGAACGGCTGGTTCGACACCGGCTGGGGAACACCGGCCAGCGGATTCGGTGAGCTGCTGTCCGGCAGCGGCGGCGGTACCCAACTCGAGATCGGGTTGGCGTCGTCGCGCGGCTCGGCGACGATCTCGTCCGGCGGCCACAGCGGTTCGTCCGCCCGCGGTGCCACCGGCACCTGGCCGGGCGAGTATCCCCGGTCCGCGTGATTGTCGACCACGGCCTACCTACCTCCCCCCTGCCGAGAGCATGTCCAGCTGCCCGAGGGTGTACGCGCCTGCCCGAGGGGTCCTCCGCCCGGGCGTGTGCCCGAGGGTATGCGCCCGAGGGTACGTCTGCCCGATCACGCAGACCGGATGCCTGATCACCCGAACCGGATGCCTGATCATGCAGACCGGACAGTCGCACCCGACCGGATACGAAGGTCCCACCTACAGCCTTCCACAGGGGCTCAGTTGTCGTACACCGCCCATGCCCCGGGTTCGATCCACCATGACCTCTTGCGGGTCAGGGTCGCGGTCACCCCGTCGTCCAGGAACGGGATCTCCGGGTCCCGCGGATTGACCGCCGCGGCCCGTCCCCGGGCCCGGCGTACCTCCAGGCGTACCGTCCGGCGTCCCCAACGGGACCGGGTGACCACCGGTACCGCGACCGCGACCTCGACCCGGCCGTCGGCCGGGTCCGGGGCGGACAGCAGCTGTACGCCGGCCAGTTCGGCGTAGCCGCCGGCGTTGCCGACGGCACAGGCGAAGATCGGCTCGTCGCCGGTGGAAAGCACGGTGTCATCGACTTCCACCCGACCCCGCCAGGCCAGCGGCTGGCCGGCCTCGTTGGCGGCTCCGAGCAGGGCGCCGTCCAGGGTGACCGAGCCGCCGTCGTTGCGCAGCAGGTCGAGCCGACGTACCCGGCCGTCGAGCACCGCGGCGGCGACCGCCTCCGGCCGGCGGGGCAGGCCGAGCTGCCCGGCCAGGTCGTGCGGACGCTCCGCCGACGTCGGACGGGCCGGTTCGAGCGGAAGTACGCCGATCGGGGGCAGGTCCGGCAGGGTCCGGTCGCCGGCCAGGTCGGCCGGGCGACGGCTGGGCGGCGGCGAGTACCGGCGGACCAGACGACGTACCACTGCGCGCAACTGGCCGTCACTCGCCGTAGCGACGATGAGTCGGGTCTTGCTGTCCGGGTCCGGCCAGGGCAGGCCGTCCGGCCGGGCCGGCCCGTCGAGCCGGGACAGCACCTGGTCGATCTCCGCGTCCGACCGGGCGGTCACCGTCTCGACCCGGGCGCCGCCCGCGGTCAGGGCGTCCGCGCAGTTCAACACCGGTACGCGTGGGGTGTCGGCACAGTCCGCCGGGCCCGGTGCGGCGTCCGTCGTACCGGCCGAGCAGCAGGCACCGCCCGCGCCACAGCCGGCCGTGCCGTCCTCACCCGAGGCGAGGGTGAGTAGTACCACGTCGTACACCGGAGGTCGCCTCCTGCCGTCAGCCCCGGCCTCTGCTGGCCGGGTGGTCACTTTTTGTTAGCCTGACACCTCGGGCTCGCCACGCGGTCGCCACCTGGCACCCGAGCCCCCTGGAGGCGGGTTTAGAGATGCCGGCGATCGTGCTCATCGGGGCGCAGTGGGGCGACGAGGGCAAGGGCAAGGTTACCGACCTGCTGGGTGACCGGGTCGACTACGTCGTCCGCTACTCCGGCGGTAACAACGCCGGGCACACCGTGGTCACCCCGGACGGGCAGAAGTACGCGCTGCACCTGATGCCGTCCGGCGCGCTCTCCCCGAACGCGGTGATCGTGATCGGCAACGGCGTGGTGGTCGACCCGAAGGTGCTGCTGACCGAGATCGACGGGCTCGCCGAGCGCGGTGTCGACGTCTCCCGGCTGCGGATCTCCGGCGACGCCCACCTGATCATGCCGCACCACCGGGCACTGGACCGGGTGGTCGAGCGGTACCTCGGCTCCGCCCGGATCGGCACCACCGGACGCGGCATCGGCCCGACCTACGGCGACAAGGTCGCCCGGACCGGGATCCGGGTGCAGGACCTGCTCGACCCGGGCATCCTGCGCAAGAAGCTGGAGCTGGTGCTCCGGGAGAAGAACCAGATCCTGGTCAAGGTCTACAACCGCAAGGCGCTCGACGTCGACGCGGTCCACGAGGAGTACCTGGCGTACGCGGAGCGGCTGCGGCCGTACATCGCGGAGACCCGGGCGATCCTCTGGAACGCCCTGGACCGGGGTGACACCGTCCTGCTGGAGGGTGCCCAGGCGACCATGCTGGACATGGACCACGGCACGTACCCGTTCGTCACCTCGTCGAACCCGACGGTCGGCGGTGCCTGTGTCGGCTCCGGCATCCCGCCGACCGCGATCAGCCAGGTGATCGGGGTGACCAAGGCGTACACCACCCGGGTCGGCTCCGGTCCGTTCCCGACCGAACTCTTCGACGACAACGGCGCCCACCTGCGCAAGATCGGCGCCGAGTACGGCACCACCACCGGCCGGGAACGCCGGTGCGGTTGGTTCGACGCGGTCGTCGCCCGGTACGCGGTCCGGCTCAACGGCATCACCGACCTGGTGGTGACCAAGCTCGACGTGCTCTCCGGGATGGAGAAGGTACGGATCTGCGTCGGCTACGAGATCGACGGCGAGCGGCACGACGACATGCCGATGACCCAGACCGCGATCCACCACGCGAAGCCGATCTACGAGGAGCTCGACGGCTGGTGGGAGGACATCTCCAAGGCGCGTTCCGAGGCGGAACTGCCGGAGAACGCCCGCCGCTACCTCGCCCGGCTGGAGGAACTCTGCCGCGCCAAGGTCAGCGTGGTCGGCGTCGGTCCGGGCCGGGAGGAGAACATCGTCCGGCACGAACTCCTGCCGGCCCGCTGATCCGGACCGCCACGTAGGATCGCTCGTCGTGCGCGTACTTCTCATCGGTGGCGGCGGGCGGGAGCATGCTCTCGCGCTCGGCCTGGCCGCCGACCCCGCCGTCGACCACCTGATCGCCGCACCGGGCAACCCCGGCATCGCCGCCGTCGCCGAACTGCGTCCGGTGGAGGTCACCGACCCGGCGGCGGTCGCCGCGCTCGCCGTGGAGACCGGTGCGGACCTGGTGGTGGTCGGCCCGGAGGCGCCGCTGGTCGCCGGGGTCGCCGACGCGGTACGCGCCAAGGGCATCGCCTGTTTCGGGCCGTCCGGCGCGGCGGCGGTGCTGGAGGGGTCGAAGGCGTTCGCCAAGGACGTGATGGACGCCGCCGGGGTGCCGACCGCCCGCTCCCGGACCATCGAGCAGGCCGGGACCCCGGTCGGCACCGCCCTGGCCGCCCAGGCGCTCGACGAGTTCGGTGCGCCGTACGTGGTGAAGAACGACGGGCTGGCCGCCGGCAAGGGTGTGGTGGTCACCGACGACCGGGACGCCGCGCTGACCCACGCGACCGCCTGCGGCCGGGTGGTCGTCGAGGAGTACCTCGCCGGCCCGGAGGTCTCGCTGTTCGTCGTCACCGACGGCGAGACCGCGCTGCCGCTGCTGCCGGCCCAGGACTTCAAGCGGGTCGGCGACGGGGACGCCGGACCGAACACCGGCGGCATGGGGGCGTACGCGCCGCTGCCGTGGCTGCCGGAGGGGACCGTCGACGAGGTGATGAGCACCGTCGTCGAGCCGACCCTGGCGGAGCTGCGCAGGCGCGGCACCCCGTTCAGTGGCCTGCTCTACGTCGGGCTCGCCATCACCGCACAGGGTCCCCGGGTGATCGAGTTCAACGTCCGGTTCGGCGATCCGGAGACCCAGGTCGTACTCGCGCTGCTGGAGACGCCGCTCGCCGGTCTGCTGCACGCGGCCGCGACCGGGACGCTGGCCGGGCACCCGCCGCTGCGCTGGCGGCCGGGCGCGGCGGTCACCGTGGTCGTCGCCGCCGCCGGCTACCCGGGTACGGTGCGCGGCGGTGACGTGATCACCGGAGCCGAGCGCCCCGGGGTGGTCCACGCCGGCACCGCCCGTCGGGCCGCCGACGACGCGTTGGTCTCGGCCGGTGGCCGGGTGCTGTCGGCCACCGGGCTCGGTGCCGATCTCGGTGCGGCCCGCGAGGCGGCGTACGCCCTGGTCGACGGGATCGGTCTGGCCGGCTCCCACCATCGGCGGGACATCGCCGAGGCGGCCGCCGCCGGGCACATCTCGCCGCCCCGCTGACCCGACCGGGCGGCTCCCACCGGTCGGCCCGGCTGACCGGGCGCACCGAGCTCGGCCCGGCCGGTGGCACCTGCGGTGGCTGGCACGAAACCGTGATTCGCGACCGTGTGCGCGTTCCTACCGTGAGTATCCAGTCCCGGCGGTCGGCCGGGCGATCCCAGCGGTGGAGGAACGACCATGCACAGGTACCTGACCCGCGCCGCCCTGGTCGTACTCGGCGGTGCGGTGGCGTTGGCCACGAGCGGTTGCGCGCCGACCGGCGGGCCCGGTGCCGGCCGGGTCACGTCCGCGCCGGTCACCGGTGAGGACGGTCTCGGCAGCGCCCCGGAGTCCGGCGTTTCGGACGCTCCGGTGACCGATCCGGGCCCGACCACGGGAGACGGCGTCCAGGACGGTGGTCCGACCGGTGGCGGCTCGACCGGCGGTGGTCAGCAGGGCGGCCACGGCCAGCAGACGAAGCCGCCCGGCGACACGCCGAAGAAGTCGGCGCCGGCAGGCCCGACCATCCTCGTCTTCACGATCACCCAGAAGCCACAGTGCCCGCAGGGCACCAGCGTGAACCCGATTCCCGGTGTCCCGGTCGCGCTGTCCTGGAAGGTCTCCGGCACCGACACGGTGACCCTCTCCGTCGACGGCGGCGGGATCTACGACAGTTACCCGGCCGAGGGCGGTACGACCATCAACTTCCCCTGTTCCGGAGCGCCCGGGGAGAAGGTGACGCACACCTACCAGCTCCGTACCGTCGGCGGCGGCGAGGTGCGGTCGAAGACGCTGACCGCCTCCGCGACCGTCCACGACATCCCCCAGGTGTGAGAAGGGCCCGTCCGGGGAGGAGGGGCCCTTCCCCGGACGTCTCGGGTCGGACGGTTCAGCGGAGCTGTCGGCCGGAGATGGCGCGGGCGATGACCAGCCGTTGGATCTCGGAGGTGCCCTCGAAGATGGTGTAGATCTTGGCGTCCCGGTACCACCGTTCCACCGGATGGTCCCGCAGGTAGCCGGCACCGCCGAGGATCTGCACCGCCTTCTCGGTCACCGACACCGCCACCTCGCCGGCCTTGAGTTTGGACATCGACCCCTCGCCCGCCGCGAACGGCCGGTTGTTCCGGCCCATCCAGGCGGCCCGCCAGACCAGCAGCCGGGCGGCGTCGATCTCGGTGCGCATGTCGGCGAGGGCGAAGGCGATTCCCTGGTTCTCGATGATCGGGCGGCCGAACTGGACCCGTTCCTGGGCGTACGCGAGGGCGTACTCGTACGCCGCCCGGGCCACCCCGATCGCCTGGGCGCCGACGGTCGGCCGGGACAGTTCGAAGGTACGCATCGCCGCCTGGCTCTTGCCACGCTGACCCGACCGCGCCCGGTCGAGCCGTTCGCGCAGCGCGTCCCGCCCGCCGAGCAGGCAGCGGCCCGGTACGCGTACCTCGTCGAGGAAGACGTCGGCGGTGTGCGAGGCGCGTAGCCCCAGCTTGCGCAGCTTCTTCGTCGCGGTCAGTCCCGGGGTGCCCGGCGGCACCACGAACACGGCCTGCCCCCGGGAGCCGAGCGCCGGGTCGACCGAGGCGGTCACCACGTGGACGGCGGCGATCCCGCCGTTGGTGGCGTACGCCTTCTGTCCGGTGAGGACCCATTCGTCGGTCGCCTCGTCGTAACGGGCCCGGGTACGCATCGCGGCGACGTCGGAGCCGGCCTCGGGTTCGGTGCTGCAGAACGCCCCGACCGCCGGTTCGTCGACGGTGCCGAAGCACTGCGGCACCCACTCGACGAGCTGCTCGGGGGTACCGGATCCGTAGATCGCGGCGACCGCCAGCGAGGTGCCGAAGATGGCCAGCCCGATGCCGGCGTCACCCCAGAAGAGTTCCTCGCTGGCGATGGGCAGGGAGAGGCCGGTCGGGTCGGCCCAGCAGTTGGCGAGGAACTCGAAGCCGTACAGCCCGATCTTCGCCGCCTCCTGGACGACCGGCCAGGGGGTCTCCTCCCGGGCGTCCCACTCGGCCGCGGCCGGGCGTACGACGCCGCTGGCGAAGCCGTGCACCCAGTCGCGCAGGTCCCGTTGGTCCTCGTTCAGGTCGAGCGAGAATTCGACCATCGCCAGCTCCTCGGAACTCGGTCCCGGCTCAGGCCTTGGGGATGTCGAAGAGGTTGGCGATGTTGGCCGCCAGCGGCAGGTCGCCCTTGGCCTTGAGCTTGCCGGTCATGAACATCGTCACCGGGTTGGCGCCGCCCGACACGATCTTGAGGAATTCGACGGGTCCCATGGTGAGCGACAGCCTCGGGTCCCGGCTCGGGGTCCCGGTGACCTGGCAGGTCCCGTCCTCGATGACCACCTCGTAGGTGTTCGAGTTGCCGTCCGGCCCGCCGGTGATGGTCCAGTGGATGACCGCGTTGGTGGAGCCGGCCCGGTCGGCCCGGAACAGGGCCGGCATCCGGGAGAAGACCGCGTCGAGGATGGTGCCGCGCAGGTCGCCCTGCATCACCTCGGCGAGTTTGGCGTCCGGGGTGGACTTGACGAGCTTGGCGAACTGCTGGGGCTCGACCGAGGCGAAGGTCGCCGGATCGAAGTCGCTCATGGGGGTTGACCTTCCGGGCAGGATCATTGGTTACTGTTGCGTAACCTTACGCATGGGTAGGTAAGCTCGCAAGGGTGTCGTCCACACCCGCCTTCAAGCGGCTGCCCCGGGCCGTACGCGAGCAGCAGATGCTCGACGCGGCGGTCCGGGTCTTCTCCCGGCGCGGCTTCCACGCGGCGAGCATGGACGAGATCGCCGACGAGGCCGGGATCTCCAAACCCATGGTGTACGCCTACCTGGGTCCCAAGGAGGAACTGTTCACGGCGTGCCTGCACCGGGAGGGGACCCGGCTGATGGAGGCGATCATCGCCGCCGTCGGATCGGCCCCGGACGCTGCCGGCGCCGGTGCTGCCGACCGTACCTTCGACCAGCGGCTGTGGTGCGGGCTCCGGGCCTTCTTCCGGTTCGTCGGGGCCAACCGGGACGCCTGGTCCGTGCTCTACCGACAGGCCCGGGGTGAGCGGCCGTTCGCCGGAGTACTGGCGACGATGCGGGCCCGGATCATCGAGGTCGTCGCCGGCATGCTCGACCGGGGCCTGGCCGCGGACGACCGCCGGGTCGACGCGTCCGAACTGGACATCATGGCGTACGCGCTGGTCGGGGCGAGCGAGTCGGTGGCGGACTGGCTGGCCGACCACCCGGATGCCGACCCGGACGTGATGGCGACCCGGATGATGAACGTCGCCTGGACCGGTGGTGGTGGCCTGCTGGCCGGCGACCGCTGGCGCCCGCCCCGGACGGGGTGACCCGGCCCGCGCGGGTCAGGCGAGAAAGTATCCGGCCGGGCGGCGACGAAGGCCATCGTTCCGGGCGGCGACGACCACCGTGGTGGGTGAAGTGGTCCCGCGTGTCTCCGGACGAGGGGGCCGTTGTTGTCGGCGCGAATCCGTTCTGGTCCACCCTGGCCGGTTGACGAGTCGACGTCAGGGTGTCAGTCTTATCTGACAGGGGGGTGTCAGTTGAGACTGACACCCGGAAGGAGTTGGTGGCATGGCAGAGGTGCTCTCCTCCGGCGAGGAACTGCTGCGGGTGCTCACCGCACTGGCGAGCCCGCACCGGCTGCGGATCATCGCCGCCCTCAGCGAGGGGCGCACGTACGTCAGCCAGCTGGCCCGCCAGCTTCGGATGAACCGGCCGTTGCTCTACATGCACCTGCAGCGGCTGGAGGCCGCAGGCCTGGTGGTCGGCACGCTGGAGACCGCCCAGGACGGCAGTTCGGTGAAGTACTTCGAGGTCGTTCCGTTCGCGCTCGGGCTCACCCCGGAGGCGATCCGGACGGCGGCCCGAACCCTGGACCTGGACGGCACGGGAAAGGACGAGAGCTAAGTGAGCAGAACATCCGGCACCGCCATCAACGTCGGGCAGAGCATGCCGTTGGCACAGTCCGACATCGCCCAGACCTCGACCATCGCCTCGACGGTGCTGGTGGTCGCACTGGTCGCCATCGTCGCGGTCGTTGTCCTCGGCTTCTACCGGGCCCGACGCGCCTCGGACGGCAACGAGCGCTACCAGGCGCTGGTCGAGCGGACCACGGAAACCGAGGCCCGGCTCGCCGACGTCGCCGAGGCGACCCTGACCGAAGTGAAGGGGCTGCGTACCGACCTGCGGGCGGCCCGGGAGGAACTGGCAGAGGTCAAGCAGCGCCTCGCCAGCCTGGAGCAGCTGCTGAGCCAGATCGGCTGACGGACCGAACCAGGTCCGGCTGACGGACCGAAGAACCAGATCAGCTGAGGACCGAGCCCGGTCAGCACGGGCGCGGCCGGGCTGACGCGACCGAGGGGGAATCGTGCGGGGCTTACACATGTCACGGAGGACACCGGGGCCATCCGGGATCTGGGGAACGGGCGTCCGACCCGCCCTGGCGGTCCTGATCCTGGTGTTGCTGGTGGGCGTACCGGCCGCCGGGCCGGCATCCGCCAACCCGACCGCCGCCGGGCCGGCGGCCGGCGAACCGGGTGCGGGCGCGCCGTACCGGGGTGACCCCGACGCCGGCCGGATCGCCGAGGCGACGGCATACCTGCGCCGGCACATGGCGGACACCCGTACGCCGGGACTGGCGTACGCGATCGTGCATCGTGACCGGGTTGTCGCGCAGGGCGCCTGGGGCGTCGACGGGGCGGGGCATCCGGTCACCGTCGACACGCCGTTCCTGCTCGGCTCGCTGAGCAAGTCGTTCACCGCGCTGGCGGTGATGCAGCTCGTCGAGGCCGGTCGGGTCGACCTCGACAGCCCGGCCCGCCGGTACGTCCCCTGGCTCCGGCTGGCCGACGAGGGCGTCGCGGCCCGGATCACCGTACGGCAGCTCCTGACCCACACCACCGGCCTGCCGCAGATCATGGGCGGCGGACTCGCCGACCGGTACGACAACGCCCCCGGCGGGCTGACCCGGCTGGTCCGTGATCTCGCGTCGCTCCGGTCGACCATGCCGCCCGGCGGGAGGTACCAGTACAGCAACGCCAACTACGCGATCGCCGGGGTGCTCGTCGAGGAGGTGACCGGGCAGCCGTACGGCAGCTATCTGCGCCAGCACGTGCTCGACCCGCTCGGCATGACCCGGTCCGCCGCCACCGCGGCCGAGGCGAGGGCGGTCGACCTACCGGCCGGGCACCGCTACCACTTCGGCCATCCGCGACGCGTCGGATCGCCGTACGACACCTCCGGTGTGCCGTACGGCTACCTGGCGGTGAGCCTCACCGATGTGACGCACTACGCGATCGCCCAACTGAACGACGGCCGGTACGGCGAGCACCGTGTCCTCTCCGCCCAGGGGGTCGCCCAGCTGCACACCGGGCGAGTCGGCACCGGCGGCGACGGGAAGTACGGGTTGGGTTGGCGGGAGCACACCTTCGACGATGCCGGTGGCCGGATTGTCTGGCACGCCGGCGCGACTCCGGAGTTCTTCTCCCACCTGGTGCTCGTACCGGGATCGGAGCTGGCGGTGATGGTGCTGTCCAACGCCTACAGCCTGGGCATGGACGGACCACTGGCCTCGGCGGCGTTCAACGTCGCGCGGATCCTGCACGGGAATGCGCCGGTGACGACGCCGGCGGACCCGCTCCTCGGCGGAACGCTCGTCGGGTTGCTCGTGGTTGTCGGACTGTTGCTGGGGTTGCTGGTCTGGTCGATGGTCCGGCTGGTCCGGCGCCGTGGCGGGACGTGGTCCACCCGTCGGGTCGTTGTCGTCACCACGGGCTGGGTCGTCGGTTGTGTAGCACTGGGGGTCGGCGCGCTCTGGGGGCTGCCGGCGGCGTTCGACGGTGCCACCCTGGCCGTGGCCCTGCGGTACACGATGGACATCGGTCACCTGGTGATCGCGGTCGCGGTGCTGGCTGGCCTGCTCGCACTGGCCCGGATCGGGCTCGGGTTGCGGATGCGTGGTTAGGAAGGGGCCCTTCCTGTACCGGAAACGACAGGAAGGGCCTTCCTCGCAGCTGTCAGATGCGGCCGGTGCCCGCGCCGCCGGTGACGATCGACTTCACGTTGGCGGCCGGGTCCAGGCTGTAGCCGTACGGGATGCTGGCGACGCTGCCGCCGGTCTGGCCGCTGCCCGAGTTGACGAAGTGGTTGTTCCGGGCGACCAGTCCGCCGACCGGCGAGCTGCCCTCACCCCGGTGGTACGGGTCCTCGACGTTCTCGAAGTAGTTCCCCTCCACCAGGACGCCCGCGTTGCAGGTCGAGGCGACACCGTAGCCGCCGACGTTGCTGTAGTAGTTGTTGTAGACGTGCACCGGGTTGCCGAACCGGACCCGGGGGTGGCGCTGGTTGGAGCCGTCGAACCAGTTGTGGTGGTACGTCACCCGGAGCCGTCCGACGTCCTCGCTCGAGTTGCTGTCCGAGTGGCCGAGCAGGAACGACTTGTCGTGGCCGAAGACCCGGTTCCAGGAGACGGTGGCGCAGTCCGAGCTGCGCTTGATGTCCACCGCCCCGTCGTTGCCGTTGGTGAAGCCGTTGTGGTCGATCCAGACCCGGGTCGAGTACTGCACGTTGATCGCGTCGTCGTTCCAGTTCCGGAAGTTGATGTTCCGGATGATCACGTTGTTCACGCTGGCGACGTTGAGCCCGCCGCCGGTGATGGTGGCGTTGCCGCCGACGCCGATGATCGTCTTGTTCGCGGCGACCTTCTGCATGCCGCTGATCGAGATGGTGCCGGAGACCCGGATCACCCGGGCGCCACTGGCCTGCATGTTGCTGATCAGGCCGGCGGAGTCGGTGACGGTGACCGCCGAGGCGCTGCCACCGCCGGTGGTGCCGCCGCACTGGGTCGCCCATCCCTGCATGGTGAACGAGGCGGCGGAGGCGGCGGGTACGCCGGCGAGCGAGGTCGCCGCGAGGACGACGGCGGTGGTCGCGGCGAGCAGCGGTACCCGGATGAGCGGCCGGGTGCGCGGTGTCGCGGTGGTGGTGTCGGTGCTGGACACGGGGGAACCTCCGAGTGGAAGTGGTCCACCTCGGCGGCCGGGTCGCGGGTGGGACGCGGTCGCCGCCAGCGGTGGGCGGGCGAGGGTGGCCGGACGGTCCGGACCACACCGGGACGGGATGTCGGAAAGCGCTTTCCCAATACTTCGGAGAGTATCGACGCACTTCGACCCTGTCAACGATGAACCTCGATGTTCGTTGACTTCGCCGCAGTGGTCCGCGCCCGGGCGATCTTCGGCGACTGTTTCCAGCAAAACGAACTTTGCCAGTTGTCTGGGCGGAGCCTGCTGACTAAGGTGATCGGCATACACAGGTTTCACTGCGATCAGGTGGCTGCGGGTAGCCGGCGGACGGAGCGTGGGCGGGTGGCCGGGCCGCCCGTGCCCCTGGCTCGGCGCCGGGCCATGGCCTCGCCGAAGCCGGTGGCCACCGGAAGGGTTGACATGACATCCACGGCAGGCAACGGGGGGCACGCCGTGCCCGAGAACCCACTCATCCGCAACCCGGTGTTACCGGGCTTCCATCCGGATCCCTGCGTCCTGCGGGTGGGCGCCGACTACTACCTCGCCACCTCGACCTTCGAGTGGTGTCCCGGGGTGCGGCTGCACCACTCCACGGACCTGGTGCACTGGCGCCCGCTCGGGGGCGTTCTCGCCGAGCGCCGGTTGCTCGACCTCACCGGCGCCGCCGACTCGGCCGGCGTCTGGGCCCCCGACCTGTCCTACGTGGACGGCCTGTTCCACGTGGTGTACACCGACGTGTCCAGCTTCGCCGGCGGCTACTGGGACTCGCAGAACTACCTCACCACCGCTGCCGACCTGGCCGGCCCGTGGTCCGACCCGGTGCCGTTGCACGCCCGTGGCTTCGACCCGTCACTCTTCCACGACGAGGACGGCACGAGCTGGCTGCTGACCATGAACACCGACTGGCGGACCGGCCGGAACCGGTTCGCCGGCATCCAGATCCAGCAGTACGACCGGGCGGCCGGCAAGCTGGTCGGCGAGGAGCGACTGATCTTCGAGGGGACCTCGGTCGGCATGACCGAGGCGCCCCGCCTCTACCGCCGGGACGGCTGGTACTACCTGCTCACCGCCGAGGGCGGCACCAGTTGGACCCACCAGGTCACCGTCGCCCGGTCACGGGAGCTGTTCGGCCCCTACGAGGTGGCGCCGGACGGGCCCATGCTCAGCTCCGCCGGCCGGCCGGACCTGGCGCTGCAGAAGGCCGGCCACGGCAGCCTCGTCGACACACCGGACGGGCAGTGGTACCTGGCCCACCTGACGGCGCGGCCGTACTCCCCGCTCGGCCCGTGTGTGCTCGGCCGGGAGACGGCGATCCAGCGGGTGACCTGGAACGACGCCGGATGGCCGCAGGTCGAGGGTGGCGTGCCGGCCGAGGACGTACCCGCGCCCGGGGCGCCGGCGGCGGTGGACCGGTCCGACAGCCGCGTCGACCACGACGACTTCGACGGGGGCCGGCTCGGCCCCGAGTGGTCGACCCTGCGTCGCCCGCCCACACCCGACTGGGTGGATCTTTCCAGCAGGCCGTCCCACCTGCGCATCCACGGTGGCCAGTCGCCGGTCGGACGGCAGCGTCCCAGCCTGGTGGCGCGTCGGGTGACCGCCCGGCACTGCCGGCTGGAGACGACGATGGAGTTCCACCCGCGTACGTTCCGGCAGCTCGCCGGCGTCACCGCGTACTACAACACCCGCAACTGGCACTACGCCTACCTCACCCGGGACGACGACGGCCGGCGGGTGCTCGAACTGATGTCGTTCGACCAGGGCCGGCGGGTCCAGCACGCCGGGTGCCAGGTCGACGTCACCAGGGCGGAGGCGGTGCGGCTGCGGGTCCGGTTCGACGGGCCGGTCGTACGGTTCGGCTACTCGTTGCGCCGGCCGGCCGGGGACGCGCGGGACGGCGACGGTTGGTGCGAGTTTCCCGTCGAACTGGACGCGACGATCCTCTCCGACGAACACGCCGCGGAGGCGGAGGCCGGTGAGCCGACCGCGTGGGGCTTCACCGGGGCCTTCGTCGGCCTGTGGGTGCAGGATCTGGGCGCCGACGGCGGATTCGCCGACTTCGACTCGGCGACCTACGTCGTGGACGAGCCGTGACCCGGCCGGCCGAACGGTCCCCCGGTCCGGGATCACCCCCGGATCGGGGTCACCTCCCCGACCAGGTACGGGCGCCCGCGCCGGGCGTCGTACAGTCCGAAGCCCCAGGCCGGTGTCGCGGTGAACGAGACCGTCCCGGGCAGGGGTAACGGCAGGGTGAAGTCCACGTCCACGACGTACGCGTCAGGGAGCCGGTTCGCCAGCGCGGCCAGGCAGCGGGCCTTGCTCCACATGCCGTGTGCGATGGGGCGGGGGAACCCGAACAACCGGGCCGCCAGCCGCGAGGTGTGGATCGGGTTGTGGTCGCCCGACACCCGCGCGTAGTCGCGGCCGATCCCGGCCCCGACCCGCCACACCGCGGTCGGGGCCGGCGGCGTCGGGCGATCGGCCGGGTCGCGCCGGGCCCGCTCCGCCGCCACCCGCTCCCGGCGCAGGTACGTCGAAACGCCCCGCCAGACCACCTCGGCGCCGACCGACGCGGTGCAGAGTACGTCGAACTGCCGGCCCCGGGAATGCGGTCGCAGGTCGACGGCCCGGACCGACAGGTCGAGTGGCTCGGCGGCGTCGACCGGACGGTGCGTGGTGATCCGGTTCGCCACGTGCACCAAGCCGACCAGCGGAAACGGAAACTCCGGCGCGGTCATCAGTCGCAGCGCCAACGGGAACGCCAGCACGTGCGGATAGGTCGGCGGCAGTACGTCGGCCAGTCGGAACCCGCAGACCCGGTCGTACCCGGCGAGGTGGTCCCGGTCGACGGTGACGCCCCGGACGACCAGTTCGACGTCCGGGAGCCGGTCGGCGCGGCGGGCCGCGCCGAGCCCCGGGGTGAGCCCGATCGCGGCCCGCCGGTACAGCGGTCCGGTGGCCGGCAGCCTCGGGAGTTCCGCCTCGGTACGTTCGTCCGGCTTTCCGGTCATCACGCCCCCAGCAGGCTCTGCCCGCAGACCCGTACGACGTTGCCGGTGACCCCCGCCGAGCCGGGCGAGGCGAACCAGGCGATGGTGTGCGCCACGTCGACCGGGAGCCCGCCCTGCGCCATGCTGTTCATCCGGCGACCGGCCTCCCGCAGCATCATCGGCATCTTCGCGGTCATCCGGGTCTCGATGAAACCGGGCGCGACGGCGTTGACCGTGATGCCGCGGGCGGCGAGCGGACCCGCCATCGAGTGCACCAGTCCGATCACCCCGGCCTTCGAGGTGGCGTAGTTGGTCTGGCCCCGGTTGCCGGCGATCCCGGCGATCGAGGAGACCCCGACCAGCCGGCCACCGGCCGGCAGCAGGTCACGGTCCAGCAGTACGTCGTTGATCCGCTCCTGACCGGAGAGGTTGACCTCCAGTACGGCGTCCCACCACTCGGAGGTCATCCGCCCGAGGGTCCGGTCCCGGGTGATCCCGGCGTTGTGCACCACGACGTCGACCCGGCCGTGCCGGGTCGCCAGGTGGTCGGCGAGCCGGTGCGCCGCCGCCGGGGCGGTCAGGTCGAGCTGCACCGCCGTACCGCCGATCGTGTTGGCGACCTCGGCGAGCGCGTCCCCGGCGGCCGGCACGTCAAGCGCCACCACGTGGGCGCCGTCGCCGGCCAGCACCTGCGCGACCTTCGCGCCGATGCCCCGGGCGGCGCCGGTGACCAGGGCGATCCGGCCGGTCAGCGGCCGTTCCCAGTCGACCTCGGGAATCTCCGCCGGGGTGATCCGGACGACCTGCCCGGAGACGTACGCCGACCGGCCGGAGAGCAGGAACCGCAGGGTCGACCCGACGGCCGGCTCGGCACCGGGGGCGACGTACACCAGTTGGGCGGTGCTGCCCCGGCCGAACTCCTTGCCGATGCTGCGGGTCAGCCCCTCCAGGGCACGCTGTGCGGTCGCCTCCCGAGGGCTGGCGCAGAGTTCCGGCTGGGTACCGAGGACGATCACCCGCCCGGACGGGCGGAGCGACCGGGCCAGCGGATGGAAGAAGTCGAAGAGGGCGCGCAGCCCGGTGGAGTCGGTGATGCCGGTGGCGTCGTAGACCAGGGCGCCGTAGCCCCCCGACGGGGCGGCCGGACCCGCCGGGTCGGGGTCCACCGGGTCGGCGACCTCGACGTCGGCGGCGGTGAGCAGCGCGCCGACCGGGCCGACGAGGCGACCGCCCGGGGCGGCGTCGAGTCGTACCGGGCCGTGGATCAACGGATCTCCGGGTCGGTACCGGCGCAGTCGGGGCGGATCAGGCAGGCCGAGGCGCCTGACCAGCGCCCGGCCGGGTCCGCTGTGGGCGAAGCTCGCGTACCTGTCACTCATGGCCGTAGCCTACTCACGGGTAAGGTTGTGGCAACCCTACGTACCTGGAGGCGAGGCCGTGCAGACCGTCCGTCGTGTCGCGATCCTCGGCGGCAACCGGATCCCGTTCGCCCGATCGAACGGCCGGTACGCGAGGGCGTCCAACCAGGACATGCTCGCCGCCGCACTGAACGGGCTGGTCGCCCGGTTCGGACTCGCCGGCGAACGGCTCGGTGAGGTGGTCGCCGGCGCGGTGCTGAAACACTCCCGGGACTTCAACCTGACCCGGGAGGTGGTGCTCGGTTCCCGCCTCGACCCGCGTACCCCGGCGTACGACCTGCAGCAGGCCTGCGGGACCGGTCTGGAGGCGGCGATCCTGGTCGCCAACAAGATCGCCCTTGGACAGCTCGACGTCGGCGTCGCCGGCGGTGTCGACACCACCTCCGACGCCCCGCTGGCGGTCAACGACGAGCTGCGGCGCGCCCTGCTGGAGATGAATGCCGCCCGCAGCCTCGGCGGGCGGTTGCGTGCCGCCGCCCGGCTGCGGCCGGGCCAGCCGTTCCGGCCGGAGATCCCGCGCAACGCCGAGCCGCGTACCGGGCTCTCGATGGGGGAGCACGCCGCGATCACCGCCCGCCGGTGGAACATCGACCGGCAGGCCCAGGACGAACTGGCGGTCCGCTCCCACCACCGGCTCGCCGCCGCGTACCAGCGCGGCTTCTTCGACGACCTGCTCACGCCGTACCTGGGACTGACCCGGGACCAGAACCTGCGGCCGGACACCGACGTGGAGCAGTTGGCGAGGTTGAAGCCGGTCTTCGGAACCCGCGGGCCGGAGGCGGAGCAGGCGACGATGACCGCCGGCAACTCCTCCCCGCTGACCGACGGGGCGTCCACCGTGCTGCTCGCCTCCGAGGAGTGGGCCGCCGCGCACAACCTGCCGGTGCTCGCCTGGTTCGACGCCTCCGGGAGCGCCGCCGTCGACTTCGTGCACGGTGACGAGGGGCTGCTGATGGCTCCCGCGTACGCCGTACCGCGACTGCTCGCCCGGACCGGCCTGACCTTCGCCGACTTCGACTTCTTCGAGATCCACGAGGCGTTCGCCTCGCAGGTGCTGGCCACCCTCGCCGCCTGGGAGTCGCCGGAGTTCTGCCGGGACCGGCTCGGCCTGGACGCCCCGCTCGGCCCGGTCGACCCGGCGAAACTGAACGTCAACGGTTCGTCGCTGGCCGCCGGGCACCCGTTCGCGGCGACCGGCGGTCGGATCGTGGCGACACTGGCGAAACTGCTCGCCGAACGGGGTTCGGGACGCGGTCTGATCTCGATCTGCGCCGCCGGCGGCCAGGGCGTGGTGGCGATCCTGGAACGCTGACCGGCGGCAGTTCCCGGCCGCCCCGGACGGCGGCTCAGGCGGTCAGCCGGGCGGCCAAGTCCCGAAGGTACGCGTCCGCCTGGTCGCGGTCGTAACCGCGAAGGGCCACCGGGATTTCGGGCAGTGCTTCGGTGATCTCGGCGGCGACCTGCCGGCGGCGGGACTCGTCCCCGCCGGCCAGCGCGGCGTGTCCGCGCTGGATCAGCGTGTCGACGCGTTCGAGGTCGTAGCCGCGCAACGCGACGGTGAAGCTCGGTGCGGCGGACGTCTGCTGCCGCAGGTCGGTGAAGCGGCTCCCGGCGGTTCGGGTCAGTGCCGCCGCCACCTGGTCGGCCGACTGCCGGACTGCGGCGAGGTCGAGCAGGACCAGACAGGGACGGTCCGCGACCGGGTCGTGCTCGGTCGACGGCAACTCGAAGCCGGTCGGGTCGGCCGGCACCAGGAGCAGGCGGGCCCTGCCGGCAGTCGCGGCGGACGTGGCCGGATCGAGGATGACCGCCGCCACCTCGTCCCAGGCGACGAGCCGGTTGATGCCCCTGAGCCGCAGGGCCAGCCCGTCGTCGCCGATCCAGATTTCGAACGTCCGGTGTGTACCGACCAGGAGGCCGCCGAGCAGCAGCCCGAGTACGGCGGTGACGAGCAGGCCGTTTGCTCCGTTCGCCAGTGCGACGACCAGGCCCGGCACGCTCGCCGCGAGGACGAGCAGGCCGAGTACGAGCGACGAGCGCCTCGGGGTCAGGGACATGTGGAAGCTCCTCACGTCGGGATGCCCCATCCTGCACAAGGCGCACAACCGGATGGTGCCCACGACCAACTCCCAACAGATGTTTGGTAGTGAGGCACCCGTCCCGTAAACTCCCCAACATGTCTTTGGGAGTTGGTGGCGGAGCCACCCCCGACACCGGGCCCGACCCGACCGCCCGGTTACGTGCGCTGGCCCACCCGGTACGGATGCGGATGCTCTCGCTGCTCACCGCCTCCGCACTGACCGCCGCCGAACTGGCCCGCGAGCTCGACCTCACCCACGCCAACGCCAGCTACCACCTTCGGCACCTGCTCGCCGCCGGGGTGATCGAGGTCGCCGGCGAGGAACGCATCCGGGGCGGAGTCGCCAAGCGCTACCGGTACGACGCGGACGCCGACCACGACCGGCAGCCGCCGACCGTGCCGGAGGGCGCCGAGCCCACCCCGGAACACCGGCTCGTCTACGCCGCCCTCGCCGCCGAACTGCGCCGCCGTTCCGCCGAACTGCGTCGCGGCCCCGACAACTTCCTCACCGACGCCGAGTTCTGGGTCGACCCCGAGACCTGGCAGGAGATCCGGGGCCTGATCGCCGAGGCGTCCGCCCGGCTGCACCGGGCCGCCAAACCGGTGCGTACCCCGGGAACCGTCCGGGTCAGCGCCACCGTCGCCCTGTTCCGGATGGAGGACTGACCATGCTCACCGCCGCCCTGGCGCCGCTGCGGCACCGACCCTTCCGGCACCTGGCAGTCGGCCGGGCCGCCACCATGCTCGGCAACGCGGTCGCGCCGATCGCCCTCGGCTTCGCCGTACTCGATCTGACCGGATCGGTCCGCGACCTCGGCCTGGTGGTCGGCGCGCGGTCGCTGACCAACGTGTTGTTCCTGCTCTTCGGCGGGGTGCTGGCCGACCGGCTGCCCCGGCAGGCGGTGATGGTGGCCTCCCTCTCGGCCGCCGCGCTGACCCAGGGGGCGGTCGCCGCCCTGGTCCTGACCGACACCGCGACGATTTCGCTGCTGGTCGTGCTGGGCGCGGTCAACGGGGTGCTGAGCGGTCTGGCCTGGCCGGCCGCTGCCGCGCTGGTGCCGCAGACCGTGCCGGCGGAGCTGCTGCAGTCGGCGAACGCGGTCAACCGCCTCGGCATCAACGCGGCGATGATCGGTGGGGCCTCCCTCGGTGGCCTACTGGTGGCCGGCGCCGGCCCCGGCTGGGGACTGCTGGTCGACGCGCTGACGTTCGCGCTGGCCGCGGTCGCCTTCTCCCGGATCCGGGTGGCCGCGGTCGCCCGACCCGCGACGAACCGGCCGCATCCCCTCCGCGACCTGCGCGAGGGCTGGGGCGAGTTCGTCGCCCGGTCCTGGGTCTGGGTGGTGGTGCTCGGCTTTCTGCTGATCAACTTCGCCTACGCCAGCTCGGTCAACGTGCTCGGCCCGAGGATCGCGGACGAGACCATCGGCCGGTTCGCCTGGGGACTGGTGCTCGCCGCGCAGACCGCCGGCATGGTGGCCGGCGCCGCGCTCGCGCTCCGGATCCGGGTACGCCGATTCCTCCTGCTCGGCGTGCTCTGCATGGGCGTGGACGCGGTGCTGCTGGTGACACTCGCCTGGACCTCGTCGGTCTGGCTGCTGATCGGCACCGCGTTTGTCGCCGGCGTGGCGGTGGAGCAGTTCAGCATCGCCTGGGAGACCTCGATGCAGCGGCACATCCCCGCCGACCGGCTCGCCCGGGTCTACTCGTACGACGCCCTCGGCTCGTTCCTGGCCATCCCACTCGGGCAGATCGCGATCGGCCCGGTGGCCGAGGGGCTCGGCACCGGGCGGACGCTGCTGATCGCCGCGGGAATCGTGCTGGTCGCGGTGCTCGGCATGCTGGCCGACCCCGGCGTACGACGCCTCGACTCCAGCCCGTCCGCCACCGTGCCCGAAGAGCGCGGTGCCACCGTGCCGGACGGGCCACCGGACCCGGGCACGTCGGTCTTGTCGTCGGTGGACACCGCACCTGCCCGTTAGGCGGGCCTCGGTCCGACGTCGCCCGACCGGGGTACTGGATCGTGCGCACCACGATGGACCGTGGCGACGGGCGCTGACCAGCCGGCCCGTCGGTTGACATCTGCCGGTAGGGTCGCGCTGATCATCGGACCGAGCATCGGGGACGTGCGCGATGAGCTACTCAGGCCAGCCCACCTCCGGGTCGCCCTTCCCTCCACCGGCCGTACCGCCGGCACCGGCACCGGCCACGTGGCCTCGACCGCCGACGACGCTGCCGTCGGCCCAGCCGTCAGCGGCTGGCTCGGTGGGGCGGGTGCTGCTCGGGTTGGCGCTGGTGGTCCCGGCTCTGCTCGGCCTGGTCTGGTCCTACCTCGTCCCCACGGTCTCCACGGTGCTGGCCAGCTTCCGGCACGAGGACCTGGGCAAGCCGCCGACCTCGGCCGGCACCGAGAACTACCAGACGATCGTCGCCGACGGGGTGTGGGGGCAGCTCGGTTCCGTGCTCCTGCTCGGCCTGCTGCCGTTGGCGTACGCCCTGGTCGTCGCGCCGCTGCTGGCGGTCGTCGCGGACCGGGCCGGTCGGGCGGCCCGACTGGTGACCCGGATCGTGCTCGCCCTGCCGATCGCCGGGTACGCCCCGGCCGCGCTCGCCCTCGGCTGGCGGCTGCACCGGGTCGAGCCGGGTGACCGGCTGGGCCTGGGCGACGTGCTCTGGGCGCTCGCGGCAACCTCGTTCGGCCTGGTCGTCGCGCTCGCCGCGACGGCGTTCCTGAGCGCATTACGCAAACGGTCCTCCGACCGTCGGTCACCGGCCGCCCTGCTGACCGTGGGCGGGGTGGTCGGCCTGGGCGTGCTCGCCCTGACCCTGCAGACGTACACGATGCCGGCGTTGCTCGCCGGGGTGAAGGCGGACGGATCCGCCCTGAGCCCGGTGCTGGAGGTGCTGCAGTCCAGTTTCGTCCGCTTCCAGGTCGGGCCGGGCGCCGCTGTGGCGACACTGCTCCTCGTTCTGCTCGGCCTGCTCGGGCTCCTCGCCACCGGGCTGCTGCTGGCCACCCGTACCCGGATCGAACTCGACGGTTGGCGGGACCGGCGCGATCCGCAGCCCGCCGCCCGGCCGGCAGTGCCGGGCCTGACCGGCGCGCCGACCGCGACCGGCGCTCCGGCCCCGACGGCGGTGCCGGTGGCGCCGACCGGCGGCCGGGGACGCGCGGTGTATCTCGCGTTCCTGGTGGTCGGACTGGTCGCCCTGGTCGGGGTGGTCGGCTGGGCATCCGCGCCCTGGCTGCGGCACCTCGTCGACGACCCTGCCCTGGACACTCTCGGCGGCGGCCGATCGGAGTCGGGGCTCAGCCTGGCACGGATCCTCGCCAACACCTGGCTACCGCCGCTGATCTCGGCGGTCGTCTCGGTCGGGCTCGGGGCGGTCGGCGGCTTCGGCATCGGCGCGCTGCGGCCACTCGGCCGCTGGAGCGAACTGCTGCTGGTCCCGTTCGCCCCGTGGCTCTTTGTCGGTGTCGGCCCGCTCTCCGTCGCCACCGCGAACCGGGCCGCCGACGCGGAGCAGGTCAACACGTTCCTCGGGCTGATCCCGCCGGTCTGGCTCTCCATACCGGCGTTGTTCGTCTTCACGCTGCTGTTCCGGGGCCAGCACGCCCGGTGGCGGGCCGGCGGGGGATTCATCCGCACGCTGCTGCTCCCGGCACTGCCGATGCTGCCCGTGGTCCTGCTGCTGACCTGGCTGTTCAACGCGCAGCAGCCGTTCTGGGCGCGACTGATGGCGGTCGACCCGGAGCTGATGTCGGCGCCGGTTGTCGCCGAGCTGGTGATGTGGCAGCGCAGCGGCCCGAACGGCGGCATCCTGAGTCTGGTCCTGCCGCTGCCGATACTGCTGATCTTCCTTCTGGCGTTCGTCGCGCTCCAGGTCGGTTACCTGGACCGGCTCGCCATCCGGGTGGGCCGGACGACACCCAACCCGGCAGCCGGCCCGGCCGGGGCGCCGACCGTACCGGCCGCACCGGTGGCGCCGTACCCGCCGTCAGCGCCGCCGCAGGCGTACCAGCCCCCGGTCCCACCGCAGCGCGGCTAGGGCGCGCGGTACCCCGGCCCGGGTCGGGACGGCGTGCCGTCGACCGGTCACGGCTGTTCGGCGCTGATCGCCAGGGTGCCGAGCAGCCAGGCGTCCCGCCCGGTCCGGGCGGTGAGCTGGACCGGCCCGTCGTCGGGCAGCCGGGTACGGAGGACCCGGGCATCCGTACCGAAGGTGTTCCAGCCGGCGGTCGTGCCGTCGGTACGGCTGGCGGCGGCGTTGCTCGGGTTGCCCCGGTCGACCGGGGAACCGGCCAGGTCGAGGCGGTCACCGGTGGTCGCCCGGTCGGTCTCCCAGCCGACGAACCCGATCTGGGCCGCCGCGCCCGCCGCCCCGGGCAGCGGGGTGGAGACCGAGGCGCCGGGACGGAGGGCGAGCGCGCCGTTGAGCACCGCGACACTGCGCGGCGGACCGCCGTCGGTGACGACGGCGAGCAGGCTCCAGCCGCCGAACGCGCCGACCCCGGCGCTGAACGCGCGCCGGTCGACTCCCACCCACCAGGTGCCGGAGCGGGCGAGCCGGGTGACGTCGACGTACGCCTGGTAGCCGTGCCGCCCCTCCAGCCGGGCCGGGAAGGTGTCGACCCGGTCGGCGCGCAGCGGGGTGTACCGGCCACTGCCGGGCGCGCGGAGGTACGCGGTCGGGGTACGCGGCGGACGGCCGGTACCGGCCCAGTAGAGGCCGGCCCAGAGCACCCGCCCGGTGAGGCGTACCGAGGCGCCGCTGACCATGCCGCCGCGCGGTGCGCCGGCCGGGGCGTCGGGTGCCGCGTACCGGGCCATCAGGTAGTCGCCGTTGTCCACCCGGCCGAGGGCGGGGCGGCCGGCCCGCGCCGCACGACAGGTGAGGTCGAGGTCGAGGCAGGAGAGCAGGGCGTTGCCGGCGGCGGTGAGCCGGGCCGGCACCGTGCCGGCGTACACCGTCGCGAGGCCGGTGTCGGCGACGTCGAGCCGGAGGGTGGCGGTGCGGCGGGGCGTACCGGGGGTGTCGAGGCTGAGCCGCACGGTGCCGCCCCGGGCGGTTCCGGCGACGGTGACCGGCAGGTACGCGGTACTCGTCGAGGCCGCCGCCAACGGTCCCCGCCGGCAGGTACCGGGGCTGCCGGCGGCGCAGGTCCAGCCGTCGCCGGCCGACCCGGTCCGGAGTCGGATGCCGTTCGGCAGGGTGATCCGGGCGGACAGCGGACCGGTCCGGTCGGCCGGGCCGGCCCGGTACGTGCCGGGCAGCCGCCCTCCGCCGGCGCCAGCGGAGGACCGGACCGGGTTGGTCACCGTCATCAGCAGCACCGTGGAGCGGCCCCGGACCAGCGTGCCGACCGGCGCGAGTGTCACGGACAGCGGGCCGGCGGAGCCCGGCGCGGTGGTGCCCGGTCCGGTCGCGCCGGGTGATTCGGCGGTACCGGGCCGGTCGGCCGCGCCGGACGGTTGACCGGCGGTCGGGCCGGGGTCGTCGGGCGTCCCGGCGGCCGGGTCGGGGGTGGGGGTACCGCCCCGGTCCGGGTCGGGGGTCGGCGTGGGTGACTCCTCCGGTGTTGCCGGACCCGCCGGGGGCGGCGCCGCCCGTCCCGGACCGGCGGTTGGTTCCGACCCGCCGCCGAGCGCGAGCGCGACCGTCACCAGCAGGACCAGTACGGCGCCGGCGGCGGCGAGCCGGGTGGCCGGGTTGCGGAGGTGTCGCCGGAGCCGGGCCCGGCCACGCCCCGGCGTGCCGCGGTCGGCCGGGTTCCCACCGTCCCCGCCGACAGCGTCCCGGCCTCCACCACTGCCCCCGGTGCTGTTCCCGCCTGCGCCGCTGCCTGTTCCGCCGTCCGCACCCGTGCCGCCGCTTCCGGTGGTGGCACCGGCGGTGGCGTAGCCGACCGCTGCGGCACCGACCAGGGCCGGGACCAGGATGGCGCCGAGACCGGAGTTGACGTCGCCGAGTTCGACGAAGAGCAGTCGACAGGACCGGCAGCCGGAGAGGTGGTCCTCGACCTCGGTGCGGTCCCGGGCGGCCAACCTGTCCCGGACGTATGCGCCGAGCCGGTCGGCGGTCCACCGGCACGCCGCCTCGGTCCGGGTGGCGGCGTGCTCCCGCAGGTAGTTCTGGCGAAGACGCTCCCGGGCGCGGTAGGCGAGTGCGGAGACCGTGTTGGGGCGTACCCCGAGCAGGCGGGCGACCGTGGCCGGGGTGTCCCCCTCCACCTCGGTGTGCCACAGCACCAGGCGCCACCGCTCGGGGAGCGCGGCGAAGGCCCGGGCGACCATGCCGTGCTCCAGGCCGCGTACCGCGGGATCGACGAACGGCTCGCCCGGGTCGTGGTGGGAGAGGTCGTCGACGAGGTCGAGCCGGCGGGACCGCCGGGTCTCGTCGTGGAAGACGTTGCGCAGGGTGGTGAGGAGGTAGGTGCGGAAGGCCGCCCTCGGTCCGGCGCCGGCGCGGAGCGCGGCGAGGACCCGGGCGAACGCCTCCGCCACCAGCTCGTCCACGTCGGACGGACGGGGGTCCAGGGTGCGGGCCAGCCGCCGGGCCGCCGTCGCGTGCCGCTGGTAGAGCACGGCGTACGCGGTGGTGTCGCCGTCGCGTACGGCGCGCAGCAGCTGCAGGTCGCTCCGGTCGTCGGAAGTCGGGGTGCCGGTGGTGTCCGCCATGTCCTGCCAGGTCGGTGGAGTGGACGGTCCGGTGTGGACCGGATCAGGCGCTCGCGGTGCGGCCGCCGTACGGCGGACGAGAGACAAACTACCAAGGGCAACCCGTTGGCGGCAGAAGGTGAGGTGAATTCCCCGCATCCCTCGTCATGATCGGCCTCCGGCGCCGTCTAGCCGAGAGTGAACCGCTGTGACGGATGGAGCAGTGACGCCGGATGAACGACGAACGTCCACTCAGCCCGGCGGCCGCGGAGCGCCGAGCCCGTGCCGCCCGCCGTTTCCGGACCGAGGCCGTGGCGCTGCGCGAGGCGTGGCGCGAGTCGGTGCTACGCCGGCGGCCGGCCTGGAGCGGAGGCTGGTGGACGCCGGCGGTCGAGAGCCTGACCAGGGCGATCGTCGAGACGCGCGACCCGCAACCCGCCTGTGCCCGGCTGGGCCGGGCCAGGGCCGCCGCCGGGGTGGGCATCGACGACACGGTGGCCGACCTCAGCACGCTGTACCGCAAACTGCCGGAGGGCGAACCACCCGACCACCTGCTGGAGGTGCTGGTCGAGGCGTGGACCGAGGTGACCCTGGTTCCGGAACACACCGCGCGCTGCGTCGGGTCGCTGCACCGGCTCCGGGACGTGGACGAACTCCGGGCGGTGCTCACGGAGATCGGTCGACACGCCCGACGGGTCGGCATCCCGCTCGGCAACCGGCACGTGCTGCTGGTCGCCGACCTCACCACTGTGCTCGGGCAGCCGGTGCTCGGCGTGGAGCTGGCGACCCGGTTCCGGGCGGCCTTCCCCGGCGGCGAGCCGATCATCCGGCTCTGGCCCGGCGGTTATGTGGTCCTCACCGACACCTCGGTGGCGCCGGCCCGGCGTACCGCGTCGCTGCGGCGGGGGCTGGCCGAGATCGGGCTCGCCAGCGCGCCGCTCTGGTACGAGGACTTTCCCGACGACGTGCCGGCCGCCCAGGCCCTCTACCAACAGCTCACCCGACCCTGAACCACCCGTACGGGACGGTTCCGGGCGCGTTCGCCCGGCGGTGTTGCGGACCCCTGCCCGGCCGGTGCGGCCGCCCCGGGCGGGATGGTCGAGAATGGCGAGGTGAGCAGCATTCCCAACGTCCTCGCCAACCGGTACGCCTCGGCCGAACTGGTCGCCCTCTGGTCACCGGAGGAGAAGATCCGGCTCGAACGGCGGCTCTGGCTCGCCGTACTCCGGGCCCAGCGTGATCTCGGCGTGCCGGTGCCGGACGACGTGGTCGAGGCGTACGAGCGGGTGCTGGACCAGGTCGACCTGGCCTCGATCGCGGCCCGGGAGCGGGTCACCCGGCACGACGTGAAGGCCCGGATCGAGGAGTTCGGCGCGCTCGCCGGGCACGAACACGTGCACAAGGGCATGACCTCCCGGGACCTGACCGAGAACGTCGAGCAGTTGCAGGTCCGGCGCTCGCTGGAGCTGGTCCGGGACCGGGTGGTCGCCACCCTGGCCCGGCTGGCCCGGCTGGCCGTCGAGCACTCCGAGCTGGTTTTGACCGGACGCTCGCACAACGTCGCGGCCCAGGCCACCACGCTCGGCAAGCGGTTCGCCAGCGCCGCCGAGGAACTGCTGATCGGGTACGAGCGGCTGACCGACCTGATCGGGCGGTATCCGCTGCGCGGCATCAAGGGGCCGGTCGGCACCGCCGCCGACCAGCTCGACCTCTTCGACGGGGACGCGGAGAAGGTCGCCGAACTGGAGCGGCGGGTCGCCGCGCACCTCGGCTTCGCCCGGGTGCTGGACAGCGTCGGCCAGGTCTACCCGCGCTCGATCGACTTCGACGTGGTCTCCGCGCTGGCCCAGACCGCGGCGGCACCGAGCAGCCTGGCCACCACGATCCGGCTGATGGTCGGCCAGGAACTGGCCACCGAGGGCTTCAAGCCCGGCCAGGTCGGCTCCAGCGCGATGCCGCACAAGATGAACACCCGGTCCAGCGAGCGGGTCAACGGCTTCGCGGTGATCATCCGCGGTTACCTGTCGATGGTCGGCGAGCTGGCCGGCGACCAGTGGAACGAGGGTGACGTCTCCTGCTCGGTGGTCCGCCGGGTGGCGCTGCCGGACGCCTTCTTCGCCGCCGACGGGCTGTTCCAGACCTTCCTCACCGTGCTGGACGAGTTCGGCGCGTACCCGGCGGTGATCAACCGGGAACTGGACCGCTACCTGCCGTTCCTCGCCACCACCAAGATCCTGGTGGCGGCGGTGCGCCGGGGCGTCGGCCGGGAGACCGCGCACGAGGTGATCAAGGAGCACGCGGTCGCCGTGGCGCTGGCGATGCGAGAGAAGGGGATCGCCGAGAACGACCTCTTCGACCGGCTCGCCGCCGACGGCCGGCTCGGGCTGACCCGGGCCGAGATCGACGAGCTGGTCGCCGACCGGGCCAATTTCACCGGCGCCGCCACCGCCCAGGTCCGGGCGGTCGCCGACCGGGTCGCGGCGGTGGTCGCCGCCCACCCCGAGGCCGCCGCGTACAGCCCGGCGCCGATCCTCTGACCCGCCCCGACACCCGGCGAACCGCCGTCGGGCGTCGACGCGTCCCGGCCGGGTGGCAGCGGATCAGGCGGGTTCGGGGAGCCGCGGTTCGGCGACCCGGCGCACCGTCGCGGCCAGCCGCTCGCGTGCCCGGACCTGGGCGGAGATCCGCTCGTCGAGCACGGCAAGGCGGCCACGTGCGACCTGGACGGCCCGGTCGACACACTCCGGGGTCGGCGCCACCTCGTCGAGCGTGGGCAGAGCCGGCGACGCCCCGCCGGGGAGATCCGGGCCAGACGTCGGCCCGGCGGCCACGTCGGGATCCGACGCGGACGTGGCCGCCAGGTCGTGGTCCAGACAGCTCTGGAAGGTACGGATGTCGTCGAGCGTGAAACCGGCGGCGACCAGGTGGCGGATGTTGCGGACCCGGACGACCGAGATCGTCCCGTAGACCCGGTAGCCGTTCTCCGCCCGCTCGGAGGCGATCAGACCCGCCTGCTCGTAGTGCCGCAGCGCACGCGGCGTCGTGCCGGTGACCCGGGCCAACTCGCCGATCCGCACAGCTTCCACCCCCGGGCCATTCTTATCTCATTGCACCGCGGCACCACCATCCACGGCGAAGACGGTGCCGGTGACGAAGGACGCCTGCGGCGAGGCGAGCAGGGTGATCGCCCAGGCGATCTCCTCGGGCTGCCCGAGTCGCCGCATCGGCGTGGCGGCCAGCTGCCATTCCCGGATCGCGGCGATCCGCTCCGCCGGGAGGCCCTGGTGCAGCGAGATGGGGGTGGCGGTCGCCCCCGGCGCCACCGCGACCACCCGGATCCCGTGCGGCGCCAGCTCCACCGCCCAACTGCGGGTGAGGGTCTCCAGGGCGGCCTTCGTCGCCGCGTACACCGAGTTGCCCGGCCAGCCCCGTTGGCCGATCGGTGTGCTGACGTTCACCACCACCCCCTTGGCGGCGGTCAGCGCGGGCAGCGCGGCCCGGGTCAGCATGATCGGGGCGACCAGGTTTGTCGCCAGCTGTGCGTCGACAGCCTCCGGAGTGATCGTCTCCAGGGTCCCGCTCCGGACGATGCCGGCGTTGTTGACGAGGACGTCCAGCCGCCCGT
Organism: Plantactinospora sp. B24E8; assembly: GCF_039871735.1. Classification (NCBI taxonomy): domain Bacteria; kingdom Bacillati; phylum Actinomycetota; class Actinomycetes; order Micromonosporales; family Micromonosporaceae; genus Plantactinospora; species Plantactinospora sp. B24E8. Next base: position 395,420 of record NZ_JBDPMH010000001.1, read on the forward strand.
ACGACTCCAGCACGGTGCCGACGAGTTCGTCGGCGTCGGCGGTGACGTCGGCGACCAGCGGCTGGATCCGGTCGTGGCCGGAGGCAGTCTCGGCGAGCGGATCGTGGCGGCGACCCACCGCCACCACCCGCGCGCCTTTGGCGGCGAACCGTCGGGCGGTGGCCCGGCCGATGCCGGTGCCGGCCCCGGTGACCATCACGACCCTGTCCTGAGGTGCGCGGTCGGCTCTGTCCTGAGCTGCGGAGGTGTCCATGACACCGATGCTCGAACCCTGCCGTCAACGGCAGGGTCAAGTCGTACGGCGACTCCTTACCATGATCCGCGCCACACCTCACCGGCGGATGACGGCCCTCGGGGCGGGTCACGACGCCGACGGGCGAGCCGGCGACCCGGAAACGGCGTTGACCTTCCAGTAGGTGGAAGGTGCAAGTTGACCGGGTGGAAGACGGCACGGAACACCTGACGGTCGGGCAACTGGCCGCCCGGACCGGCGTACCGGCCCGGACCATCCGCTTCTGGTCCGACGCCGGCGTTCTTCCGCCCGCCGGTCGGTCACCCGCCGGACACCGCCGTTACGCCCCGAGCGCGGTCGACACCCTCGACCTGGTTCGGACCCTGCGTGAGCTGGGGATCGGTCTGACCGCCGTGCGGCGGGTCCTGTCCGGGCAGGCAGCCCTGGCAGAGGTCGCGAACCGGCAGGTCGCGGTCGTGGACGTCGAACTCCGCATCCTCCGGCTGCGCCGCACCGTCCTCCGCGCCGTCGCCCGGCGCGGCCCGACCGAGGAGGAGATCTCACTGATGCACCGACTTGCCCGGTTGTCCGCGCCGGAACGGCAACAGTTGATCGACACGTTCGTCGACCGGGCCTTCGCCGACGTCGACGACCAGGATGCCGAGGTTGTCGCGGGGTGGATGCGGGAGTTGCCGCCGACGTTGCCCGACGAGCCGACGCCGGAACAGGTCGATGCCTGGATGGAACTCGCCGAACTGGTCGCGGACGAGGAGTTCCAGGCGACCGTACGGCGGTTGGTGCTCGCCGGCGGAGTCGACAACCGGTTGGACTTCGGTCTGCACGTCCGATCCGCCGTACTCCGGTACGCGGGCCGGGCGGTCGACGAGGGCATCGCGCCGCAGTCCTCGGCCGGGAGCGTGCTGTTGGCCCGAATCGTCCCCGCCGATCTCAGCGACGCGGAGGTGACCGACCTGCTCGCCTGGCTGGGGACGGTGACCGAGCCCACGGTCGAGCGGTACTGGCAGTTGTTGGACCTCGTCGCGGGTCGGACACCGCCACCGCCCGCCGTCCCCGCCTTCGCCTGGCTGGCCGATGCGCTGCGCGCACACCGCTGATCAGTTTCGTGGCGTCGGGGTGCCGGCGGCGCTGCCGAGGTCCGGTGCGCTCGGCGGTTCGGCGATGGAACCGGAGCTGCGCGGTTCGGCAGGGTGCGCGGTCTCCGCGGCGACCCTCGGCTGGTCGGTCGGAGCGGGTTCGACCGGCTGCCGGACGGCGACCACCGCCGTCCCGTACGCGCAGAGTTCCATCCACAGCTCGCCGACGTCGCGGTGGTCGAAGCGCATCCCGAGCACCGCGTTGGCGCCGAGCCGCGTCGCCTCCTCACCCAACTTCTGCACCGCGTCGGTACGCCAGCGGGTGAGGTTCTCGGGCGCGCTGGGGTCGTACGCGCCACCCCGGAGACTCTTCACCCCCTCCCGGTACGGGTTCCGGGTCCGGGCCTGGGAGGAGACGACTTCGCCGAGAATCGCGCGGATCTCGTACCCCGGGAGGTGATCCGTCGTCACGATCAGCACACGTTGATGCTGGCAGAGAGCGGCCCGACCACTTCGCGGCCCGTGGTCACATCGTCGCCCTCAGCAAAACGAGGCGGCGACCCCGAACGGGTGGCCCCGCCCCGAACAGGCGCCGGGAGCCTGAACAGGTGCCCGGACCCCGAACGGGTGGCGGCAACCCGAAACGGTGGCCAGTACGCCGAACCGGGTGCGCCGGCCCCGAACGGGTGGCGAATGGCGCCGAAGGGCCGGCGACGGCCCGAAGGGTGTAGCGGGGACGGAGGGCTGAAACGGCGCGGCGGGGACGGAGGGCTGAAACGGCGCGGCGCGGACGTCCCGGGCGAGCCGGGAACGTCCGCGCCGTACCCCTGAGGAGGGTTCGAGGGCCTAGACCCCGGCCACGGAGGTGATCCAGGACCGGTTGTAGGCGACGCTGCCGTAGTTCTGGATGCTCACCCCGTCGGCCGTGGAGGCGACCCCGACCTGGGCCCCGTTGTAGAACTGCGGGCCGCCGGAGTCACCCCGCCAGGCGTTGCCGTTGATCCGCGTGCTGCGGATCGCCCGCCCACCGTACGCGTCGGTGACGTTGGTGCTGGTCACCTGGACGCTGGCGGTCTTCAGGGTGGTGGAGGCGGAGCAGTTGCTGTAACAGGTCATGCCCCAGCCGTAGATCGAGTTGGTCGAGCCGACCGGCGGGTAGGCGCTGGACAGCGTGACGTACGAGGTGTTGATCGCGGTGGAGAGGTTCAGCAGGGCCAGGTCGTACCGACCGTAGGCGGCCGTCACGCCACTGGTGACACCACCCGAGGACCGGTTGACGCTGCCCACCCGCACCGACATCGTGCCGCTGACGCAGTGCCGGGCGGTGAGCACCCAGCGCGCCGCGATGATGGTGCCGGAGCAGGTGAACGAGCCGTTGCTGAAGACCGCCGCCGCCCAGGGCGCGGACGAGACGGTACTACCGCCGATGATGTGCGACGGATCGCCCGGCGAGGGCGGGGCGGCCGGGGCCGCGGCCGGCGCGACGAGCACACCGGCGAGGGCGGTGGCGAGCATCACCAACGTGTGGCGAAGACGCATGGAGGGGCTCCTTCCGGGGGGTCACCCGGGATCACCGGGTCGGTTCGAGCCGCCGTAGGCGGGGGGATGTCCGCCGTACGGATCTGGACGGGTCAACGTTCGGCGGCTGAGACCGGACGTTTGACGCCACACGCTAAGCCGTTCGTCACCTATCCACAAGAGTCAACCTGTCCGGGAGGTTTCGGAGCCGCGTCGGCGGATGACCGGATCGACCGGAGACCCGACGGCCGCCGACCGGGCCGCCGGGAGCGGGCCGTCGGTCGCCGTCGGCGGGCCCACCGGCCGGCCCGTGCGCCAACTGCCTGGTCTGCCGGGTAGGCTGGCTCCGCTCGCCCCATCGTGGGCCGGCACCCAACTGCGTACACAGTCAGGAGTGCCCAGTGCCTCGCGTCGTCGTCGACGTCATGCTCAAGCCGGAGATTCTCGATCCTCAGGGCCAGGCCGTCGCGAATGCGCTGCCGAGGCTCGGAGTCACAGACGTGTCCTCCGTGCGCATCGGCCGGCGGATCGAAATCGAGTTCTCCGGCCAGCCGGACCTGGACCGGGCTCGGGAGATCGCGGACAAACTACTGGCCAACCCGGTGATCGAGGACTATTCGATCCGCCTGGCGGAGCCGGAGGAGACCGCACCATGACCGCCCGGATCGGTGTGGTGACGTTCCCCGGCTCACTGGACGACCGGGACGCCGCCCGCGCGGTACGGCTCGCCGGCGCCGAGGCGGTGTCGCTCTGGCACGACGATCCGGACCTGCACGGCGTCGACGCCGTGGTGCTGCCCGGCGGCTTCTCCTACGGCGACTACCTGCGCTGCGGCGCCATCGCCCGGTTCGCCCCGGTGATGGAGACGATCGCGGCCGGCGCCCGGGCCGGCCTGCCGGTGCTCGGCATCTGCAACGGGTTCCAGATCCTCTGCGAGGCCCACCTGCTGCCCGGCGCGCTGACCCGTAACCAGCACCTGCACTTCCGCAACCGCGACCAGTGGCTGCGGATCGAGTCGGCCGGCACCGGCTGGACCAACACGTTCCAGCCGGGGCAGGAGATCCTCATCCCGGTGAAGAACGGCGAGGGCTGCTACGTCGCCGACGAGCGCACCCTGGACGAGTTGGAGGCCACCGGCCGGGTCGTCGCCCGCTACGTGCACGGCAACCCCAACGGGTCGCTGCGGGACATCGCCGGCATCACCAACGAGGCCGGCAACGTGGTCGGCCTGATGCCGCACCCCGAGCACGCCGTGGAGGCACTGACCGGCCCGTCCCTCGACGGCCTCGGTTTCTTCACCTCGATCCTCAAGCACCTGGCGGGAGCGCCGGCATGATCGAACAGAGTGAGGTCATGGGCCAGCCCGAGCCCACCCTCGCCGACCACCCCTCGGCACCGGTCGACCCGGCCGGCCTGGACACCGTCGCACAGGCCACGGCGACCCCGGGTGACCTCCAGCCCTACACGGAGCTGGGGCTGCGGGACGACGAGTACGACCGGATCCGCCAGATCCTGGGCCGCCGGCCGACCCAGTCCGAGCTGGCCATGTACTCGATCATGTGGAGCGAGCACTGCTCCTACAAGTCGAGCAAGGTCCACCTGCGACAGTTCAGCGAGAAGGCGCCGCCGAGCGACCGGATGCTCGCCGGCATCGGCGAGAACGCCGGCGTGATCCAGGTCTCCGACAAGCTCGCGGTGACCTTCAAGGTCGAGTCGCACAACCACCCGAGCTTCGTCGAACCGCACCAGGGCGCGGCGACCGGCGTCGGCGGCATCGTCCGGGACATCCTGGCGATGGGCGCCCGGCCGATCGCGGTGATGGACCCGCTGCGGTTCGGTGCCGCCGACCACCCCGACACCGCCCGGGTACTGCCCGGCGTCGTCGCCGGCGTCGGCACCTACGGCAACTCGCTGGGTCTGCCCAACATCGGCGGCGAGGTGGTCTTCGACCCCTGCTACCAGGGCAACCCACTGGTCAACGCGCTCTCTCTCGGCGTACTTCCGGTGGACCGGCTGCAGAACAAGGCCGCGGCCGGCCCGGGCAACGTCGTCGTGCTGCTCGGCGCGAAGACCGGACGGGACGGCATCGGCGGAGTCTCCGTGCTCGCCAGCGCCACCTTCGACGACGCCAGCGAGCAGCGCCGCCCGTCGGTGCAGGTCGGCGACCCGTTCATGGAGAAGCTGCTGATCGAGGCCTGCCTGGAGCTGTACGACGCCCAGCTGGTCGTCGGCATCCAGGACCTCGGCGGCGCCGGACTCACCTGCGCGCTGACCGAGACCGCCGCCGCGGCCGGCACCGGCATGCGGGTCTGGCTGGAGCGGGTGCCGCTGCGTGAGGCCTCGATGGAGCCGCACGAGATTCTGGCCAGCGAGTCGCAGGAGCGGATGCTGCTGATCGTCGCCCCGGACAGGCTCGAGGCGGTGCTGAAGACCGCCGAGAAGTGGGGCGTACCGGCGAGCGCGATCGGCGAGGTCACCGGCGCCGAGGCGGGTGTCGAGCCGGGCCGGCTGCTGATCACCTGGCACGGCCACACCGTGGTCGACGTACCGCCGGGGTCGCTTGTGGACGACGGCCCGGTGTACGCCCGCCCGATGCGCGAGCCGGCCGACCTGATCCTGCTGCAGGCCGACCGGGCCGAGACGCTGGCCCGGCCCTCCACGCCGGAGGCGCTGCGGGAGACCCTGCTGCGGATGATCGCCTCGCCGAACCTCTGCGACAAGACCTGGGTCACCGAGCAGTACGACCGCTACGTGCTCGGCAACACCGTGCTCGCCCAGCCCGAGGACTCCGGGGTCATCCGGATCGACGAGGAGACCGGGCTCGGGGTGGCGATCTCGGTGGACGGCAACGGCCGGTACGCCCGGCTCGACCCGTACCACGGGGCCAAGCTGGCGCTCGCCGAGGCGTACCGTAACGTGGCGGTGACCGGCGCCAAGCCGGTCGCGGTCACCGACTGCCTCAACTTCGGCTCGCCGGAGGACCCGGCGGTGATGTGGCAGTTCGCCGAGGCCGTACGCGGCCTCGCCGACGGCTGTGCCGAATTGGGCATCCCGGTCACCGGTGGCAACGTCAGCTTCTACAACCAGACGGGCGCGGCGGCGATCCACCCCACGCCGGTGGTCGGTGTGCTCGGGGTGCTCGACGACGTCAACCAGCGGGTGCCGATGGGCTTCGCCCGGACCACCGGCGCGGACCACGACCTGATCTTCCTGCTCGGCGAGACCCGGCTGGAACTTTCCGGCTCCGAGTGGGCCTGGGTGACCCACGAGCACCTGGGCGGCGTGCCGCCGAAGGTCGACCTGGCGGCCGAGCGTACGCTCGCCGACCTGATCGCCGAGGCGGCCCGGGTCGGGCACCTGCGGTCGGCGCACGACCTCTCCGACGGCGGCCTGGCGCAGGCGCTGGTCGAGTCGAGCCTGCGCTACAACGTCGGGGCCCGGATCGCGCTGCCGGAGGGCTTCACCGCCGGTTCGATGCCGTTCGTCTTCCTGTTCAGCGAGTCCGCCGGCCGGGCGATGGTGGCGGTGCCGCGTGGCCACGAGAAGGCGTTCACCGCGCTCTGCGTCGAGCGGGGCGTGCCGTGGACCCTGATCGGGGTGACCGACGCCGCCGGTGGCGAGCTGGAGGTACGCGACCAGTTCACGATCGGGTTGGACGAGCTGCGTACCGCGTTCACCGGCACGCTGCCGCGGCTCTTCGGCGGTGCGGCGACCACCGTGCCGTCGCCGCAGGCGACCGGGGCGGAAGCTACGGAGACCGGCACCGACGCGACCGGACCGGCCGCTACCGGGCTGGCCGGGCCCGACGCGGCGGAGACCCAGTTGGCCGGCGCGGAGCCCACGGCCGACGTCGCCGACCCGGAGCCGGCGGCGACCACCGCAGACCCGGAGCCGGAGGCGACGGCTGCCGTCGCCGACCCGGAGCCGGCGGAGACCACCACCGACCCGGTCGTGGCACCCGTTGTTCCGGAACAGCCGGCCGCTCCCGCCGGGGAGCGTACGACTCCGGCGGGCGGCCCGCCGAACTCCTGATGGGACAGGCCGGGCGGTTCGCCGGATCGGTCTACGCCCAGCCGGGCAGTGGAGCCCGCTTCGACTGGGGGCTGGCCGGCGCGGCCGAGCTGAGCAAGGTCTGCGCCGCCCTGGTCGTCGTCGACGTGCTCTCCTTCACCACCTCGGTGGAGGTGGCGGTCGCCCGGGGGATGCGGGTCCACCCGTTCCCCTGGGGGGCCCAGGCCGGCACGTACGCGGCCCGGGTCGGTGGGGTGGCGGCGGTCGGTCGAGGCGCGGTCACCCCGGAACACCCCTGGTCACTCTCCCCGGCGGCGCTGAGCACCGCGCCCGTCGTACCGGACCTCGTGCTGCCCTCACCGAACGGCTCGGCGATAAGCGCGGCGGCGAGCGCGACCGGCGTGCCGGTGCTGGCGGCCTGTCTGCGTAACGCCGCCGCCGTCGGGCGCTGGCTCGTCAACCAGGGGTACGGCACAACCGAAGCGCCGGTCGGGGTGATCGCGGCGGGCGAGCGGTGGCCGGACGAGACCATCCGCCCCGGGGTGGAGGACCTGCTCGGGGCCGCCGCCGTGCTGGACGTGCTCGCCACCGTCCCCGGTGGCCTCTCCGTCGAGGCGGCGCTGGCGTTGGCCACCCTGGCCAGCGTGCCGGACCTGCCGGCCGCCGTCCGCGGCTGCGTCTCCGGGCGGGAACTGGCGGTCCGGGGCTTCGGCAACGACGTGGAGATCGCCGTCCAGGTCGGCGCCTCCGACGTCGTACCGGTGCTCCGCAACGGCGCCTTCACCGCCGCCTGACCGATCTCCGCCAGCCGGCGGAAAGCCGAAGGGCCGGGTCCGTGATCGGACCCGGCCCTGTCAAGCGTCGTACGTGTTGTCTGTCAGTCGTCCAGCCAGTCCAGTGAGCGACGCTCCCCACGGCCACCCTGCTGGGGTGCAGCGGAGCGGCTGTGCCCGCCACCGCCGGCCCGGGGCGCGTCGTCGTAGTAGCCGCCGCCCTGCTGCTGGTCGTAACCGGCCCGGTCGTCGTAGCCGCTCTGGTCGTCGTACCCGCCGCGACCGCGCTGGTCGTAGCCGCCACCGGTGCTCGGCTGGTCGTACCCGTCGTCCTGGCCGTAGCGCTGGGTCGCGTCGTAACCGCCGGCCTGGTCCTGGTAGCCGTTGCCGTAGCCGTTGTCGTCGTCGGCCCGGTTGTATCCACCGCCGGCGCTCGGCTGGTCGTAGCCGCCCCGGGCGGCACCGTACGCCCCGCCGTCGGCGTAGCCGTCGTCCTGGCCGTAGCGCTGGGTCGCGTCGTAGCCGCCGCCGGCACCGGAGGAGGGTCCGTAGCCGGCGTTCGGGTCGTACGGGTCGCTCGGCTGTCCGTAGTCGTCGTCCCGACCGGTGTACCGGCCGGTCGGCTCGTCGAACCGGTCGCCGTAGCCGCCGGCGGCGGCTCCGTTGGGGTAGCCCGCGCCGGAGACCGGGGCACCGTAGCCGCCGGCACCGGACGCCGGGGCGTTGCCGTAACCGGCCCCCGAGGCGGGGGCGTTGCCGTAGCCGGGGCCGGAGGCGGGGGCGTTGCCGTAGCCGGGGCCGGAGGCGGGAGCGGCACCGTAGCCGCCCGCGCCGGATCCCGGGGCGTTGCCGTAGCCACCAGCGCCAGGCCCGGCACCGTAGCCGCCCTCGTCGCCCCAGCCCTGCTGGGCCGGACCGGCGCCATAGCCGCCGCCGGGCGGGCCCGACTGCGGGTTCGGCAGCGGTGCGCCGTACGGGTCGGGGAACTCGTCGACCAGCGGGGCGTTGTGCATCATGGTCGGCGCGTCGGCCAGGGACGGCCGGGTGACCATGGTCGCGTCGGAGGCGGATCCGGCCCGGTTGGCGACCCGGGTCGGCTCGTCGCCGCCCCGGTAGCCGCGACCGCCACCCGCCGGGGTACGCGGGCCGTCCTCGTCGTCGTCATCCTCGTCGTCGTCGCCGTTGTCCCGGCGCCGCATCAGCAGCAGCACGATGGCGCCGACGCCGAGCGCGACCAGCAGACCACCGGCGAGGATCAGCAGCATGCCGCTGCCGCCGCCGGAGTCCTCGTTGCTGGCGTTGTTCGTGTCGTCGCCCTCGGCGGCCGCGTCGGTCGGCTCGTCGGTGGCCTCGTCGTCCTCGAGGGCCGGGTCCTCCTCGGCCTCCTCGGTCGGCGTGGCCGAGGGGGTCGGCTCGTTGGCGGCGAGGGCGAGCGCGATGCCCCGACCGGTGACCCGCTGGCCGTTGGCGGCGTTCACCGACACGGACTCGCTCACGCCGTCCTTGGTCGCCTGCAGCTGGATCGACCCGGGAGCGATCGGACGGTCCTGCGTTCCGGTGAACTGGAAGGCGCCACTACCGTTCGTGCTGGTGTTGTAGGAGTGCCCCTCGGAGTCGCGCAGCGTCACCCGGGCGTTCGCGACCGCGTCACCGCTTGCCTGGTTGGTGACCTTCCCCGAGACCACGGCAACCGTCGGCGTCTGCTGTACCTCCGGACCCCTGACCCGGATGTTCCGGGAAGCGCTGGCGCTGTCGTCACCCACCTCGGCGGTGATCTGGACGGCGCCGGACCGTTCCTGTCCCGGCGCGACGTTTCCGGCCTTCAGCGTGGCGCTGAAGGACTTCGTCTCGCCCGGTCCGATGGTGTCGGTGAAGTCGCAGTTGTTGACGCACTGCAACTCGCCGAACGTGGAACCGACGGTGATGTCGAACGACGTCCCGGGCAGGATCGGGCCGTTGTTGTTATTCCGGACGGTGAAGTTCAGCGTTGTGGTCGCACCGGCGTTGAGGCTGGCGTTGACGCCGGTGATCGTCACCGTCGGATCGGCTGCGAGGGCTGGTGTGGCGGGGAGAGCGAAGAGAGCGCCGGCTATCAGCGCCATCACCACACCGGCCCGTGGGATCCAGGCTCGTCGGTGTGTTGTCACGTCCACCGCCTTCCGGTTCACCCGCCGGCCTCTCGCCGGCTGAGGATCAACCCATACGACTACACCGTCGGCAACTATGCCTTGTCTGACGGGACGAGCGCGACCCAGGGGCGCCGAGAAATGCGACAAACGCGAGTCGTATCGTCCCGTTATGTCCTCGGAACACGATATGTCACCGGCGGTTACGGCGGCCCTGGCGGCCCTTGACGCGGGCCGTACTCCGGAGCGCACCACGCTCCGTGACGCTGTTCGTGCGCTGCTGTCCGCTCTGGCCGGGCGTGCTCCGGGTCGGGCGGTCGAGGTACGGGTGCCACCCTATGGCGCGGTCCAGTGCTGCCCCGGCCCCCGACACACCAGGGGTACGCCACCGAACGTGGTGGAGATGGAGCCGGTCACCTGGGTACTGCTGGCCACCGGTCGGCTGCCCTGGGCGGATGCGGTCGAGGACGGTCGGATACGGACCAGTGGCATTCGCGCGGATATCTCCCCCTACCTGCCTATTTGACATTATTCACTCATTACTAACCGTTACTGAAAGCAGCCAATGCGTGGCTCTCTGTATCAACTGCGGGTCGCGTACACTGTTGAGTCGACGGAACTCCGTATCACCCGGGCGACAGGCGAGTCCGAGCGAACTCAGCAAAGGGAGCGGCAGGTGCCCCGAGGCGACGGCCGGTTGAGCCATGACCTCGACCCCCAACGACCCGGCCCCCAGGACGCGTGCGGCGTCTTCGGTGTCTGGGCGCCGGGGGAAGAGGTGGCGAAACTCACCTACTTCGGTCTCTACGCACTCCAGCACCGTGGCCAGGAGGCGGCCGGCATCGCGGTCAGCGACGGCTCGGGCGTGGTGGTCTACAAGGACCTCGGGCTGGTCGCCCAGGTCTTCGACGAGCCGACCCTGGCGAGCCTGCGCGGCCACCTGGCGATCGGGCACGCGAGGTACTCCACCACCGGCGGTTCGACCTGGGAGAACGCCCAGCCGACGATCCGGGCCACCAGCGCGGGCACCACGATCGCCCTGGCCCACAACGGCAACCTGGTGAACACCGCCGAACTGGCCCGGCAGGCGACCGAGCGCGGCATGGACCCGGACGGGTCGACCAACGACACCTCGCTGGTGACCAGCCTGCTGGCCAGCCGGCCGGACCTCTCGGTCGAGGCGGCGGCGCTGGAGGTGCTGCCCACCCTGCGCGGTGCGTTCAGCTTCGTCTTCATGGACGAGACCACGCTCTACGCCGCCCGCGACGCCTACGGCGTACGGCCGCTGGTCCTGGGCCGGCTGGAGCGCGGCTGGGTGGTGGCGAGCGAGACCTCGGCGCTGGACATCGTCGGTGCGAGCGTGGTCCGGGAGATCGAGCCCGGCGAGCTGATCGCCATCGACGAGCACGGCCTCCGCTCGGCCCGGTTCGCCGCGCCGGAGCCGAAGGGCTGCCTCTTCGAGTACGTCTACATCGCCCGGCCGGACACCACGATCGCCGGTCGCAACATCCACGCCGCCCGGGTCGCCATCGGCCGGCAGTTGGCCCGGGAGCACCCGGTCGAGGCCGACCTGGTCATCCCGGTCCCGGAGTCCGGCACGCCGGCCGCGATCGGCTACGCGGCCGAGTCCGGCATCACCTACGGCGCCGGCCTGATGAAGAACCCGTACGTCGGGCGTACCTTCATCCAGCCGTCGCAGACCCTGCGTCAGCTCGGCATCCGGCTCAAGCTCAACCCGCTGCGGGAGAACGTCCGGGGCAAGCGGCTGGTGGTGGTCGACGACTCCATCGTGCGCGGCAACACCCAGCGGGCGATCGTCCGGATGCTGCGCGAGGCCGGCGCGCTGGAGGTGCACGTACGCATCTCCTCGCCGCCGGTGAACTGGCCGTGCTTCTACGGCATCGACTTCGCCACCCGGGCCGAGCTGCTCGCCAGCGGGCTGGACAACGACGGCATCCGGCGCTCGATCGGGGCGGACACCCTCGGGTACGTCTCCCTGGACGGCCTGGTCGCCGCCACCGAGCAGCCGAAGACCCGGCTCTGCCGCGCCTGTTTCGACGGTGAGTACCCGATCGAGCTCCCGGCACGGAACCTGATCGGCAAGCACGTACTCGAAGGAGTTGACCGACGGGTCGCGGGGGGCGTCCCGGAGGAGACGGGCGACCGTCCGGTCGGGGCCGCCACCCGCGGCGCCACCGGTCAGCCGTTCGTGAACAGTTCCAGTGGCGGCGAGCTGCCGTCACACGCGTGAGTACCACGTCGGTCGCGACTGACGAGTTCCGGCCGGCGATCAGGACCGGCCCGTCCGGAGCGCACCGGCCGGGCAGCAGGACAGTCGAGCGATCCTCGACCGCGACCGACGCGGCCAGCCGCGAGAACCACTAAGGGGAGAACCGTGACGCACGTGACCGAGCGCAGTGGTGCAGGAAGCGGGCCGGCTGGCACCCATCAGCCCTGGACTGCGGCGGCGGGACGCGCCGGCCGCAAACGCACCACGTCGTACGCGGACGCCGGCGTCTCGATCGAGGCCGGTGACCGCGCGGTCGAGCTGCTGCGCCCGAAGGTCAAGAGCACCCGCCGCCCCGAGGTGATGGGCGACATCGGCGGCTTCGCCGGCCTGTTCCGCCTCGACACCCAGAAGTACCGCAACCCGATCCTGGCCTCCTCCACCGACGGGGTCGGTACCAAGCTGGTCATCGCGCAGCAGATGGACATCCACGACACGGTCGGCATCGACCTCGTCGCGATGGTCGTCGACGACCTGGTCGCCTGCGGCGCCGAGCCGCTCTTCCTGCTCGACTACATCGCCACCGGCGAGGTCGTCCCGGACAAGGTCGCCGAGATCGGCGCCGGCATCGCCGACGGTTGCCGGTACGCCGGTTGCGCGCTGCTCGGCGGCGAGACCGCCGAGCACCCGGGGGTGCTCCGCCCCGACGAGTACGACATCTCCGCCACCGGTGTCGGGGTGGTCGAGGAAAGCGAGATCCTCCGCCCGGAGCGGGTCGAGGTCGGTGACGTGGTCATCGCGATGGGGTCGTCCGGGCTGCACTCGAACGGCTACTCCCTGGTCCGGCACGTGCTGCTCGGCGCCGGCCGGATGCGGCTGGACACCGTGATCGAGGACTTCGGCCGGCAGCGCACCCTCGGCGAGGAGCTGCTGACCCCGACCAAGATCTACGCCCAGGACTGCCTCAAGCTGATCGCCGAGGCCGAGGTACGCGCGCTGGCGCACATCACCGGCGGCGGCATCCCCGGCAACCTGGTGCGGGTGCTGCCCGACCACGTCGACGCGATCGTCAACCGGGCCACCTGGCGGCCGCAGCCGATCTTCGACCTGGTGCAGTCCAAGGGCCGGATCGAGGACCCGGACATGGAGGCCACCTTCAACATGGGCGTGGGCATGTTCGCCATCGTCTCGGCCGAGGACGCCGACCGGGCCCTGGCCACGCTCACCGGGCGGGGTGTCGAGGCCTGGCAGGCGGGCGAGATCATCGAGGGCACCGGCGAGGTGCACATGATCGGCCAGCACACCCGGGGCTGACCCCACCACGTGACCACCACCCGGCCGGCCCGACGGGCCGTTCCGGGTGGTCGGCGTACCTACGGGTGTTTCCGCGAAAGGCGCTAAAACCCGCAACCCAGAAGGTTGCCTCGAATCCACGTGATCCTCGGCATACCCGCCCAGGACTTCACCGGAGTGGCCGACGCCACCTAGCCTGAGGGCACCTCGGGCGCGGGGAGGAGGGGGTATGGCTGTCCGACGACAGGAGTTCTCCGGCATGCGGGGGATCGCCCCGGTCCCCAGCTACGTGGTGATGCAGCCGACCACTCTCTGCAACCTCGACTGCGCGTACTGCTATCTCCCGCTGCGGTCCGCGGACCGGCGGATGCCGGTCCCGGTGGCGGAGGCGGTCGCCGCGCCGGTCAACCGCTGGGCCGACCAGGGCCGCTTCTCCGTGGTGTGGCACGGCGGTGAACCGCTCGCCGCCGGCCGGGAGCACCTTGGGGCGCTGCTGGCCCCCTTCCAGCCTGCGGTCGAGCACCACGTGCAGACCAACGCGACCCTGATCGACGACGCGTGGTGCGAGTTCCTCGTCGAGCACCGGATCCGGGTCAGTGTCAGCGTCGACGGCCCGCGCGACCGGAACGCCGAACGGGTGACCCGAGGTGGACGGCCGTCGTACGACCGGATCATGGCCGGGGTGGAGGCGCTGCGCCGCAACGGCATCACCTTCTCCGCGCTCTGCGTGGTGAGCCGGCCGGAGGCCGGGCTCGCCACCGAGCTGTACGACTACTTCCTCGACCTCGGCTGTGACGTGCTGGGCATCAACATCGAGGAGACGGAGGGGGTCAACACCCGGCGCAACACCCACCGGGCCGACCGGGTCAGCGGCTTCTGGGCGGAACTTGTCGCGGCCTGGCGCCGCGACCCCCGGATCCACCTCCGGGAGGTCGAGTGGTCGCTGCGGTACGCGGCGGCGGTGCTCGACGGCACCGACGACCAGGTGCTGCCCCGCCAGCTCGACCCGATCCCGACCATCGGCCACGACGGCTCCGTGGTGCTGCTCTCACCCGAGCTGGCCGGCTTCTCCCACCCGGACTATGGCGACTTCAGCAGCGGAAACGTCCTGCGGACGGCGCTACCGGACATTCTCGCCGCCGCCACCGGCACCCCCTGGGTGGCCGAGTTCCTGTCCGGGGTCGAGTCCTGCCGCGCACACTGCCCGTACTTCGGGTTCTGCGGGGGCGGCCATGCCGCCAACCGTTACTTCGAGCACGGGCGTTTCGATGGTACGGAGACCGACCACTGTCGCAACAGCAAGATCCGTCTATTGGAGGGAGTGTTGGACCATGCCCGACACCACCAGCCGGCGCCAGCCTGAACAGACCGGGGCGGAGGCCGGCGACCCGGTGGCCCTGCGGGTCCGGGACGTCCGGGCGGGCCTGACCACCCTGCTCCAGGAGGCGGCGGAGGCACGACGGCTCCGGGCCGAGGTGACCGCGAGGAACGCCGACGGCGCCAGCGCGGTCTGCGCCTGGAACCACTTCGAGAACATCCCGACGTTCTACAACTGGAACAACCGACCCCGCTGAGCCCGTTGCCCGGTTCCGGCCGCCGCTGCGGACGCGGCGGGCGGTCCGGTACAGCCGCCCAGGTGATCGGGCGCACCCACACCGGTAAGGACCTGTCGCGGGTACGCCGGACATGATCCGACGCGGCAGGTCCTTACCGGTGGTGTTCCGATCCGCGGATGCGCCGCAATGCACTCGGACACGCGTGAGCACGCGGTGTCACCGCGTGCTCAGATGTGACCGGAGAGGTCAGCGGGTTGGCGCCCAGGTGTCCGGGTCGTCCTCCGCGTCGTGATCCTCGTCATCGTCGTCGACGTACTCTTTGTAGTCGTCGTCGAAGTCGTGGTCCGACTTACGGCTGCCGCCGAGTTCTCGCTGCAAGGCGGCGAGGTCGGTGTTCGGGGAGTGGTACTTCAGCTCCCGGGCCACCTTTGTCTGCTTGGCCTTAGCACGGCCGCGCCCCATGGCTCGACCCCCTCGCACAGAATTCGGGGCAGCCCGAAGGCGGGCCCCGATGACGTCAGGCATCTCTCGTGGCTCTTACGGTACATGGGGATGCCCAGGTTCGGCACCTCGGGTTGCCACCGTCCGTGCCCGCGCGTCGCAGCGGCATCGACCGGGCGCCCGATACCGGCGGGTAAGGGCCGCCTGTCGCACCGGTCGTGACCTTTCCGCCGGCTCCGGGGACCCGTTGCTACCCACAGCCTAATTTCGCCCCGTCAGCCCGGCAAACGTACGGATGTGCGAGGACCACCCGTCGGGGCGTGGAACGGGCCCCTGCCCCGTTTCCGGTGGCGGCAGGGGCCCGTTTGGTCGCTCAGCGGAGGTGGATGGTGCGGAGGCGGCCGACCTCGGCCATCCGGCGCTCGGCGAGCCGGTCGGCGGCGACCGCCGGCGGCACGCCCTCGGCGTCGGCGAGCCGGAGGATGTCCCGGGTGGTGTCGTAGATCTTCGTCGCCCGCAGCTTGGCCCGCTCGAAGTTGAAGCCCTCGATCTCGTCGGCGACCTGGATCACACCACCGGCGTTGACCACGTAGTCGGGCGCGTAGAGGATGCCCCGGTCGGCCAGCAGCTTCTCGATGCCGGGGTGGGCGAGCTGGTTGTTCGCCGCGCCGACCACGGCCCGGGCCCGCAGCGCCGGCACCGTGACGTCGTCGAGCGCGCCGCCGAGCGCGCACGGCGCGTAGACGTCGAGGTCGGAGGTGACCAGGGCGGTGGCGTCGGAGACCAGGTCGACCTGCGGGTAGGTCTGCCGGACCCAGGCCAGGGCCCGCTCGTCGACGTCGGTGGCCACCACCGAGGCGCCGTCGTCGATCAGGTGGGCGGTGAGGTGCCGACCGACCTTGCCGAGCCCGGCCACCCCGACCCGCCGGCCGGCCAGCGTCGGGGAGCCCCAGACGTGCTCGGCGGCGGCGCGCATGCCCTGGAAGACACCCCAGGCGGTCAGCACGGACGAGTCGCCGGCGCCGCCGTGCTCGACGCTGCGTCCGGTGACGAACCGGGTCTCCCGGGCCACCACGTCCATGTCCGCGACGTACGTGCCGACGTCACAGGCGGTGTAGTAGCGGCCGCCCAGCGACTCGACGAAACGGCCGTACGCGCGCAGCAGGGGTTCGGTCTTGATCCGGTCCGGGTCGCCCCAGATGACCGCCTTGCCGCCGCCCAGGTCGAGACCGGCGAGAGCGTTCTTGTACGCCATGCCACGGGACAGTTCGAGGACGTCGTGCAACGCCTCGGCCTCGGTGGCGTACGGGTAGAACCGCGTGCCACCGAGCGCGGGGCCGAGCGCGGTCGAGTAGATGGCGATGATCGCCTTGAGGCCGCTCTGCTTGTCCTGGCAGAACACGACCTGCTCGTGGCCGTCGGATTCCTGACCGTCGGTGCTGGCGAATACGTCCATGGCTCGCTCCTGGTGAGGCTGGACACCCTTGTGGGATGTGTGTGGGCCGGGGGTCGCCCGGGTGCCGGCGGGGGGATGGCGCCGACTCCTGCGAGCGTAATCGTGGTTCCGAACCCTGGTGGAGTGCCTCCGGCCCGTCCGAATGGTGGTCACCGGCGTTCGCCGGGCCGACCGGGTACCGCCGGACCCGGCGGGGATTGATCCGAGGTGCTGACGACAGCCGGCTCTCGTTTCGTGGGAGGATCGCGCCGTGCCGTCGCTCTTCGCTTCCTACCTGCGGGTGTACGAGCCGTTGACCGCCTTCGACCGGGATCGGCAGCTCTTCTGGCGCCGGTACGTCAAGGAGGGCAGAGCGGTCGCCCCGTCGGAGGGGCCGGTACGGCAGCGTACCGCCGTGATCGAGGCGTTGGGCGCGGGGTGGACCCGGCTGCCGGACCTGCCCGAGGAGGCGTACGTCCTGGAGGCCGACGACACGTTGCTGGTCTGTCCCTGGAACCTGCGGATCCGGATCGCCGAGGCGGCGCTGAGCGCCCGGGACGGCGTACCTCCGGTGTTGGCGGACGCGTTCGTGCCGCCGGTGCTGGCCGGGCAGGCGAAGGCGGTGGTGGACGACTGGCGCAGCGGGGCGCGGGTGCTGGAGCACGGGGTGCCCCGGCTGCACGAGCAGATCTCCACCTGGGGCGTGCCGCTGCGCTGGTTCGTCTTCGTGGACCCGGAGGAGCGCGAGTTGACGACCCGGCCGGACCGGCGGGTGCTGCGCTACCGCACGGAGATCTCCAAGGCCCGTCGGCGGGCCTCCCGGGCACTGTCGGTGCTGCGGAAGTCGGTGGGGGACGCGCCGATCACCGAGGCGGTCGAGGAGGGCGCCCGGTGGCTGGAGGAGTTCCACCCGCGCTCGGTGGTGGAACTCGACTACGGCGGTCTGGTGGACCTGCTGTCGGACGAGGCGCTGGACGGGGACGACTCGCCGGCGTTGGTCGCGGCCGGGCTCGCCGGGCTCTCCCGGGGCGACGCGGAGGCGGCCACCGAGGCGTACGAGACGCTCGTCGCGCGCTGGCGGGCGATCCAGCTACTGGAACGTTGCAACTAGTGAACGATGCCGCTCAGAGCGGGTTGGGAGCGCACACACGCGAGTGCCGCTCGTAATATTGGTATCACGAGGGGCAATCGGCCGTCCGGTTAAGTCTTTTTCTGGCATAAAAAATAACCATATTTCGGTCATTGTTCATCCGTCCATCCAGGGACGTTCGGCCGTTCGGCCCATGTCGGACATCGGGGACTAGCCGGACCATGGGAGACGCGTCGGCCGGCGGGACCCCGGCCGATGTCTATAGGCACCTGTGGAGGAGTGACCGATGGCATCGCGTACGCATGAACCTGAGCCGCTACTCACACCGGCAGAGGTCGCGTCGATGTTCCGTGTCGACCCGAAGACCGTGACCCGGTGGGCGAAGGCGGGAAAGCTCAGCGCGATTCGAACGCTGGGTGGACACCGTCGCTACCGCGAGTCGGAGGTTCGCGCCCTGCTGCAGGGACAGATTCCCCAGCAGCGCCAGGGCGACTGAGGCGCGGCTCGCAGATCGACGTCTGGCTCAGGGGTGGCACCGGGTGACCGGGACCACCCCTGAGTCCTGTCCGGGACCGGTCCGGCTTCCGGACGACTGAGTTCCCGGACGACTGATCCCCCGGACATCCGACAGCCCCGCCGATCCGGCAGGGACCGACGGGGCTGTGGCGTCAGGCGGTGGTACGGGAGGATCAGCCGGCGGCGGCCAACCCGGCCGCAACCACCTCCTCCTCGGACAACAGCCGACCGTCGCGCAGGGTCAGCACCCGGTTCGCCAGCTCCATCAGACTCGGATCGTGGGTCGCGACCAGCGCGGTCATCCCCCGGCTCCGGACCAGTGCCCGGAGCAGCTCCATGATCTCCCGGCCGGTCTCCGAGTCCAGCTGTCCGGTCGGCTCGTCGGCGATCAGCAGCGGCGGATCGTTCGCCAACGCCCGGGCCAGCGCCACCCGCTGCTGCTGGCCGCCGGAGAGCTCGTACGGGCGCTGGGCCGCCTGGCCGCCCAGTCCGACCAGCTCCAGCAGCATCGCCACCCGCTCGTCCCGCTCGGCCCGCGGCCGTTTCACCAGCCGCATCGGCACGCCGACGTTCTCGGCGGCGGAGAGGATCGGGATCAGGCCGAAGGACTGGAAGACAAAACCGATCTTCGAGCGGCGCAGTTCGGCCAGCTCCCGGGCGCCGGCACTTGTCATGTCCAGCCCGGCCACCCGGATCTGCCCGCTGGTCGGCCGGTCCAGTCCGCCGACGAGGTTCAGCAGGGTGGTCTTGCCCGCGCCGGACCGACCCCGGACAGCCACCAACTCGCCCCGCCCGGCCGAGAAGGAGACGTCCCGGAGCGCGTGCACCACCCGCTCACCGCTGCGGTAGTCGCGGCCCAACGCCTCGACCCGGACCAGTTCCTCACCCACCGGGCCGTCCCCCTGTCCGGCCCCGGCGCCGTGCCGTCCGCCGTTGATGCCGCTCACGATGCCTCCCCGCCACCGGCACCGCCGCCGGCCCCGTTGCTGCTGTTGTGGTCGTCGGTGGTGCTGTCGCCGGGGCGTACCTCGACGTGGTCCGGCTCCAGGTTGAGCTTCACCCGGTCCCGCAGGCTCAACGCGGACACGAACGCGGCCGGCAACTGCATCCGGCCCGAACGGTCCAGCACCGCGTACTCCTCGGAGACCACCTCCTCCACCCCGTCCGCGCCGACCCGGGCGGAACGACGTACCTCGGAGGCGGTCCGGCCGTCGCGGATCGCGACCGTCCGGCGGACCTGGCCGGCCACCGCGTGGTCGTGGGTGACCACCACGATGGTCACCCCCAGCTCGGCGTTGATGGTGCGCAGCGCCGCGAAGACGTCGGCGCCGGTCGCCTCGTCCAACTCGCCGGTCGGCTCGTCCGCGAAGAGCACCTCCGGATCGTTGGCCACCGCGACCGCCAACGCGCAGCGCTGCTGCTCGCCGCCGCTCATCTGGCCCGGTCGACGGTCGGCGCAGTAGCCGACCCCGACCATCTCCAGCAGCTCCGTCGCCCGCCGCCGGGCCGCCCCGCCGCGCAGGCCGTGCGCCAGCCGCATCGGCAGCTCGACGTTCTCCCGGGCGGTCAGGTACGGCAGCAGGTTGCGGGCGGTCTGCTGCCAGACGAAACCGACCATCTTGCGGCGGTACCGCAGCCGGCTCTTCGCCGACATGTTCAGCAGGTCGAAGTCGCCGACCCGGGCGATCCCGGCGGTCGGCACGTCCAACCCGGAGAGGATGTTCAACACCGTGGACTTGCCGGACCCGGAGGCGCCGACGATGGCGAGCAGTTCGCCCCGGTCGACCACCAGGTCCAGCCCCTGCAGGGCCACCACCTCGACACCCTCGGTCTTGAAGATCCGGACCAGGCCGTCGCAGACGATGTGACCACGCAACCGGTCCGCCCCGCCGGCCCGGGCCGCCGCCCGTTCCGAGGCCCGCCGCTGCAGCACGGCGAGATCGGGGGTGCCCGGTGCGGCGGTGCTCGTCGGACTCGCCATCAGTTCTCCTCTCCGAGACGGAGCACCTTGCCGAGACGCATCCGCCGATTGACCAGACTCTCGATTCCCAGCGCGGTGACCAACGCGACCACCACGAGCAGCAGCACCCCGACCACCAGCAGCGGGTCGACGTGGACCCGCGCCGGCAGGCCGCCGGTGAAACCGGACAGCCCGAGCGCCGGTCCGAGCAGCCGGGGCAGCAGCACCCCGACCAGCCCGCCGGCCAGCACCGCCACCCCGACCAGCGGCACCAGTTCGTAGACCAGCAGGCCCCGCCCCTGCCGCCCGGACAGGCCCATGGTGCGCAGCCGGGACAGCACCCGCCCCCGCGCCGGAGCCTCGGCGAGTACGGCGAAACCGACCGCCAGCAGCGCCAGCGCGAGCGCCCCGGCGACCCCGGCGGTGAAGGTGAAGCTCAGCAGGCGGTTCACCCCACTGCCTTCCAGCGTCCGACGGTGCTCCTGCCAGGTCGTGACGGTGACCGGCAGGGTACGGACCTCGTCGGCCGGCTCGCCGAGCAGCCGGGACAGGTACTCCCGCTGTCCGGCCTCGACCGCCTCGCGCAGCGCGGTGGTCGACACACCCGTCCCGGCGACCAGGAACTCACTCGGCCGGATCGGCTGGAAGTCCGGCACCGGCAGGGCCTGCCAGGGCAGGACGACAAACCGTCGGGCGTCGACCGGCAACCCGGGGAAGGTCGACCGCACGGCGTCGACCGTGAAGCCGTACCGGCGGCCCTGGACGTCGGTGACCCCGGTGGTGACCTCCTCACGGCGGAAGTCCTCGGCGATGTCCGGGGAGACCACCGCCGGCACCGGACCGTCGATCCGGCCCGGCCGGGTGAACGCGGCCGGCAGCTCGGCGTCGATCCCACTATGCCCCAGCACCCGGGCCAGCGCCGGTCCGTCCACCACCAGGATCTGCGCCTGACCGAGCGGACGACCGCCCGTACCGTCCGGGTTGCGGACCCGCAGCGGCTGCCCCGACTCGGTGCCGACCGCACTGACCGCGGTGACCCCGGGCAGCGCGGCGAGCCGCTCGGCCGTCTGCTCGGCGGTGAAGGCGTTGCTGACGATCCGGGCGTCGCCGCCCACCTCCTGGTTGCTGACCTGGTCCCGGGCCTCGCCGATGGTGCTGGTCACCACGCTTGTGAAAACGCCGATGGCGATCGCCACCACCAGGATCGCCGCCGGGAAGACGGTGACCGGGGCGGCCCGGCCGGCCCGGGCCAACCCGACGAACGGCACCACGGTCCGGGCCCGGGCGGCGAGCCTACCCAGCAGCCGCAGCGGCCCCGGTACGAGCCGCAGGGCGACCAGCGCGGCGGCGACCGCGAGCAGCACCGGCACCGACGCCAGGTACGGGTCGACCCCGCTGGACTGGCTCAGCCCGCGTCGGCGCAGCAGCACCACACCCAGGACCGCGAGCAGCAGCACCAGCGCCTCGGCGGTGAGTCGCCGTACGGTCGGCCGGTGCCGGACCAGATCCCGCCGCTGCCCGAGGAAACGCATCCCGCGCTGGCTGGACATCGCCAGCAGCGGAACGGCGAGGGTGGTGCCGACCAGCAGCGCCACCAGCAGTGGCAGTTCCAGCCCACTCGGCCGGCCCGGCAGCAGACCGCCGACCGCCCAGCCCACCAGCACGGCGACCGGCATGACCAGCACCGCCTCGGCCAGGGTCCGCCCGCCGATCGTCCAGATCGCGCCGCCCCGGGCCCGGAGCAGGGTCAGCTCCTCCCGGCGGCGTTCCACCGCGAGGCGGGCGGCGAGGACAACCAGGCCGAGCACGGTGGTGAGGATGCCGGCCTGCACCACAGCCAGCAGCGCCTGCACCGAGCGGAGCTGGCCGTCGAAGGTCGACAGCGCGGTGTCCAACCCGGTTGCCAGCCGTGGCGCGTCGTCGGCGGTCGGCCGCCGGGCCTGCCCGATCGCGGCCATCAGGTCCGGGATCCCGGCCGTGGTCAGCCGCCGCTCGTCGACCCGGTAGCGCCACGTGTAGTCGGCCGGCAGGTCCAGGGTCGCGGTGGTGAGCCCCGGCAGGTCGGTCAGCAGGGGGGCCTGCCAGGTCCCTCCGGCGGTCGGATCCGGACACGGGATCGGCACCAGTCCCGCGCCGTCCCAGTCCGGCGCCGCCGGGTCGGCCGCCTGGTAGATCCCGACCACCCGGACCGGCACGGAGCCCCTGGAGAACCCCTGGCCGACCAGCGAGAACTGGTCGCCGACCCGGAGGTCGGTCGCGTCCGCGGCCGCCCGGGAGACGGCCACCTCCACGGTCGTCGCCCCCCGGTTCGCCGGCCAGTGTCCCTCCACCACGGTCGACACCCGCTCCAGCCCCGGCTGGTAACGCAACGGCAGGTTCGGCCGACAGGAACCGGACATCGTCTGCTTGTCGCCGGAGACCGCCACGTCCTTCGGGCCGATCTGGCCGACGAACCACTGACGGTTGACCAGATCGGGCAGCGGCGCCTGCAGCCTCTGCCGGATCGGGTCGAGCGTCGCCTCCGCCACCGCGGGGTCGAGCGGCGGTTTGCCGCGAGTCAGGCCGCCGCCGAACAGCAGGTCCCGGACCTGGTACGGCAGCGCGCCGACGTCCTGGCCGAGCCCCTGGTCGGCGTACCGGTTCGCCAGTCGGGGCGCACCGGTGACCAGCAGCGCGGCGACCAGGCCGAGCACGGCCAACAGGCCCAGTTGACCGGCGAAGGTCCGTAGCCGGCGCAGCGGTCCGGGCAGCCGGCGCCGGGCACCGGCGGATCCGTTCACGGGGGTTGTCCTTCCGTTGTCGACGAGCGCGCCGCCCCTGGTCCGGTCGCTCACCGGTCATCTCCGATCCGCAGCTGGGCGGCCG
Organism: Plantactinospora sp. B24E8; assembly: GCF_039871735.1. Lineage (NCBI taxonomy): Bacteria > Bacillati > Actinomycetota > Actinomycetes > Micromonosporales > Micromonosporaceae > Plantactinospora > Plantactinospora sp. B24E8. The sequence goes on from NZ_JBDPMH010000001.1 coordinate 418,557, forward strand.
CCAGGCGGTTCCGCGTCGTGACGGCGGTCAGCCCGCTCAACAGCATCGCGAGCAGCAGCAGGACGAGCGCCGTACCGCCGGAGGGCAGCCAGGCGATCTCCAGCAGCGGGACCGGCACCGGCCGCTCGGCCGCCGGGGTCAGAATGATCAGCGGGGCCATCGTGGCCGCCACACCGATCCCGACCGCCAGCCCGACCAGTACGCCGAGACCGGCGAGAAAGCCCTGCTCGACGAGGAGGGACCGGGTCAACGTCCGGGACCGGGTGCCCAGGGTCCGGAGCACCGCCAGTTCGGTCAACCGGCGTCGGGCCGTCGCCCGGATGTCGACCCCGACCCCGACCGCGGCGAGCAGGATCGCGCCGAGTGCCGCCGCGAACAGGGCGACCCGGGCGCCGACCCCGTACGGGTCACTGCTCGCCTGGTCGGCGACCTCCCGCCGGTCGACGATCCGCAGTCCGTCGAACGCCGCGGCCGCCCCGACCACCGACCCGGTCTGTCCGGCCCGGGTCCCCACCCACCACTCCTGGGCCTCCCTGAGCACGTTGGTGTCGTGGAAGAGCCGGGCGTTCAACGACGGCAGGTCGGCCAGCAGCGCCGCGCCCTCCGGAACCCCGGGTACGGCCGCCACGGTGCCGACGACCTTGACGGTCATGGATATGCCGGAGATGGTCAGCTGAGTGCTGGTGCCGACATTCATCCGTAGCGCGGCCAACGCCTCGGTGGTGGCCACCACCGGCACCGGCTCCTTGCTCGCCGCCGGGGTTATCGCGACCGACCACGGCTGCCGGGCGCCGGTCCAGTTGTCGAACGTCGGCGTCATCAGGTAACCGGCGCTCAGCGTGCCCTCGCCTGCCGCCGTCTCGACCTGCGCGCCGCGGAAGTTCGGATCGGCGATGAGGACACCCTGCCGGTTCACCAGCCGCCACTGCGGGTTCTCCCCGAGCGACAGCGGGGTGCCGGCCTGGTCGCCCGTACCGGCGCGCAGGTCGGTCAGGTGCCAGTCGAGGCGGTAGCCCCAGGTGCCGAAACCGTCGACCGCAAAACCGGCCAGCCGTACCGTCCCCGGCGCCAGCTCGATGCTGAACCGCAGCGGCTTTCCGCTCTGGCTCTGGCCGAGCGGAATCCGGTGGTACGCCCCGGTCGTGTCGACCAGGACGACCGCGCTGTTGATCGGGGCCTCGGGAGCGTCGGCCGCCCGCGGCCGGTCCTCGGGTGGGGTGTCACCGAAGTCGTAGCCGGTGGCGGTGGTGATCTGCCCGGTCAGCCGGCGGGTACCGGCCGGCAGTTCGGCCGTCGGCGCGGTGACCGGGCTCGCCGCCAGCGCGTCGAAGACCCGGTCGGGGTCGCCGCCCGCCAGGTCGGCCCGGTACCGGACGACCGGACCGGCCATGGCCGACGGCAGGGCGAGCAACTCGGCCGGCACCCCCTCGGTGCCGAGCCGTAGCTCGTCCCGCCAGGCGGGCAGGACACCGGTGGCGCCGGACAACTCCGCGAGCTGCCCGGCCCGCTCCGGCGGCGCCTCGCCGGACGCCTCCACCAACCGCAGGTCGGCACCGACCTGGTGGTCGGCCTGGTCGGTCAACGACCGGTCCGAGGTGGCGGCCAGGCACCAGGCGAGGGTGCTGACCGCCACCGCCAGCGAGAGCAGCAGCACCGGGCCGGCGTGCGGGCGGCGGCCCGCCTGCCACATCCCGAACGTCATCGCGGTCCAGGAACGCCGGTCGACGGTCCGCTCGACCAGCCGGGCCAGCGGCGGCAGCGCGCGCAGCGCGAGGACCGCGCCGGCCAGCACCCCGATCGTCGGGGTGGCGGCCAGCAGGGGGTCGATCCCGAGCGCGGCCCGGCCACCGGCCCCGACCAGCGGCGACGAGTACTGGCGGAGCTGGAACCAGCCGAGCACCGCCAGCGCGATCAGCGCCACGTCGAGGCCGGCCCGCTGGACGGCCGTACGCCGGCTCGGCCGGGACCGGGCGGCCAGGTCGCCGACGTACGTGCCGCCGCGGCGCAGCGCCGGACCGGTCATCGCCAGCAGGCAACCGACCACGGCCAGCCCGGCCACCAGCCAGGTCAGCGAGTCGGGACGGGGACTCAGCCGGATCGCGGCGTCGGTCAGCAGCGGCGTACGGTCGGCGACCCCGATCAGGGCGACCGAGAGGACCGGGCCGAGTACGACGGCCGGCAGCACCACCAGCAGCGCCTCCCGGATCGCGAGTCCGACGAGTTGACCCCGTCCGGCGCCCCGGGCCCGGAGCAGTGACGTCTCGTCCCGCCGCTGCTCGGTGAGGAGCAGGGCCACCAGCAGCAACGCGTACCCGCCGAGGACCACGACCAGCAGCATCGGGGTGACCAGGGCCGACCGGCCCACCAGTTCGGCCCGGCCGAGCCGGTCGGCCAACTGGTCGACCTGGGTGGTGACCAGGCCGGAGCTGCCGAGCCCCACCTCGGACGGCAGGGTCGTCCCAACCTCCTTGGCGGCCTGGCCGAGCCGGTGCAGGGTGCCGACCGTGATCCGGTCGAGGTTCGGCTCGACCAGCCAGGCCACCGAGGCGTTGGCCAGGAACTGGTCCAGGAAGTCGGTCCGGTCCACCACCAGCGGGCCGTAGGTCGCCGACCCCGGCGCCGCCCCGGTCATCACGTCCGGCGCCAACCGCCAGTACGGGTCGTGGCCGTCGCGCGGCTTCCACACCCCGACGACCCGTACCGGGGTGACCTTCCGGGTCACCCGGTCGGTGACCGGGATCTGGTCGCCGACCTTGACCCCGAGGATGGTCGCTACCGGTTCGGCGAGTGTCGTCTGCACCGGCTGGGCGCCCGGGCTGGGCCAGGCGCCGGAGACCAGGTCGGCGTGGGCGGCGAGGTCGTCGAGAAAGAGGACCGAGGCGAAGACGACACCGTCGTCGTCCGGGACCGCCGTACCGGTCGGGCCGGCGAGCTGCCGGCCGGCGGCCACCCCGGCACCGGAGACGGTGGTCGGGACCCCGCTGAACCCGTCCGCGAACCGCTCCCGTAGCGCCGCGTCCCGTTTTTCCAGTTCAGCCTGGTTACCCCCGGCCGAGCCGCGAACCAGGATCGACCGCTCCTCCGGACTCGCCGACGAGATCGCGACATCCGCCCCCGAATCGACCACGGCCCGGCTGTACCCGGCGAGGCCGGTGAGCAGGGCGGTGGCGATCAGGGTCGCCCCGGTCGCCGCGAGGAGCAGACTCTTCGCCCCCCGGGCGCGCCGCAACACCAGCCTCATCGTGTGGGTCTCCCCGTGTGCCGAACGGGGCGACGTCGGATCGTCGCCCCTCACGGCTGCTGAGGCGCCCAAGGCCGGGAGAAAGGTTGCCAGGTGGGAACGTGATTTCTCAGACGTACCGGGGTTGTGACCCGGGGCTGGCCCAATCGAGATCATTTTGTTGCGTACCGGGACGTGACTGCCGCCCCGCCGGCCGGCGCCGGCGGGGCGGCGTCCGCGCGGGACGGTCAGACGACCGGCGGATGCCCCCCGTCGCCGTCCACGACCTCGTCCGGCTGGCCGTCCTCGTCGACGTCGACCATGGTGATGTCCACCTGACCGTCGCCGTCGGTGTCGAACTGGAACAGGTCGGGCTTGCCGTCGCCGTCGGTGTCCACCACCCACACGTCGGTCTGGCCGTCCTGGTTGGCGTCCGCCGTGAGCAGTTCGATCCGCTCGTCACCACGGGTGTCGACGGTCTCCTGCGTCTCACTCATCTGTTGCCCTTCCGTCGGGGTTGGCGTCCGGACCGGGCCCGGACGGTTCCGCTCCGCGCCGCCCGGGTGCCACCCCCGCGGAGCTTTCGGACCTGGATACCCGACTGTGCCACTCCGCACTCCCCGGCGTGGCCCCGCCCGCCGGTCGACCGGGACGCGGCGGCGTGCCGGGCGGACCCCGGGTCAGTTGCTGACGTACGGGTTCGCGTCGCCGTCGAGGTAGCTGGCCCGGTCGACGGTGCCGTCGCGGTCGAGGTCCACCAGGAGCTGGTCGGCTCGGCCGTCCTCGTCGAGGTCGGTGACGACCACGTCCGGGCGCCCGTCCCGGTTGTGGTCCGTGAGCCAGGTGTCCGGCCGGCCGTCGAGGTCGGTGTCGGTGACGCTCCGGTCCACCAGACCGTCGTGGTCCCGGTCGAGCAGGACGGAGTCGACCCGGCCGTCCGAGTTGGTGTCGGTCAGCACCTGGTCGGTCCGGCCGTCGAGGTTGGTGTCCCGCTCGACCAGGTCGATCCGGCCGTCCCAGTCGGTGTCCTGGTAGCTCAGGTCCATCACCCGGTCGCCGTTGACGTCGACCTGCACCAGGTCGACGTAACCGTCGCCGTCGAGGTCGGTGGCGAACCGGCTGGAGCCGTCCGCGTAGCTGGTAAGGACGGAGCTGACCGGTGGCGGGCCGGGCAGGTCGGCCTCCTCCGCCAACGGGGTCGCCAGCGGGTCCGGCAGGCCGTCCGCCGCGGTGCCGAAACCCTCCTGCCCGCCGGCGTCGGGCAACTCGTGCTCCGTACACCCCTCGCCCAGCACGCTGGGGTCACCGTCGTAGCTCATGTCGTACCTCCCCGGTCGGCGGTGCCCGGCCGTCCCGCCCGGGCATGCCCGCCACGCTAGGTGGGCCGCGCCGCCGCCGACTCCCCGATGTGTGCCAGTACGCCGATCCGCCCGTACGATCCCGGCGCCCCCTGCCGACACGGATCCGCCGGCGACCCGTGACTACAGGGCGCCGGCGGAGGGCGGTGTCGCTACCGGTTCAGGTTCAACCCGGCGGCGGCGAGCGCCTGGATCACCTTCGCCGACTCGCCGAAGCCGATGACCAGGACGGCGTCCGCGCCGAACTGCTTGATCTCCTGTGCACCCTCGGTGAAGTCGGGTGGTGGCGCGTTCGGGTCCTCCGACGCCGGGTAGCTGTAGAGCTTCACCTGGTCCGAGCCGTGTCCGGCGCGTTCCAGTTCGGCCCGGACGTTACCCTGCAGACCCTCGCCGTAGGAGTCCTTCCGGGCCACCAGGGCGATCTTTCGGGCACCGTCCCGGAGGATCATGTCGGCGAGTGCCCGACCCTGCAGGACGTCCGACGGGGCGGTACGGAAGTACAGGCCGCTGTCCTCGACGGTGCTGAGCCCGGCGTCGGTGTTGCTCGGGGAGAAGAGCACCAGGCCGGCCTTGACCACGTCGGGCAGCACGGCACGGGAGATGCCGGAGGCACCCGCGCCGATGATGACGTGCACGCCCTCCGTGATGTGCGTGTCCACGGTCGCCTTGGCGACGGTCGGGCTGGTCCCGTCGTCACCGTCGATCCAGACCACGTCCTCGCCGAACACGCCGCCGGCGTCGTTGATCTCCTTCAGTGCCAGCGCCCCGCCCGCCGCCATCGGCGGGTACGCCAGCGCCAGGTCACCGGTCTTCGACAGCAGGCCGCCGAGCTTGAGCGGCGCTCCGCTCTCCCGGATGACGCTCGGCGTCTCCTTGACCGGTGCCGGCGGCTCCTTGCCGCTGGCGGTGGTCTCGTCGCCGGCACCGAGGAACTCGGTCTTGCCGTCGTCGAGCTGGCTGTCGCTGCCGAAGTGCAGCGTGCCGTAACTGGCGGTGGACGGCTCGCCGGCGTCGGTGAAGCCGCCCCGGGTCAGCGAGATGCCCCGGTAGGCGAGGTCGACGCCGTCGCGGGCCAACTCCAGGCAGGTGGCGATGGTGTCGCAACGTTCGCCGCCGTTGGTGACACCGACGATCTGCTCGGCGATCTTCGCCGGTTCGGTGCTGCCGGCGAGCTGCGCGGCGATCGCGCTGATCGCCACCGCGTCGTACGTCTCACCGGCGTAGAGGAAGTCGGAGAGTTTCGGGTCGATGCTGCGCAACCGTGCCTTGAAGTCGTCGGAGAGCGGCGTGAGGGGCGTGGTGCCCTTCATCCCCTTGAGCAGGCCGCTCTGGTCCCCGAACTCCTCGGCGAACGAGTTCTGCATGTTGCCGTCGGTGCCGTACAACCGGACCTGGGCCGGCGCGGTCTGGTCGACCGGACCGTCGTCGTCCGAACCGCCACAGCCGGCCAGCAGGAGTGTGGCGCAGGCGGCGACGGTCAGCGCGGCGCGGTGTGGGCCGCGTGATACCAGCATCGGGTCATCCTTCCTCCCCGGAGATCCGTTGGCACATTAGCGCGCTCCGCCGTCGAACGTAGGTGGTGGTCGAACGGTTGACGCCTACTGCCAGGGAATATCATCCGGAACAGTCGGTGGTAGGTGTTCTTCCGGGCGCGCCTTGACCTGGCGGCATACTCTTCCGCACGTGACGGACGTTCCGCGCCAGACGCTCGACGACGCCGCGGCGGTGCTGAGCTCGGCGTTGGCAGGTGACAGCGACGCCGTGGTCGGGACGTTCGACGCGGTGGTCGACCGGGCCGGGGTCGCCGGGGCGTACGAGGTGGCCTGGTGCCTCGCCGCGACGATGATCGGGGACGGTGTGCCACACGGCGCCTGGACCCTCGACTTTCCCGGCATCGACGAGGCGGGCTACGACGCCCGCTGGGTGGCCCGGTTCGTCAGTGCGTACGCGAACTCCGACATCGACACCGGGGAGGCGCTCTTCGGTGCGGCGATCGCCGACGGGCAGCTGCCGGAGTGCCTGCTGACCCTTGCCGGCTCGGCCGTCGCGACGCTGCGCCACCGCGCCGGCTGACCGCCCCGCCACCGCGCCGGCTGACCGCCCCGCCACCGCGCCGGCTGACCGCTGGGGCCGGTGGACGTGGGGCCGTCCGGCCCGTTGTCCGGACCACGCCAGGATGTTCAGTCATCGATCCACATCTTTGCATATCGCACATGCGTCCTGTCCAGGGCGGTCCGCCCGACTGTGGTAGTCCTGTGGGATGTCCGAGGCCATGTTGAGCAAGGTCCGCAAGCTGCTGGCCAAGGCGGAGGATCCGGCCTGCACAGCGGCGGAGGCGGAGGCGTTCACCGCCAAGGCGGCAGAGCTGATCGCCCGGTACGGGGTGGACCGGGCCCTGCTCGCCGCCCGTGACCCGGACACCGACCCGGTGGGCGACCGGGTGGTCGACGTGCCGGCGCCGTACGCCCTGGACAAGGCGGGACTGCTGGCCGGGATCGCCGACGCGCTGCGCTGCCGGGCGGTACGCCGACGGCAGGGCAACGGCTTCGCCATGCACCTGTTCGGGTTCGGCAGCGACCTGGAGCGGGTGGACCTGCTCTTCACCTCGCTGCTGGTGCAGGCCGCGCACGGGCTCGCCGCCGCGGTCGTACCGCCGGACGAGCATCCGGCCGCGTTCCGCCGGTCCTGGCTGGCCGGGTTCAGCCTGGCGGTGGCCGACCGACTCCGGTGGGCGGAACAGGCGGCCGCCGCCTCGGCGCCGCAGCCCGCCGCGTCGACCTCGGTGGCGTTGGTGCTCGCCGACCGTACCGACCGGGTGGAGCGACGGCTGGCCGAGGCGTACCCGCGACTGCGTAGCGCCGCGCCGCGTCGACTGCGCGGCGGTGGGCTGGATCAGGGCGTTGCCGCGGGTCGGCGCGCGGATCTCGGCGGGACGGGGCTGCGTTCCGGTCATCGGAGCGCGCGGCCGTCGCTCGACAGTGACGCCGGCCCGGTGGGCGGGAGGTGACGCCGGGCGCTGTCCACCGTTGGAGGAAAGCGCCGCCGCGCGACGGGTCGGGGTGGGAAGGTGTTTTCCCGGGGAGCTGAACACGGCGGGAGCGGCAGAGGAGCCATGACCAGGATCGGGTTCCTGCGCTGGCTGCGTCGGCGAGATCCGGGCTACCAGGTTCTACGGCGCGGGGTCCGACTGTCCCTGGTCGCCGCGGCCGGCCTCTTCGGCGGCACCTACGGCCTCGGTGATCCGGTGCTGGGTCTCTACACGGTCTTCAGCGCGATCGCCACCGGCTTCATCTCGCAGCTGCCCGGCAGCCCGGCGCAGCGGATCCGGTCGCTGCTCATCGTGCTCCCGGTGGCGTTGGTCCTGGTCACCGTCGGGAGTCTGCTCTCCGTGAGCACCTGGGCGGCGGTGGCCGGCATGCTTGTCGTCGGCTTCACCGTCGCGTTCGCCACGGCCGGCGGACCACGGATCCTCGGCGTCGCCACCGGACTACAGCTGTTCTACATCGCGTCGTCCTTTCCCCCGTACCAGCCGGCGAGCCTGCCCTCCCGGCTCGGTGGGGTCGCGCTCGGCATCGGGCTGCTCATCCTCGCCGAGCGGCTGCTCTGGCCGGAACGGCCATCCCCGGGGTACCGGGACCGCCTGGCCGAGGCCGGCCACACCGTGGCGCGGTACATCGAACTGGTCGCCGAACGGCCGTCGGGGGAGCCGGTCGACGGTGCCGAACTGGATCGCCGCCAGGCGGCGGCGCGCCAGGCGATGGCCGGGATGTCACTGGCCGGGTATCCGCCGATTCAGCGTCCGGCATCGGCCGGTTTCCGGGACCGGGCGATCCGGCACAGCACGAGCCTGCTGTCGCAGATCCTGGTCCAGGCGGACCGGCTCCGGGCGAGGGGCACCGACATCCGCGACGAGGATCTGACCCGACTGCTCCGGCGGGCGGCCGAGGTCATCCACGCCGCCGCCGACACCCTCGCCGACCGGACGGCACCGGTCGCGGAACACGAACTGGCCGAGCTCGACACCCAGATCCGGCACGGCTACCGCCATCCGGTGATCGAACGCGACGATCCGGCTCGGACGGTCACGCTGCTGCAGTTCGCCGCGATCACGTTGCGGCTCGCCAGCAATGCCCGGACCCTCGGCCTGACCACCCGGATCGCCTCCGGGCTCCGGCTGCCCCCGCGCCCCCGGCCGGCGCCCGGGCCGGACGACGTCTTCTACGCCCGGCGCTCCTCGATCTTCCTCTACTGGCAGCAGTTCCGCCTGCACCTGACCACCCGTTCGGTGTACCTGCAGGGGGCGTTGCGGGTCGCCGTGGCGTTGACCATCGCCCGGGGGGTCGCCGGATCCCTGCACCTGACCCACGGGTTCTGGGTGCTGCTCGCGATCCTGACCCTGATGCGGGCCTCCGCTGTCGAGACCGGAAAGGCGTTGAGTCCGGTCCTGTTCGGCACGCTGCTCGGTGCCGGGGTCGGCACCCTGCTGCTGACCGCGGCACACGTATCGGAACTCATCCTGGTGGTACTTCCGGTGGTGATGCTGCTGACCTTCACGTTCAGCCCGCTGCTGCGGCCCCTCTGGGCCCAGGCGATGTTCACCGTGCTGTTCGTTCTGGTCTTCACCGAGGTGGGGCCGGTGGACCTGAAGATTGCCGGCGCCCGCCTGCTGGACGTCACGGTCGGTGCCGTGGTCGGCATCCTCGTCGGGGTGCTGCTCTGGCCGAAGGGCGGCAGCGGCGAGGTGCGCCGCTCGGTCGCCGCGTATCTGGAGCAGAGTGCGGCGACGGCCGAGGGAGTGGTACGGAAGCTGGCGGGGCGGCCACTGGACATGGGCATACTCGACAGTTCGCGGCGCGGGCTGGTCCTCGCCGAAGCCTCGTTCCTGCAGTACCAGGCGGAGCGACACGACCGGTGGCTGCCACCGATCGACTGGATGGCCGCCATCGTCGCCGGAAACTACCTGCACCTCGGCGCGATCTTCCGGCTCAGACGTGGAGCCGACGCCCGCCTGCCCAGGGTGGCCGGCGCGGCCGACCGGCTCGAGGAGTACGCCGGGCAGATCCGGCGCAGCTACCACGAACTCGCCCGGCAGTTGGAGGAGGGCCGGTTGCGGCAGCGGGTCTCCGCCCCGGCGCCGGACGGCTTCGCCGAGGAGGTGCGGGCGGTGCTGGACGCGGGCGAGCCGCCGTCCGCCGCGTTGAACCTGATCGAGGTGGAGGTGTGGCTGAGCGGCGCGGCCGACAACCTGGACCGGATCCAACCGCCTTCGGCGGACCTGCCGGCCGCCGGACCCGGTGAAGGCCGGCGGCGGACCGACTGACCTGTGCGGTCAGTTCCTGGGAGAGTTGCGGACGGTCGTCGCGTACCGGGAGAGCAGTTCGTGCCAACCGGCGGTGAGCGCCGTGCGGTAGCCCTCGGCGGCCTCACCGTGCCGGTCGAAGTCGCGGTGCTCCACCTCGACGAGGGTGGTGCCGTCCGCCTTCGGATCGAACCGGACCTCCACCACGCTGCACTTCGACGGGTCCGGCACCGGAGCCCGGTCCGGCCCGATCTGCCAGGTGAAGACGAGGCGCCGGGGCGGTTGCCATTCCACCACCCGACCCCAGTCGGCGCGGAACCCGTGCGGACCGATCTCGTACGCCATCCCGCCGACGCCGGACTCGATGCCGATTCTCGCCAGCAGTTCCGGACCGGACCAGGTGTACTCCTTTACCCACCAGTCCGCCAGCCGATCGGTGAACACCCTGAAGGCCCGATCGGCCGGGCCCGGGACACGCAGGCTGCTGCGCACGGAGTACGCGGTCGACTCCTGCCGAATCGCGGCGGCGTTCGTGGTCTCCTGTCCCATAGGCCCGGACGATACCGGCTGCCTCCTAGCTGTGCACCTTTGGCGCGGCGGGCGGTCGATCCGTGCGCCGAACGGTAGATCGATTCACGTACCGTCCGGCTTCACGAGGATCGGTGACGAATCACTTGCCGCCCATCACGATTCCCGGGTTGAGGCAGAGGCCCGGGTTGCTGCCGGTCCGCTCGGCAATTTCGAGGCAGCGGGTGATCTTGTCGACCTCGGCGTTCTTCTCGGTGACGGCCTTCTGCTTTTCCGCGTTGATGAGGTCTTGGTCGAGGTTCCGGCCCTGCGCCAGCTTGTCCTGGAAGACCTTGATGTTGGCCTCGGTCTTCTCGTCGTGGTTGACCCGGATGATCGTGACGCTGAGGATTTCGATGTCGTCGCCGAGACGTTCCTGCGCGGAGGTCTTCACCTTGTCGGCGAAGGGCTTCAGGTCGACATTGAGGTTCCCGGTCTTCGCGTCGATGTTCGCCAGCGGGTTGTAGGTGGCGAAGGCGTCGTTCACCGCGCCGTCGAGCTGGACGCCGACGCGCTGACCTCGGAACGCTTCGAAGTCCCCCTTGTAGTCCATGAACTGCCGGGGCGCGTTCTCGGCACGGACCTGCCACTCGACCAGCAGCTCGACTCCGGCGACAGCGAGCGTTCCGGTCCGGACCGGGACCGCGTTGTCGGCCCCGATGTGGTCGTACTTCTGCCGGCTGGCGTCCCACTCGCCGATCTTGTTCCATGGCGCGACCCAGTTCAGTCCGCTGCCGGTGGTCTCACCGGTGGGCTTGTTGAACGAGGTCACGATGCCGACGTTCCGGACCGGCACCGAATTCGCCGAGGAGGCGATGGTGAGTGTGACGCCGAGCAGGAGTGCGGCGAACGCACCGCCCAGGGCCGCGGCCCGGGTGCCCCTCGGCGCGAACGCCGCGTAGAGCGCGCCGACCACCGCGGCGGCGAAGACGATCAGTGCACAGACGAACAGCGCTGGCATTGCCGCATCTCCTCTGCTGGGCCCGACCGATTCCCGTGATCTTGATCGGTATCCGAAGTGTAGCGAGGGCGGACAACCTCGACTTCCGTTGATGCCCGGACATTCAACGGCATCTCGTCCGCCGACAGGCCTTATGGAATATCGGCGTTCGGATCTCAGGCGTACGCGGTGCGGCCCACGCCCGTCACACGGCCTCGGTGCCGCAGCAGCCGGCACCGCAGGCGTCGGGTGCCGCACCGGCGGGTGCGTAGTCGGCGCAGTGTTCGCCGCGCCACGCCCCGACGCCCTCCTTGACGGCCACCCCGGCGATGACGAGCGCGGCGGCCGGGTCCGCCCACGACCAGCCGGCGGCGGCGTTGAGGACCAGGCCGACGAGGAGTACCGCGGACGGGTACGTGCACAGCATGGTCTGGGTGGAGTCGGCCAGGACCGTCAACGGGTCCGTGTGCGGTGTTGCTGCTAACCGCTGGCTGGTGCCGTTTCCGTCGGGCTCGAGACGGCCGCCTCGTACCTGAGCAGGGTGTCGACGAATGTGCGCTGTTGTGCCGGGCTCAGCGGTGCGAGGGCCTGCCGCCACGCATGGGCGCCCGGAGACAGCCATTGGGTGATGGCCGGACGGCTCTCAGGACTGATGTCGACGATGCGGCGGCGGCGGTCGGCGTCGTCCTCGCGCCGTACCAGGACTCCTCTGCGGCTCAGATCGCCCACGATCAGGCTCACCGTGGTCGGTGCCACACCCAGCATCCCGGCCAGTTGGGAGACGGTCAGCGGACCGTCGAGTAGGAGCAGGGACAGCATCGACAGGTGTCTCGGCGCCAGCTCAAGTGACCGTAGCTGTTCCGGCAGTGGCAGACGCTTGATCCTACCGACCAACCTTGGCATCACCAGGAGCAACGTCCTGACCGTGTCGTCCGTGGTGTCAGGCGTTGACATCCGCCCACCTCCCGAATACCTTTGTAACCAAAGCTAATTTGTGGTCAAACCCGTTCACGGAGGATGGTATGCCCCACCTCAGCGTGCATGTGCTGGAGAGCGACCTGGCCGGTCAGGAGACCGCATTGATTCGGAACCTGACCGACGCGGTCGTCGCCGTCTACGGGGAGTGGGCCCGAAGCATCGCGGTCGTGCAGTTGATCGGCCTACCGTCCGGCCGTTGGGGTATCGGCGGCAACCCAGCAGAAGCAGCCTCTCCCAGCGTCACATTCGGCATCAGGGAGGCGGCGTTCAGTCGACCCGACGCCGACGAGATCGTCGCCCGCCTCGTCTCCGGAGTCACGGACGCCATCGTCGACGTCCTCGGGGAGCGCGTCCGTGCCGGCCTCACGGTCGAGCTTGTAGGCACCCCGGCCGGGCGCACAGGAATCGGCGGAGTTGTCGTCACGGCATAGGGATCAATGAAGTGTCGGAGCCGGTTACGAGCACCAAACAACACTCCATCGGCGCGCTCGACTGTAGCCGTGACCCGTGCGCATCATTCTGTGGGCCTCTATGCCGACAACTGTGACCGGCAAGCCCAGGAGGTCAGCCAGGCCGTACCGGGCAGGGTGTAGAGCGGAGGTACCGCAACGGCCGCCGTCGGGCCTGATCCACAGTTCGTCACCAGGAGCCTGGCGAAAAGCAAGATCCCCACCCGCGTTTCCGCTGGTGGGGACCTCTGTAGCCCGGCGAAAGGCTATGTGGCCAGGGGCGGGGTCGAACCGCCGACCTTCCGATTTTCAGTCGGACGCTCGTACCAACTGAGCTACCTGGCCGGGTTGCTCGGCTCATGATACCTGTACGACGGCGCTACCGCCGCCCTGGGAACCTGGGCCGAAACGCAGAACGCCGCGCGTACAGACGCGCGGCGAGCGGCGCTGGCGGTCCTGACGGGACTTGAACCCGCGACCTCCGCCTTGACAGGGCGGCGAGCACTCCAACTGCTCCACAGGACCTAGCTCGTACTGCTATGCCTCCGGCCGAGACCGGAGCCGTGCCCCCAACGGGATTCGAACCCGTGCTACCGCCTTGAAAGGGCGGCGTCCTGGGCCGCTAGACGATGAGGGCGGCCCCGCCATCATTGCACATGACAACTTTGACGGCTGTGCTCCCATCCGGCCCCGCCGGAGGCTTGGAAAGCATACGTGATCCCGTGCCGCCCAGCAAAACCGGTATCCCGGCTACCACAATACCTCCCAAATCACCCGTTCCGCGCCCGACAGATGCCGGGATCCGGCGATCAACCCACCGGTACGGCGCGGAGCAGCGCGACCGCCTCGGCCAGGCTCGCCGGGGTGACCACCCCGGCCGGCAGCGCACCGGCCGGCCAGCCCGGGCCGCAGGCCAGCAGCAGCACCGGGCGCCGGGGCGTCGCGAGCACCGCCCGGAGCTGCTCCGGGTCACCGGTGTCCGGGAGATGCGACCAGACGGCCACGGCGTCCGGTGCGGTGCGGCGTACCGCCGCGACCAGCGCGGTCGTCGGCACCCGGGCGCCGAGCAGGCGGCACGGCACGCCCAGTTCGGCCAGCGCGGCGTCCAGCGCCTCCAACGGCAGGCTGTGCTGCTCCTCGTCGGCGCAGGCGAGCAGGATCCGAGGCGGGGACGGGGTGGCGGCCGGCCGGTCCACCGCTGCCAGGGCCTCCGACACACAGCGGGAGAGCAGGTGTTCCACCTCGACCAGACCGGCGGTGGCGGCGTGCCGGTCGCCGACTCCGGCCAGCACCGGCCGGAGCAGCCGCTCCCAGGTGGCGACCACGCCGTCGGTGTCGAGCGCCGTGCTGATCCGGGACCGCATCGCCGCGGCGTCGAGTCGCAGGGCGGCCCGGGACAGCCCCCGGGCGGCCGGCCCGGCCCGCCGTACCGGGATGACCGGTCCGCCGCCGGTCCGACCCGGCGCTCGCCCCGGGCCCTCCGGTACAGCGGCGACGGCAGGGGCGCCGATGGCGTCCGAGGCGGGGGTGGCGTCCGAGGCGGGGGTGGCGTCCGGGGCGGCGGGGATGGCCGGGGCGGCGGGACCACTCGCCGCAACGGGAGCCCGTCGGGCCCAGTACGCGGCCTCGGCCGGGTTCACCCCCTCGACGGTGAGCCGGTGCATCAACTCCAGCCGGACGAGATCGTCCGGGGCGTACCGTCGATGTTGACCCGGCACGTGCCGGCTCGGGCCCAGCCCGTACCGCCGGTGCCAGCTGCGCAGGGTGGTGACCGCCACCCCGAGCCGGCGCGCGACGTCGCCGGCGCTCAGTCCGTCATCGGCCACCCTGCCGCTCCGTCGCCGGGTGATCGGCTCCGAGGGGTCCGGTCCGGGCTCCGGCGGCCCGGCCACCCGGGTCGGGGAGATCCACACCGACGGCGCCGGCCGCCGGGCCCGAACCGGTGAACCGGCCCAGCACCCCACCGAGCCAGGGGGCGTACGACCCGGGGTCGGCCGTGATCCGGTCGCGCAGTTCCGCCGGGTGCACCCAGTGCAGGTCGGCGACCTCGTCCGGGTCGGGCAGCACCACGGCGTCCGGGTCGAACTCGCCGCGCAGTACGTGGTCGTACTCGTACTCGACCCGACCGGTGCCGGGGTCCTCGGCGCGGTAGAGGTAGACCCCGACCTCGGTCAGCGGTACGGGGTTGATGCCGAGTTCCTCGCGCAGGCGGACCCGGGCGGCGCGCTCCGGTGACTGGCCGGGGGCCGGATGTCCGCAGCAGCTGTTCGCCCAGCGCAGCGGGAACCGGGTCTTGACGGCGGCCCGCCGCTGGAGCAGCACCCGCCCGTCCGGGGCGACCAGCAGTACGGAGAAGGCCCGGTGGAGCAGGCCCGGTGACCGGTGCGCCTCGTCGACGGTACGGGTGCCGAGCGCCGTCCCGGCCTCGTCGACCAGTTCCACCAGGTGCGCCTCGCGACCTGATGTCATCCGTTACCTCCCGTCACCCGGGCAGCGGCGAGCTTCCCGGAGATCAGCACCATCGGCACGCCGACGCCCGGCTGGGTGCCGGAGCCGACGAAAACCACATTGGACAATGTTCGGTGCAGATTACCCGGACGGAACGGGCCGGTCTGCCACAAACTGTGCGCGGCGGCGAACGGCGTGCCGGCGGCCATCCCGGCGGCGGCCCAGTCGGCCGGGGTGACGATCCGGCTCACCTCGACGCTGTCGGTCAGCCCGCGGTAGCCGCGTCGTTCCAGGGTGGCGAGCAGTTCGTCGGCGTACCGTCGGGGCAGGTCGCCCTGCCAGTCGAGCCCGGCACCGACCTCGAGGTTGGGCACCGGGGCGAGCACGTAGTAGCTGTGCCGGTCCGGTGGCGCGGCCGACGGGTCGGTCCGGCTGGGGTTGGTGACCAGCAGCGACGGGTCGGACATCAGTTCGCCCCGACGGATGACCTGGTCGAAGGTGCCCCGCCAGGCCCGGCCGAAGTGGATGTTGTGGTGGGCGATCCGCCGGTAGCCCTGCCGGGCGCCGACGTGCAGCACCACGCAGGACGGCGAGTAGCGCAGTCGGCGTGGGCCGGGTCCGGCCGCCGTGGGCAGCAGGTCGCGGTACGCGACCGGCAGGTCGGGGTTGAGCACCACCACGTCGGCCGGGATCCGTTCGCCGTCGGCGGTGACCACGCCGGTGGCCCGGCCCGTCGAGGACTCCACCCGGGTGACCGTGGTGCCGTACCGGATCCGTACGCCGTGTTTCTCGGCGGCGTCGGCGAGTGCCCGGGAGACGGCGTGGATGCCGCCGCGCGGGAACCAGACCCCGGCGACCGAGTCGAGGTACGCGATGACGGTGTAGATGGCGAGCGCGTCGTGCGGGGCGAGGCCGGCGTACATGGCCTGGAAGGAGAAGATCCGTCGGGTCCGGGGGTCGGCGAAGAACTGGTTGATCTTGGTTTGGAGTCGCCGGAAGGCGCCGGCGCCGAGCAGGCGGAGCAGGTTGGCGGTGAGCAGATCGGTCGGGCTGTCCAGGTTGCGGTCGATGAAGTCGGCGCGTTCGAGCTGCCAGAGGCGCTGGGCGTAGTCGACGAACCGCAGGTAGCCGTCGGCCTCCCGGGGGCCGCAGACCCGGGAGATCTCGGCGGCCATCCGGGACGTGTCGGTGATCACGTCCAGTGTGGAGCCGTCCGGGTAGTGGGCCCGGTACGCCGGGTCGAGCCGGACCAGGTCCAGCCAGTCGGTCAACTCCTCGCCGACCGCGCCGAACGCCTCGGCGAGCAGGTCCGGCATGGTCAGCACGGTCGGGCCGGTGTCGAACTCGTAGCCGTCCAGGGTCAACCGCCCGGCCCGGCCGCCGGGGAGCGGCTCGCGTTCCAGCACGGTCACCTGGCGGCCGCTGCCGGCCAGGTGCAGGGCGCAGGCCAGGCCACCGAGTCCGGCGCCGACGACCACCACTCGGTCGGTCCGTCCTGTCACGGTTCGCACCCGTCCACCTCCGCCACGCCGTCACCAGCAGCTCCGTCGACGGGGCGAACCCCGGCGTCCGTCCGCCGCTGAGCGTACCCTGAGCTGACGAGTTGCATCGATTTATGCGTCGATTCCCCGGGAGGGTCGGTGTACACCAGTCTCGACGGGTCCTACCAGCGCTGTCGCGAGCTGCACCGACAGCACGGCCGGACCTACTATCTCGCGACCCGGCTGCTGCCGGCGTGGAAACGACGACATGTGCACGCCCTCTACGGCTTCACCCGCTATGCGGACGAGATCGTCGACCGCACCGAGGACCTGCCGGCCGAGGCCCGGGCCGCGCGACTCGCCGACTGGTCGGAGCGGTTCCTGGCCGGACTGGCCGGGGAACCGGTCGACGACCCGCTGCTGCCGGCGGTCCTGCACACCATCGCGGTCTTCGACCTCGACCGGGCGGACTTCGCCGTCTTCCTGCGCAGCATGGCGATGGACCTCACGGTCACCGACTACCCCCGCTACGCCGACCTGCTCGACTACATGGCGGGCTCGGCGGCGGCGATCGGCACGATGATGCTGCCGATCCTGGGCAGCGCCGACCCGGCCGCCGCCCGGGAACCGGCCCGGCAACTCGGCCTCGCCTTCCAGATGACCAACTTCATCCGGGACGTCGCCGAGGACCTGGCCCGGGACCGGGTCTACCTGCCCGGCGAGGACCTGGCGGCGTTCGGGGTGACCCGCGCCGACCTGGTCGAGGCCGCGCGGCGACGGGCCAGCCCACCCCGGGTCCGGCACCTGATCAGGTACGAGGTGGAGCGCGCCCGGGCGCACTACGCGGCGGCGGCGCCCGGGGTGACCCTGCTCGCCCCCGCGTCGCAGTCCTGCATCCGGACCGCGTACCTGCTGTACGGCGGCATCCTCGACGAGGTCGTCGCCGCCGACTACGAGGTCTTCGCCCGCCGGGCCGTGGTGCCGAAAGGCCGTCGCGCCGCCGTGGTCACCCGGGCACTGCTGACCCCGACCGGCGCCCCGGTGCCGGTACCCGGAACCCCGTCCGCCCCGACCCGGGACGAGCGGGCCGCCGGCGGTCAGCCGCTGAAACCGCCGGCGGTCAGCCGCTGAAACCGCCGGTGGTCAGCCCTTGATGCTGCCGGTGGTCAGGCCAGACATGATGTTCCGCTGGAAGATCAGGAAGATGATCACCGTCGGGATCGCGGCGATGACCGAGGCGGCGACCACCACGTTCATCGGCGTACCACCGGAGAAGGCGTAGATGCCGACGCTGACCGTCCGGGTCTCCGGCGACGGCATGACCAGCTTCGGCCAGAGGAAGTCCTTCCAGACCGCGGTGACCGCCAGGATCGAGACCACGCCGAGGATGGGGCGCGACATCGGCAGGATGATCGACCACAGGGTGCGCAGCGGTGACGCCCCGTCCATCACCGCCGCCGACATCAGCTCCTCCGGGATCGAGTCGAAGAAGCGCTTCAGCAGGAAGATGTTGAACGCGTTCGCGACCAGCGGCAGCCAGATCGCGAACGGCGAGTCGAGCAGGTTGATGTGCAGGATCGGCAGGTCGATCACGGTCACGTACTGCGGGACGATGAGCACCATCGCCGGGATCATCAGGGTGGCCAGCATCAGGCCGAGGATCACGTTGCCGAGGACCGGCCGCAGCTTCGACAACGAGTACGCCGCCGCGGCGTCGAAGACGAGTTGGAACAGCACCGCGCCGGTCGCGTAGTAGAACGTGTTGAAGAGCAGCTTGGCGAGGTCGAGGTTCTGCCACGCGTCGACGTAGTTCTGCGGCTGGGGATCCTCGGGGAACAGGGTCGGCGGGACCTGCGCGATCTCCTGGCCGGACTTCAACGCGCCGGTGACCATCCAGTAGAGCGGCCCGAGGAAGACCAGGGTGAACACCACCACGACGACGGTGAGCAGCGTCCAGTAGACGACCCTGCCGCGCCCCCGCCTCAGCTGGGCGTGGGAGATGAGCGTCCGGGTGCCGGAGTCCTGTGCCATGTCTCGCCCGTCCTAGTCCTGCTTCGAGGTCATCCGCGCGTAGACGGCGCTGAAGCCGGCGAGCACCACCAGCATGATCACGCCGAGCGCCGCGGCGCCGTTGAGGTCGTTCTGGAAGAACCCGTGCTGGTAGATGAGGTACGCCACCGAGGTCGCGGAGTCCTCCGCGCCCGCACCGTTGGCGAGGATCAGCGGTTCGATGAAGAGCTGCATGGTGGCGACGATCTGCAGCATCGCCAGGAGCAGGAGGATCAGCCGGGTCTGCGGGATCGTCACGTTGACGATCCGTCGCCAGATCCCGGCGCCGTCCAGTTCGGCCGCCTCGTACAGCTCGCCGGGGATGTTCTGCAGCGCCGCCAGGTAGATGAGCACCGCGCCGCCCATGTTCATCCAGGTCGACGCGAACACCATCGCCGGCATCGTCATGTCGGGGGACTGCATCCACTGCGACGTCGGCAGGTGCAGCGCCTTGAGTACCGCGTTGAAGAGGCCCGCCTCGCTCGGGTCGTACGCGTAGTACTTGAAGAGGAAGAGCGCCGAGGCCGGCGGCAGCATCACCGGCAGGTAGACCAGGATCCGCAGATAGCCCTTGAAGTGCCGGAACTCGTTGAGCAGGATCGCCACGAAGAACGGCACCGCGTACCCGAGGATCAGTGCGAGCGCGGTGAAGTAGAGGGTGTTCTTCCAGGCGGTCCAGAAGCTCGGGTCGTCGATGATGCGCAGGTAGTTGTCCCAGCCCACCCAGGTGGTCTCGCCCCGTCGGGTGCGCTGGAAGCTCATCACGATGCCGCGGATCATCGGGTACCAGGAGAAGACCGCGAAGCAGAGCACCGCGCCGATCAGGAACGCGTGCCCGGTGAGGTTGTCCCGTACCTTGCGGCCGAGGCCGGTACGCCGCGGACCGGCCGTCTTCGGCGGTGGCGCGGCGCGACCCGGCCTGGTGGTCCCCGGGACGGTGGTGATCGCCAAGGCAACTCCTGCGGAAATCGGTGGCCGGACTCGGGCGGCGCGGACGCCGATGGGGGGCCGGTGTCCGCCGGCCCCCCGGGGGTACGTCAGCTCTCGGCGGCGAGCAGCTGGTTGACCTTTTCCTCGGCCGTCTTGAGCAGTGCGTCGATGTTCGAGTTCGGGTTGGTCAGCACCCCGGACATCGCGGCGTCGAGGACCGCGTAGATCGCCTGCGCGTTGCGCGGTTCACCCTTGATCGGGACCGGGGTCGCCTCGAAGAGCGCGAAGT
Organism: Plantactinospora sp. B24E8; assembly: GCF_039871735.1. Lineage (NCBI taxonomy): Bacteria > Bacillati > Actinomycetota > Actinomycetes > Micromonosporales > Micromonosporaceae > Plantactinospora > Plantactinospora sp. B24E8. Next base: position 438,565 of record NZ_JBDPMH010000001.1, read on the forward strand.
TCGCCGTGTCGACGTTGGCGTTCGCCTTGCGCAGTTCGAGTTCCTGCTTCTGCGCCTCGGTGCCGTTGGCGAACAGCAGCGGCTGGGGCAGCCCGACCGGGTAGTTCTGCGGCTTGGACCGTACGTAGTCGAACTGGCCCTTGCCCGGGGTCAGCTTCTGGTACGCGATCCACTTCAGACCGGCCTTGACCTGCTCGGGGGTGAGGCCCTTCTTGAAGAAGTAGCCCTCGCCGCCGCCGAGGGTCGCGCTGGCCGGACCGGCCTGGCCGGGCAGCGGCGCCATCGCCCAGTCCTGGAACTTGCCCTGGAACTGGCTGACGATCGCCTGGGTGGCGTCCGGCGCGCCGACGAACATGCCGACCTTGCCGCCGGCGGCGTTGGTCAGCAGGTCGCCCCACTGCAGCAGCTGGCGGCTGCCCATGCTGTTGTCGCCGTACCGCATGTCCTTGAGGTTCTGCAGGACCTGCTTGCCCATCGGGTTGTTGAAGTCGGCCTTCGTGCCGTCCGGGGTCAGCACCTGGCCGCCCTGGGAGTAGAGCAGGGCGGTGAAGTGCCAGCCGCCGGTGTTGCCGGCGCTGTACTCGGAGTAGCCGGCGATGCCGTTACCGAGCGCGGAGATCTTCTTGGCCGCCTCCCGGACCTCGGGCCAGGTCTTCGGCGGGTTGTTCACGTCGAGCCCCGCCTGCTGGAACAGGACCTTGTTGTAGATCAGACCCATCGAGTAGTTCTTCACCGGCAGGGCGTAGAGCTTGCCGCCGTCGCTGAAGACCTCCTTGAGCGCCGGGTCGATGCTGTCCCAGGTCGGCACCGTCTCCCTGGTGGCGAACCCGGTGATGTCCATCGCCTGGCCGGAGTCCAGCACCTGCTGGAGGTCGGTCATGTATCCGTAGAACACGTCGGTCACGGTGCCGCCGGCGAGCCGGGCGGTGAAGTCCGGCGGGTTGTTGCACTGCTCGCCGACGCTCACGCTCTTGACGACGATGTCCGGGTTCAGCCGCTGGAACTCGGCGACATCGTCGTTCCAGTTCTGCAGCAGCTCCTTCTGGGAGCCGACCGGCTGGCAGTCGACCGTGATGGTGACCTTGCCGCCGGCGTTCGAGTCGCCGTCGTCGCTCTTCGTGGAACATGCCGTGAGGCTGAGCCCCAGGCCGGCCGCGAGCGCCAGGGCCGCGGCCTTCCGGTACTGCGGTACGGACATCTGTCCATCCCTTCGGGAACGGGAGTCTCCAGGACCTCTGCTGATCCGCGGGATCGTCACCGTGGCTGCCCTGCTGTCGACCGCTATCCGCCCGGTGACCAGGCCCTGGAGCTGCGTGGCGTCAGTGTGTGAGTGGGGTCACTGTAGCGAGGCGAACTCATCTTCGCAAGATATCGATTGTGCTGTGAAAAGACACGACTTCATCACGACAGATGATGACAGGAGTAATGCTTGATGCCCGGAATCCACCGGTTTGGTGGAGCCAGCCGAGGCGCGGTTGCCCTCTCGCCCGTCGCCGGAGGCTTCTGAGGTTTGTCGGATGCGCCCCAAATCCGAGTCGGGAACCCGGCACGGAGTTGCCGTCGGACGTGCCCGGGGCGGGGAGCCCGATGCGCCGATCCGGTTGGTCGGCCAGCCACGGATGCGGAAAGCTGGCCTCATGGCTGAACCGGAACAGAGGCACGCGGACGGCGACGTCACCGCCGAGGTGGACGTCGTGGTGATCGGGCTGGGGGTGGGCGGCGAGGAGACGGCGAACCGACTCGCCTCCGCCGGCCTCACGGTCGTCGGCGTCGAGCACAACCTGGTCGGCGGCGAGTGCCCGTTCTGGGGATGCGTACCGAGCAAGATGATGATCAGGGCGGCCAACGTGCTCGCCGAGGCGCGTCGGGTCGACCACCTGGCCGGTCGGGCCCGGGTCGAGCCGGACTGGAACACGGTGGCCCGGCGGATCCGGGACGACGCCACCGCCGGCTGGACCGACAACCGCGCCGCCGAGCGGTTCACCGCCAACGGCGGCCGTCTGGTCCGGGGCACCGGCCGGCTGGTCGGCCCCGGCCTGGTCCAGGTCGCCGACGAGCTCTACCGGGCCCGGATCGGGGTCGTGCTGGGCACCGGAACCACCCCGGTCATCCCGCCGGTGCCGGGGCTGGCCGGTACGCCGTACTGGACCAACCGGGAGGCGATCGAACTGGCCGAACTGCCCGGATCCCTGGTGATCCTCGGCGGCGGGGCGATCGGGGTGGAACTCGCGCAGGTCTTCGCCCGGTTCGGCGTACGGGTCGAGATCATCGAGGCCGGCGGACGGATCCTCGCCCTGGAGGAACCGGAGTCGTCGGAACAGGTCACCGCGGCACTGCGCGCCGACGGGGTGACGGTGCACACCGGCGCCGCCGCCGAGCGGGTGGCGTACGACGGCACCGGCTTCACCGTGCACCTGGCGAACGGCGACGACGTACGCGGGGAACGGCTGCTGGTGGCGACCGGCCGGCGGGCCGTACTCGACCGGCTCGGCCTGGACACGGTCGGGCTGGACCCGACGGCGCGGTTCGTGACGACCGACGACCGGATGCGTGCGGCGGACGGCATCTGGGCGGTCGGCGACCTGACCGGACACGGCGCCTTCACCCACGTGGCGATGTACCAGGCCGGGGTCGCGATCGACGACATCCTCGAACGGGCCGGGACCGCCTCCCGGCAGGGTGGCGCCCGGCGGGCCGACTACCGGGCGGTGCCCCGGGTCACCTTCACCGACCCGGAGGTGGGCGCGGTCGGGCTGACCGAGCGGCAGGCCCGGGACCGGGGGCTGACCGTCCGGGTCGGCAACACCGCGCTCTCCGACTCCACCCGGGGATGGATCCACGACGTCGGTGGCGAGGGCTTTATCAAGCTGGTCGCCGACGCCGACCGTGGGATCCTGGTCGGCGCGACCTCGGTCGGGCCGGTCGGCGGCGAGGTGTTGAGCGCGCTGGCGGTGGCGGTGCACGCCGAGGTCCCGGTGCAGACGCTGGCCGGCATGATCTACGCCTATCCGACCTTCCACCGGGCGATCGAGACAGCGGTACGAGGTTTGTTGCAGTAGCGCGGCGAACTTTGGTTCGGTTTTTGCAAGTTCCTGTCGTACGATCGCGGCCGTGACGAGAAGACTCACCGAGGTGGCCCGGAAGGCCGGGGTCAGCGAGGCCACGGTGAGCCGGGTGCTCAACGGTCGGGGCGGCGTCTCCGAGAGCACCCGGGTCGCCGTGCTGACCGCCCTGGACGTGCTCGGCTACGAACGGCCCAGCAAACTGCGGGGAGAACGGGCCCGGTTGGTCGGACTCGTCCTGCCGGAACTGCAGAACCCGATCTTCCCCGCGCTGGCCGAGGTGGTCACCGGGTCACTCGCCCAGCGTGGTCTGACCCCGGCGCTCTGCGCCCGGACCATCGGCGGCATCTCCGAAGTGGACTACGTGGAGATGCTGCTCGACCACCAGGTCTCCGGCGTCATCTTCGCCGGTGGCTCGTACGCGCTGGCCGACGCCCAGCACGACCACTACCGCCGGCTGACCGACCGGGGCCTGCCCGTCGTCCTGGTCAACGCGGGTGTGGACGAGCTGGGCTTCCCGTGCGTGTCGACCGACGACGCGGTGGCGGTCGAGCAGGCGTACGGGCACCTGCGGTCGCTCGGACACGAGCGGATCGGTCTCGTGCTGGGGCCGGCCGACCACGTACCGTCCCGCCGGAAGCTGGCCGCGATGGCGAACATCGCCGGCTGGTCCGAGGGCGAGGAGTGCGTGGAACGCTCCAGCTTCTCGATGGAGGGTGCCCGGGTCGCGGCGAGCAAGCTGATCGAGCGCGGGGTGACCGGGGTGATCTGCGCCAGCGACGTGATGGCGCTCGGCACGATCCGGGCCGCCCGTCGGTTGGGTCGCGCGGTGCCGGCGGACATCTCGGTGGTCGGCTTCGACGACTCGGCGCTGATGACCTGCACCGACCCGCCGCTGACCACGGTCCGGCAACCGATCGAGATGATGGGCCAGGCCGCAGTGGACCTGCTGGTCAACCAGATCGAGGGGGTCGGGGTGCTCACCGACGAGCTGCTCTTCGAACCCGAACTCGTGGTACGCGGCTCGACCGCGCCGGCACCCGGCCACTGAGCCGGCACCCGCTGCCGCCGCTCGTCGCAGGTCGCCCGCTCCGAGATCGTCGCCGTCCCACTGTCGCTGTTGCCGGCCGCCGGCCGGAACGACCATGTTGCCGGCCGCCTGCCACGGCCATCCCCGGGTGGGGCCGTCCCGCTCTGGTGCGTTGCCGTCCCCGGGCTGACCCGGCCCGGCTCGTGTCTCGTCCGGGAACATCCGGAAGCCCGGCCGGCCCTGCGCCGTGCAGATCGCCACTCACCCGCAACCCGGACAGCCTCGGTCGTCATCTTTCAGACTTCTGTCGGCTTATTGCGAAGCTCGCGCAGGGTTTGTATGGTCATCGACACCAAACAAGGCGTAGCAGAGGTCCGTGTCACCCCCGCACGCCCGGACCCGGGTGGCCAGCTGCCGACGGCGACGACCCCGGACCGATCCAGAGAGCAGGTACTCGTGTCCACATCAGACAGCCGCCGGTGGTGGCGAGACGCGGTGATCTACCAGGTCTACCCGCGCAGCTTCGCCGACGCGAACGGCGACGGCATCGGCGACGTCGCCGGCATCCGGAAGCGGCTGGGCTACCTGGCCGACCTCGGTGTCGACGCCATCTGGTTCGGGCCGTGGTACCCGTCCCCGATGGCCGACGCCGGCTACGACGTCTCCGACTTTCGGGCCATCGAACCGGTCTTCGGCACCCTCGACGAGGTCACCGAGCTGGTCACCGAGGCGCACCAGCTCGGCCTGCGGATCATCATCGACCTGGTCCCCAACCACTGCTCGGACCAGCACCCCTGGTTCCAGGCGGCGCTGGCCGGCGGGCCGGGCGCGCCGGAGCGGGACCTCTTCTGGTTCCGTCCCGGACGCGGGGAGCACGGCGAACTGCCGCCGACCGACTGGATCGGCGAGTTCGGCGGCGGCACCTGGACCCGGACCACCAACCCGGACGGCAGCCCGGGTGAGTGGTACCTGCACCTGTTCGCCGCGGAGCAGCCGGACTTCAACTGGGACCACCCCCGGGTACGGGCCGAGTTCGAGGAGATCCTGCGGTTCTGGCTCGACCGGGGCATCGACGGCATCCGGATCGACTCGGCCGCTCTGCTGCTCAAGGACCACACCCTGCCCGAGGTGGTGGAGGGCTCGCCGCACCCGTTCCACGACCTGGACGGCGTACACGAGATCTACCGGAGCTGGCGGCGGATCGCCGACTCGTACCCGGAGCCACGGGCGCTGATCGGCGAGGTGTGGCTGCCGGACCGGCAGCGGTTCGCCAACTACCTGCGGCCGGACGAACTGCACACCGCGTTCAACTTCGACTTCCTCAGCTGCGCCTGGGACGCCGCCAAGCTGCGCGACAGCATCGACGGCACCCTCGCCGAACACGCCCCGATCGGCGCACCGGCGACCTGGGTCCTCTCCAACCACGACGTCACCCGGGTGGTCACCCGGTACGGCCGCGAGGACACCACCTTCGCCTTCGCGAAGAAGCGCGAGGGCATCCCGACCGACCTGGAGCTCGGCACCGTACGGGCCCGGGCGGCCGCGCTGCTCTCCCTGGCGCTGCCCGGCGCCGCGTACGTCTACCAGGGCGAGGAACTGGGCCTGTGGGAGGTCGAGGACATCCCGCCGGCACTGCGGCAGGACCCGATGTACCCGCGCTCCGGCTACGTCGACCCGGGCCGGGACGGCTGCCGGGTGCCGCTGCCCTGGGAGGGGGACGCCGCGCCGTTCGGCTTCAGCCCGGACGGGGCCACCACCGCGCCATGGCTGCCGCAGCCGGCGACCTGGAAGGACCGGACCGTACAGGCGCAGACCGGCGACCCGCACTCGATGTTGGAGCTCTACCGTACGGCGATCCGGCTCCGCCGCGCGCTGCCGGCCCTCGGCGACGGCGCCCTGCGCTGGCTCGACGCCCCGGACGGAGTGCTCGCCCTCGCCCGCGACCCCGGGTTCATCTGCCTGGTGAACCTATCCGCCGAGCCGGTGCCGCTGCCGGCACACCGTACCCGGCTGCTGACCAGCCGCCCCGTCGACGGTGACGTTCTGCCGCCGGACACCGCCATCTGGCTCGAGGTCTAGGTACGGATGTCAGGGAGGGGGCCTCCGGTCGTCTCCGGTATCGGAGAGGGCCCCTCCCCTGACAGCTGGGCCCGCCCACCTGCTGGACGATGTTTGTCCTGTTCAGTACGGCGGAGCAGGATGGGAACGTGGGCAAAGTTCATGATCGGATCGACGGTCGACTGCGCGCCTTCATCGAGGCACAGCCGGTCTTCTTCGTGGCGACCGCGCCACTGGCCGCCGACGGGCACGTCAACCTTTCGCCGAAGGGCCTCACCGGCTCGCTGGCGGTGCTCGACGAGCGGACGGTGGCGTACCTCGACTTCGGGGGCAGCGGCGCGGAAACCGTGGCCCACCTGCGGGAGAACGCCCGGATCACCCTGATGTGGTGTGCCTTCGACGGCCCGCCGAACATCGTCCGGGTGCACGGCCGGGGCGAGGTGGTCTTCCGGGACGAGCCGCGCTGGGGCGACCTGATCGGGCGGTTCAGCCGCGCCGACGATCCGGGCCTGCGGGCGATCATCCTGGTCACCGCCCACCGGATCAGCGACAGCTGTGGTTACGCCGTACCACTGATGGACCTGCGGGCGGAGCGGACGCTGCACACGGAGTTCTTCGGCCGCAAGACCGACGAGGAGTTCTCCGCCTACTGCGAGAAGAAGGAGTACGTCGCCAGCAGCCTCGACGGCCTGCCCGCGATCCCACTCCCGCTGCCGCCGCTACCCGACCGGCCTGACTGACCGTCGTCGGCCCGCCCGGCCCGGCTGACTGACCGGCCTGACCGACCGTCGTCGGCCCACCCGATGCGGCTGACCGCCCCGGCTACGGTCTCGCCGCCGGCTTCGGGGACGGCCAGGCGCCGGTCCGCGCCGGCTACCCGGTTCCGGCGGCGTCGCCGTCCCCGCCGACAACCCGGGCCGCCGGCCCCCGTCGGGGCCGGGGCGTCGGATCGTACGTCCCGTGCCGGCCCTCGCCGGCCACGAACCGGGCCACCCCCTCCGGCGCGTCGACGGCGAGCGAGTCCATCCCGTACGCCAGCTCGGTGCGCAGCGCCTCCGCGTCCGGCCGACCGGCGCCGGCCAGGACGGCCAGCCGGTCGTTGCGCAGGCAGCGCTGCGGAAACGAGGCGATCTCGGCGGCCAGCCGCTCCGCCGCCGCCCGCGCCTCACCCGGCGGCACCAGCCGGTTCACCAACCCCATCTCGTACGCCTCGGTGGCCGGAACCGGCCGGCCGGTGAGGATCAGGTCCATCGCCCGGCTCTCGCCGACCAACCGGGCCAGCCGACTCGTCCCACCGTCGATCAGCGGTACGCCCCAGCGGCGGCTGAACACCCCGAACACGGCGTCGGTCTCGGCGACCCGCAGATCGCACCAGAGTGCCAGCTCCAGCCCGCCGGCGACGGCGTATCCGGCGATCGCGGCGATCACCGGCTTGGTCAACACCATCCGGGTCGGTCCCATCGGACCGTCCCCCTCCGGTTCGACCCGGTTGCCGCTGGACGTGGTGATCGCCTTCAGGTCGGCTCCGGAGCAGAACGTGCCACCCTCCCCCCAGAGCACCGCCACCGACGCCTCGTCGTCGCTGTCGAAGATCCGGAACGCGTCCGCCAGTGACCGGGCGGTCGGCCCGTCCACCGCGTTCCGGCTCTCCGGCCGGGACAGCACCACCGTCCGAACCGGACCGTTATCCTCCACCCGTACGCCCATCGGACCAGGATGCCTGCCGGACGTGGGTCTGCCCATCCCCCGGGTACGCGGTCCTGCTCCCCAGTTCCGGGCGGGCCGGCCGGACGAGGCGACGGCCGGCTACCGGGCGACGGCCGGCTACCAGGCGACGGCCGGCTACCGGGCGGGCCGACGCTCCGCCACCGGGCGACAGTCGGCTACCGGGCGAGGGTCGTGCTGAAGCCGTCGGCGGCGAGGTCGACCAGTTCGGCCAGGGCCCGGCGGGCCTGGTCCGCCGCGACCGGGTCACGCTCGACCAGGCCGCTGGCCAGGAACTCGTCCTCGTCCAGCCGTTCCACCCGGCTCAGGTCGGCCGAGACCCACAGGTCGAGGTCGAGATCCGCCACCTCCAGCGCGCCGCCCCGGACCACGGTCGGCCGGGTCACGTCGCAGTACCAGCCCTTGAGCCCGCCGGCCGCGTCCCGTACCTCCTTGACCGCGTACCACCGGTCCCGCCAGTAGTGCTCGACGAAGACGTCGCCCGGTGCGAACTGGACAAAACCCAGATCCCGCACCTGCGGGTCAGCCCAGGGGGCGTAAACCGTCACGTGGACGCCGTCGTCGGCGACCACCGTCGCCGGGTACGACTTGTCCGGCCGGGGCGCCTTGACCAGCCGTACCGTCACCGGGCTGCCCGCCGACAGCCGCTCGTCGGTCAGGTTCCGCTCCGCCATGTCGTACGCCTCGTCTTGTCGGATCCTCAGGTCGAGGGCCGAGATTAGCCTGGAGGGGTGGTCCACGCCACCGGTTTCAGCCGGGTGGGGCGAACGGCCACTCCTCGAAGGACCGGCACCGGTTGTCCCCGGCAAACCGCATGATCCAGAGGTCGCGGTACTCGTCTCCGCTCGGCGGGCCGTACCGTACCTCGACCCGGGCCACCGCGACATCGCCGTCCACCGCGACGATCTCGTGCCGCATCGTGAAGACCTCGTCCGGGCCTTCCCGCTCCGCCTGCCACATCCGGGCGATCGCCGGCAGGCCGACCACCGGTTCCCGGTACGGTCCCTGCAGGTAGCGGGCGTCGTCGGTGAAGAGTTCGGCCAGCGGGGCGGTGCCGACAGCGCGCCACGCCCGCTCGTACCCGGCGATCCAGTCCGCCACCCCGGTCCGGTCCACGCCCTCCAGCCTGCCGCACCCGGGTGTCAGGAACGGGCCCTTCGCCACAACCGGCCGCCGCCCGGCGACAAGAAGGGATTCCACCTGCCGATCAGGCTGCTTGTTGACGCATCGGTGGAGTCGGGGCGCCGGCATGCTCGGCAATCCCGGCGAGCAGTTCCCGCAGCGCGTCGACGGCGTCGTGCCGGGGCCGCCAGCCCAGCTCCCGCTCGGCCCGGGAGCAGTCCATCAGCGGCGCGGCGGCGCTCAGCTCGAACCAGCCCTCGTCGGCGGGGAGCAGCCGGCTCCGCCACGCCGTCCGGGCCAGCAGCCGGAGCAGCGGCAGCGGCAGCGGCGCCGCCAGCCCGCCGACCTCGGCGGCGACCAGCGGCCCGTCGAGCACCGGCTCCGCGGCGAGGTTGAAGGCTCCGGTCAGGCCACCGCGCAACACCTTCAGGTACGCCTCGGCGACGTCGTCGGCGTGCACCACCTGTACCCGTAACAGCCGGTGCCGCGGCACCACCGGGAAGCGCCCGCCACGGAACAACGAGACCGGTACGAGGCGGCCGAGCAGGTGCCGGGTGACCTCGGCGCCCGCCTCACGCTGGACGACCAGGGGTTTGCGCATCCGGACCACCCGCAGCCCCGGGTAGTCGCGTTCGACGCCGTCGAGGTACGCCTCCACGGTCGCCTTGTCGACGCTGTAGCCGGAACGCCGGCCGATGCCGGTTGCCGGCCAGCTCTCGTCGACCAGCCGGTCCTTCGGCCCGGGCGCGTACGTCGCGACCGACGACCCGTACACCAGTTTCGGTACGTCGGCGGCGAGCATCGCGTTCACCACGTGCCGGGTGCCGTTGATGTTGGTCCGCCGCATCCGGGCGCGCTGGTGACCGGGTTGCAGTTGCCAGGCGAGGTGCACCACCGCGTCGACCCCGGCGAGGAGTTCGGCGAGTGGATGCAGGCAGGCCGGGTCCCCGAGGTCGGCGGAGTGCCAGCGCACCGCGTCGTACGGCGGGCCGGAGCCCGGTTCCGGACAGCGCCGGACGATGCCGATCACCTCGATGTCCGGCTCGGCGGCGAGCCGGCGCAGCAGCGCACTGCCGACGTTGCCGGTGGCGCCGGTGATCGCGATCCGCATGCCTGCCGTTCTACCCGGCCCGGGTCCGGGCATGCCGGCGACTCGCCCGGAGTGTGTGCCGGTCCGGTGGACGCTGTCGAACCGGTGGGCGTTTGCCGACCGCGACGGTGGGTAAACCCCGGCGGTGCGTGCCCTTCTGAGCCGACTTGAGCAGACTGCCGTACTGGACCGGGCTGGTGACCGGCTCCAGCGGGGGGTGCTCGCGGTGCTGCGTCCGCAGCGGGTCCGCGACGCCCTGCACGGGGTGTGGCTCGGGCATCCGCTGCATCCGGCGCTGGTGCAACTGCCGGTCGGCGCCTGGACCTGTTCGGCCATCCTCGACCTGTGGCCAGGCCAGCGCCGCGCCGCCACCGCCCTGGTCGCGGTCGGTACCGCCACCGCGTTGCCCGCCGCGCTCGCCGGGGTCAACGACTGGGCGTCGCTGGCCCGGGAGCAGCGTCGGGTCGGTCTGGTGCACGCGATCGCCAACGGCGTCGGTGTCCTGTTGTACGCGGGCTCACTCGCCGCTCGGCTCGGTGGGCTGCACACGGTCGGCCGGGCCCTCGGGTTCGCCGGCCTGTCGGCGGTCAGCGGTGGCGCGTTCCTCGGCGGGCATCTGGCCTACAAGCAGGCGTCGGCGGTCAACCACGGGGCGCCGGAGTTGCGTCAGCTCTCCGACGGCTGGTACGCGATCGCGGACCTGGCCGCCCTGCCGGAACGTGCCCTGCTCACCCGTCGGATCGACGAGGTGTCGGTGCTGGTCTACCGGCAGGGTGACCAGGTGAGTGTGCTGCTGGACCGGTGCGCCCACCAGGGCGGTCCGCTCGGCGAGGGTGAGCTGGTGACGGTGGGCGGTCGGGACTGCGTCCAGTGCCCGTGGCACGGCAGCAGGTTCCAGCTGGACGCCGGTCGGGTGGTGCAGGGTCCGGCCGCCAGTGACCAGCAGGTGCTGCCCACCCGGGTCGTCGGGGGCGTTGTGCAGACCCGCCTTCCCTGAGCAGTCCGCGGCCCGCCCGGCACAGCGGGACAGGTCGAATCCTCGTGCTGAGCGTTGGCTCTCAGTCACCCGCCCCGTCACGGAGCCGGTGCCGGCCGGTGCTCACCGAGGTCCGTCGGGACGGCCGGCCCCGCAGCCCGAACAACGCACCGACCTGCGCGCCGACCATGCCGGCCGCCGCGATCACCGCGGCAACCGCCAGTGGCCGGTCGACCCCGTCCGGCGTGCCGCCGACCGGACCGGTCGCGCCGACCGGGTGTGTCGTCCCGTCGTCACCTCCCCGACCCGACGGGGGCGCGGTCGTACCGGTCCCTTCCGACTGCCGCCCGTCGGGGAACGGCCCGCTCGCCGGCCCACCGCCCGGCTGCTCTGCCGTGCCTGGCTGCGCTGTCCCGCCCGGCTGCTCTGCAATGCCCGGCCGTTCTGTCGCCCGGTCGGGCTGGACCGGCTGGACCGGTCCGGGGCGGTCTGGTTCCGGCCAACCGCCGGGCGGCGGCGGGTTGGCCACCAGGCCGGTGGCGTGGTCGCGTACGCCCCGGTCCTCGGCGGACTCCGGCAGGTGCAGGAACTGGCCGGGGCGGATCCGGTCCGGGTCACCGATCCTGTTCAGCCGGGCCAACTCCGGGTACCGGTCGAAGTCGCCGAGGTACCGGTCGGCGATGTGCCCGAGGTAGTCGCCCTTCTCCACCCGGTACACCGGCTCCGGCTGGTCCGGACCGCCCGGTGCGGCCATCCAGTGCGGCGCCGGTCCGGACGGGGTTTCGGTCATCCAGTGCGGCGCGGGTCCGGACGGGGTTTCGGTCATCCAGTGCGGTGCCGGCCCGGACGGCGGCTCGTCGGCGAGCAGGGCAGCCGAGCCGACCGAGGCCGGCAGCACCGCCGGCGCCGGCAGGGCCGCCAGCCCGCTGCCCGTGGCCGCGGTCGCCGCCACCGGACCGGCGGCGAGGGCCAGGGCGACCGAGCCGACCAGGGCGGCGGCCCAGCGCTGCTGGCGACCGAGCCCGGGCAGCCGGATCGCCGGCCGGCGCAGCATCCGGGCCGGTATCTCCACCAGCACCGAGAGCGCGAACGTCGCCCAGCCGGCCCAGCCCACCAGGGCCAGCGCCCGCAGGAAGAGTTGCCCGTCGTCCCGGCTGGTCAGCACGGTGCCGATCTCGTCGAGGGTGGGTACGTGGTCCGGTAGCGGGTTGCCGGCGAAGGTCAGCAGCGCGATCGGCGCGCCGACCAGCAGTCCGACCAGGACAATCAGCGCGCCGAGTCCGGTGACGACCCGACCGGCCCGGTGGGCCGTCCGCGATGCAGGCATGGCCATGCCCCCTGTTCAGCGGTTGCTCGTGGTGAGGAGTGTCGCGGTGGCGGTGCCCGGCACCGTGACGGTGCCGTCGAAGCTGAAGAGGCCGAGGAAGGCCCGTTCGTAGGTGAGTTCGAGGTCGACGGTCAGCCGTGGGTTACCGTCCTCGACCTGGATGTCCACGTTCCGCAGCGTCACCCCGTCGACGCTGTCCAGGTAGTTGTCGATGGCTGCCCGGGCCGCGTCCCGGTCCAGCACGGTGGTCCCGTCCGCCAACAGCTGTCCGAGGTCGACGGCCTGACCGCCGGCCCGGGCGGCCTCGGCGGCCAGGTTGTCCGCCCGCTGCATGGTGCGGAGCTGCCCGGCGCCGTCGTAGGCGAGTCCGATCAGCGTCAGGATGCCGACCAGCGCGATCGCCAGGAACAGGCTGACCCGACCGGCGTCACCCGGGGGCACGTCCCACTCCGGTCGGCTCACTGGCCACTCCTCGCGCGGTAGCGGTCGAGCGGGGACGCGAAGGTCGCCTCGGCGTACGTGTGCTCCGGCACCCCGGGCACCAGCGGCATCCGGAGATTGCCCACCGGCACCCGGCAGCCGACGGTGACCACCACCGTGGCGTCCTCCCCGAGATCGCTGGCGAAGACCTCGTCGAGGTCGTGTTCCTCGCCGGCCACCGTGCCGGTGAGGTCCAACTCGGGTGCCCCGGCGCAGAACCCCTGCTCGGCCAGGCGTTCCGTGACGGCGGCCTCGGCCGCGTCCCGGGCCTCGTCGGCGGTCCGGGAGATCGAGGCGGCGCGGGCGGCCTCGTGTGCGGCGACCTCGATCGCCTCGTGGGCGACGGCGGTCCGGCCGGCGACCCCGGCCAGCGCGACCAGCGCCAGGAAGGCCGGGGCGAGAATCGCCACCTCCACCGAGACGGAACCCCGGTCGCCACCGGTCATGGCCTCTCCTCGCTCCGCTCGTCGACGCCATGACCTGCGTGACTGTCCCTGCTGATGACCTCGCTCCGCTCGGTCATGGCCTCTCCTCGCTCCGCTCGTCGACGCCATGACCTGCGTGACTGTGCCCCTCATGACCTCGCTCCGCTCGGTCATGGCAGCCCCGGCTCGGTGAAGCGCTCGACCGGCCCGGAGGCGGTCTCGCGGATGGCGGGCAGCGAGATCAGCGGTACGACCCGCAGTGGTGTGCCGGTGACGGTGGCGCTGACCCGGGTGCCGTCCGGGTCCGGGACGCTGACCGTGACCTCCCAGCCGACCAGCCAGTCGCCGGCCCGGTCGAGGAAGTCCAGTGCGCGTTCCTCGCCGACGCCCGGTTCGGCCTGGTACACCCGCTGTGCGCTGACCGCCTCCTGGGCGGCGTTCAACGCGGTCGAGCGGGCGAGGAACCAGGCCGCCGCCTGGATCGAGGAGAGCAGCAGGACGAGGATGGCCGGCATCAGCACGGCCAGCTCTACCGGCGTCGCTCCCCGCTCCCGGTCGGATCCGGTGTCAGCTGTCGCCACCGGTGTCCCCGCCGTCCCCGCCGTCACCGGGCTGGGGCAGGTCCTGCAGCCAGTCGCTGACGCTGTCCGAGACGGCGACGGTCACCGCGAGCGCGGCGGCCGCCAGCCCGATGATGATCACGGCGGTGGGTACCGGGCTGTCGCCCCGGTCGCGTTCGGCACCTCGGCGCAGTTCGTTCAGGCGTATCACCAGCGCGGTGTGCAGATAGGAGATGACGGACATCGGGACTCCCTCCTCACGGGATCAGGTGCGTCGCGGTCAGATCCGGGCCACGAACGGATAGAGCACGAACCCGACCAGCACGAAGACCAGCAGCGCCCCCGGTACGTCGAGCCGGCTGGTGATCGTCTCGGCCCGGGCCAGGTTGTCGGTGCGGATCTGGTCGCGTAACGAGTCGGCGCGGCTGCGCAGCGAGTCGTGCACCTGCGCACCCTCGGTGCCGGAGGACTGCATGATCGCGCCGACGTCGCCCAGCTCCGGGATCCCGATCTTCTCCGCCAGGTCGCGCAGTTCGGCCCAGGGCGAGTGCATCTGCAGTTGGGCGATCCGCAGCGCCTCGCGGATCCGTTCGAAGACCCAACCGTCACAGACCCCGGCGGCCCGTTCCAACGCCTGCACCGGGCCGTGCGCGGCGGCCAGTTGCAGCGCCACCAGGTCCAGGTACGCGCAGACGGCCTGGCTGAACTCCCGTCGGGCCCGTTCCGCCCGGACCAGGACGTTCCGGTGTGCCAGCAGCACCGCGAGCAGCGCGAAACCCAGCGAGCCGACGGTCGGTACGACAACCGGTGGCCGTACCCCACCGAGGAAGAGGATCGCGCTCGACACGGCGGGGGTGGCCAGCCCGACGAGCCCGGACAGTACGAGCGAGAGGGTGTACTGCTCCGGGGTGCGGCCGAGCAGTGCGAGTTGCCGGTGCGGTGGGCGTACCCAGCGGGTGAGGCCGGTGAGCCAGTCCAGGTCGCGGACGCCGGCCCTGGTCCGGGGCCGGGTGAGCCCGGGGGGCTGGTGCAGCCGGCGCAGGGCCGGCCCGAGCGCCGGGGTGGCCGGCATCGCCTCCCGGACCAGCAGGAACAGCCCCAGCCCGACGGCCGCGCCGCCGAGCACACTGATCGCGAGGTGCCAGTTCAGCATCACTGGAGCACCTCCTCGGCGGCCGGCGGGGCGAGGAACCGGGCGGGCCGGGGCGGCAGGCTCATCGACCGCACCCAGGCCAGCAGGGTGACGAAGGCGGTGCCGAGCAGCACCATCACGAGCTGGCCGGTCGGTGTCCCGTACGGGCGCATGTAGTCGGGGTTGACCAGCCCGTACGCCAGCACCAGCAGGGTCATCCCGGTCAGGAAGCGCACCGCGAACCGGGGCTGGGCCCGCTTCGCCTCCACCTCGCGTCGGGTGACCACCTCGGCCGCCGCCGCGCCCGCAATCGCCCCGAGTACGTCGCCGAGCCGCTCGCCCCGGTCGCTCAGGTGCAGGATCAGCGCCGCGACCACCTGGTCGCAGACCGGGTCACCGATCTCGTCGGCGAAGGCCAGCAGGGCGGTACGGCCGTGCCAGCCCGCCTGCAGCCGGGCGGCGAGCAGGCGTACCTCCTCCTCGATCTGCTCCGGTGCGGTGGCGACCGTACCGACGATCGCCTGCTGCAGACCCTGTCCGGTGCCGGAGACGTCCTTGAGCCGGCGGGCCCACTCGCCGATCGCCTCGATCCGGTTGATCGCCCGGCGTTCGGCCCGGCCGGCGGTGAGCAGCCATGGCGTACCCGGGACCGCGACCGCGACCAGGAGGCCGACCACCGGCAGCCCGGTGAGCAGGAACGCCACCGCCCCGGCGACGACCGCGCCGACCAGCAGCGTCTGGTGGGCCCGCCGTTCCCGGGGTGTGCTGCCGTTGCCCTGCCAGAGCCGGCGCAACCCGGGGCCGGAGTTCGGTCGGGCCGGCCGGGTGGTGCCGACGATCGCGACCACAGCCAGGATCAGCCCGGCGACGCAGGCCGCGCCGGAGAGCACCGCGATCAGCTCGATGTTCGACGGCAGGTTCACCTGACCACCACCTGACCGGGACCCGGCGCCGCCCGGACGGCGGCCGACCAGCACGGAGCCGGGCCGACCGTGCCCGGCGCAGGGATCAAGCCTGACCGCCCGGAGCCGGGGACGGTCGGCCCGGCTCTATCCACCAGGCCCGCTCTATCCACCAGGCCCGTGCCATCAACCCGCCCCCCGCTCACGCCCGCCGCCCCAGCTGGCTGTGCCGGGGCCGTCGCCACGCCCCGGCGCCGGCCTCGATGTACCGGGTCAGCAGCCGGGCGTCGTAGCCGACCCGCAGCAGCTGGTCACGGATGCGTTCCGGCAGGTGGCGGGGGATGGCCCGACCGTCGGGGCCGGGACCGAAGACGGTGGTGGTGGTGATCCGGTTCCCCTCGCCGACGCCGATCACCTCCTCGACGTGCGAGACGAACCGGTGCTTGCGGCCCCCGATGGCGGTCTCGTCCTCGATGGTGACGTAGACGATCAGGTCGAGCGCGTTGCCGGCCATCCGCCGGGCCTGTTCGACGGTCATCTCCCGGCCGTGCGCCAGCGCCAGCTCGATGATCCGTTCGCTCACCCCGGCCGGGGTACGGGCGTGGATGGTGCACATCGAGCCCCGGCTGGTGGTCATCGCCTGGAGCATCGGCACGATCTCCCGGGACCGCACCTCGCCGACGATGATCCGCAGTACGCCCATCCGCAGCGCGACCGGGATCAGGTCGGCGATGGTCACCTCGCCGGCCGGGCGGCCGTCCGGTCCCCGGTCGCCGTGTCCCTCCCGGGACTCGAAGCTCATCACCGCCCGGTGTCGTATCCGACGTCGGGCGGGCAGCAGTTCCCGGCTCTCCTCCAGCAGCACGTACGGCTCGTCGACCGGGATCTCGTCCATCAGGGCCCGGACCACGGTCGTCTTGCCCGCGCCGGCGAGCCCGGCGACCATGATGTTCAGTCCGGCCCGCATCGCGGCGCGCAGAAAGTCCCGGATCAGCACGTCGATCATCTCGTCCAGGTCGCCCCGGCCGCCGGCGATGTCGTCCAGGGTCACCTCGACGGTGTTGTGCTTGCGGATCACCGCGTACGGGCGCTGGCTGACCAGGAAGACCGCGGCGAGTCGGCTGCCGTCCGGCAGTTGCAGGTCGAGGGTGGGCTTGGAGGTGGAGAGTGACCGTTCGGTGGCGCCGGCGCGGCGGGCCGCCGCCTGGAGGATCTCCACCATCTCCTCGTCGCTGTCGGCGATCGGGTCGCCCCAGTCGACGGTGCCGCCCCGGCGGGTGATCCGGACCAGGTCGCAGCCGAGGATGTGCACCTCCTCGATCGAGGTGTCGACGAGCAGGCTCTGCAGCCGGCCGAGCCCGACGAGTTCGGCGTTGACCTGGTCGAGCAGCAGTCGTTCCTCCAGCGCCGACATCGGGGTGCCGGCCCGGCGGACCGTGTCGGCGTACTCGGTGACGACGGTGGCGGCGAGCCGGCTGCGTTCGGCGTCCTCCTCGGCGGTGGTGAACTCGCGGCCCCGCTGCCAGGCGGTGAGCCGTTCGCTGAGTTCCCGGCGCAGTTCGCGGACCACGGCGAAGTCGACCCGCCGGGGCGGTGGCGGCGGGGGCGCGGTGACCGGCTGCGGCGCCGGCAGGTGTGGCACGGCGACGTGCGGCGGGGTGCCGTTGCTGACCGTGCCCGGGTGTGGGTGCCCGTTGTGCGGCACTGTCTGCCAGGTGGGCCCGTCGGCCGGGTCGCGGCGTCGTGGGTCGTGGAAGACCGGCTCAAACCGCATCCGGCACCTCCTCGGTGGTCGGCCAGCGCAGTCGTGCCCGGCGGCGGTCGAGCAGTGCCCGGATCGGCACCTCCAGGGCACCGGCCGCGCGGATCAGCGGCCGTCCGCTGCGGACGGTGCCGCCGTGGCTGAGCACCTCGGCGGTACGCGGGTCGTGTGGCAGCTGTTCGATGACCGGCAGCCGGAGTGCTTTGCTGACCTCGCCGCGGCCGTGTCCGGCACCGACCAGCAGCAGTCGCAGTGAGCCGGCCGGTACCCGGTGGTCGGCGAGGTCGCGTTCGATCGCCTTGACCGTGGCCTGGGTGCTGGACAGGTCGGGGAGTCGGGCGGCGGTGACGACCAGGACGATGTCGGCGGCGCGCAGGATCGGCCAGGGCGGGCCGACGACGTGCAGCCGTCCACAGTCGACGATGACGTCGTACGCCGGGTCGCCCTTGCCGAGCGCGGTGAAGAAGTCGGCGAACCGCTGCCAGAGCGGGATGACGCTGCCGGCCTGCGCCGGGTCGACCACGCCGGGCAGCAGCAGCCGTTCCCGTTTCGGGGCGTCGAGGTCGACGAGCTGGGACCAGAACGCCTCCTCCAGGTTGCCGTCCCGCAGCTCGCCGACGGCGAGTTCGCCGATGCCGCGTGGCCCGGGCAGCGCGCCGCCGAGGTAGCCGGCCAGCACCGAGCCGCCGGCCGGGTCACATTCGGCGAGGACGACCCGGTGGTGCCAGCTGAGGGCGCAGGCGAGGGCGGTCGTGGTGACGCCCGGGGACCCCTTGGCGGAGACGAGGGCGATGACGGCCATGCTCAGGCTGCCGCGTTCAGGACGACGGCGATCCGCCCGTCGCTGGCCAACGCCACCACCGGCGGTACGTCCTTGCTGGCGAGCGCGAGGTAGAGGACGACGGTGTTGCTGGCCGGGGTGGCCATGTCGATGACGGTGGCCTGGAACCGGGTCGGCGGGGCGTCGCCGGTGTCGTCCCGGCCGGGGGTGCTGAGCAGCAGCACCTTGTCGCCGGGGCGGAGCCGTTTCGCCGGCACCTCGGCGGGCTTGAGTCCGAGGGAGACCTGCTGTTGTCCGGGACCGAGCAGTGGCTTGTCGGTCAGCTGGGCCATGGTGAGCAGGGTGCCGGGGGTGAGGGTGACGCTGGCTCGTTTGCCCAGCACCTCGCCGATCCGGTCGGCCGGCACCGGGTCGAGCCCCTGACCGCCGGCCACCTGCACGGTCAGGACGTCGTCGGCGCTGAGCGTGGCACCGACCGGCACGGTACGGGCGACCGCCAGGTAGCTGCCAGTGGCCCGGACCGAGGTGACCGCGAACGCGGAGCCGAGCCCGCCGAGTGCGATCAGCAGGACGGCGAGCCCGAGCAGGCCGGGCCGCATCCGGCGTTGTCGGACGATCCGGGGCGGGGTGACCGGCGCGTCGACCGGTCCGCCGCCGGTGGTGGTTGTCGTCGCCACGGTCACCGGGTCACCACCTGGAGTTCGTCGATCTGGATCGTGGTCGTGGCCTGCGGCGAGCTGACGCCCTCGAACGGTTCACCCTCGCCGGCGACGTTGCTGCCCCAGCGCACCGTGTAGTAGCGGGTGGCGGTGATCCGGTACTTCCCGCCGTCGACGTCGTCGCTCGGCTGGGCGTACCGGTGGGTGCAGGCGTTGCCGGGTGGCCGGCGGGGGTCGTGGACCCCGGACCGGAACGCGACTCCGGCGCTGCGGCATGTCTTCCGCTCCCCGTCGCCCATCTCCCAGACGATCCGGGTCGGGGTGGCCTCGATCCAGACGGTGACCCCACCCTCGCCGGCGCTGTCCTCGACCGGGGCCCAGCTTCCGGCGTCGTACAGCCAGACCGGTACGCCGACCAGCCCGGGCGCCTCGTCCGGGGCGGTACGGATCTGCGGCGGGGTACGCAGCACCCGGCCGAGCAGGTCGCGGGCGAGTTCCTCGGGGTCGGGCGGGTCGAAGCCGGGCGGCGGGTCGTCGAGGAAGACGGTCTCGGCGTTGACCGCCCCACCGCTGCCGCAGCTGCGCAGGTAGCTGGTCTGACCCGGCGGGGTCTGCGGCGACTGCGGCTCCTGCACCTTGTAGTAGCAGTCGTCCGCGCTGTTGAACCAGCCGCGGATGCTGTCGTAGCAGGGCACGGTCTCGTCGTTGTCCTTCGTGCAGACCCGGGGTCCGCCACCGCCGCCACTGCCGTTGCCGGAGCCGTTGCCCGAGCCGCCGCCGGTGTTGCCGTTCTCGTTGTCGAAGACGTCGCAGTTGTCCTGCCCGGGTGGGCAGTTGGCGCCGGGGTCGGCGAGGGCCGGTCCGCCGGGCGCCAGGGCCGCGGCCAGGACCAGCAGCGTCGCGGCGCCGATCGCCAGTGTCCGCCGGGTCAGCACGGCTGCTCCTCGTGTACGGCGCCCTCGCTGATCAGCCAGCGGCCGTCGGCGTACCGGACGGCGGTGGCGGTGGCGACGTGCCGGCCGCCGGCCGAACCGCGGACCACCTTCCGGGTCTCGCGGTTGACCAGCCGGTATCCGGTGGAGTCGAGACAGTCCTGGATCTGGACGGTCGCCGGTACGGTGTCGAGGCTGACCTCGGTCACCGTCGGGTCGGAGACGAGTTTTCCGGTACGCATCGCGCCGTGCTCCTTCGCGTCGCGAATGGCCAGCCTGACCCGGGTGAGCAGGGGGTCGGCCAGGTATTGCGCCAGTCGCGGGTCGTGGGGGTCGCCGTCCGACTCGGCCTTCCGCAGGGCGTCGAGATAACCGGCGTACGCGGCGAGGCCGGCCTGTTCCGCTTCGGCCCGCCGGGTGTCCGGGGTGGCCGGGGCGTCCGACCCGGCCGCGGTGCCGGTGGGGCCGGCGGGGCCACCGCAGCCGGCGGCGAGCACCAGCGTGGCGACCGTGAGCAGGGCGGCCGGGAGGTTGGCCGGTTGCCGGTTCCGCAACGGTGTCTCCCTCCTGCTGCGCTGCCGCAGGATCGGTTCTCTGCGCTCTCGCCGGGTCAGTCCTCGTGCCGGGTCACCGGGCCGCCCGGGGACGCCGGACGGGCCTGCGGTGGGAAGGTGGGCACGGCCGCTCCGCCCCGAAGGCCCGTGGCCGGGCCCGGCGCCGCTGCGTCCACATTCGATCGGGTCGATCTGGAATTTTGGGTTCGGGTGCTGTCGATTGATCGGTGTGGTGTGGATTCGCCGACGGTTGCGCGTCGTCCAAGGGGCGAGCATAGGCTGGCCGGCGACGATACAACAGGGGCTATTCCAGGGAATACGTACGGTTACGATCTCCGTAGTCGATCATTGAGGAGATCATATGACGACAATCGATGTGTCCTGTGTGATCAATAGTTTCCCGATCCGGCGGAGGCGCGGATCCTTCCGCTTCGATTGTGCCGGCGGGCTGGGGTGAATTGCGATGGATGACGGTGATCTGACAGCTTCCGTACCGGGGCGTTCGGGTCCACTGGCCGCCGACGTCGGTCCGACCGGTCGACGGCCGCCCGCCCTCGACCCGCCTCCCGGCCCTAGCTCCGACGACCAGCGGAGATCAGATCTCGGCGATCATGAGGTCACCCTCCGTGTCCGGGATTCCGGCCGGATCCGGCGGTGGCTGGTGATGATCCTGACCGTGGCGCCGTCGCTGCGCCGCCTGGTGGCGATCGAGGGGGTCGACGCCGGCCGACCCCGGCGCTCCGGATGCGACACCTGCGGCACACCGCTCGCCCCGGCCGGCCCACTGGGCGCCGTCCTGCCGTCGGCCCGGTGCGCGGGCTGCGGCGGGCGGCTCGGCGCCGCACCCTGGGCCGTGGAACTTCTACTGCTGTTCGCGGTGGCGGTGCTGCTGCTGGCTGGCCGGCCCTGGCCGGAGACGCTCGCGATCGCCTGGTTCGCCGGCTGCGCCGTACCACTGGTGCTCGTCGACCTGGCCGTGCACCGCCTGCCGGACCGGCTCACCTGTCCCGCCGCCGTCGGCACCCTGGCCCTGCTCGGCCTCGCGGCGCTGGTCGGCGGCGACGCCGCCGCCGGACGGCGCGCCCTACTCGCCGGGGTCGGGTCGGCCCTGCTGTTCGCCCTCACCACCGTCCTGTTCGGACAGCGCGGATTCGGACTGGGCGACGCCAAGCTGGCGCTGAGCGCGGTGGCGCTGCTCGGCTGGCTCGGCTGGCCGGCGGTGGTCGCCGGGCTTACCCTGGCCTTTGTCGGGTCGGCGCTCTGCGGGCTGGTCCTGCTGCTCGCCCGCCGGATCGGCTGGCGCGACCACCTGCCGTTCGGTCCGTTCCTGGTCCTCGGCACGCTCGGCGTCCTGGCGCTACCCGTCCCCTGGTGACCTGGCCCGCTGCCGGCTCGGAGCGGCGTCCGGGGGCTGTCGGCCATCCACCGGACGGGCGACTCGACGCCCGTCCACCGGTCGGGCTTCCCGGACAATCGACTGGCGGCTATCCCGCCAATTGCCACGCAAATCGGCGCATCCTTCGACCCGCTATCTGAAGAAGCCGTGGTGACGGGGTCGCGAGAGGGTTTTGTCGCCGGTACGGTACGTCGGTCATTCCACTCCGATTTGCAATCACCGGGGGCAATATGATTCCGCGTACCCCTCGTGCCTGGGTCCGTGCCGGTGCCGGCGTGCTGGTGACGTTCTCCGCCGGTGCGATGATCGCGACCGGTGGTGCCGCGTACGCCGCCGAGGGCGTCGACCTGACGGTCAGCGTCTCGGATCGGACGGTGGCCGCCGGCGAGCCGCTCGCCCGGCACCGGGTGACGGTGCGCAACACCGGCACCGTCGAGGTCCCGGCCGGCTGGCACGTCGAGTACGACCTCGGTGGTCTCGACGAGCGGGTGGTCCGCCGGAACGGTGAGCTGGCCAGGGGCTGTGTCGAGGAGCGCGGAAAGATCGTCTGCCCGGTGCCGGAGGGGCTGCCGGTCGGTCGGAGCCTCGACCTGGCCACCCCGTTCACCCTCACCGGGGTCGGCGCCGGGCCCGGCCCGGCCGGCGGTTTCACCGTCGCCGCCGTCGCCGACGAGGACGGCAACCTGACCAACAACACCGCGACGGTGGACGTCGAGGTGCCGGCGGTCGGGGTCGACCTGGTCAGCTATGCCGAGGACATCCGCCAGGTGACCGCCGACGGCGGCGGCACCGACCGGCCGGTGCCGCCGGGCGGCGAGACCATCCTGTTCGGCGCGGTCGCCAACGTCGGCGACACCGTCGCCGAGGGCGTCCGGGTCCGGGTCACCCTCCCGGAGTACGTCACCTTCGGCGAGGTGGAGCAGGGCTGCGACTACACCCCGGACAACCGGACGGTGACCTGCGACTACCACCAGATCGTCCTGGTGCCGACGGACCGGGACACCGGCGGGGACGACGAACTCGTCTCGGCCGTCGGCCTCTACTTCCCGGTCCGGGTCGACCGGGACGCGCCCGGCCCGCTCGTCGCCGAGGGTGGCGAACTGTACGCCGCGGCGCTCGACACCACGGACGGGACCAGCCCGGCCCGGCGCCGTACCCCGGCCCTGCCGGAGGGGGTGCGGGCGCTCTCCGCCGAGGAGGCCGAGGACCTCGCCGCCAAGGAGGTCGAGGACGCCGAACCGGGCGACAACTCGTACCCGTTCGCCGCACACATCGCCGGCCCGCCGGACGGCTCCGGTTCCGGCTCCGGTTCGGGCGGCGGCGACGGTCTGCCGGTGACCGGGGTCCAGGCGGGCCTGATCGGTGGCGTCGGAGCCGGGGTGCTGCTGGTCGGCGGGGTGCTGACCTTCCTCGCCCGGCGGCGTCGGGTCGTCCTGGTGGCACCCGAGGACGAGAAGCCGAACCCCTGAGCTCTCCGGAGCGGATGTCTCCCTACCGGCGTCCGGCGCGGTAGGCGCGCATCTTGGCCCGGCTGCCGCAGACGCTCATCGTGCACCAGCGGCCGCGCCCGGCCGGGCTGTGGTCGTAGTACACCCACTGGCAGCGGTGCGCCGCACAGGCCTTGAGTCGGGGCCAGGTGCCGGCGGCGACGGCGTCGAGGATGGCCGCCGCCACGTGGGCGACAAGTGCGGTGGCCCCGTCGAGGCCGGCCGCCGGTACGGCCCGGGCGGCACCGCTGCCGTCGACGCTCAGGATCAGCGGCGCGTGGCCGAAGGCGTGGCGCAGCATGGCGGCGGAGGCGGCCGGGACCGGGGCGCCGGCATGTCCCCGGCAGGTGTCCCGCAGCGCGTCCCGGAACCGGCGTAACTCGGTGACGTCGGAGTCGCCGAAGGTGAGGCCGCCCGGCCCGTACCGGGTGGCGAACATGGTCAGTTCGGCGATGGTGCGCAGCCGGTCCCGGCCGGCGTCGATGTCCACCGTGTTCAGCAGGTTCTGCACCAGCGCGAGCGGTCCGGGTGCTGGTGCGCGGTCACCGGGCTGCTTCATGGCGCCACCGTACGCAGCAGTCGCCAGCCGACGATACTAGTTAACGATATATGACAATACATCGATTCCCGGCGGTTCGGGCAGGAGTGGCTGGCCGACCATCCGGCCCCTGGCTCAGGGAGTGTCGAGCCGGTGGGTGAGCGCGGTGTGCCGGCGCCCGGTCCCGGCGGTACGGACCGCGATGGCGAGCGCCTTGCGGGAACCGACCAGGACGACCAGCTTCCGGGCCCGGGTCACCCCGGTGTAGAGCAGGTTCCGCTGCAGCATCGTGTACGAGCTGATCGTCACCGGGATGACCACCGCCGGATACTCGCTGCCCTGCGACCGGTGCACCGTGATGGCGTACGCGTGCTGCAACTCGTCGAGCTCGTCGAAGTCGTACCCGATCTCCTCGTTCTCGTCGGTGCGGACGGTGAGTTGGCGCTGTTCCAGCGAGAGGTCGGTGACCACGCCGACGGTGCCGTTGAAGACCCCGGCGACCCCCTTGTCGTAGTTGTTGCGGATCTGGATGACCTTGTCGCCGACCCGGAAGACCCGGGCGCCGTGCCGACGCTCCGGCCGGCCCTCCCGGTACGGGGCCAGCGCCTGCTGTAGCGCGGTGTTCAGGTTGCCGGCCCCGGCCGGCCCCCGGTGCATCGGGGTGAGGACCTGGATGTCCCGGGGATGCAGGCCGAACTTCCGGGGCACCCGCCGGGCGACGATGTCGACCACCAGGTCGGCGGTCGCCTCCGGCTCGTCGGCGGGGAAGAGGAAGAAGTCCGGGTACTCGCCGAGCAGCGGCGACTGGCCGGCGTTGATCCGGTGGGCGTTCACCACCACCCCGGACTCCTGCGCCTGCCGGAAGATCTTCGTCAGTCGTACCCGGGGGATCGCCTCGGCGGCGAGCACGTCCCGGAGCACCTCGCCGGCCCCGACCGACGGGAGCTGGTCGACGTCGCCGACCAGCAGCAGGTGGGCGCCGGGCGGCACCGCCTTGATCAGCTTGTTGGCCAGGATCAGGTCCAACATGGACGCCTCGTCGACGACGATCAGGTCGGCGTCGATCGGGTTGTCCCGGTCGTGGGTCGGGTCGCCGCCCGGCCGCAGCTGCAGCAGCCGGTGCACGGTGGCGGCCGGGTGGCCGGTCAGCTCGGTCATCCGCTTCGCGGCCCGGCCGGTCGGCGCGGCGAGCACGATCTTCGCCTGCTTGGCGGCGGCGAGCTGGATGATCGACGAGACGGTGAACGACTTGCCGCAGCCGGGTCCGCCGGTCAGCACCGCGACCTTCGAGGTGAGCGCGAGCCGTACCGCGGTCTCCTGCTCCGGGGCCAGGTCCGTCCCGGTCCGGGTCCGCAGCCAGGCCAGCGCCCGGTCCCAGTCGACTCCTGCGAACGCCGGCATCCGGTCGGCCGAGGTACGCAGCAGCCGCAGCAGGCTGTTCGCCAGCGCGGACTCGGCCCGGTGGAACGGCACCAGGTAGACGGCGGGGATGGTGCCGCCCTCGACGGTCGGGTTCGGCACCGCCTCCCGGACCACACCCTCGTCGGCGGCGAGTTCGTCGAGACAGCTCCGGACCAGCTCCACCGGTACGCCGAGGATCTCCGCCGCGTCCGCGACCAGGTTCGGTTCCGGCAGGTAGCAGTGGCCGCCGTCGGCCGCCTCGGAGAGCGTGTACTGCAGGCCGGCCTTGACCCGCTGCGGGCTGTCGTGCGGGATGCCGACGCCCTTGGCGATGGTGTCGGCGGTCTTGAAGCCGATGCCCCAGACGTCGGCGGCGAGCCGGTACGGCTCGTTGCGGACAATCGAGATCGAGCCGTCGCCGTACTTCTTGAAGATGCGTACGGCGAGGGAGGTGGAGACGCCGACGCCTTGGAGGAAGACCATCACCTCCTTGATCGACTGCTGTTCGGCCCAGGCGGTGGCGATCATCTTCGTCCGCTTCGGTCCGCTCGAGCCCGGGCACCTCGACCAGCCGGCCGGCCTCCTCCTCGATCACCCGCAGCGTGTCGACCCCGAAGTGCCCGACGATCCGTTCCGCCATCTTCGGCCCGATGCCCTTGATCAGCCCGGAGCCGAGGTAGCGCTCGATGCCCTGGATCGTCGCCGGCAGCACGGTGGTGTACGACTCGACCTCGAACTGCCGCCCGTACTTCGGGTGCGAGCCCCAGCGCCCGACCAGCCGTACGCTCTCCCCGGGCTGCACGCCGAGCAGCGAGCCGACGACGGTGAGCAGGTCATTGCCGCTGCGGTCGGTGGCGAACCGGGCGATCGTGTAGCCGGTCTCCTCGTTGGCGTAGGTGATCCGTTCCAGCACCGCCTCCAGCACCACCCCGCCGGGGCGGTGTCCGGTCGCCGGCGCCTGCTGCACGGTCACCCGAGCATCATGCAGCACATGGTCCGCCCGGTTCTCGCCCGCCACCCTCGTACCGTGCGTCCCGGCCGCCGCGACATGCGGTGATCCGTGACCCGGGTGGGGTGGCCGGATCTAGCGTGGGGCCATGGACGATGCCAGGAACGCCGAGCAGGCCGTGGTGATCGACGGGGAACTGCACGACCTGCTGGTCATGCTCGCCAACTACCGCAACCAGACGCCGCTGGAGGCGGTCACGGAGCTGGTCGAGGCCGAGTTCGAGCGGATCGAACCCGGACTCCTGGACGACCTGCGCCGACCCGGCGCGGCGATCAAACGCCTGTACGCGGCGACCGGCCGGCCGGTGCCGGCGGTGTTCCAGGAGTCGGTACGCCCCGAGTTCGGCCGGGCGGCGCTGCTCCGCGAACTGGACGAAACCGGCGAACTGCACCGAATCTAGTCACTCGCCGTTCTCACTCTCGTCCTTCCGCTGGCGGGACTCCCCGGTCGGCGGGTTCGGCGAGCAGTATGCCGCGCCAGAGGTCGAACAGGTCGGTACGCGGCACCGGCAGGCGGATTCCGCTGGCTTCGAGCAGTGCCCGCAGGCTGGCCCGCCGGTGGGCGCACGGGTGGTGGGCGCCGCAGGCGCATCTGTTGTCGTCGTCCGGCTGGTGGAGTTGGTGCAGGGTGTGGGCGATCCGCCAGAGCGTCGGCAGCACGCAGTCCGGCGGTGGTTCGGTGGGTGGGTCGAGTGGGTCGAACGGCAGTCGGCTCATCGTCCGGTGGCCGGGTGGCGACGTGGGTCGAGTGGTAGGCGGGTCATCGGCCACCTGCCGGTGGTGGCAGCGGGTCGAGTCGGCGTCGCCAGCCGTGGGTGAGCAGTGGTGCGAGGCGCAGCAGCAGGGTCGGTGGCCTGGGTTCCGGCGTCGGTGGTAACACCGGGAACCCCAGTTCGACCAGGCGGTTCGCGGCCACGTTCGCCGGTTGGCACGGGCCGGGGGTCCGGCAGATCGGGCAGGTTCCGGTTTCGGGATCGGGTACGTGCGCGGCGAGGATCGTGTGTGCCGCCTCGGCTTCCCGGCTCGCCCGGGATCGGTACGTTGTCACCGGCTGTCCCTCCCCCCGGGCGGCGGTCGATGCCGCGCGCGGGTGACGAAGGGCGGGCACCCGGCCGCCCGGCCCGCCGCTCTCCGAGGGGGAAGAGGCGGGTACGGCGGGCCGTGCCGTCGGCGTTCCGGGTGCCCGCCCGGCTCAGGCCGGGCCGCGTGGACTGGTCGACGCGGCACCAGGTCGGGACCGAGCGGGACCGGGCGACCTGCCTCGACGTCGCCGCACCGGCACCACCACCGCGCCGACCCGTACGGGCGGGCTGTCTGGGCTGGTCGGGACGTGGTAGACAGACGGGGAGTCGTTCCCCGGGGCGCGGTCCATCGTGCTCGCTCCCTTTCGGCTCGTGCGCCGGATCGGGGTGGGCTGGCCGCCAAACCGACCACCCCGGTCCGGATCTCTCCACTTCCGACAGTCACCCCTGGTGACCGCCGTCACACGCCCAGCATGCACGAACAAAGACGGGTGCGCAATATTGCCAAAGCATTTTCGTTCGTGAATGCTGAGGCGTATGACCAGAGGCGTGCCAGCCGGCGAGCAACGTGGACCGACCCTCCGAGCGCAGTGGCTCGGTAACGAGCTACGAGATCTGCGTGAGCAGGCCCGGCTCACCATCAAGGAGGTAGCCGAGTACCTGCAGCGCAACTCCTCCACGGTGAGCCGCTTCGAGTCTGGGACGCTGCCGGTACGGGTGGCAGAGGTGCTCGCCTACCTCGACATCTGCGGAGTCGACGACCCGGATCGGCGTGCCAAGCTCAAGACGATGAGCCAGGAGCTGTTCCGTAAGGGCTGGTGGGACGGGTACGCGGCAGACGTCGCCGGCTCACTCATCGACCGAATCTGGCTGGAGAACCGGGCCACCGAGATCCACTACTTCTCGACGGTGGTTCTCCCCGGTCTGCTCCAAACTCGTGACTACGCGGCGACGACCATCCGAACCGCGAACTCGGCAACCTCGGCGGCGCAGCTCGACCGGTGGATCGAAATCCGGATGACCCGACAGCAACTCCTCGAACAGGAAGCACCGCTGCAGCTCACCACCGTCATCGACGAGGGCGTGGTGCGAAGACTGGTCGGCGGTGCCGAGATCATGCGCGCTCAACTCGACCACCTGGTCACGATCGCCGGACGGCCCGACATCGAGATCCAGATCCTGCCCTTCACCGCCGGCGCACACGCCAGTCCTGATGGGCCCTTCGACGTCTTTCGGATGGCCGAGCCGTACCCGGACGTCGCCTGCATGCAGACCCCGTCTGGCGCGGTCTACGTCGAAGCGGCAGGGGCCGCGCCGCTCGCCGCCGCGTACGATCGGCTGCGTAATGCGGCTCTGTCAGTCGATGACAGCGTCGCGTTCCTCTCCGATCTGGTGACGCGTCTGGAGTGAACGACATGACGGCACACGAGGGAGCGACGGCCGTCGCGCTGCCCGAGGTGGCCTGGCACATCAGCAGCAAGAGCGATGGCGGCAGTGGCAACTGCGTGGAGGTCGGGCCGGTTCTCGACAACAGTGGCCAGGTCGCGGTCCGGGACAGCAAGGACCGCACCGGACCCGTAATCCTCTACCCCGGCAACCGGTGGACCAGCTTCCTCGCCGCCCTCAAGGAGAACAACCTCAGCGCCTGAAAGCCGATGGTCACGTAAACCGTGGCGCGCCCCAACCGGCCAACGTTTACGTGATCACAGATGGCCCGTTCCACCGGCCTTGTGCATCCGGGCTGGATGCCCGGTGTTGCGTGACGTGGCCCTGCGGGAGAAGGCCACGATCGGATTCCTGACCGAACTGGAAACGCGTCTGGAGTGAGCACCATGGCGACACAGCACGCAGCGCGGGCCGTCGCGCTGCCCGAGGTGGCCTGGCACGTCAGCACCCGCAGCGGCAGCGGCAGCGGCAACTGCGTGGAGGCCGGCCCGGTCCTCGACACCAGCGGCCGGGTCGCCGTCCGCGACAGCATGGACCGCACCGGGCCTGTACTCCTCCACCCCGGCGACCGGTGGACCAGCTTCCTCGCCGCCCTGAAGGACAACGCCCTCACCGCCTGAGCGTCGTGATCACGTAAACCGTGGCCTGCCATGACCGGCCAACGTTTACGTGATCACGGCTCGTTCCACCGGTCTTCTGTGCCCGGGTTGGATACCCGGTGATGCGTGACGTGGCTCTGCGGAAGGGAGACGAGGGCGTTGTGGGCACGTTCGGAACCGGACCATTTAGCAGTGACGGCGCACTGGACTTTATTGACGAGCTCGCCGAACGCCCGCCACAACAGCATGGCGAGGTGCTTCGGCACATGTTCGAACACGTCCTAGCCAACCGCGACCTCCTTTGGCGGGAGTTCTTCCCCGACCAAGTCGTCGCGGCGGCAGCCCTTGTGGCCGCCGCCCTCCCTGGCGGCGAGCAACTACAGCACCGCCTTGCGCAAGTGTTCGACGAACCAGACGCGGTGCTGCCCGAGCCGGTACCGGACCTTGCGGCGTCCGCACTCGACGCGCTGCATTTCGTGGCTGGTCCCGGCGGGGCATGGCATCAGGGATGGACGACCGAGACCGACCGCGCCGAGGCTCGACAAACCATCGACGGTCTCACAGCCATCCTCCAAGCCGCCAACTCGTAACACCACCAGACACACCACTCAAGCGAAGGTCGCGAAGTGCGCTGCCGTACTGACAATCATGGGGACGATTGACTCGGCTCGGGTCAAAGGTAGTCGAAGTAGCGGGTCCACCAGGTGGCGTCGCCCGGTGCGAAGGTGGCGGGGTCCCAGGTGCCGTCGTAGCGTTGCCAGAGGGGTTCTTCGGGGATGAGGGTGTAGCCCAGGTCGTCGAGGGCCAGGCGGATTCGGCCGGCGTCGTCCGGGTGCAGCAGTTGGCCAGCTTCCTCGTCGTTCCAGACGCCGGGGTTGTCGACGGCGAGGACCGCCAGGCCGCCGAAGTTGCTGATGACGATGACGAGCGGGTGGCCGGTGGTGGTCGCTGCGGCCGGGATGGCGATACGGCCGTGGAAGCTGGCGTCTTGCACGTGCTGGTCGACGTCGGTCTGGCAGTTGAAGTCGCGGTCGAGTCGCTCGGACAGGTGCTTGAATCGTGCCCTGGCTCGTCGGTGGTCGTAATTCGCGGGGATCTCGAGGTGTTCGGGGTCGTCGAGAGAGTGCATCAGCTGCCAAAGCTGGGCTTCGTCGGCCGGCATCCACTCATTGTGCCTGTCCGTTTCTGACCTGAGGGTGCTGAGGTTGTGGGCGCTGGGCCGGGGCGGGGTGGTCCGGCGGGGCGGGCGGTCGCGCAGGCGGGCCCCCATTACGTGAAGTCATCGTGTGACGCTTCAACCGGAGTCGGACACTCGGCGCCTGAACGTCGTGATCACGTAAACGTTGGCCTGCCATGGCCGGCCAACGTTTACGTGATCACGGCGCGGTCGGGAAGGGTCAGCGGCGGCGGGGCGTGACCAGCCCCGACTCGTACGCCCAGACGACCAGTTGCGCCCGGTCCCGGCAGTGCAGCTTGGTCATCGCCCGGTTGACGTGGGTCTTGGCGGTCAACGGGCTGATCACCATGCGCTCGGCGATCTCGTCGTTGCCCAACCCCCGGGCGACCAGCTCGACGATCTCCTGCTCCCGGGCGGTCAGCACGTCCCGCCCGGCGGACGGGTCGGCCGGCGCCGGCCCGGCGACGAACTCACTGATCAGCGTACGGGTCACCGTCGGGGCGAGCAGTGCGTCACCGCGCGCCACGATCGTGATCGCCTGCAGCAGGTCGGCCGGGTCGGCGTCCTTGAGCAGGAATCCGCTGGCGCCGGCCCGCAACGCGGCGAAGACGTACGAGTCGAGCCCGTAGTTGGTGAGGACGAGGACCCGGACCGCGGCGAGGTCGGGGTCGGCGGCGATCCGCCGGGTGGCCTCGATGCCGTCGACTCCCGGCATCTGCACGTCCATCAGGACGACGTCCGGGCGCAGCCATCGGGACAGTTGGACGGCGGCGGCACCGTCGGCCGCCTCGCCGACAACCTCCAGGTTCTCCTCGGCGTCGAGCAGTGCCCGGAACCCGGCCCGCATCAGCGCCTGGTCGTCGACGAGAAGCACCCTGATCACGATGGGCCGTCCAGGGGGAAGGTGGCCCGGACCGCGAATCCGCCGCCGTCGCGGGCGGCGGTGTGCAGGGTGCCACCCAGCCCGGTGACCCGTTCCCGCATGCCGCGCAGACCCACGCCGGGGGTCACCGGTCGGCTCGGTGACGCCCGGCCGTCGTCGGTCACGCAGACGGTCAGCCGCTCCGGGGCGTACTCGATGTCGACCCGGGCGGTGGCCGGGCCGGCGTGCCGGGCCACGTTCGTCAGGGCCTCCTGGACGACGCGGTATCCGGCCTGGTCGACCTCGGCGGGCAGCTCCCGCTGACCGGTGACGGTCAACTGCACCGGTACGCCGGCCGCCCTCGTCCGCTCGGCGAGGCCGTCCACCCCGGCCAGCCCCACAGGATCCACATCGGACGCGCTGCGCAGCACGCCCAGGGTGGCCCGCAACTCCCGCATCGCGGCGCCGCTGGCCTCCTGAATCGCCAGCAGCGTCGCCGACGGCTCCTTGCCCTGCTTACGGGCCAGGTGTACGGCGATCCCGGCCTGTACCTTGATGACGGAGATGCTGTGGGTCAGCGAGTCGTGCAGATCCCGGGCGATCCGCAGGCGTTCCTCCCCGGCTCGACGTAACGCCATCTCCTCGCGGGTTCGTTCGGCCTCGACCGCCCGCTGCTCGACCTGCTCCAGGTACGCCCGGCGCTGCCGCGCGACCAACCCGGCGACGTTGGCGGCCACGAACCAGCCGAGCAGCAGGGAGGTCCGCTCTGCGACCTGCTGCGCGGGCTGGTCGGCGGGCGCGACCGCGAAGTCGCGGAACAGAAAGCAGCCGAGGAAGACCAGGCTGGCCAGGGCGGCGGCCGCCCGGTGCCCCCGCCAGGCGGCGAGATAGACGGTGCCGAGGACCGGAAACGCGGCGGCCGGGCCGGGATGGAGCCGGAAGTGCACGGCGAGCATGGCGGCGGTCACCACCACCAGCGCCGGCACCGGGAACCGCCGGCAGACGGCCAGCGCCGCCACCATGACCAGGACCAGGGCGACGTCGAGGGCCCGGATCGGCCTGGCGTCGGGCGCGAGCGCGGCGTTGCCGAGCAGTAGGCCGCCGAGGGCGAGGCCACCGAGCGCGTACGGGAGGTCGCGGCGCATGCCCGCACTGTAGAGCGGCCGGTCAGCGGGGCGCATCCCACGGCTGCGGTAGCCGGGGCCTACCACGGACGCGGTATCGGCGGCCGGGCAGGTGTCCACGGCCGTACGACGTTTTCCCGACCCGCCCCGACGAGCATCGAGCCCATGACATACCGCTTCTTCCGTCCCGCACCGGTGCGGTCGGCGACCGGGCTCACCGCCGAGGTCTACCGGCAACTGCGGGACGAGTTCCTCGGGCCGGTGCCCACCTTCCGGGCGCTCTCGGCCGCACCGGAGCTGCTGGCCGCGACCTGGGCGTTGATGCGCGAGTCCCTGCTCGCCGGACAGACGTCCCGGGTCGACCGCGAGCTTGTCGCCTCGGCGGTGTCCCGGGCGAACCACTGCCGGTTCTGCGTCGACGCCCACGTGATGCTGCTGCACGCACTCGGCGAGTCCGAGCTGGCCGAGATGATCGCCAGCGGTGGAACGCCGTCGGAGCCGAGGTACGCCGCACTTGTCGCCTGGGCCGAGACCAGCCGCAGCCCTCGGTCGACCGACTGGACCAGCCCGCACCACCCCGAGATCACCGGCACCCTGCTCGCCTTCCACTTCGTCAACCGGGTCGTCTCGGCGTTGCTCGACCCGGACCTGCTCCCCGGCGGCCTGCAGCGTTCCCCGCTGGTGCGGACCGCCGGGGGCCGGCTCGCCGCGCGACCCGCCCGGCAGCCGAAGGAACCCGGCCGCAGCCTCCCACTGCTCGGCGATGCTGCCACGGCACCACCGGACTGGGCCGGGGACAGCCCGGTCGGTGTCGCGTACGCGGCGCTGCGCGACGCCGCCGCGCAGGGCGGAACCCTGCTGGGCGAGACCGCGCGGGAGACCGTGACCGCCACCGTGCACTGGGAGGACGGGCGGCACCCGGACCGGCCCGTCGAGTGGGCCACCGAACTGGTCCGGGGACTGCCCGACCGCGACCGGACCGGCACCCGGATCGCGCTGCTGGCGGCGTTCGCGCCCGGCGCGATCAGTGCCGACGACGTCGCCCGCTGGCGGCACGGCCATCCGGCCGACGCCGACCTGGTGCGGCTGGTCGCGTACGGCGCGATCACCGCCACCGACCACGTCGCCCGGGCGCTCGTCCCGGCCCACCCCTAGGAGGTCACCATGCGCAAGTCCCTGGTCGTCGTCACCCTCGTGCTGCTCTTCGCGTTCGTCGCGCAGTTCGTCTTCGCCGCCGTCGGCGCCTTCACCCGGCCGGGCGGAGACGGGGCGTACGTCCTGCACAGCGTCACCGGGATGATGGTCATCCCGGTGCTCATCCTGCTCACCATCCTGATCGCCGTGCTGGCGAAGGCACCGGGCCGGCTGGTCGGGCAGGCCAGCCTGACGCTCGGCCTGGTCGTGCTGCAGCCTTTCATCGCCATGCTCGCCAGGGCGTTCAACGACGCGGCGGGCACCAGCACCGGGGTCGGGCTGACCATCGGAGGGCTGCACGCGCTCAACGCGATCATCGTCGTACACGTGGCGGTCGGCGTACACCGGGCGGCGCGGAAGCTGGCCGAGCCGGCGCCGGCGGACCCAACCCCGGTCGGCGTCCGGGAAGTGGAGCCGGCGTGAGCACCGCCTCGCTGCTCGTGGCCGACCTGGTGATCGCGGTTCTGGCAGCCGCCGCGTGGCTGGGCGGCGGCGCCGCGTCCGCCGCCCGGCGGCGTCGGCCCGCCCTGTGGCTGGCCGCCGTCGCGCTGCTCGCCACGCTCGCCCGCGCGGTCACCGTCACCGCGCTCGCCCGCGCCGGCTGGTGGTTCGCGGCGGAGAAGGTCCTGATCGCCGCGCCCCTGTCGCTCGCGGCGCTGGCCGTCGCCGGGTCGCGGCTGCTCCGGGCCCCGGCCGACATCCGGTCCGTCGCGCTTGCGCTGCTCTTCGCCGGGTACGCACACAGCGCCGCCCTGCTCGTGACGGTCCTGCACGGCTACCCGGCGTCGGCGGGTGCCGGACTGCTCGCGGTCGCCGGGGTCGTCGCGGCGACCGCGGTGTCGTGGCGGGCCCTCGGCACGCAGCCGTCCCGGGCGGTGTCCCGGACCGCCCTGGTGGTGGCGGTCGCGGCGCTGGTGACCGGCACCGGGCTGGCCGTCACCCCGGGGGCCGCCCCCGCGGTCCCGCACGACCACGACTATCGCGACACCCAGCCGGTGGGCGAACCGACCCGACGGTTCACCCTGACCGCCGGGACCGCCACCGTGGACGTGGACGGCCGGAAGGTCGCGGCGTGGGCGTTCGACGGGCAGGTCCCCGGGCCGGAACTGACCGCCACCGTCGGCGACGTCGTCGAGGTGACGCTGCGCAACCGGGACATCGGGCGGGGCGTCACGCTGCACTGGCACGGGTACGACGTACCGAACAGCCAGGACGGGGTGCCCGGGGTGACACAGGCGGCGGTGCTGCCCGGCGAGGAGTTCGTTTACCGGTTCCGCGCCGACCAGGTCGGGACGTACTGGTACCACACGCACGCGGTGTCGGACGTCGGCGTGCGGATGGGCCTCTACGGCGTGCTTGTCGTCCGTCCGGCACCCACCTCCGGCGTCGACTCCTCCGTGCCGGGCGTCGACGTCACGGTGCCGGTGCACACGTTGGCCGGACTTCCACTGCCCGTGGCGCGGGTGGAGCCGGTCGGGGCGGGCGTTCCGGTACGGCTGCGTCTGATCAACACCGACAGCACCACCCACCGGTACGCCCTGGCCGGGACCCCGTTCCAGGTCGCCGCGATCGACGGGTACGACCTGCGCGGCCCGACCCCGCTGGTGGAGATCGCCGTGCTGATCCCGGCGGGTGGCCGCTACGACCTGGTCTTCAGCGCGCCGGCCACACCGGTGGCGCTCTTCGTCGACGGTCGGACGGTCTGGTCGACCGGGCCGGTGTCGGCGTCGACCGGCACGTGGCCGGTACTGGACCCGCTCGGCTACGGCGTCAGCGCGCCGGTGCCGTGGTCCAGGTTCGACCGCGAGTTCACCCTGGTCCTCGACCGTGGCCTCGACCTGCGCGGACTGCTTCCCCGGTACGCGCACACCGTCAACGGCGCGGCCGACCCGGACATCCCGTCCCAGGTCGTACGCCTCGGCGACGTCGTCAGGTTCACCATCGTGAACCGGTCACTGGAGGTGCATCCGTGGCACCTGCACGGCCACCACGTCCTGGTGCTGTCCCGCGATGGGGAGCCGGCGCGCGGCAGCCCGCTGTGGTTGGACTCGTTCGACGTACGCCCGGGTGAGGTCTGGGAGGTGGCGTTTCCGGCCGACAACCCCGGGGTGTGGGCCAACCACTGCCACAACCTGCCGCACGCCGACGCCGGAATGGTCCTGCACCTGATGTACGGCTGAACGTCGGCCGCAAGCCTGATCCTTGGAAGGTTGCGGTGCATGCCGAGCCGGAACTCGACACGAATCACGAGGATCTGAGCAGCATGTCGGACCGGGTCGCCGTTGGCCCAGCGGCGCCCGGTCACGGCCGTTGACGAGGGTCCAGCGGTCGGCGGGGTTCGCCGCGCCGCCGGCTCGTCACCCGGCGGCGGACTTACGGCAGGTACTCGTTGCCGAGCAGCAGTTGGTGCAACTCGGCGGAGATGGCGGCGACCTGTTCCATGTGCGCGTTGTGCCCGAACGATCGTGGACGGGGGATGTCCACGTCGACGAGCTTGTTCAGCCGGCCCGGTCGGGCGCTCAGCACCGCGACCCGGTCGGCGAGCAGCACGGCCTCCTGGATCGAGTGGGTCACGAAGACCACCGTCGTGCCGAGCTCGATGTGGATCCGCTGCAGCTCGACCGCCAGCTCCTCCCGGGTCAACGCGTCCAGGGCGGAGAACGGCTCGTCCATCAACATCACCTTGGGACGCTGGATCAGCGCCCGGCAGAGCGAGACCCGCTGCTGCATGCCGCCGGAGAGTTCGTGCGGCAGCTGCTTGGCGAAGCCGTCCAGGCCGGTCATCTCCAGCAGCCGCATCGCGTGGTCGCGGTGCTGTGCCCGCTTCATGCCGAAGATCTCGACCGGCAGCAGGACGTTGTCCAGCACGGTCCGCCACGGCAGCAGTGCCGGCCGCTGGAACACCATCGCGACGTCGCGGCGGGGACGGCTGACCCGCTCCCCGGCGACCAGCACCTCACCGTCGGTGGGTGGGATCAGACCGGCGATCAGCCGCAGCAGGGTCGACTTGCCGCAGCCGGAGCGGCCGATCACGGCCAGGAACTCGCCGTTGGCGATGTCCAGGTTGAGGTTCCGCAGCGCCTCGACGGGGCCGCTCTTGCCCTTGAAGGTCCGGTTCAGTCCGGCGATCTTGATCATTGGGCTCTCCATGAGGAATGCGGATCAGGACGAGATCGCCCGAGCCCACGGCACGAGGACCCGTTCGAGGGCCACCATGCTGTAGAACAGGGCGGCGCCCATGACGGCGAGCAGGGTCAGCGCGGCGAAGGCCATCGGGGTGTCGGCGGACAAGCCGGAGCTGGATATCACCGAGCCGAGGCCGAGCTCGGGGTGCTGCAACTCGCCGATGATCGCGCCGATGATGGACAGCGAGGTGGCCACCTTCAGCCCGATGAAGATTTGCGGTAGGGCCCAGGGAAGCCGGACCCGGATGAAGGTCTGCCACCAGGAGGCGGAGAGCGAGCGGGCCATCTCGCCGAGGTCGGCCGGGGTTGAGCTCAGCCCGGTCATGGTGGCGACCAGGATCGGGAAGAAGCAGAGCATGATGGCCATCAGGACCTTGGCCTGGGGATTGAGCCCGACCCAGACCATGAGCAGCGGGGCGAGCGCCACCTTCGGCACCGCGTTGATCCCGGCGATCGCCGGGAAGGTCATCCGCTCGACCGTCCGGGAGGCGGCGAGCAGGACGGCGAGCAGGATCGCGCCTACCGTGGCGATGCCGAAGCCGATGGTGGTCTCGAGGAAGGTGATCCCGGCCTGCTCGAAGAGGTAGGTGGGCTGCCGGGAAAACGCATCGACCACGTCCGGCGGGGCGGGCAGGTAGAACGGCTCGACGCCGAGGATCCGGGTGATGCCCCACCAGAGGCCGATTATCAGCACTGTGCCGAGGGTGGGTAACCCGATGTTGGTCCACCGTTGAGGTGGCCGGGAACTGTCAGTCATGGTGATTTCCCTGAGGGATGGGAGTGGGGGGCGGCGCGGGCCGGAATCACCGTGACGCGCACGTCGGCCGCGCCGCGAGGGGATCGGTGGTGGGACGGCGGCCATCTCGGCCACCGTCCCGACCGTCAGGTGCGTCTGCCGGTTCGGCAGGGGGTCCCGACCAGGGCCGGAACCGTTTGGTACGGGTGGTACTGGTGGTGCGGTGTTGTCGTCAGGACGCCTTCACGAAGTTGAAGTCGACGACGTTCTGCGGGGTCAGCCCCGACGGGATCAGGCCAGAGCCCTGGAGAACGGCGATGGTCCGGGCCACCCGCTGCTCGTCCATGAGGCCGATCGGGGCACCACCGGCCGGCCGAACGTACGGGGTCATCACGTCGATCTCGCCCTTGCCCGCCGCAACCGCGTACGTCGGCTTGGCCTTGTTCAGGATCGCCGCCGCCTCGTCCGGGTGCTCGATGCTGTACTGCAGACCCTTGAGTGCCGCGTTGGTGAACCGCTGCACCAGGTCGGGGTCGTCCGCGATGAGCTTCGGCGTGGTGATGATCGCGTTGCCGAACAGGTCCCGCAGGTAGTCGCTGTACGGCAGGGTCACGACCTCCTTCTTGGAGGCGGTCGCCAGGGCGCCACGGCTGAGCAGGAAGGTGCCGAGCGCGTCCACCTGCCGGCTCGCCATCAGGCCGTTGAGCGCGGTGGCCTGCACACCCTGGATCTTGACCGACTTCGGGTCGAGCCCGGCCAGCTGGGCGTACGCCGGGAAGAGCAGCTCGGTCACCGAGCCGGCACCCGTGGCGATGGTCTTGCCGGCCAGGTCCTTCGGGGTGGTGATGTTGGTGTCCTTGGTGGTCATCACCGAGATGAGGGTCTGCTGGTGGATGGCCGCGATGGCCCGCCAGTCGGTGAACTCGCCCTTACCGGCCTGGATCACGGCACCGGTGAAGTCGAGCGCGGCGAACTGGACCTGGCCCGCCTTGAGCGCGGTCAGGTTCGGCTGGTTACCCGCACCCTCCTTGATGTCCACCTCGATGCCGGCCTCGGCGAAGAAGCCCTTCTCCTTGGCCACCCAGGCGAACGCGTCCCGGCCGACGGCGCCGAACGCGGTGATGTAGGCGACCTTGTCGGTCTCCTTGCTGCCGACGTCACCTCCCTTGTCGTCGGAGCCGCTGCAACCGCTCACGGCCATCGCCGTGGCCAGCAGCCCTGCTGCCAGCACGCGCGAGCGTCTGATCATTGTGAATGCCTCCAGCTTCAAACGGATCGACGGGCAGCCAGCCGCCGGTGCGCCCGCGCAGGCCGGACATCTCAGGATCGACGCCTGTGCGCGCTCGGCTCTCGCCCGGTCGAGAATGGTAGATGACCCGGGTTGCGCCTGTCACCGCAGAGATCCACAAAGTTGCGGCAAACGCCCGATGTTTTCTGTGCTGCCACAGGTTTCCGCAGCTCACCGCAGTGTTGACATTGTCCGGTCGGGCGGCGATCCTGTCAGCACGATTGTAAATAATCTTGGAGACAATGTTGCGGATGGTGGCCTCCAACCAGGGCGCGGCACACTCTCGCCCCCCGTCTGACCAGGGAAGTTCCCGTTCTTCCAGGTTGGACACAACGTATGGGCACGGAGGGTGACGCGGTGACGACCGAATCACGGGAGGCGAAGTCCACAGTGCGGCGTCCGGCGACCCGGACCGCCGACGAGGCGTACGAGCAGCTGCGGCAGGCGATCCGCAGCGGTGAGCTGATGCCGAACGAGCGGCTCATCGAGGTGGAGTTGGCGGCCCGGCTGCAGGTCAGCCGCGCGGTGGTGCGTACCGTGCTGGTCCGGCTCGGGCAGGACGGCCTGGTGGTGCTCACCCCGAACCGGGGTGCCCACGTACGGCTGGTGACCGAGGCCGAGGCGGTCGAGATCCTCCAGGTGCGGGCGGTGCTCGAGGCACTTGCCGCCCGCCAGGCGGCGATCAACGCGACCGCCCGCGAGATCGGCGGCCTGCGGCGGGTGCTGAACCGGATGACCCAGAAGCTGGAGCAGGACGACCTGCTCGGCTACTCCGAGGGCAACGCCAGCCTGCACAAGGCGATCATCGCGGCGGCGCGGCACGACACCGCCGCCCGGCTGATCAGCGGGCTCCGGGCCCAACTGGTCCGGTTCCAGTACCGGACGATCCTGGTGCCCGGCCGTCCGGCCCAGTCGCTCGGTGAGCACACCGACATCGTGGCGGCGATCGCGGCCCGCGACCCGGACGCCGCCGAGGCCGCCATGCGCCGTCATCTCGGCCAGGTGGAACTGACCCTGTCCAACACCGCCCGCGCGCGATCCGCGACGGTCAACCCCCTCCGTCCGTCCTGAGTCCGCGCCGCGCTCGTGCCGACCGCCGCTCGTGCCGACCCACGTACCCCGACCGATCCGAACCGACCGTCCCGGCCGCCCGTCGTGAACCGACGCGGCGGCAGAGCCCCTCAAGGAGCAGCATGTCCGATCATCCCGTCCCGTCCGCGCGGGCTCGCGCCCTGGTCGCCGGGGCGTACGACACCCACGTACACGTGGGTCCCGACGTGATGGAGCGCCGGATCGACGACCTCGACCTGGCGCGCCGCTGCGTCGAGGTGGGCCTCGCCGGCTTCGTCCTGAAGTCGCACTACGTGGCGACGGCCGAGCGGGCGGCGGTGGTCCGCAAGGTGGTGCCCGAGGTCGACGTCCTCGGCGCGGTCACCCTCAACGGCGCCATGGGCGGAATGAACCCGGCCGCCGTCGAGGTTGCCGGGCGCCAGGGCGCCCGGGTGGTGTGGATGCCCACTGTGGACTCCGGTAACCAGCGGCGCAGCACCGCCACCGACCTGCCCGGGTCCAAGCCGGCGATGTGGGGTGCGCTGCAGGCGGACCTGCACGCCCAGGGCATCGTGCCGGACGTCGTCGAGGTCGTCGACGACGAGGGACGGGTCCTGGAGCAGGTGCGCAAGGTGCTGCGGGTGATCGCCCGGCACGACATGGTGCTCGCCACCGGCCACCTGAACGGTGCCGAGATCCTGGCCGTCGTCCGGGCGGCCAAGGAGGAGGGCGTACGCCGGGTCGTGGTCACCCACCCCGAGTTCACCTCGCAGCGGCTTCCGGTGGAACAGCAGCGGGAACTGGCCGAGGCGGGTGCGCTGCTGGAGCGTTGCTTCACCACGCCGCACACCGGAAAGGTCGCCTGGGCGGATCTGATCGCCAACATCCGGGCGGTCGGCCCGGAGCACTCGATCCTCTCCAGCGACCTGGGACAGCCCTTCAACCCGCCGGTCGAGGACGGTCTGGCGCTCTTCGCCGACCACCTGCTGGAGGCCGGCTTCACCGAACAGGAGATCCAGACCATGGCGGTGGTCAACTCCCGTTTCCTGGCCGCCGCGAAGGCTGAGGTCATCGCATGAGCAAGCGGCGGATGCTGGTGGTCGGGGCGCACTCGGCCGACTTCGTGTGGCGGGCCGCCGGCGCGGTCGCCAAGCACACCGCGGCCGGGGGTGAGGCCCTGGTCGTCGCCCTCTCCTACGGCGAGCGCGGCGAGTCCGGTGAGCTGTGGAAGGACCCGAACCAGACGATCGAGAACGTGAAGCGGCTGCGGCACGCCGAGGCGGAGCGGGCCGCCGCCGCCGTCGGTGCCACGTTCGAGGCGTTCGACCTCGGCGACTACCCGTTGCGGATCCGGGACGAGGACATCGACCGGCTCGCCGGGCTGATGCGGGAGTACGCCCCGCACGTCGTACTCACCCACCCGGACCGGGACCCGTTCAACCCCGACCACCCGGTGGCGCACGCGGCGGTGGCGACCGCGCGGCAGCTCACTGCCGGCGCCGGGGTCTCCAGCGGGTTCAAGACCGCGCCGCCCTCGGAGTTCCTGATCTTCGAGCCGCACCAGCCCGAGCTGTGCGGTTTCGTGCCCACCGTCTTCGTCGACATCACCGACGTGATGCCGGCGAAGCAGGAGGCGATGGCGGCGATGGGTGCCCAGGGCTACCTTCGGGAGTACTACACCCAGCGGGCCGACCAGCGGGGCAACCACGCCCGTCGGGTCACCGGCAACGCCGCGATCAAGCAGGCGGAGGCGTTCCAGCGGCTGATCCCGAACGTGGTGGGGACGCTGTGAGCGGGGCGGACGACACGACGGCTCCGATCGACCCGGAGGTGCTCGGCACGCTGGCCGACGCCGGGGTGGCCGCCGTCTACGAGGCGTCCGGGCGACGCGGCCTGGTCGACGCCGACCTGACACAGATC
Organism: Plantactinospora sp. B24E8; assembly: GCF_039871735.1. Taxonomy (NCBI): domain Bacteria; kingdom Bacillati; phylum Actinomycetota; class Actinomycetes; order Micromonosporales; family Micromonosporaceae; genus Plantactinospora; species Plantactinospora sp. B24E8. The sequence continues at coordinate 480,575 of NZ_JBDPMH010000001.1, forward strand.
GTCCCGGGGACCCGGGTCGCCGGTCCGGCCCGTACGGTGCGCTGCGGCCAGGACGACAACCGGGCCGTGCACGAGGCGATGACCCGGTTGCGCCCCGGTGAGGTCCTGGTGCTCACCATGCCGGAACCGGCCCCGGTGGCCCTGGTCGGCGAGCTGCTGGCCACCCAGGCGAAGGTCGCCGGCGCAGTCGGCGTACTGGTGGACGCCTCGGTGCGGGACGCCGACGAGCTGCGGGACCTCGGTCTGCCGATCTGGGCCCGTTGGGTACGGGTGCGTGGGGCGACCAAGCGCGAGCGGGGCGAACTCGACATCCCGGTACGGGTGGGCGGTGCGACGGTCAACCCGGGGGACGTCGTGGTGCTGGACGCCGACGGTGCGGTGGTCGTCGCCCGGGAGAACGTGGCCGAGGTGGCCGCCGCGACGACCGCCCGACTCGCCAAGGAGGCCGGGCTGCGCGCCCGGTTGGAGGCCGGCGAGCTCAGCTACGACCTGCACGGGATGCGGGCGGAGGACGAGTCCGCCGGATGAGGACGAGCCGTCCCGGGCTGGCCCAGCAGCCCGGGACGGCTTCCCCACGCGCCGCCGTCGGTTCCAGCCGGGCCGGTCGCGCCAACCCGCTCGCGTCAAACCCGCTCGATCGGTGGTTACCGCACGGCGAAGTCATCGCTCATGATGAATGTCCGGGTGTCGGGGGAAGCCCTCGACGCCGGCCGTCGAGAGCGAGGATCCGCATGTCCGACCGATCATCCCGTCCTGCCCGGTGGAGGGCCCGCACGCTCTGCCTGTCGATCGTCGCCGCCGTCGCGCTCGCCGCTGGCGGCGCACCGGCGTACGCGGCCGCCGACGACACCGAACCACCGACCACGCCCGGTCCGGTCACCGTCGTCGAGGCCACCGAAACCTCCGTCGTCCTCACCTGGGCACCGTCCACCGACAACGTCGGCGTGGTCAGCTACCAGGTCGCCCGCTTCTACACCGACGTGGGCAACAGCTACACCACCAGCACCAACCGCATCGAGATCACCGGCCTCCGGGCCTCGCAGACCTCCTTCTACCAGGTCGTCGCGATCGACGCGGCCGGCAACCGGTCCGCCTACAGCGACAGCGTGGCGGTGACCCAGCCACCGGGGGACAGCCAGCCGCCGAGCGTGCCCGGCCAGCCGGTCGCCTCGCAGGTCACCAAGACCAGTGTGCTGCTGACCTGGGCCCGCTCCACCGACAACATCATGCTCAACCGCTACGAGATCCTGCGGATCACCGACGACGGCAGCACGGTGGTCGGCACCGCCTCGCAGCACCCGCCGGGGCGCAACCAGTTCACCGTCACCGGGCTGGCCCCGCAGACGTCGTACACCTTCGCGGTGCGGGCGGTCGACGACGCCGGCAACGTCTCGGCGCCGTCCCCGTCGGTCAGCGTGACGACCCTCGACGCGGACGCCGACACCACGCCGCCGAGCCGGCCGGGTGAGATCACCGTCGTCGAGGCCACCGAGACCTCCGTGCTGCTCACCTGGGCGGCCTCCACCGACAACGTCGGCGTCGACCGGTACGAGGTGACCCAGATCTTCACCGACGTGGCGATGCTGCACCGGACGACGACGAACAGCATCCGGCTGACCAACCTGCAGCCGTCCCGGACGTACACGTTCGGGGTCTTCGCGGTGGACGCGGCCGGGAACCGTTCGGCGGCGCCGCCGACGCTGCGGTTCATCGCGCCGCCGGGGGACGACGAGCCGCCGACCGCACCGACCGACCTGGCCACCACCGTGGTGGGCGAGGAGACGGTCGGTCTGACCTGGTCCCCGTCCACGGACAACGTGGTGCTGCAGCGGTACGAGGTGGTGTCGATCACCCCGGACGGCAGCACCGTGGTGGCCACGGTCGGGCTGCTCCCGCCCGCGTTGCCGAGCACCGGTGCGGTGGTGTACGGCCTGTCCGCAGGGACGACGTACACCTTCGGTGTGCGGGCCGTGGACGAGGCCGGCAACGTGTCCCCGCTCTCCGCGCCGATCACCGTGACCACCCGGAGTGGACCGGAGGAGAGCTGCACGATTGCCTACGACGTGTCGACGTGGCCCGGCGGCATGCTGGTGCACATGACGGTCCGCAACACCGGCTCCACGGTCTTCGACGACTGGACGTTCGGCTGGACCCTGCCGGCCAGCCAGCAGTTGTACAGCGTCTGGGGAGCCGAGTTGGTCAACCGGGGCGGCGACAGTGTCATCGTCCGGCATCCGCGCCACCGCCCGAGTCTCGAACCCGGTGACAGCGCGACGATCTCGTACGTCGCCTCGGGCTCGACCGGGCCGGCCAATCCGATCCTGAACGGCATCGTCTGCCGGGCCGGCTGACCGTTCCGCGCAAGCCCTTCGTCTCGGGCCGTGGGCGGTGGGATGTGGGGGTGGAGGGCGCGCCGGAGCGTGCGCGCCCTCCACGACCGTAGCGGTCCCCGGCGGCGGCCGATGTCGGGAACATGCCGATCCGGGGTGCCGCGTGTCCTACGCCGTGAATCAGCGTTTCCTTAGGTAATCGCACCGGCGCCGCCGTTGTCGATTGACAGGACTGCCGATATGGCGAAGGAGTGGACGGACGGCCATGCACCCATCGTCGGAACGGTGACCGGGTGACCGAACTGCCGGACGGTGCCGCTGAGATTGCCGTGGACATCGAGCGGGTGGTGGCGTCACCAGTCACCGTGGAGGAGCGGGTCGCGGAGCTGTTCACGGTGCTGCGCCGACTGGCGCCGATCCAGGCTGGTGTCCTTCATCTGCTGGATCCCGAGCATCGCGGCTTCGAATCACTCGGCGGCTTCGGCTACTCCGAGTCGACCATCGCCTGGCAGCGAGGGCTGGAGCACTACCGCGAGATGGAACTGCTCGGAATGGACCGGGACCGGCCGCCGCTGCGGGTCAAAGACACCCCTGTCCCGGTGGCCGAACTGGTCTCCTGGAGCACGCACTTCGCGCCGGCCGGCTTCAAGGAGGGCATCGGGGTCGGGCTGTTCAGCCCGGACGGCCGCCACGTCGGCATGCTGACCATGCACACCGACACCGTCGACCATCCGACCGACGCGGTCCGGGACTTCCTCGGCCTGCTCGCTCCGGTGATCGCCGAGGGAGTGGACCCGCTGCGGTCCATCGTCACCCTCGCCAGGATTGTCGCCAACGCGACGGCCGGCGTGGTGCTGACCCGGGCAGGGAACGTGGTCGAGCTGGCGGGGCTGCCGGACCATCCGGTACTTCGGCCCGGCTCGCCCGTGCTCGGCGCGGTGGCCGAGAGCCTGACCGAGGGGGAGCCGCACGCCGCGTTTCTGTGTCCGTACCGCTCGGGCGCGGGGTGCCGCGAGTTCCTGCGAATCAGTGTGTTGGCCTGTCCGGATCATGCACCGGCGTACCTGCATGCCGTGGTGCTGGTCTCGCCTCCCGGCAACCTGCACGGGCTGACCCGCCGGGAACTGGAGATCCTTGGCATGCTGATCGAGGGCTGGTCCAACCATCGGATAGCCGACACCCTGGTGATCGCCCAACGGACGGTCGCCGCGCACATCGAGCACATCCTGGCGAAACTGGCGGCCCCATCCCGCACCCTGGCCGCGGTACGCGCGGTCCGGCTGGGTCTGTACCTGCCACGATCACTGACCGGGAGCATCAGATGACCCGTACCCCCTCGCTACCCGACATCGTCCGCCAGGCGGCGGCGATCACCGCGAGTCCGATCGGGGAGGACCGGCCGGCCCAGTGGCTGTCCCTGCTGCGCCAGGTGGTGCCCTACGACGCGGCGTGGCTGTCCCTGGCCGACGATCGGAACCACCGGTTCGTCGAGGTGACGTCAACCGGCTACCCCGAGCGGATCCAGACCTACTTCGGCACCCGGGCATCGATGGACCAGGCCGAACAGGCGGGCCTGACCGAGTCGCCCGTCCCGCAGTGCGGCCGGGACCACCCGATACCGGCCGTCGAGTACGAGATCTGGAGCGACTACTACCTGCCGGCCGGGTTCCGGGAGGGGCTGGCGGTCGGTCTGCTCAGCCAGGATCGCCGCCACATCGGCATGCTCGCGCTCAGCACCGAGGACGCGGGCCACCCCACCGACGCGGAGCGGGACCTGATCGGGGTGTTGGCACCCCGGATCGCGGCGACGCTCGATCCGTTGCGGTCGCTGGCGGTACTGGCGCGTGTAGTCCACGACGCCGTCGCCGGGCTGGTGCTGACCCGTGCGGGCGAGCCGTTCTCCCTGTGCGGCCTGCCCGGGCACCCACTGCTGGCAGCCGGGTCGCCGTTGCTCGCGGTGATCGACGAGATGGCCCCACGGGGCGAGGGCTCGGTGTCCTTTCTCTGGCCCGTCCGACAACGGTCCGAACTGGTGCGTGATGTCCCGGAGGCTATCGACGGTCTGTTCCGGGTCGTGCTGCTGGGCTGCGCCGCCGCACCGGCGCCGGTGCTCGGACTGGCGATGCTCGCCCCGCTGCCGAAGGGTTGGTCCGTCCTGAACCGGCGCGAGCTGGTGGTGCTGGGTCTGCTGCTGGCCGGCTGGACCGACGAGCAGGTCGCGGTCGGTCTGGATTTGCCGCTGACCACGGTCATCGACACGGTGTGCCGGAGCATTGTCGCGCTTCAGGCGCCGGACCGGCACGTCGCCCTGCTGCGGGCGGCCCGTCGGGGCTGGTTCATCCCACACCGGGCAGGGACGGCGCCACGGGGCTGACCGGACGGCCGGTATGGAGGTCCCACCGCTCGGATGTCGTGAATCGACGTGTCCCGGTGAAGTGTGGGCCGCTTGGTTAGCTAACCGGATCAGCCGGGGTTTTTGTCGGTGGACAGGACAGTGTCGGTGGCGTGGCGTGGGTCACAAGCCGGAACATGGGACACCGTTTGTTACTTGAGTCGTACAAGCTCAACTAACGATGGCAGGTGTTCGATGGCAACTCTTCCGGTTCTTCCGCTGACCGACGCTGTCCTTCTGCCCGGCATGGTCATTCCGGTGACCCTCGACGCGACCACCCAGTCCGCGGTCGACGCCGCCCGGGCGACGGGTGACAAGAAGCTGCTCGCCGTACCCCGGGTCGACGGGGAGTACGGCTCCACCGGCGTGATCGCCACGATCGAGAAGGTCGGCCGGCTGCCCAGCGGCGAACCGGCCGCGGTGGTCCGTGGCCTGGCCCGGGCCCGGATCGGTTCCGGTGTGCCCGGCCCCGGCGCCGCGCTCTGGGTCGAGGCGACCGAGAGCACCGAACCCGCTCCGGCCGGCAAGGCGAAGGAACTGGCCCGGGAGTACCGCGCGCTGGTCACCTCCCTGCTCCAGGAGCGGGGCGCCTGGCAGGTCATCGACGCCGTCGAGCGGATGACCGACCTGTCGGAGCTGGCCGACTCGGCCGGCTACGCACCCTGGCTCACCCTGGAACAGAAGATCGAACTGCTCGACGCGCCGGACGTGACCACCCGACTCGAACTGCTGGTCGGCTGGGTGAAGGACTACCTGGCCGAGCAGGAGGTCACCGAGCGGATCAACAACGACGTACGCGAGGGGCTGGAGAAGTCCCAGCGCGAGTTCCTGCTCCGCCAGCAGCTCGCCGCGATCCGCAAGGAACTCGGTGAGGACGAGCCGGACGGCTCGGCCGACTACCGCTCCCGGGTGGAGTCCGCCGACCTGCCGGAGAAGGTCCGCGAGGCGGCGCTGCGCGAGGTCGGCAAGCTGGAACGGGCCAGCGACGCCTCCCCGGAGGCGGGCTGGATCCGTACCTGGCTGGACACCGTGCTGGAGATGCCGTGGAACGTCCGGACCGAGGACAACACCGACCTGGTCCGGGCCCGCGAGGTGCTGGACGCCGACCACGCAGGCCTGGCCGACGTGAAGGACCGGATCCTGGAGTACCTCGCGGTGCGTAACCGGAGGGCGGCCCGCAACCTGCAGGTCGTCGGGGGTCGCGGCTCGGGTGCCGTACTGGCCCTGGGCGGCCCGCCCGGAGTCGGCAAGACCAGCCTCGGCGAGTCCGTCGCCCGGGCCCTCGGCCGGAAGTTCGTCCGGGTCTCGCTCGGCGGCGTACGGGACGAGGCCGAGATCCGGGGCCACCGCCGGACGTACGTCGGTGCGTTGCCCGGCCGGATCGTCCGGGCGCTGCGCGAGGCCGGGTCGATGAACCCGGTCGTGCTGCTCGACGAGGTCGACAAGCTCTCCGTCGGGTACGCCGGTGACCCGGCCGCCGCCCTGCTGGAGGTGCTCGACCCGGCGCAGAACCACACCTTCCGGGACCACTACCTGGAGGTCGACCTCGACCTGTCGGACGTGCTCTTCCTGGCCACCGCGAACGTGGTGGAGGCGATCCCCGGCCCGCTGCTGGACCGGATGGAGCTGGTCACCCTGGACGGCTACACCGAGGAGGAGAAGGTCGCGATCGCCCGGGACCACCTGCTGCCGAGGCAGATCGAGCGGGCCGGGCTGACCGTGGACGAGGTGAGCGTCTCCGACGCCGCCCTGGCCGCGATCGCCGGCGAGCACACCCGGGAGGCGGGGGTACGTCAGCTCGAACGCGCCCTGGCGAAGATCCTCCGCAAGGTCGCGGTGGCGCTGGCCTCGACCGAGGGCCCGGTCCGGGTCGACACCGACAACCTGGCCAGCTACCTGGGTCGGCCGAAGTTCACGCCGGAGTCGGCGGAGCGGACGGCGGTGCCGGGGGTGGCGACCGGGCTGGCGGTGACCGGTGCCGGTGGTGACGTGCTGTTCATCGAGGCAACCAGCATGGAGGGCGAGCCGGGGCTGACCCTGACCGGGCAGCTCGGCGACGTGATGAAGGAGTCGGCGCAGATCGCTCTCTCCTACCTGCGGTCGAACGGTCGGAAGCTGGGGTTGGACCCGAACGCCCTGGCCGGGCGGCGGATCCACGTCCACTTCCCGGCGGGTGCGGTGCCGAAGGACGGCCCGAGCGCGGGCATCACCATGGTCACCGCGCTGGCGTCGCTGGTCACCGGTCGCCCGGTACGCCCCGAGTTCGGGATGACCGGCGAGGTGACCCTCTCCGGTCGGGTGCTGCCGATCGGCGGGGTGAAGCAGAAGCTGCTCGCCGCGCACCGGGCCGGTCTGACCGAGGTGATCATCCCCGCCCGTAACGAGCCGGACCTGGACGACCTGCCGGCCGAGGTGCGCGAGGCGTTGACCGTGCACACCCTGGCCGACGTCGCCGACGTACTGGCGCTGGCCCTGCGGCCGGCCGACATCGGCGCGGAGGCGCTGGACGGCCCGGCGCTCGCCGCCGCCTGATCCGCCTGACCTGACGGTGGGCGCCCACAACGGTGTGGGCGCCCACCGTCGTTTCGGCTCCCTGGTCGCGGTTGACCTCGACAATGGTTGAGGTTTTACTGTCGGACCCCACCGGTACGGTCCGAAACCGCGGCCGGGCGAAGGGGCGTAGCGATGAGCATGGAAGTCACCGCGTGGAACTCGATGTACCGGATGACCCACGCGCAACAGGACAAGCGGCCGTTCTCCATGGCCACGCTGCGCCGGATCGGGGGTTTCGCCCGGCCGCACCGGCGCCGGATCATCGGCTACCTGCTGCTCAGTGTCGTGTTGGCGGTGCTGGCGGTGGCCACCCCGGTGCTCGCCGGGCGGGTGGTCGACACCATCGTCGGCGGCGGTGACCCCGGGCTGGTGATCCGGCTCGCCCTGCTGATCGCCGTGGTCGCGCTCGCCGAGGCCGGTCTCGGGCTGCTCAACCGCTGGCTGTCGGCGAGCCTCGGCGAGGGGCTGATCCTCGACCTGCGTACCGCCGTCTTCGACCACGTGCAGCGGATGCCGGTCGCGTTCTTCACCCGTACCCGGACCGGCGCCCTGGTCAGCCGGCTCAACAACGACGTGATCGGCGCGCAGCGGGCGTTCAGCGACACCCTCTCCGGGGTGGCCGGCAACCTGGTCACCCTGCTGCTCACCCTCGTCGTGATGATCAACATCTCGTGGCGGATCACCCTGCTGGCCCTGGTGCTGCTGCCGGTCTTCGTGCTGCCGGCCCGGCGGATGGGCAACCGGCTGGCCCGGCTCGGCCGGGAGGCGGCGGACCACAACGCGGCGATGGGCAACCAGATGACCGAGCGGTTTTCCGCGCCCGGCGCCACCCTGGTCAAGCTCTTCGGCCGCCCCGGCCGCGAGTCGGCCGAGTTCGCCGACCGGGCCCGCCGGGTCCGCGACATCGGGGTCCGCACCGCGATGGTCCAGACCGTCTTCCTCACCGCGCTCACCGTGGTCTCGACGCTGGCCCTGGCCCTGGTGTACGGCCTCGGCGGCTGGTCGGCGCTGCGCGGCGACCTGGAGGCCGGCGCGGTCGTCGCGCTCGCCCTGCTGATCACCCGCCTCTACGCGCCGCTGACCTCCCTGGCCAGCGCCCGGGTCGAGGTGATGAGCGCGCTGGTCAGCTTCGAACGGGTCTTCGAGGTGCTCGACCTGAAGCCGCTGATCACCGAGAAGTCGGACGCCCGGCCGGTGCCGGCCGGGCCGGTCTCGGTCGAGCTGGCCGGGGTCCGGTTCGGCTACCCGTCGGCGGAGAAGGTCTCGCTCGCCTCGCTGGAGGAGGTGGCGACCCTGGACACCCGGGGCGGCGTCGAGGTGCTGCACGACGTCTCGTTCCGGGTCGAGCCGGGGCAGCTGGTGGCCCTGGTCGGCTCCTCCGGGGCGGGCAAGTCCACCATCGCCCAGCTGGTGCCCCGGCTCTACGACGTCGACGCCGGCGCGGTACGCCTCTCCGGGGTCGACGTACGGGACCTGAGCTTCGAGTCGATCCGGGACACCCTCGGCCTGGTCACCCAGGACGGGCACCTGTTCCACGACACCATCCGGGCCAACCTGCTGCTGGCCCGCCCCGAGGCGACCGACGACGAGGTGTGGGACGCGCTGCGCCGGGCCCGGCTCGCCGACCTGGTCGAGGCGCTGCCCGACGGGCTGGAGACCGTGGTCGGTGAGCGCGGCTACCGGCTCTCCGGCGGCGAGCGGCAGCGGCTGACCATCGCCCGGCTGCTGCTGGCCCGCCCCCGGGTGGTGATCCTCGACGAGGCGACCGCCCACCTGGACTCGACCTCGGAGGCGGCGGTGCAGGCGGCGCTGGCCGAGGCGCTCGCCGACCGTACCGCGCTGGTGATCGCCCACCGGCTCTCCACGGTCCGGGCCGCCGACCAGATCCTGGTGGTCGAGGCCGGCCGGATCGTGGAACGCGGCACCCACGACGAACTGCTCGCCCTCGACGGCCGGTACGCCGAGCTGTACCGCACCCAGTTCGCCCAGGACAGCCCGGCGCGGGTCGAGGACGGCGAACTGGTCGCGGGCTGAGCCGGGGAACACCGACCCCGGCGATCGGCCAACAACAGGCATGACACGACAGAGCCGGGTCGGAAGACCGACGGATCGAGTGGGATCCGACGGGATCGGACGTGGCAGGTCGGGGTGGATTGGTCGGACAATGGCCCGGTGACATTCGAGCCACCCCGTTCCGGACAGCCCGCGCAGTCGCTCTCCGGGTCGGTCCCCGCCCAGCCCTCCCCGCCCGAGACGACGCCGCCGCCGGAGACGGCCCCGCTGCCGGCCCCGGCACCCGGCCCGGAGACGTCGCCGGAACCGGCCCCCGCGCCGGAGGTGCCGCCGTCGGTGGAGCCGCCGGCCGTGCCGACCGGCTCGCCGTCGACGGTCACCGTGCCGGCCGGAACACCGACCCCGGGCGGCGAGCCGTCCGGCGCGGAGACCCCGGCCGCGAAGTCGGACGACAAGGACGCGCACCAGACAAAGGTGCGGATCGACACCCCGGGCGCCACGATCGAGATCGAGGCGAACGAGCCGCTCTCCGAGGTCGTGGCGACCGCGTTGCGGCTGTTCCACGAGGCCGGCGGCTGGCCGCAGGTGCCGTACCGGTCGGCCGGGTTCGCCCAGGCCGAGCGCCGCGACACCCTCCCGGTCCAGCCCAGTTCGATGCCGTACGGGCCGGGGTCGTACCCGATCCAGATGCCGTGACGGGACCGGCTCAGGCCGGCCCGGTCGCCTGTCCCCGGCGGCGGTGGTGGTCACCGCCGCCGGGGACGGTGGCCGCCCGGCGGGGTACCACCCGGGTCTGATCTGAGCGTGTCGCCGGTCACCGCCCTGATGGTTGCCCTGCCCTGCGCGAGGTCAGGCGGTTGGCGGGGTGGGGGTCTGCCACAGGGCGCTGACCGGCATGGCACGGAGTCTGTCGCCGAACGGCAGCGTGGCGGTTCCGGTGTAGAGGACGATGCCGGCGACGAATTCGTCGCCGAGGCGCTCGGCGAGTCGGCGTAGTCCGCGGAAGTCGCCAGGTCCGACCGTGGTGGCCGCTTTGACCTCGATCCCGACGACCTGGCCGGATCGGTTCTCTAGCACCGCGTCGACTTCGTACCTGCTCTGGTCGCGGTAGTGGGACAGATCGACGAACTGTGTAGACCAGGTGAGCTGCCGGGACAACTCGGACAGGACGAATGACTCGAGCAGCGGGCCGAACGGTGCACCCGGCCGGAGTAGCGCCCGGGCGTCGGTTGCGATCTCGTTGGCGGCGATTCCCGAGTCGACAAAGATCAGTTTGGGTGCGGCCGTGGTGCGGGTGCCCAGGTTGCGGGACCAGCCGGGAATTCGTTTGACCAGGAAGATCTCTTCCAGGGCCCGGAGATAGCGTGCGATCGTCGGCCGGCTCAACCCGAGTGCGGACTCGAGGGAGTTGGCGGCGATGATCGTCGCGGACCTGGCCGCGAGGAGGCGGACCAGCTTGCGGAGCTCGCCCTTGTGCTGGATGTCCGACAGTTGCCGGACATCGCGGTCGATGAGCGCCTGGACGTACGCGTCGAAGAACCGTTGGCGACGGCGGGGGTCCGCGCGGGCGGTGGCCTCGGGTAGACCGCCGCGGACGATTCTGGCCGCGTAGTCGGCGCGGGTCACCTCCGACTCGTGTCGCAGGTCCGGACCGAGCGCGAAGATGGCGTCGACGAATCCGTCCGGCGCACTGTCGAGTTCTCCCTGGGAGAACGGCCACAGCTCGACGGTTTCCATCCGGCCGGGCAGCGCGTCCGGGGCTGCCACCATGCCGAAGAGCCGAGACGAGCCGGTGAGCAGATACCGGCCGGGACGGGGATCCTCGTCGACGGCTGCCTTGATCGCCAGCAGGAGCTCCGGAGCCCGCTGGATCTCGTCGACGACCAGGAGTTCGGGGGAGTCGACGAAGCCGACCGGGTCGGCGATCGCCGCCTCCCGGTCCTGCGCCCGGTCGAGATCGCGGCGCTCGGCGAGACGATCGCCGGCAACGATGCGAACGAGGGTGCTCTTGCCTGCCTGGCGCGCGCCACTGATCAGCACGACACGGGTGTCGGCCAGGGCCGCGTCGACCTGCGCGGCAGCGTGGCGGGGAACCAGGTGCGGTGTGGGCACGCGTCATGATAGCTGGCGCGGTTTCGATCTGCGGGGCCAGGTGCTTTCGATCTGCGGCAGAAGTCATGTGCGGAATGCGGGTCCTGGGTGTTCGATCTGCCGGCCCTGTGGTGCCCGCTCCCGCTCCCGCTCCCGCTCCCGGTTCCGGTCCCGGCACCGACGTCGGTCGGGACGATGGCACGGGCGCCCGCCGAGAAGCATCACTGCCGGTTCAACGTTATGCCTCAGCGGCATAAATATGACTCGGTGGCATGTCGCCCGACCGGCATGTGTCGACCGGAGGTCTGGCGATCAGGGCGTCGGCCGGTCCGACGGCAGACGGTAGACCGAGACGTGGGACCGGGACTCGGCGGTGAACTCGGCACCGGCCCAGTCCGCGTACCGGCTCTCCAGCTCGAAGCCGGCCAACCGCGCCATCAGGTCCAGTTCGGCGGGCCAGATGTAACGGTGCGGGCTGCGGAACAGCCGGGCGTCGGTGTTGTCGCCGAACCGGAAGTGGTGCGACACCACCTGCTGCCGCAGCACGTCGTAGGTGTCCAGTCCGACGTACCCGGCCTCGGAGCGCCAGACCACGGCCTGCTGACCCGGTGGCAGCTTGCGCAGCTCCGGCACCCACAGCTCGACCACGAACCGGCCGCCCGGGCCGAGGTGCCGGGCCGCGTTGCGGAAGCACGCCACCTGGCCCTCCTGGGTCAGCAGGTTGGAGATGGTGTTGTAGACGAGGTAGACGAGGGTGAACTCGCCGGGCGCCCCGGTACTCGCCATGTCGCCGACGACCACCGGGATCGTCGCCTCGTCCACCTTCGTCCGGAGCTGGTCGACCATCGGCTGGGACAGCTCGATGCCGGTGATCGGTACGCCCCGCGCGGCGAGCGGTACGGCGACCCGCCCGGTGCCGATGGCGAACTCCAGCGCCGCCCCGCCATCGGCCAGTTCGGCGAGCCGGTCCACCGCCGGTCCCAGCACCTCGGGCGCGAACATGCCGGTGCCCGGAGTGTCGTACCGTCGGGCGCTCTCGGCGTCCCAGATCTCGTCCTGCCACATGCCGACCACGGTTGCCGGCCGAGCCGGCGCTGTCCACCGTTTATCAGGCCGGTCCCCGGGCGTGGCGGCCTGATCAGGCGGGCAGGTCGAGCACCTCCCGCCAGACCTCCGGGCTCACGTCGTTGCCCCACAGCACGCCGTGACCGCTGTCGCCGGCGATCACGGCCATGGTGCGGACCGGAAGATCTGGTCGAGCCACGACGGCACCGCGCCGGTCCGGAGCAGTTCCACGATCGTCGGGACGACCTCGTCCCGGTATCGCCGGTCGTCGAAGACGAAGATCTCGGCATTCGTGCCCACCGTTCCACCTCCGGAGGGTGATCATGCCCGACCGGGTCATGGCTGGCGCGGCGTTTCCGGTCGCGCCTCACGTGCCCCAGCGACGGTTGCGCCTCAGATGCTGTGGCGACGGTTGCGTTCGATGTCGAGGCGGGGCCTGGCCCAGGCGAGGAAGCGCTGGTAGAGCTGGCCGGTGTCGGGGCCCGGGTCGGGGTTGAGCCGGTACAAATCGTCCACGGCGGCCTGCAGCATCGTCGCCAGATAAACGTGCAGTGCGACCGGGTCGTCGACGTACTCGACGGTGAGCAGGCTGCGGGCGGCCAGGCAGGGCCAGTCGACGACACAGACTCGGCAGAGCCAGAGCGGACGTTGCGGCAGGTGCGTGTTCGCCGCTACGGCCGGCTTCCTGGCGTACGGGTTTCTGGGGTCCGACGGTCCTCCGCTGCGGTCGGCGGCTGTCATCGCGCCGTATCCCGGAACCGGAAGCGGAAATGACCCGCGTTGCGGGCTCGGGTCGGGCCGGGGCAGACCAGGAAATTCCACCACTCCTCCTTTCCCCGGATGTGGAAGCGGGGGCCGTCTCGGGTGGGGGAGAGGGGATTCCCGACGGCCCCCGCGCGGTTCCATCCGTCCTTCACCTGAACCCGGATCCGAATGGTCCCGCTGCCCACACTCTGCTATGGACATTGCGCCCCGGACTAGCAAAGATGGATGACTGTGGTTGTTCCGAGGGGGCCGGGACGAGTCATGTGGGCAGCCTGTGGTGGGCGCCGGGAAATTTGTGGAAACGATGGGGGATTACTCATGGGTATGTCGGCGGCGGAATTCCTGCTCGACGAGTTACGGCACGTACGTCTGGCCCTGAATCTCAGCCAGGAGGAGTTCGGAAAACTGATCAACTATTCCGGTTCACATGTCGGCTCGGTGGAGAATGGCAGCCGGGCGCCGAAGGAGGACTACCTCGCCGCGATCGACAAGCACTTCCACACCGGCGGGATCTTCGTCCGGATGTTGCGGAAGGTCATCGTCTTCGACGTCGTACCGCCCTGGTTCCGGGAGTGGGCCCGCAACGAGCTGCGGGCGGTCTTCCTCCGCTGGTTCGAGCTGGCCTTCGTCCCCGGCCTGCTGCAGACCGAGGCGTACGCCCGGGCGGTCGTCTCCGCCGACAACCGGTTGACCCCGGAGCAGGTCGACGTCCTGGTCGCGGACCGGTTGAAGTGGCAGGCGCGGCTCGACGACAAGAGTCTGGCCCAGGTGGTGACGGTGCTGGACGAGGCGGTGCTGCACCGCGCCATCGGTGGCGCGGCGGTGATGCGGGAGCAACTGCTCCACCTGGCCCGGCTCAACCAGGAGCATCCCCGGGTGCGGATCCAGGTGGTGCCGGCCACCGTCGGTGCCTATCCCGGGCTGGACGGGCCACTCATCATCGCGACCCTGCCGGAGAACGACGAAGTCGTATACCTTGAGAGCCGGATCAAGGGCCAGGTGCTCAGCCGCCCCGACGACGTGGCCGAGGTGCGCAAGCACTGGGAGGACATCCTGGCCGAGGCCCTGCCCCCGACCCAGTCGACCGAGCTGATCCTGGAGGTGGCCGAGCGATGGACCTGACCGGGGCCCGCTGGCGCAAGAGCAGCCGCAGCAACTCGACTGGCGCGTGTGTGGAGGTGGCGGACAACCTGCCCGGGGTGGTCGGGGTACGGGACAGCAAGGACCCGGACGGTCCGGCCCTGGCCTTCACCCCCTCCGCTTGGCGGTCGTTTGTCGCCGGCAACCGCCGTTAGCGCCGCCTGGGGGGCCGGATTCGCGGGCTGCCGTACTAGGCTCGCGCGATGCGGATCATCGATGGCGCGGGTGTGTGGACGCCGACCCCCACCGAACAGGCGAACGACTGGGTGGAGCACCTGAGGGTGCCGGCCCTGTCGGTGGGCACGTACTGCATTCCGGCCGGCGGGGTCGACGACCAGAGCCCACACACCGAGGACGAGATCTACGTGGTCACCACCGGACGGGCCACGATCGTGACACCCGACGGCACGGCCGAGGTACGTCCCGGCTCGGTGATCTTCGTGCCGGCCGGTGAGGAGCACCGGTTCGTCGAGGTGACCGAGGACCTGACCCTGCTGGTGGTGTTCGGCCCGGCGTACGGCTCACTCGCGCCGGACCGGTAGATTCCGGCGACCCTCCCGGCGCAGCCTGGCCCAGGAGGGTCGGGGCCGTTCGTGGATCGCGGCGACGAGACGTGGTTCCGACCGGTCAGGCCGCCGGCCCACCCAGGTGACGCGACAGCTCCCACGGGTCGTGCGCGGAGAAGACCGACACCTCGTTCCCGTGGTCGCGGACGAGTTCCCGCAGCCGCGCCTGGGTGCCGAGCCGGAGGTCGTGGTGCACCTCCGAGCGGCACTGCACGATGTCCAGCATCGGATGCGGGTGATGGTCCCGGTCGAGTTCCCGGTGGTAGTAGTACGCGTCGCCACAGTGCAGCAGCCAGCGGTCGCCGTCGCGTACCGCCACTCCGGTGTGGCCGACGGTGTGCCCACCGAGCGGAATCAGCCGGATCTCCGGCGGGAGCCCCTCCGGCTGGATCGAGGTGAAGCCGTACCAGTCCGGGCCGGGGCCGGTCGGGTAGGTGACCCACTTCGGCCCGTGCGCCCAGTGCGCCGGGCGGTACCGCAGGCTCGGCGCCTCCGCGAGCGCGGCGTCGAGTTCGGCGGCGAGGACGTGCACCCGCGCGTCCGGAAAGTCGGGCAGGCCGCCGCAGTGGTCCACGTCGAGATGGGTCACGAGGATGTGGCGTACGTCGTCGGGCGAGTAGCCGAGCCGCGCGAGCTGTCGTACCGCCGTCTCCTCCTCGTCGAGCACCGGCTGGACCATCTCGACCCAGCCGGCGTCGAGACTGCCGCCCGGATTCCGTACGTCGTCGAGCCCGAGACCGGTCTCGACCAGGACCAGGCCGGCGGAATCGGTCTCGACCAGCAGACAGTGGTTGACGGCCGGCGCGGGGGCCGGGCCCTCGTAGGTGGCCTCGATCTGCCGCATCGAGCCACAGTTCAGGTGATGAATCTTCACGCCGGCTACCCTCTGACTTGAACCGCGATTCAAGTCAAGGAGGCGGGATGAGCGAGGCACTGCTGGACATCGCCGAGGTGGCCGAGCGGGCCGGGGTGACCCCCTCCGCGTTGCGGTTCTACGAGCGGCGGGCGCTGATCTCGCCAGCCGGGCGCCGGGGGCTGCGCCGCACCTACCGGGCGGACGTGCTCGAACGCCTGACGTTCATCGCCTGCGCCCAGAACGCCGGATTCACCATCGCCGAGATCGCCCGGTTCCTGGTCTCCACCCCGGACGACACCCAGCTCCGGGCGCGGATGGCGGGGAAGGCACGCGAACTGGACGAGAACATCCAGCGGCTCAACCGGATGCGGGCGAGCCTGGAACACGCCTCGACCTGCCTGCACGAACTGCTGGTCGAGTGTCCCGCGTTCCGGGCCGCCCTCGTCCGTCCCGGTACCGGCGATCCCGCCCGGTCCGACTGACCCGCACCTGCCCCCGCAGCCCTGCCCCCGCAGCTGACCCGCAGCCCTGCCCCCGCAGCTGACGCCGAGCGTGCCGTCGGCCGACCCCGGATCAGCCGGTGACGTGCAGGATTACGTCGGCTCCGTCGACGGTCGGCTGGTCGAGCGGGAAGTAACCCTGCTGCGGAACGGGGTCCGTACGGGTCCGCGCTGGGGACACCTCGGCGGCCGGGAGCAGGCCCCAGCCGGTGAAACGGCGTTGCAGCTGACCCTCGAAGGTCTCCGGCTCCGGCTCGCCCAGGTTGATGACCGCACTGCGCCCGAGACTGCCGGCGACAAAAAGGTAGCCCTCGGTCCGCAGCGAGTCGACGATCGCCCCGGCGCCGAACCACCGGGCGCTGTGGTCGCCCAGAGTCCAGGCGCTACCGTTGCGTTGCAGGTGGAGGTTGTGGGCGGAGACCATCGTCGGGCCGCGCCCCGCCTCGACGCCGCGGATGTCGAACAGGTTCCGCGCCATCAACGTGTCCCGGGTCGCCAGCAGCAGGGTGATCCGATCGCCCTGCTTGAGCGGCTGCGCCGCCTGCCAGTGGTAGTGGAGCAGCCAGCGGCCGGCCGCCAGGTGCGTCCTGGCCCGGAGCCACTCGGCACGTGAGGTCGCCGCGACCAGCTCCGGTGCGTGGGCGTAGAGCTTCGTGCGCAGGTCCTCGCCGATGCTCCGCAGCCGCTCCGCCTCCGGGGTGGCACCCATGGACTGCGTGAAGTCGAGGATCGCCTCGTCGCGGCTCCAGCGGTGGTCGTCGCCGGCAACACCCGCGATGTCGAGGTTGTCGATCCGGAGATAGTCGCGGGCGTACTCGAAATAACTCCTCGGGCTGGGTGCGCTGGTGTTCTCGGTCGGGGCGTCGAAACCGTGGAAGGTCAGGCGCTCGGTTGACGGCCGGTCCCGATTGTGGTCCCGCATCCAGGCGACCAGCCGCCGGTTGGCCTCGTGCGTGCCGAAGTTGTGGCTGAAGCCCTCGGCCAGCACCGAGTCGAGGTTCCCGGTGCCGTGCAGCACGTAGTCGTTGACCGCGTACCCGGCCACCCGGTCCGTTTCCAGGGCGATCGACCGGAAGCCCTGCCCGACCAGCTGGGCGAAGAGTTCGTTGCGGACCGCGCCGAAGGCGGGCTCCTGGTGGGTCGGCTCGCCGAGGGCGAGAAGGTCACATGACTCGGGTACGAAAGCGCGAATGTCCTGGCTCATGTGGCTCAAACGTACCGTTGAAGGTTCGGTGGAGACTCTCGGCGGAGAAGCCAGCATGCTGGCGCGGTAAAGTTTCAAACCGTGCGACCAGCCGACCTGGCCCGCGAGCACGGCCTGTCGACCCAGGCGGTCCGCAACTACGAGCGGGACGGGTTCATCCCGCCGGCCGACCGCACCCCCAGCGGTTACCGGATCTACACCGAGGTGCACGCCGCCGCGCTCCGCGCCTATCTGGCGCTCGTCGCGGCGTACGGGCACCGCGCCGCAGGTCAGATC
The DNA here is from genome assembly GCF_039871735.1 of Plantactinospora sp. B24E8. Taxonomy (NCBI): domain Bacteria; kingdom Bacillati; phylum Actinomycetota; class Actinomycetes; order Micromonosporales; family Micromonosporaceae; genus Plantactinospora; species Plantactinospora sp. B24E8. The sequence goes on from NZ_JBDPMH010000001.1 coordinate 498,326, forward strand.
ATGAACGCGCTGCACGACAACGCACTCGACGACGCGCTGATCGTCATCGACCGTGGGCACGGCCAGCTGCTGCGCGACCGGGAAACCCTCGACGCGGTACGGGAGGCGGTCGGGACCCTGCCCGCCACACCGGAGACCACCGCCGGACCCGGCGTGGTGTGGAGCATCGGCGAACTCGCACGCCGGCTCCGGGTCACCCCGGCCACCCTGCGTACCTGGGAGAGTGTCGGCATCCTCGCCCCGGTACGCGATCCGGCCACCGGCTACCGGGTGTTCCGGGCGGCCGACGTCCGTGACGCCGAACTGGCCCATCTGTTGCGGCGCGGAGGATATCCGTTGGAGCACATCGCGACCGTGGTCCAGCAGATCCGCACGGCGGGCGGCACGGAGTCGCTCGCCCGCGCCCTGGACGACTGGCAGCGCCGGCTCACCGCGCGGGGCGTCGCGATGCTCGACGCCGCCGCCCGGCTCGGCCACTACCTGCGCCTCGCCGCGATCCGCTGACTCCGGCGGCCGGTCCGGGACCCGGTGGCCGGTCCGGGACCCGGCGGCCGGTCCGGGACCCGACGGACCCGTACCCCAGGATTCTGGACCGGATGGCGGAGGCACCTCGACCTGTCGCGCGGCAGCGGGGACCGTCGGATGCATGGAGATCTCGACATCAGTCGCCGCCGCCGGCAGCCACCCACGACACCGGCCGGCGATCCTGCACCGCTGGCCGAGCGCGCTCGGGCTGGCCGCCGCCGTAGCCGTGCTGGCCACCGGACCGGATCGGCAGACCCTGGCGATCACCGCCGTCGCGGCCACCCTCTGCTACCTCGGCGCCGCCGCGCTGGCCCGGCCCTGGGTCGCCTGGGCGGCGGTGCCCGGGTTCAGCCTGGTGATCGTCCTCAGTAGTCTTTTCAGCCTGCCCTGGTGGGTCGTGGCCGGGATCGCCGCCGCCATCCTGGTGGTCGTCGGACTGGTCGGGCGGGTGTCGTACCCGATCCTCACCGCCCAGACGGTGGCGGTGGCGGGCTACGGCGGGCTCGCGGTGGCCGCCGTCCTGGTCGCCCCGGAGGTCGGCCTGGTGCTGGCCGGTCTGGTCCTCGCCGCACACGGGATCTGGGACGCCGTTCACTACCGGCGGAACATCGTGGTGCCCCGGTCACTGGCCGAGGCCTGCATGCTGCTGGACGTGCCGCTCGGCCTCGGCTTCCTCGTCCTGGCGGCGGTCGGCTGACCGGCGCCGGCCACCGGAACGCCAGGTCGGGCCGGCCGGCGGCCGTTGCCCGGCGAGGCTGCTCGCGAAACTCGACCGGTAGAGCGACGGGGTGACGCCGTACCGGTCGACGAACGCCTGCCGCAGCGCCTCCGCCGAGGTGAAACCGCAGCGGGCGGCGACCCGGGCCAGTGGCAGCCGGCTCGACACCAGCAACTGGGCTGCCGCCTCCAGGCGGACCGTGCGGACGTACCGGGCCGGGGTCTGGCCGAGGTGGGCGACAAAAAGCCGGGTCAGATGCCGTTCGCTGACCGCCGCCCGGGTGGCGAGCGCAGACAGGCTCAGGTCCGCGTCCGGTGTCTCGCGGATCAGCGTGACGAGGTCGCGTACCAGGTCGTCGTCGGGTGCCGGCGCCGCGAGGAACATGCTCATCTGCGCCTGGTTGCCCGGCCGTTGCAGGTACGTCACCAGCCCGCGCGCCACGTGCCGGGCCACCTCGCCGCCGAGGTCCTCCTCGACGAAGGCCAACGCCAGGTCGAGTGCGCTGGTGACCCCGGCGGCGGTGGTCAGATCGCCGTCCCGGATGTAGATCGGCGCCGGATCGACCTCGACGGCGGGGTACCGGGCGGCGAGCAGGTCGGCGAACATCCAGTGGGTGGTGGCCCGGTGGCCGTCGAGCAGCCCGGTCGCGGCGAGGATCCAGGCACCGGTACAGACCGAGGCGACCCGTCGGGTCTCCCGGGCCAGTCGGCGTACGTGTGCGACGAGCCGATGGTCGTCGGCGGCGGCGACCGCACCCTCCCCGCCGGCGACGATCATCGTGTCGATCGGGCCGCGCAGCCGCTCGATCGGTGCCTGCGCGTTCAGGGTCAACCCCGACTGGCAGGTGATCGGCTGGCCGGCCGGTGACACGACCAGGGTCTGGTAGTGCCGACCGGCCCGGTTCGCGTAGTCGAACGTGGTGGTCAGGCAGGCGAGGTCCAACAGCTCGGTCCCGGGATAGCCGACGACGACAACGGTTCGGGGCTTCTCCACCGGCGTCGTCACGACTGCTCCCGGTGAACCGGCCGGCCGACCCCGGCACCGGCGGCGAGTAGCACCCGCACGATCTCCGCGTTCCCCTGCACACTCGCCCGGTAGAGCAGGGTGCTGCCGTCCCGGTCCCGTCGGTTCGGGTCGGCTCCACCGCGTAACAACCGTGCCACCTGCGCCGAGGTGCCCCAGACGACCGCGCTCATCAGACGCTTCTGCGATTTCTTGCGCTTCCGGGCGTTCACGGGCACCAGCTTGCCGCATCACCGCACCACCCGGATATCGACATACGCGGGATCCGCAACCTGGTCCAGACCGGGCGACGCGGCTAAGGTAACCGGTCATGTCGGGAGGAACAGGCCGGGTGCCCGCGCTCCTGGCGGCCGGCCTTGCCGCCGCGGCCTGCTGTGGCTGCTTCTCCGACTGGTTGTCCTGGTGGCAGGCGGTCGCCGTCGCCGCCGTCGCCCCGCTGCTCGTCCTGCTGCTCCGGCAGCCGGACGGCCGGTGGCGGATCGCCGACACCAGCACCGGTCAACGCTGGTGACCGCCCCGCCCCGCCGGGTCCCCGGCGACCTGCTGGTGCACCTGCGCCGGGCCCGCGACCACGCCGACCGTCACTACACCGAGCCACTCGACCTCGCGACCCTCGCCGCCGTCGCCGGCCTGAGCAGGTTCCACTTCCAACGGCTCTTCACCGCGACGTACGGTGTCTCGCCCGCCGCCCACCTGTCCCGCCGTCGGGTCGAACGCGCCCAGGACCTGCTCCGGTCCACCAACCTGACGGTCACCGAGGTCTGCCAGGCGGTCGGCTTCGCCAGCCTCGGCTCGTTCAGCAGCCGGTTCCGGGAACTGGTCGGGGAGACGCCGAGCGAGTTCCAGCGTCGCTGGGCGGCGAAGGGCGCACCCCGGATCCCCGGCTGTTTCGTCTTCATGTGGGGTCTGGCCGAGCGGCGCGACCGCGCAACCGAGGAGAAGCCCGGGACCGGCGGCACCTCCTAGCCTCGGTCACATGATTACCAACATCTCCATCACCAGCGTCTTCGTGAAGGACATCGACGCGTCCAAGGCGTTCTACCTCGACGTACTCGGCTTCGCCGAACACACCGACATCACGCTCGGCGACGGATACCGCTGGTGCACCGTCAAGCACCCGAACCAGCCGGAGCTGCAGGTCCACCTGACCATTCCGGGGCCGCCGTACTCGCCCGAGATGGTCGACGCGATCAACCGGGCCATGGACGACGGCGGCACCTTCGCCCTCGGCCTCAGCGTCGACGACTGCCGGAAGACGTACGACGATCTCCGAGCCAAGGGCGTCGAGTTCATCAACCCGCCGGAGGACCGCCCGTACGGGGTCGAGGCGGTCGCCCGGGACAACTCCGGCAACTGGATGGTCCTGGTCGAATCCCGGGAGTTCACCCCGGCCGACTTCGACTGACGGTGCGGGGCCGCCCCGCCCGGTGCGCGGCGGCCCGTCAGCCGGGCTGCCGTCAGGCGTACTGGAGGTCGGCGGTGGTGATCGTGGTGGCGGTCATGGTGAAGCGGTAGTGGGCCCGCCAGCCGGCCGAGCCACCGGGCGCCCAGTGCACCAGCAGGTCCTGGCCGCCGGGTTTCGCCGCCACCTCCAGCACCCGCAGCGTGCCGCCGATCACCTCGGCGTCGGCCCAGGCGCGGATCGCGTCCCGGCCCTCGATCCGTCGATTCACGTCGACGACCAGCCCGTCCGGGGCGAACGCGGCGACGAGCGCGTCCAGGTCGCCGGCGTTCACCGCGTCGACGTACGCCTGGGCCGGCCCGGCCACCGCCGGACCCGATCCGGGGGCTGCGGTGGCCGGCCCGTCGGAGCCAGCCGGGCGGGAGGCGCTGGTCGCCCCCGTACGCTCCGCCGTGGAACCAGCGCACCCGGCGACCAGGACGCCCGCGACCACGAGCGGGCCGACCAGCCGGTATCCGTGCCCCAACCGCCGGGCAGCGGTGTTGGACCAGTTCATCACCGTCTCCTCTCGACGCGACGAGCGTGCCGGACGACGACCCGGCTGGTCCAAGACCTGCGTCGATAACCGGCGGTTATCCCACGACGGGCGTGCCGAGCGAACGTCGTACCGCCTCGACCAGGGTGTGCAGCAGCGGGCGGCGGTCGTCGGCCCGCCAGGCGAGCACAAGTTCGCTGGGGGTCACCCCGGTCACCGGCCGGGTGGTGACCCCGTCCCGGGTGACCAGCGGTTTGTTGCCGGCCGCGACCAGGCACACCCCGAGCCCGGCAACCAGCGCCTCGACCACCTCCTCCGCGTTCGCCACCTCGGCGCCGACCACCGGCGGCCGGCCGGCCCGGGCCTCGACGGCCAGCCAGTGGTCCCGCAGGCCGCCGCTGCCGGCTGGCAGCGCCAGGAACGGCTCGTCGAGCAGGTCGCCGATGTCGACGCTGGTCCGTCCGGCGAGCCGGTGACCGGCCGGCAGTGCCACCAGCCGTGGCTCGCTGGTCACGGTCAGCCAGCGGTAGCGCGCCGGATCCGGCATCGGCAGCCAGACGAACGCGGCGTCGGTCCGGGCCGGCCCGTCGGCCGCCAGCCCGCCGGTCGGGTCGTCCCACGGCACCTGCCGCAGCCGTAGTTCGGCCTGTGGTGCGGCGGTGCCGAACCGGGCCCGCACCGCCGGTAGCAGGCCCCGTCCCACGCCCGTACTCATGCCGACCACCAGGGTGGCCGCCTGGACCGCGGCTGCGACCGCGACCGCCTCCACACCCTGCCGCCACCCGTCGAGGAGGGCCCGGGCGGTCGGCAGCAACGCCGTACCGGCCGGGGTCAACCGCACCTCGCGGTGGTCCCGCTCGAACAGCGGTGTCCGCAGTTGCGCCTCCAGGGTGCGGATCTGCCTGGAGAGCGCGGGCTGGCTGACGAACAGCGCCTCGGCGGCCCGGGTGAAATGCAGGTGCTCGGCCACGGCCACGAAATAGCGCAGGTCCCGCAGGTGCACGTCCATGCCATCTGGTTATCACGACAGGTATTGGTTCCCAAGGCGACGACCCCGGCAGGCTGGAGCCGTCCCGCACCGGGACTCATCCGCCAAGCACCGAGGAGCAGCATGAACCTGAGTACCCGCCGCGTCTGGCTGGTCACCGGAGCCGGCAGCGGCTTCGGCCGGGCACTCACCGAGGCCGCCGTCGCGGCCGGCGAGATCGTGGTGGCCACCGCCCGTCGCCCGGAAACCCTGCAGGCGTACGCCGACGCGCATCCCTCCCAGGTCGAGGTGTTGCCGCTCGACGTCACCGACAGTGGCGGGATACCTCTGCTGGTCGCCGACGTCGAGGCCCGCTATGGCCGGATCGACGTACTGGTCAACAACGCCGGCCGGGGTCAGGTCGGCGCGGTCGAGGAGACCACCGAGGCGGAGCTGCGGGACCTGTTCGAGCTGCACGTCTTCGGTCCGGCCGCGCTGGTCCGGGCGGTGCTGCCGGGGATGAGGTCGCGGGGCGGCGGTGCGATCGTGCAGATGTCGTCATTCGGTGGCCAGGTCGCGTACCCCGGGTTCTCCGCCTACTGCGCGACGAAGTTCGCGTTGGAGGGGTTCTCGGCGGCGCTGGCCGCCGAGGTCGCGCCGTTGGGCATCCGGGTCCTTGTTGTCGAGCCGGGCGCGTTCCGGACCAGCTTCTCCGGCGCCGGCCTGGTCGAGAGTGTGCCGATGCCGGCCTACCGGGCGACGGTCGGCCCCACCCGGGCAATGATCAAGGGTATCGACGGCACTCAGCCCGGCGACCCTGCGAAGGCCGCGGCGGCGATCCGGGCCGCCCTCGCCGCGGAGAACCCGCCGCTGCGGCTGCCGCTCGGTGACGACGCGGTCGACGGCATCCTGGACCATCTGGCGGCGGTGAGCGCCGAGGTCCGTGCCTGGGAGTCGACGTCCCGCGCCACCGGGTTCGCGGCGTCACCCGCCTGACAGGTACGCCGTCACACCGCTCAACCGACCGCCTCTGCCATCGCGCCGGACCGGGCGAGCGGACGAGGCTGGAGCAGGAACACCTTGGGGGCGACCCGTTCCATGCCACCGTCGCGGGCCACCACCAGACCGGCGGCGAAGTCGACGAGGTGCAGAGCCTCCTCATTGGTCAGACCCGTCAGGTCCATTACCACCGGAAAGCCCTGGCAGAAGTAGTGTCCGACGTAGAACACCTCGCTGTAGTTGCGCGGCCGTACCGTCTTGACCATGGGGTCAGTCTGCCCGGCGCGGCGCGGACGTCAAGTTGCCTGCTCACGGGCACGATCCGTGCGCGGAGGGGTCGGTACCCTGCCGACGGGTATGCTCACCGCCCGTGACGAACTCCGATATCACCCACGACGAGGACTTCGACGACGAGGACTTCGACGACGAGGACTTCGAGGACGAGGACTTCGAGGACGAGGACGACGAGGAGGAGTTCGACCCGGGCGAGACGTACGTCGCCGTCTGCCCGGTCGACCCCGAGTTGGCCCGCCAGGTCGTCGAACTGGCGGAGCTGAACTGGGACGACCGGGCGGCCGTCAACCGGGCGGTGCGCGGGTTCGGCTGGCGCGGCGGTAGGGCGGTACCGGTCGACGAGGGCCGGTTCGTCACTGCTCAGGGCCACGTCGGCTACGGCCACGACTGTCTCTACCTGCCGTTCGCCCACTGCTACCAGATTGACGGGGAGGTCTGGACAAAGGACTTCTGGGGGTCGCTGCCCGGCTGGTCCAGCGAGAAGGGCGCGTACCGGCCGGAGTTCGACGGGCATGTCGAAACCGCGGTCGCCCGGTTCACCGAGCTGCTCGGCCCGCCGGAGTCGGATGTCCGGGTCGAGGGCCGGAACGTCTCGGTCGGCTCCTACTCGTGGCGGTACGCCGCCTGGCGTCGGGGCGGCAACGTCATCGTCGTCGGGCAGACCCTGGACGGCTTCTCGTACAGCCAGTACGAGGAGGCGGTGGTCTACATCGGACGGTTGTCCGAGGAGGCTCCGCTGCCGGAGGGAGCCGAGTTCCGGAACTTCCTGAAGTGGTAGACCCCGCCACGGCAGGGCATGCGATCGCCACGTCCGGAGCCGTCGCTGGCGCGGTGCAGGCAAGTGCCTGGATCGCGGCTTCGATCTCCGGGCCGGGTGCGAAGCGGGCCGTCGGTAACGGCCCCGGGCCTCCGGACGGCCGGTGTCACGACCTGGGGAACCCTGTGCTGACGCTGGAGATTGTCAGGCGTTCGAATGCCGACCGTCGACCCAGTCGGTGATGAGCCGGCGTTCGGCGAAGAGCCAGCGCCCGCCCTGCCTGACGAAGGTGTCCTGGTACCGGATCGACATGACCATGAGGGTGCGCTGTCCCTCCTCGGTCCAGAGGTGGTGGGCCAGGCAGTAGGTTTCCCCGGTGGCGCGGTCACCGTCGACGGTCACCGTGCTCTGACCGTTGAAGTGGGTCGTCTTGTCGTAGTTTCCCAGCGAGGCGAAGGCCGCGGCCAGTTGGTCTCGACCGTTGAGGGTTTGCACCGGCTCGGTCGTGTCGGGCCCGCTGTCGTACACCGCGAGGCGGGCGTCGTCGGTGAAGAGTGCTGCCTGTCCCTGGGCGTCGCGTCGGTCCGCGAGGTGGGCGTAGGCGTCGACCAGCTCGCGGATCGCCAGCCGATCGGCAGCCTGCTTAGGCGACGGGTTGGGATTGCTCATGGTGGTTCCCCGTGCTCGGCGGGACGGTAGCCCGCGGTGCGTTGTCAGGGACGATACTGGTCCGCGCCGGTCCGGACCGGCCAACACGGATTACCTGGCACGGTGGCAGCCGCAGTCTGTGGCCCTGGTTCCGCTGCCGGGATCCCCGAAGGCCGGTCTGGTGTTGATCAAGTCTGAGAACCGCCTCCGCGGCTCGGCGGGGGCTTCCAAACCCTGCCGACCGTCGGGCTGGCGCGGGAGCGCGACGGGATCGGTGATCCGGGTTGGTGTCCGGGTTGTTGGTGCTGGTCAGCCGGTGGTGGTGAGGTCCGTCGTGGCGGCCAGGTCGGTCACCACGTCCACCATCCGGCGCAGTGTGGGCGAGGTGTTGTCGGACCGCCAGACCATCTCGGTGGGCATGGTCTCCCCGGCGAGCGGTATGAACACCACGCCGGTACGGCGCAGGTTGTGCGCCGACCAACCCAGCCGGGTGATCCCGACGCCCGCCGCGACGAGGCCGAGCAGCCCCTGAACGCTGGCGTCCCGGGCGACGATGTCGGGGGTGAACCCGGCGGCGCGGAAGTTCTCGTCGAACGCCCGGTGCCAGGGTTCCCAGGCGCTGCGCGGGGTCATCACCCAACGTTCGTTCGCCAGTTCGGACAGGGTCAGCTCGGTGCGGTCCGCGAGGGGGTGCCCCTGGGGCAGGACGACGCACACCTGTTCGGTGGCCACGGTGCGGGCGGCAAGGCCGGGGACCTGCGGCGGGCGGGTGAACGCGAGGTCGTACCGGCCGTCGAGCAGGCCTTCGACGAGCGGCCCGATGGTGGTCTGCTCGGTGCTGAGTCGCAGGTTGGGGAGAAGCTGCCGGGCGGCCCGGACCACCGGCGGGAGCAGATGATTCGCGGTGGTGGCCAGGAAGACCAGGCGGAGCTGGCCGATCTCGCCGCGGACGGCCCGGCGGACCACGGCGACGGCCTCGTCGGCGCGGTCCAGCACCGCGCGCGCCTCGGGCAGGAACAACGCCCCCGTATCGGTAAGTCTGGTACCCCGGGTGTCTCGGCTGAACAGTTTTGCGCCGAGAATCCGCTCCAACGCGTTGATCTGCTGCGACAGCGACTGCTGCGTGATCATCAGTCGGGCGGCGGCACGGGTGAAGCTCGACTCCTCGGCGACGGCGACGAAGTACCGGAGCTGCCGAAGATCAGGGGTCACAGGCCGAGCCTACCGCCGTACCAGGTAACCCGTGTTGGCCGTCGCCAACCATTCGCCGGCAGCATCGTTCGTGTTCAGGACGAACACGTAATCGGCAATAACCACGTTAGAGGGCATGGGAATGACGAATTCAAGGCAGGGTCGCGTCTGGTTGATCACGGGCTGCTCGACCGGGTTCGGCCGGCAGGTCGCACTGGCCGCGTTGGCCGCCGGCGACCAGGTCATGGCCACCGCACGTCGTCCGGAGACGCTCGCCGACCTTCCGGAGATTGGCGGCGACCGGGTCAGGACAACGGCGCTGGACGTCACGGACCCGGCATCCGTCCAGGCCGCGGTAAAGGCGACGGTGGCGGCGTTCGGTCGCATCGACGTCCTGGTGAACAATGCCGGATTCACCATGATCGGGGCCGTCGAGGAAACCTCGATGGACCAGCTGCGCTCGCTGATGGAGGTCAATTTCTTCGGGGCTGCGGAGGTCACCAAGGCGATTGTTCCCCTCATGCGCGAGCAGGGGAGCGGGACGATCGTGCAGATGAGCTCCCTGGGTGGCCGGATGACCTACCCGGGGCTGGGCGGCTACGACGCCGCGAAGCACGCGCTCGAGGCGTTCAGCGAGGCGCTGTCGAGTGAACTGGCCCCCCTGGGCGTCCGGGTACTGCTGGTGGAACCGGGCATGTTCCGCACCAAGATCACCAACAACATGGTTCTGGCTATCGAGAACCCGGCCTACCAGGCGAGTTCGGGAGGTCTCCGGCAGATGGTCGCGGGGATCGCGGGCAACGAACCGGGTGACCCCGCGAAGGCCGCCGCGGCCATCATCAAGGTGCTCGACGCCGAGAACCCGCCGCTCCGCCTCGTACTCGGCGGCGACGCGGTCGATGCGCTGCGTGCCCACCACGAGTCCCTGCTGGCCGACATGGTCACCTGGGAGACGCTCAGCCGCTCGACGGCGATGTCGTGAGTCGGTAACCGCCTCTCGGCGACCGGCGCCACATGGTGGCCGCTCCGGACAACGTCGATGGCAGAACAGACACGCAGGAACAGGTTGCGTTGATCATCCCATCATCCTCCGGCTCCGGTCTGGCGGTGGCCGCCGACGATCGGGTGACGGTCCACCGCCGACCCGGCCGAAAATCCAAGGAGACATTGATATGCCCAGTCCACAACAACCGATCGGCTCCGGCTTCGGGGCCGCGTCCACCGCTGCGGAGGTCATCAAGGGGATCGACCTGTCGGGCCGAACCGCGATCGTCACGGGCGGCCACTCCGGCCTCGGCCTGGAGACCACCCGCGCCCTGCGCTCTGCCGGCGCCACGGTTGTCGTCCCCGTGCGGTCCCCCGAACGTGCCCGCGACGTGCTTGCCGGAATCGACGGCGTGGAGATCGACCAGTTGGACCTGATGGATCGCGCCTCGATCGACGCGTTCGCCGACAGGTTCCTCGCCACCGGGCGGCCGCTGCACATCCTGGTCAACAGCGCGGGGATCCAGAACGTGCCGCTGACCCGGGACGCCCACGGGTACGAGGCGCAGTTCGCGACGAACCACCTGGGACATTTCCAACTGACCACACGGCTCTGGCCCGCCCTGCGCCGGGCCAGGGGCGCCCGGGTGGTCACGGTTTCGGCCTGGGCCCACAACCTCTCGCCCGTGGTGTTCGACGACCCGAACTTCGAACAACGCGAGTACGACGGCTGGCTGGGTTACGGCCAGTCGAAGACGGCCAACATCCTGTTCACGGTCGGGCTGGACCAGCGCGGTGAGGCCGATGACATCCGGGGCTTCGCCCTGCACCCCGGTTTGATCATCGGCACGAACCTCAGCCCGTGGACCACACCGGAGTACCTGCGTACGAACAACCTCGTTGACGAGCACGGCAACCGTGTCGTCGACCCGGAGTCGGGCCGCAAGACTGCCGAACAGGGGGCGTCGACCATCGTTTGGTGCGCCACCGCTCCGCAGCTCGACGGCATGGGCGGTGTCTACTGCGAGAACAACGAGATCTCCCCGCTACTCACCTCGGATCAGGAAACCATCGACGTGATGACGGGTCGGGTGGAAACAGCCGTCGGGGTAAGGCCCTACGCCGTCGACCCGCAGCTCGCCGACCGCCTGTGGAACCTGAGTGAACAGCTGACCAACAGCAGGATCCAGTAGCGGCGCCTCGTCCGAACCCGCGTTCATCGCCGCTGACCCGCACCGGCGACGCCGTACCGCCGACGCCGCACCACCAGGCCCTACCGGCGGCGCGGTCTGCGGCGGTCCGGCGCGACCGGTCCGGCGTAAGGTGTGAAGCCGTGGACAACCCCTTGCAGAGCCGTACCCTGGCCGAACTCCGGGCGCGGACCAGCGAGAAGTGGCGGCGGTACGCGCCGGACGTACTCCCGGTCTGGGTCGCCGAGATGGACGTGCCACTCGCCGAACCGGTCGCCCGGGCGCTCACCGACGCGATCGCCCGCAGCGACACCGGCTACCCGATGGGTGAGGACTACCTCGACGCGCTCGCCGGGTTCGCCGGTCGGCGCTGGGGGTGGACCCCGGACATCGACCACGCCCGACTCGTGCCCGACGTGATGATCGGCATCGTCGAGGTGCTGAAGCTGGTCACCGGGCACGGCGACGCCGTGGTGATCAATCCGCCGGTCTACCCGCCGTTCTTCGACTTCATCGCCGGAGCTGACCGGCGGGTGGTCGAGGCGCCGCTCGGCGCCGACCACCGGCTCGACATGACGGCCCTGGAGCGGGCGTTCACCGGGGCGGTGGCGGGTGGACGCCGGGCCGCGTACCTGCTGTGCAGCCCGCAGAACCCGACCGGCACCGTGCACACCCGCGACGAACTGCGCACCGTCGCCGAACTCGCCGACCGGTACGGGGTACGGGTTGTCGTCGACGAGATCCACGCCCCGCTGGTGTACCCCGGGGCGACCTTCGTGCCGTACCTCTCGGTGCCCGGCGGCGAACGCGGATTCAGCCTGCTCTCCGCGTCGAAGGCGTGGAACCTGGCCGGGGTGAAGGCCGCGGTCGCGGTCGCCGGACCGGACGCCGCCGCCGACCTCGCCCGGATGCCGAAGGTGGCCGGCGACGGGGCGAGCCACTTCGGCGTGATCGCGCACAGCGCCGCACTCCGGTACGCCGAACCGTGGCTCGACGCGCTGCTCGCCGGCCTCGACCGGAACCGTCACCTGCTCGGCGACCTGCTCGCCGAACACCTGCCCGAGGTGTCGTACCGGCCACCGGACGGCACCTATCTGGCGTGGCTGGACTGCCGGGCCCTGGACCTGCCCGGCGATCCGGCGGAGGTGTTCCTCGACCGGGGGCGGGTCGCCCTGGTCTCCGGGCCGACGTTCGGCACCGGCGGTGTCGGGCACGCCCGGTTCAACCTGGCGACCTCGCCCGAGATCATCACCGAGGCGGTACGTCGGATGGCCACCGCCGCCCGCTCCTGACCCCGCCCGGGTCCCCGGGCACGCCGCGACACCAGGTTGTCGGTATGACGGCTGGTCGATGGCAGACTGCTCGGCATGGGCGGCGGGGAGTCGGCGACACTGCGGGTGTGGACCTGGCACGGCGTACGGCTGCATGGCGGTGGCAGCGGTGACGGTGGCCGGCCGGTGCTGCTGCTCCTGCACGGGATGGGCGCCACCGGCGGCGTCTGGTACGCCTGGTCCGACCTGCTCGCGTCTCGGTGGCCCGGTCGATGGCTCGCCCCCGACCTGCCCGGACACGGCGGCTCGGCGCCGCTCGACGAGTACACGTTCGACTCGCTGGCCGCCGCGGTCGCCGAGGTGCTCGACCCCGGTGACCGGGTGGTGGTGCTCGGGCACTCGCTCGGCGGGGTGGTCGGGCTGGCCCTGGCCGCCCGGCTCGGCGATCACCACGGCGTCGGGGCCACCGGTGGTGCCAACCGCGTCGGGGCCACCGGCGGTGCCGACCGTGCCCGGGTCGAGGCGGTGGTGGGGCTCGGCGTGAAGGTTGCCTGGACTCCGGACGAGTTGGCGAAGGCGGCGGCGCTGGCCGGCCGGCCCGTCGCCTGGTACGACTCCCGGGACGAGGCGGTTCGACGACACCTCCGGGTCTCCGGGTTGGCCGACCTGCTGACCGTTGGCGACTCCAGAGTGGACGCCGGGCTCCGGGTCGAGGACGGACGGTGGCGGCTCGCCATGGATCCACGCTGCTTCGCGGTCGGCGATCCGGAGATGGTGGACCGGCTGGCCCGCGTACCGGTGCCGGTACTGCTGGCCCGGGGCGAACACGATCCGATGGTCGGGGACGCGGACCTGGCCGCGTTCGGCATACCGGTCCGGACCCTGGCCGGGCTCGGACACAACGCGCATGTCGAGGACCCGGTCGCGGTGGCGGCGCTACTGGAGCCGTACGGCCTGATGCCGGCACGCTGAACACGCCGGGATTCGCGCGCCCATGAACACGCCGGGATTCGCGCGCCCGGGGCCCGGCCGGGTCAGCCGGACGTCGTGAGCATGCCGAGCAGGTGCAGCCGTTGCTCGGACTCGGATCCGGGTTCGGCGTGGTATGTGATCAGCATCTGGCCGGTCCCGGGTAGCGCGAGTTTTTCGTACCGCAGGTCGAGGGGGCCGACCTGGGGATGCAGCAGCCGGCTCTGGCCGCTGGTCTGGTGCCGGACGTCGTGCCGGGCCCACAGGGTGCGGAAACGTTCGCTGCGCAGGCTCAGTTCGCCGATGAGCCGGGCCAGTCGGGGATCGTCGATCTCGGGGCCGAGCACCGAACGCAGGTAGGGAACCGCCTTGGCGGTCATCGTCTCCCAGTCTCGGTAGAAGACCCGCATCTCCGGGTCGAGGAAGGCGGCGCGCAGGCTGTTCGCGCCCGGCGCGTAACTCGGGGACAGGGCGACGGCCAGTGGATTCGCGGCCAGGACCGTCAGGTCGCGGCCGTGCACGTACGCCGGGGTGGTCGTCCAGTTGTTGATCAGGTTCCGGACGCTGTCGCTGACCCGTTGGGGACGAGGCGCCCGGCGGCGCTTCGGCGGCTGGGGGCGGGCCAGACTGTGCAGGTAGGCGGCGGCGTCGGGGTCGAGTTGCAGCGCCCGCGCGATGCTCGCCACCACCTGGTCGGACGGGTGCCGGTCGCGGCCCTGTTCGAGACGCAGGTAGTACTCGACGCTGATGCCGGCGAGCAGCGCCACCTCCTCGCGGCGCAGCCCGGTCACCCGGCGCCGGGTGCCGGCGGGCAGGCCGACATCGCCCGGTCGGAGGAGTTGTCGCCGGGTCCGCAGATAGTCACTGAGTGTGGCGGAGACGGTCACGCCGCCAACCGTAACTCCGTCGGCCGGGCTCATCCTGTCCCTGCTGGTCCCGGTATCAGCCCTATCTGGTTTGTCCGTTTAATCCCGGGCATCGTGGGGAGCCGGTCGCCGCACGAACCCGCCCGGCGACCGGGACGCGACAACCGGAGAAAGACGAGGACTACTGGATATGAGTGACGAACTGGTGCTGGTCACCGGCGGATCGGGATTTGTCGGCGCGCACTGCGTGGTGCGGCTCCTGACGGCCGGCTACCGGGTCCGGACCACCCTGCGCTCCCTGGCCCGGGCGGACGAGGTACGGCAGATGATCCGGGCCGGTGGGGTCGAACCGGGCGAGGCGTTGTCGTTCGCCGCCGCCGACCTCACCTCCGACGAGGGCTGGCCGGAGGCGGTCGCCGGGTGCGACTACGTGCTGCACGTCGCCTCGCCGTTCCCACCCGGAGCGCCGAGGCACGAGGACGAACTGATCGTCCCGGCCCGGGAGGGGACGCTGCGGGTGCTCCGAGCGGCCCGGGAGGCCGGGGTCCGACGGGTCGTGATCACCTCCAACTTCGGTGCCATCGGGTACGGCCACGGACCCACCGACCGGGTCTTCACCGAGGCGGACTGGGCCGACCTGGACGGCGACGACGTGACCGCGTACATCAAATCCAAAACCCTGGCGGAGCGGGCGGCCTGGGAGTTCGTGGCCCGGGAGGGCGGGCCGGAACTGGCGGTGGTGAACCCGGTCGGCATCTTCGGCCCGGCGCTCGGCCCGGACTACTCCGGTTCGATCGGCCTGGTCCGGGGCCTGCTGCTCGGGGCGATGCCCGGTCTGCCCCGGATGTACTTCGGCGTTGTCGACGTGCGGGACGTGGCGGATCTGGAGTTGCGGGCGATGACGGATCCGGCGGCCCGGGGTGAGCGGTTCCTGGCCACCGCCGGTGAACCCGTGAGCATGGCCGAGGTCGCCGCGATACTGCGGTCCCGGCTCGGTGCGACGGCGGCCCGGGTGCCCACCCGGGAGATGACCGACGACGAGGTCCGGGAGGCCGCCCGACAGAACCCGGCGTTCCACGGCATCGCGCGCGATCTGGGCAAGATCCGGCGGGGTTCGAGCGACAAGGCGCGCCGCCTGCTCGGCTGGACGCCCCGGACCGCCGAGGAGGCGATCACCGCGACCGCCGAGAGCCTGGTACGGCACGATCTGCTCTAGCTGTCCGGTTCGCCGGGTGCCGGTCCGGGGGAACATCTCGCGGGCCGGCCCGGTTGTATCCCCCGTACGACCGCAGCAGCAGGCGACACCAGGTTGACCGGTGGGGCCGTTGCGCCCGGCTGGGTGTGGTGTCCGGTTTTCGGTCGTGATCAACACTGTCGGGTGGGCGGATCGGCGGAATGCCGACCGGCCGGCCGCGGTTGAATCCCCCGTACGCCCGCAGCAGCGGCTCGTACCTGTTCTTCTCTCCCGCTGAACGTTTTCGGTGCCATCCCCGCGCGTCCCGGATGCGCCGGGTTGGGATCTCTCATCCCCGGAAAATGGAAGGCGAGACCATCATGGCTTTTGTCAACCGGTGGCTTCCGGCCATCACCGAAACCCCGATCCGTAAGACCGCGCTCGGTATCGCCGGGCTCGCCGTCGCCGGCGGTGCGATCGCCGGACCCGTCGCCACCATGGGCGCCACCGCCCCGTCGATGAGCATGACCCCGACCGCCGTGACCCAGCAGATCGGCGAGCTCGACAAGGGCCAGCCGTCGAAGGTCCTCGACGTGCAGTACCAGCCGCAGTCGACGTACTTCTACTGCGCGCCGGCCGCGACCCGGATCGCACTGTCCGCCCAGGGCCACACCCCGTCCCAGGACGACGTGGCCAAGCAGCTGGGCACCACCGAGGCCGGAACGAACTCGGCCGAGGACACCACCCGGGTCCTCAACACCGCCGGCGGTAAGGACTACCGCACCGTCGCGATCCCGGACGAGGCCGCCAAGCCGGCGCAGATGGACCAGCTGCAGGTCGACGTGGTCCACGCGATCGACAACAACCGGCCGGTCGTAACCAACATCAAGGGCACCGCGGTCGACACCGACGGTATGGCCCACTCCTACGAGGGCGGGCACTACCTGACCGTGATCGGCTACGACGACCACGGCCGCAAGGTCAAGATCGCCGACCCGGCCGACCCGAACCACGGCGAGTACTGGATGAGCACCATCAACCTCGCCAACTGGGCCGCCACCCGCGGCTACTCCGCCTGACCGGCGGCAACACGGTAGACAACCAGCGAGCGGGCCGGCTCCCCACCCCGGGGAGCCGACCCGCTCCGTCGTACCCGACGCAGGGTCAGTCGGCCGGCCGTTCTCCGGCGAACCGGATGATCAGCCGGGCGACCACGACGGCGTAGCCGACCAGGACCAGGGCGAGCGGTGGCAGGAGAGCCATCGGCTCGACCCCGACCACGCTGACCGCGACGATCAGGGCGACGGCGAGCGCCGCGAGGATCACCCGCTGTCGGGGCAGGCGTCCCAGGGAGATCCGCTGCAGGGCCAGGCCGCAGAGGATCCAGGTTCCGAGTGAGACGGCGACCAGCAGACGCAGGATGCCGGGCAGTTCCGGTGAGTCGGCGGCAACGTGTCGGACGATCTGCCCGAGGGCCCAGCCGAACAGCACCATGGCCGCGCCGAGCAGCCCGTGTACGGCCGCGTACTCGACCCCGGCCTGGAGTCGAGGGCTGCTCAACCCGCTGCTCACGAAGGTGCTGTAGACCCACCACACCGAGGCCGGGATCGCGAAGGCGACGACCGCGGTCAGCGCGACCGACGCTGACGGGCGGGCCGGCACCGCGTCGAGCAGGTCGGTCAGACTCACTCCCAGCAGAATGATGGTGAACTGTCCGAACCGCTCGGGCAGGTGCAGCGGATGGACCGGGTGCCGGATCAGCCGGCGGCGGCCGAGCCACGGGGTCAGCAGTTCGATGGCCAGCGCGACGATCCAGAACACCGGCCGGGTGTGCACCGGGGCGGCGAGCGAGGCGGCCCAGAGCAGCCAGCCGGTGCCGAATCCGGTCAGGTAGACGGTGGTCAGCTCCCGTACGACCGGACCGGTGCTGCGGACCCGGAGATAGAGCACGAGCAGGGTGCCGCGTACGACGAGGTAGCCGATCGGTAGGAGCAGCGTGTTCGGCGCATCCTCGACGCCGACCGCCATGCTGCCGGCGCCGATCATGCAGACGAGTACGGCGAGCCGGTGTGTGAAGTCGTCCGGGTCGAAGCGGGTGTCGTAGAACGCCTGCCCGCCCCAGGCCCACCAGACGACAACGTAGAGACCGGCGGTTTCGAGGATCTCCCCACCGGCGGGGGTGGCGTCGGGCAGGCGCTGCTGCACGGCGAGCAGCGCCAGGACAAAGACCAAGTCGAGGAAGAGTTCCAGCCAACTGGCGTGTCGTTCCTGCTCTTCCTGGTTTGGCAGGGCGGACGGTTCGAGCCCCCATCGGGCGGCGATCCGGGATGGCCGGAGTTCGACGCGTCGGCGGCGCCGGTCCGGCGTACCGGATCCGCCCGCCTTTTGCCGTTCCGAGCTCACAGGCGGTAATCATCTCGGTTCGCCACCCGGGCCGGGAGGCAAATCACAGACCGGCTCGGGATACGTGTGGCCGGACAGTGACGTGAGAACCTTTGGTGGGGAAAGTGGCGGGTCGCGGCTTTAATCCATCAGCCGTTCGGCTAGATTTCGTGGAGACTAACGGTCTAGAGTGATGACCTGAACGGACCACCAGACACGCCCGATTACAGACGCCCACGACCCACAGACGCCCACACGCTCGGTGCAGGGAGGACCACCATGACCGCGACCAGCAACCGGCAAGTAGTCACACCCCACACCACCGCAACCCCCGACCCGGCCACCCTCACCGACAGCGCCACCAACCTCCTGCACACCCTCACCGCGCTGCCCACCAACCACCCCGACCGGGCCACCCTGCGCGACAAGACCATCGAAGCCTGGCTCCCCCTGGCCAACCACCTCGCCCACCGCTACAGCGGACGCGGCGAACCCACCGACGACCTCACCCAGACCGCCGCCATCGGCCTCATCAAAGCCATCGACAAGTACGACCCCAGCCGCGGCGTCGACTTCGCCGGCTACGCCATCCCCACCATCATCGGCGAACTCAAACGACACTTCCGCGACCGCACCTGGGACATCCGCGTCCCCCGCCGCCTCCAGGAACTCCGCCTCGCCATCAGCGAAGCCAACAGCAACCTCCTGCAGACCCTCGGCCGCTCCCCGACCGTCACCGACATCGCCGACCACCTCAACCTCACCGAGGAAGAAGTCCTCGAAGGCCTCGAAGGCGCCCGCGCCTACAACGCCGTCTCCCTCTCCACCCCCACCGGCGACGGCGACCGCACCACCGAACTCGGCGACCTACTCGGCGCCGACGACAACGAATACGAACTCGCCGAACTCCGCGTCGCCCTCGGCCCCGCCCTCGCCACCCTCGACGAACGCGAACAGAAAATCCTCACCCTCCGCTTCTACGGCAACCTCACCCAGTCCCAGATCGCCGAACAGATCGGCGTCTCCCAGATGCACATCAGCCGCCTCCTCGCCCGCGCCCTCAGCAAACTCCGCAACCAACTCGCCGACACGTACTGAGCTGGCGGGCCATCGACCCCGTGGGCTGGGCCGGCGCCGGGGGTGCGCCGCCGCGCGCCGGACCCCCGGGTAATGACGGCCGTGTCGTAGGTCCGGAGTCCGGTACTCTGTACGGGCTGGCGGGCTGTTAGCTCAATCGGCAGAGCAGCTGACTTTTAATCAGCGGGTTCTGGGTTCGAGTCCCAGGCGGCCCACCGCGGAAGGCCCAGGTCACCGGCATGGCGCCGGGGCCTGGGTCTTCGTCGTGTTGGCTGGTACAGCCACCCGTACCGCCAACGCCGCTACGCGGCGGGCGGATCATCGAACAGAAGCGCGTGGCCCTGCCCCCGAATCCGGCGGTGCGCCACGCCACCCCTGCCCGGCGTCGGTGGACCGGATCAGCCCCACCAATTGACCATCAACTTCCTCGGCCAGCTTGATGACCAGTAGAAGACGTACGGCCGCTGTGGGCTCTCCGGGGTGTCCTGAATCGTCACGGCCGATCCGGAGTCCTGGTAGCCGAGCATCTCGGCGTCGGTGCCGGCCTGCTCCACCCATTCCCAACTGCGACCGGCCCACCAGTTGGACCAGACCGGGCCGCCGTAGCGGTCGACGACGAACAGGTAGGGCCGGTCGCCGACGCTCGGTTTGTCCTGCACGGTGACCGCCCCGACGGGGTTGAGGAATTCGAACTGGACCGGGTCGGAGTGGTACACCCACCGCCAGTCGCCGCCGGCTCCAGAGAGCTCGTAGACGGAGCCGTACGCGCTCACGAAGGCGTGCGGCCAGGCGGCCCCCTCGGATGTGTCTCGTACGGCCAACGCGCCGAGCCCGCGGGAATCCGGCATGCTCATGCCGTGCGGCGTGCCGTGGTTGGTCCACGTCCAGCGGCCGCCGTCCCAGCCGTTGCGCCACACCTGGCGCTGGTTGTCCAGCAGGAACGCCTGCGGCCAGTCGGCGCCCTCCGGCGTCAGGCGCAGGTTGACCACACCGACTCGGGCGCCGTAAGGCAGTAACGTCCCGTCGGTCGGCGTGCCCTGATCGTCCCACTGCCAACCGCCGCCGTTCCACCAGTTGAGCCAGAGGTGACCGTCGACGCCGAGCACGAAGACGTACGGCCGCTGCGGCAGACCGAAACCGTTGCGTACGGAGACCACCCCGATTCCGTCAGCGACCTTCGTGGGTGGCGGAGTGCCCAGGTCAAGCCAGGGCCAGTCGACCCCGTTGAACCAGTTGAGCCAGAGGTGACCGTCGAGGGTCTGGACAAAAACGTACGGCCGCTGTGGCGCGTAGAGGTTGTCCTGCACAGTCACCACCCCGACCGGGGCGAAGATCTCGCTCTTCGGCGGTGCCCCGAGAGGCAGCCACTGCGGCCCATCCTGGTCGGACCAGGCCGCGTAGAGTTGACCGGCGATGATGGTGAACATCCACGGTCGCTGTTCGCCGTCGATGCTCTGTTGCACCGACACCGCCCCGACGGGCTTGAGGTAGGTCGCCTCGGTCACCGGGCTGCCGTAGTCGTCGAGGTGCCACCGCCCGGCGGCCGGGCCGACCACGGCGACTCCTCGGTCGTCGACCGCGGCGACTCCCGTGGCCCGTGCGACGTCGGCACCCGCTACCGCGGTTGACGTGGTGGCCGCCAACAGCAGGATTCCAGCCGTGATCGTGGCGGGTGTCCGGACGCGTCGCGCTGCCATCGGCATGACCATCAACCTCTTCCGGTGCGCGGATGTCGCCCAGCCCACGGCCACGCCGGGACGGGTGCGACCATCCTGACCGCTGAAGCCACCGCACGGTGTCGTGAGACCTACACACGTGACAAGTTTCGAAGTGTGCCGAGTGGTGGAAGAACGGGCGCACCGTATCGAATGCCGCCGAGGTGCGGCGCGTCGAAGACTGGGCGTGAGGCCCGCGAAAGCTGGCACCGTCCAGCCGCGTATGGTCCCGGAAGCAGCCGGTACGGCTACCATTGTCCAGGTCATGCTGCTGCGGGTGCTCGGACCGTTCGAGCTCGAACTCGACACGGGCGAGCCGGTCGACCTTGGTGGCCCCCGCCAACGTGCCGTGCTCGCCCTGCTGCTGTCCGCCCGTGGCGAGGTCGTCTCCGTCGACCGGATGATCCACGACCTGTGGCGGGGCGAGGCGCCGCCCCGGGCCATCGCCTCACTGCAGGCGTACGTCTCGAATCTACGTCGGCTGCTGGAGCCGGACCGCGAGCGTCGGGCTCCGGCCCGGCTGCTGGTGACCACCCCGCCCGGCTACGCGCTCCGGGTGCCCGCCGAGGCGGTCGACGCCTGGCGGTTCGAGAAGCTGCTCACCGAGTCCCGGGCGGTCAGTGGGACCGACCCGGTACGCGCCGACCGGCTGCTGACCGCCGGGCTCGACCTGTGGCGTGGCACCCCGTACGCCGAGTTCGCCGGGGAACCGTGGGCGCAGCCGGAGGTGACGCGGCTGGCGGAACTGCGCCTCGTCGCCCGGGAGTTGCTGCTCGACGTGACCCTGCGTACCGGAAGTGCCGCCGAGGCGGTTCCGGAGGCGGAGGCGCTGACCCGGCAGGCGCCGCTGCGGGAGGAGGGCTGGCGGCTGCTGGCGCTGGCGTTGTGGCGTACCGGTCGCCAGGGTGAGGCACTCGCCGCGCTGCGCCGGGCCCGCGCCACCCTGGCCGAGGAGCTGGGTCTCGACCCGGGACCGGCGCTGGCCGAACTGGAGGCCGCGATCCTGGGCCAGCGCCTCGACCTGCTACCACCGCCGGTCACGACGACGGCGACGCCACCGGCGGGGACAGCCGGGCCGCCGCCGGCGGGTGGAGAGCCACCGGTACGCGCGGACGGAGAGCGGCCGACCGCGACCGCGCCGGACGAGTTGTTCGTCGGCCGGGAGGCGGAGCTGGCGGTCCTCGGGGCCGCCGCGGCCGGGGCCGTTGCCGGCGGACCCCGGATCGTGCTGCTCACCGGCGAGGCCGGCGCCGGCAAGACCAGCCTGCTCACCCGGTTCCGGCAGGACCTCCTCGCCCAACGCTGGCTGGTCGCCGTCGGCCGCTGCCCGGAGGTCGAGGGCGCGCCGCCGGCCTGGGCGTGGGTCGAGGCGCTGCGGCAACTCGCCACGGAGGCACCACCCGGGGACCTCGCCCCGGCGCTCGCCCCGCTGCTCGACGACACCGGCCGCGACCTCGGCGGGGACGTCGCGGCCGGCCGGTTCCGGTTGCACCGCGCCGTCGGCGACTGGTTGGCCGCCGCCGCAAGCCACCGGCCGGTCGCCGTCCTCCTCGACGACCTGCACGCCGCCGACACCGAGACACTGCTGCTGCTGACCAGCGTCACCGAGTTGACCGACGTGGCCCTGCTCTTCGTCGTGGCGCTGCGGCCCACCGACAACCGCGAGCGGCTCGCCGAACACCTGGCCACGTTGGCCCGCCGGTCCCCGCAGCGGATCTCGCTGGCCGGACTCGGAGCGGCCGACGTGGAGCGGCTCATCGGGTCGTTCACCCGGACGACCGTCGACCCGGAGACCGTCGCCGCGTTGACCGAACGCACCGGCGGAAACCCGTTCTACGTCCGGGAGGCAGCCCGGCTGCTCGCCTCCGAGGGGGAACTCGTCGCCCGGTCAGAAGTGCCGGAGGGGGTACGGGACGTGCTACGCCGACGCCTCGCCCGGCTGCCGCAGCAGGCGGTCGCGGTGCTGCGCCTCGCCGCCGTCGTCGGACGGGAGGCGGATGTGGAGACACTGGTCGAGGCCGCCGACGTCGACGAGGAGACTGTGCTCGACGGGCTGGAAGCCGGGCTGGTCTCCGGGCTGCTCACCGAACCGGCGTCGGGGCGGGTGCGGTTCGTGCACGGGCTGCTCCACGACACCGTCTACACCGACATCTCCCAGCTGCGCCGGGCCCGGATGCACGCCCGGGTCGCCGCCTGCACCCGGCGGCTGCGACCCGACGACTATCCCGCCCTGGCCCACCACTACGCCCGCGCCGCGTCGTCA
Source organism: Plantactinospora sp. B24E8 (assembly GCF_039871735.1). Taxonomy (NCBI): domain Bacteria; kingdom Bacillati; phylum Actinomycetota; class Actinomycetes; order Micromonosporales; family Micromonosporaceae; genus Plantactinospora; species Plantactinospora sp. B24E8. The sequence goes on from NZ_JBDPMH010000001.1 coordinate 521,276, forward strand.
CAGACCGCGCGGCTCGCCGTCGAGTACGCGGTCCGCGCCGCCGAACTGGCCGAGCGGCGGTACGCGTACGACGCCGCGGTCGAACTGCTGAGCAACGCCGTGACCAGCGCCGAGGCGGTCACCGGGGACCGAGAGGAGCTGCTGGTCGACCTGCTGGGCCGGCTGCTCCGGGCCCAGGCGCGGGCCGGTGCCGTCGCCGCCGCCCGCCGGACCCGCGCCCGGGCGGTCGACGTCGCCGCAACCTCGGGCCGCGACGAACTGCTCGTCTCGGCGTTCACCGCGTGGAAGGTCGCCACCCCGTGGCTGATCCGGGAGTTCGGCGTCGTGGACCACCGGGTCGTCGACCTGCTCACCCGGCTGCTGGCCAGGGACGACCTGGACCCCGTCGACCGGTGTCGGCTGCTGGAGGCGCTGACCAGCGAGCTCGACGGTGAGTCCGACCCACGTGGCCCGGCGGCCGGGGCAGCGGCGCTACGCCTCTCCCGCGGGTTCGACGATCCCGAGCTGCGGGCGCTCGGGCTCGCCGCCCGGCTGCGTACGCTGCGGTTCGACCGGCAGGCGCGGCAGCGGCGGGAACTGGCGTGGGAACTCCACGACCTCGCCACCCGGCACGGGCTGGTGACCTACCACTGGCTGGCCGAACAGGCGCTCAGCCAGAGTGCCGCCGCGCTCAACCAGCCGGAGGAACTGCACGCGAGCATCGCCCGGCAGGCGGCGACGGTGAGCAGGTACCGGCTCAACGAGGCGATGGCGGTCGGACTTGCCACCCAGGGTGCGCTCGCGCACATCGCGGGCGACTTCGGGACGGCACAGCGCCACTACGACGAGACCGTCGAGCAGATGCGACGGCAGGGTTCGCTGCACGTCGACCCGGTCCGCTACTACTTCACGGCGACTCTGCTGATCAGTCAGCGGCGCTTCGGGGAGTATCTGGAGCCGACCCGGGTCGCGCGCGAGAGGTTCGGTCCGATCGTCGACGACCTGCTGGCGCTGGCACTCGTGCGCAGCGGCAGGGTCGACGAGGCCCGGGCCGTACCGGTCGGGGCGCACCCCTGCCGTCCCGACTACACCCAGTCGATGCTGCTCACCGTACGGGCGATGGTGGCGGTGGCGCTGGGCCGCAGGGACCTGGCCCAGCCCGTCATCGACGAACTCGTCCCGGTCCGGGGCCAGTTGGCCGGTTTCTCCAGCACCGCGTTCGTGTCCCGCCCGGTCGCGTTGACCCTCGGCGAGCTGTTCCGGCTGCAGGGCCGCCCGGAGTTGGCGGCGTGGCATTTCCGCCTGGCGGCGGAGGTGGCCCGCCGGTGGGGCGCGCCGCACTGGCTGGCGGAGGCGGAGTCCGCGCTCGCCGCCTGACCACGGTCCACCGCCCCACCGCCCCACCGCCCCGCCGCCCCGCCGGCGGCGCCCACCGCCGGGGGCGCGTTTGGTGATCTCCAAGTCGGCTGCAAGTGGTCTCGGGCAGGCTTTCCCGGGCGGTGCCGGCGCCGGACCGTCGCCGCCGGACCAGCTAGTACAGGTAGCGCCCCTCGGAAAGGTCGCAGTGAACCCCAACCACAACGAACCCATGGCCGACGTACGCGACATGTACATGGCGCACGCCAACCTCCGTCGGGAGTTCAGCCTGCTGCCGAAGCTCGTCGAGGACGTGGTCGTCGGCGACAGCCGGCGGGCGGAGCTGGTCGGCGCCCACATCGAGCTGGTCTGCGGTGTCCTGCACCAGCACCACGAGGGGGAGGACCTGCTGCTCTGGCCCCGGCTGAGCGCGCGGGGCGGAGCGGAGGCCGAGGCGGTCGTGCCGGTCGTGGAGGCGCAGCACCACGCCATCGAGGAGGCCAACGCGGAGGTGACCAGGTTGCTTCCCGGCTGGCGGTCCACCGCGCAGGGCGGTGCCGAACTCGCCGCCGCCCTCGAACGGCTGCGCGTCGCGCTGATCGAGCACATGGCGACGGAGGAGAGCCAGATCCTGCCGCTGGCGGAGAAGTACGTCACCGCCGCCGAGTGGAAGGAGATGGGCGAGCACGGGATGCGCGCGACCCCGAAGAAGCACCTTCCGGTGATCGTCGGCATGACGATGTACGAGGGGGACCCCGAGGTGATCAGGGAGGTGCTCGCCGAGGCGCCGCTGCCGGTCCGCCTGCTCATGCCGATCATCGGTCGGCGTGCCTACGCCAAGCACGCCAAGCGGGTCCACGGGACCGCGACCCCGCCCCGTTTCTCCACGCCCGTCCGCTGACCCGCCCGGTTTTCGAGGCCGTGGTCGGTCGGGCATCGTAAGGAATCACGTCGTCGGCAGCCGGTCCAGCAGCTTGTCGGGCTGGATCGGCAGCTCACGCACCCGGATCCCGGTGGCGTGGTAGACCGCGTTCGCGACCGCCGCCGCCGAGCCGACGATTCCGATCTCGCCGAGTCCCTTGATCCCGAGCGGGTTGACCCGCTCGTCCGGGTCGTCGACCCAGTCGGCGTCGATCTGCTCCACGTCCGCACAGGAGGCGATGTGGTACGTCGCCAGGTCGCGGTTCACCCAGTCGCCGAAGCGGTGGTCGAGCGCGCCCTCCTCGTGCAGCGCCATGGACAGTCCCATGGTCATCCCGCCGATCAACTGGGACCGGGCGGTGGCCGGGTTCACCACCCGCCCGGTGGCGAAGATCCCCAGCATCCGGGGCACCCGGATCTCGCCACTGTCGACGTCGACCCGGACCTCGACGAAGTGCGCGCCGAAGGCGTACCGGGCGTACCGGGGCTGTTCCGCCACGTCGGTCATGGTGTCGACCTGGACCGTCAACCCGGCGGCCGGCACGGTGCCGCCGTGCCGTTCGGCGAGCTGTCGGCGTAGCTCCCGGCAGGCCTTGTCCACCGCCCAGCCCCAGCCGGCGGTCCCGAACGAGCCGCCGGCGACAAAGGCCGGCGGCAGGTCGCTGTCGCCGACCTCGACCGTCACCCGGTCGCCGGGCACCGCCAGCGCCTCGGCGGCGACCAGCCACAGCGCGGTCCGGGCGCCGGTCCCGATGTCGGTGGCGTTGATCGAGACCTGGTACGACCCGTCCGGCTCGACCCGGGCGCGGGCGTGCGCACCGGCCGTCCGGGCCGGGTAGATCGCCGACGCCACCCCGGTACCGACCAGGCACCGACCGTGCCGGCGGACCCCCGGCGTCGGATCCCGGTCCGCCCAGCCGAACCGCCGGGCGCCCTCCCGCAGGCAGGCGACCAGGTTCCGGCTGGTGAACGGCAGCCCCTCCTCCGGGTCGACGTCGGTGTCGTTGCGGATCCGCAGCTCGACCGGATCCATCCCACAGGCCACCGCCAGCTCGTCCATCGCACACTCCAGCGCGAACGAGCCCGGACACTCGCCGGGCGCCCGCATCCAGGACGGCGTCGGTACGTCGAGCCGGGTCAACCGGTGGGTGGTCCGGCGGTGCGGTGCGGCGTACAGGCTGCGGGTCAGCACCGCGGTCTGCTCGGCGAACTCGACACCGGTGGAGGTCTGGCTGATCGCGTCGTGGCAGATCGCCGCCAGCCGCCCGTCGGCGTCGGAGCCGAGCCGGAGCCGCTGGATCGTCGGGGTGCGGTAACCGATCGGCCCGAAGACCTGCTGCCGGGTCAGGGCCAGCCGGACCGGCCGGCCCAGGTGCCGGGCGGCCATCGCGGCCAGCACCGGGGTGCAGCGCGGCGAACCCTTGCTGCCGAAACCGCCACCGACATGTGCGGAGATCACCCGTACCGTCTCGGCGGGCAGGTTGAACAGCCGGCCCAGGGTGTCCCGGACCAGGGTCGAGCCCTGGCTGGAGTCGTGCACCAGCAGCCGCCCGTCCAGCCACCGGGCGGTCGCCGAGTGCGGCTCCATCGGATTGTTGTGGTACGCCGGCGTCCGGTACGTCTGGTCCAGTTGGACCTCGGCCGCCGCGTAGCCGGCCTCGAAGTCGCCGAGCGCGGTGTCGGTCGGGTACGACGGGTTCACCTTCTCCGGCCGGTACAGACCCGGATGGTGCTCGGTCAGCAGACTGCTGTGCGGCTCGGTGTCGTAGTCGACCCGCAGCAGCAGCGCCCCCTCCCGGGCCGCCTCCAGGGACTCGGCCAACACCAGCGCCACGAACTCGCCCCGGTAGTGCACCTGCGGCGTCTGCAGCAGGAAGAGCTCGGCGCTCTCCGTCGAGTGCAGCCGGGGCGCGTTCTCGTACGTCAGCACGTCCAGCACCCCCGGCTCGGCGAGGGTCGCGGTCGGGTCGATCCGGACGATCCGGCCCTTGGCGACGCTGGACTGCACCGCCCAGGCGTACGCCACGCCGTCGGCCGGGTACTCGGCCGCGTACCGGGCGGTGCCGGTCACCTTCGCCGGCCCCTCCAGCCGGGGATGCCCCCGACCGATCCCGACCGTTCCCGTGTTCACCGGTTTACCTCGGGGGGTTCGGCCAGCTCGGTCAGGGTCCGGACGGTCAGGTTGCGGATCAACGGGATCTTGAACGCGTTGTGTGACATCGGTCGGGCCGCCGCCAACTCCTCCTCGGCGGCGAGCCGGAAGTTCTCCGGGGTGGCCGGTCGGCCGCGCAGCGCCTCCTCGGCGAGCCGGGCCCGCCATGGCCGGTGCGCGACCGCGCCGTACGCGATCCGGACGTCCCGGACCAGCGGACCGTCCAGGTCGAGCGCGACCGCGACCGAGCCGAGGCCAAACGCGTACGACGCCCGGTCCCGGGCCTTCCGGTACGTCGACCGGCGCGCGAACGGTAGCCCGGGGACCCGTACCGCGGTGATCAATCCGCCCCGGGCCAGGGTCGTCTCCTGGTCCGGACGGTCCTCGGGGAGCCGGTGGAGTTCGGTGAGCGGGATCTCCCGCGGGCCGGCCGGTTCCCGTACCTCGACCATCGCGTCCAGCGCGGCGAGCGCGACGGCCAGGTCGGACGGGTGGGTCGCGACGCACTGCGGCGACCAGCCGAGGATGGCGAGGTCGCGGTTCTGCCCGTCGATGGCCGAGCAGCCGGCCCCGGGTTCGCGCTTGTTGCACGGCCGGCTGACGTCCTGGAAGTAGACGCAGCGGGTCCGTTGCAGCAGGTTGCCGCCGATGGTCGCCATGTTGCGCAGCTGCCCGGTGGCGCCGGCGAGCAGTGCGCGGGACAGCACCGGGAAGTCCCGGCGGACGGTCGGGTGCGCGGCCAGGTCGCTGTTGCGGACCGTCGCGCCGATCCGCAGGCCGCCGTCCGGCAGCGGGTCCACCGAGCCGAGCGGCAGCCGGGTGACGTCGACCAGCAGCCGGGGCCGGGCCACCCCGAGTTTCATCAGGTCGACGAGGTTGGTGCCGCCGCCGAGGTACGCCGCCTCCGGCTCGCCGGAGACCAGCGCCACCGCCTGGCCGGTGTCGAGCCCTCGTTCGTACCGGAACGCCCTCATGACGGGAGACCGATCTGGGACATATGCCCAGATTACTGGGAATTGCGGAGCCTGGCCGGCTACTCGTAACGCCAGAGCCGCAGCTCCCGGTTGTCGGCGTGACAGGCGAGCACCCCCGGCACCAGCTGGCAGGACGAGAGGACGTACGGGACCACGTCCAGGGTCCGGACCGCCGTCGCCTCCCGGGCGAGCAACCCCAACCAGGTCTGGTGCGTGTCGGTCGGGCGGCGCAGCAGCAGCGGCGCCGACTCCGGCGGAAAACCCTCGGCCTCCCGCCACCCCGTCAGCTCGACCACCGTCCGACCGGTGGCCGGGTCGACCACCCGGCGGGGCCGCTCGTCGTACACGACCAGTCCCGAAGCGCTCGGCTGCAGGTGTCCCACCCTGGCCGCCCGCCAGGCGACCGCCCCGGTGGCCGGATCCCGTACCTCGACCCCGGTGCCCGGGTCGCTCAGGCAGATCATCGGCGCGCAGACCCCGAAGTGGCGGCGGTCCAGCTCGGGAGTTGTCTGCTCCCACAGCCGCCGCCCGAGGTCCGCCGAGTAGCCGGCCGCCCCGGCGTCCGGCCCGTCCCAAACGAGCAGGAGGACATCACCGACCTGTGCCGCGTACCGGACCGGGGCGCCGGACCGGTCGAGTGACCACCGGACCGACCCGGTCCGCAGGTCACGCAGCTCCACCCCGCCGTCGGGCAGCCCGACCAGCACCACGGGCCCACGACCACCGCCGGCCGGCAGCGCGGCGGCGGCGGTGACCTGTGACGTCCTCCAGAGCGCCGTCCCGGTGGCCAGGTCGATCACCCGGGCCGTCACTTCCCGCGAGGTCGCCAGGTAGGCGGACCCGTCCGGGCCGACCTGCAACATGGCTCCCGGCGGCACCTGGTCGCCCGGCTCGACCCGGGAGTCCGGCGGGAAGACGTCCTCGGTGACCAGCGCCGCACCGGTGTCGGAGAGCGGCGTCAACCAGTCCGGGAAGGACCAGAGCGGACGACCCGTCGCGGCATCCAGCGCCGTGGTCCGGACCAGCCCCTGGCCCGGGTTGTTGCTCATGAACAGCAGCAGCCCGGGTGCCGCGGAAAGCCCGACATGCTCGCCGTCGGCCGGCTGCGGCACGCTCCAGACCGGTCGCCCGGTCAGGTCGTACGCGGTGACCGCGGCCTCCCCGTCCGCGGGCTGGTTGGCCACGTACAGCCGGTCCGAGGTCAGCAGGAACTGGCCGTCGGAGGTCAACGGCAGGGCGTACCCGTCGCGCAGCGGTGACGGTGCCGGCGGGGCGGCGCCACCGGTGGCGAGCACCAGCGCACCGACCAGGGCCAGCACGGCGATCCGCAGCCGGTGCGCCGCCGACAGCGGGGGCCGGGCCACGGCGTCCACGGCCGGGTCGTACCGGTCGGTGCCGAGGTCGATCACCGCGACCGGGTCGTCGTCGTAACCCTCTCGGCTAGCCAACGCGCCAGACCCGAAGTTGGTGGTCCCGGGTCCGACAGGCGACAACCGCGGCCGTCGTCTCGCAGTGGGGGAGGCTGTGCGGTACCGCGGCGAGCGGTATCGCGGTGCCGTTGCGGCCGAAAACGCCCACCCGGGTCTCGTCCCGGCCCGGCGTCGGACTCAGCAGCAGTGGTGCGGTGCCGCGGCCGAGCGCGTCGAGCCACTGATTGAGATCGAGAACCTGCCAACCGGTCAGCTGGGCCACGGTACGGCCGGTCCGCGGGTCGAGCGACCGCAGTAGGTGCTCGTTGTCGTCGCGTTGGACCAGGAACGGCCCGCCCGGCAGGAACCGCGCCCGTTCGGGGAGCTGCCACCGCTGTTCACCGGTCGCCGGGTCCAGCACCTCAACGCTGGTGAATCCTGGCCTGCACAGCATCGGACCACACGGTTCGACGTAGAAGTCCGGCCCGGCCTGCGATCGACTCCACCGCAGCTGCCACCGATCGGACGAGTATCCGGCCGCCCCGGCGGGCTCGGCCCAGACCAGTACCACCACGTCACCGATCGGGTGTGCGGCGACCAGTTCGCCGTCGAACCCGTCCAGGCGGTGTCGGACCGCACCGGTGTGCGGGTCCCGGACCTCGATTCCGCCCTCGGACGGCACGGTCAGCACCGCGGCGGGCCGATCGGCGGTTCCGGCCAGCGTGACCGCCCGGGTCATCCGAGGGGAGGTCCAGCGCGGCTCTCCGGTGTCGAGGTTGATGCCGTGCAGGACAACCCCGAGGGGTGGTTCCCGGTAGATGCCGCCGGCGTTCGAGTGGTACCAGGTCGTGCTGTCGGTCGGCCGCGCTTGCGGATCGACCAGTGAGCCGGCGGGAAAGATCTCCTCAAAGATCAGTGCGGTCTGCCGCTCCCCGGGCATGACCTCCAGCTTCGACGGATACGACCAGCGGAGTTCGCCGGTTCGCGGGTCCAGGGCCCGGGTGTGGATCGGGCCACCTCTCCGGCCGCCCTCGGAGAGGAGCAACCGGTTCTCCGCCGGGGTGAATCTGAACTCCGTGATCGCCACCGGCCGACCGATGCTCCAGAGCTGTCGGCCCCGGGTCAGTTCGTAGCCGGTCAGCCGAACCTGCGGCTCGGCGACGGACTCGACCCGCTCCGCGACGACCAGCACGTCGCCGAGCAGGTAAAAACCGCCGTTCGGTTCCGACGCGAGCGGCAGGCTGAGGATCGCCCGCAGCGGGGGCGCGGGCGGGGCCGCCGCGCCGCCGACCCCGAACGCCAGGGCCGCCGCCGCTGCTGCCACCACCGGCCGGAGCCGGCGTACCGTCGACCGGCGGGGCCAGCCGGCCGGCGGTGCGGACGGGGGCTCGTACCGGTCGGTGCCGAGGTCGATCACGACGATTCTGTTGTCGTCCATCCGACCTCCACGTCCGTCCGGAGTGGTCGTCATTCCACACCGAGCCGCTCGTACCCCGGGTCGGGCCATTATTCGCCATCAACCCGGCTACCGGGGTCCCGTCGGTCCGGGGGCGGATTGACGACGACCGGCCGCGGGTCAGCCCGCAGCGGCGGCGTTCGCGGAGGGTTCGGTCGCGGCGGGCTCCTCGGCGACCGGGACGACGTCCGCGACCACCAGGGTGACGTTGTCCGGTGCGCCCGCCTGGTGGGCCAGCTTCACCAGGTGGGCCGCGCACTGCTCCCGGTCCGGGTAGCCGACCAGCACCAGCGTGATGAGGTCGTCGGTGACGACGTCGGAGAGCCCGTCACTGCAGAGCAGCAGCCGGTCGCCCGCCACCACGTCCAGTACGACGGTGGCCGGGTCGAGCGGCTCGCCCTGCACCACCCGGGTCACCAGGGAACGCTGCGGGTGGTTCCGCGCCTCCTCCGGGGTCAGTCCGCCCCGGTCGACGAGCACCTGGACGAAGCTGTCGTCCCGGGTCAACTGCCGCAGGACGCCGTCGCGGAGCAGATAGCCGCGGGAGTCGCCGATGTGCGCCACGGCGAGTTGCCCGCCGTGCAGCAGCATCGCGGTGACGGTGCTGCCCATGCCCCGGGTCGCGGGATCGGCGTCGATCACCGCGCTGATCCGCTGGTTGGCGGTCCGGACCGCGCCGGCCAGCGCGGCCACCGGCTCCCGCTCGTCGACGGCCTGCTCGATCGGCGCCAGCGCGGTGATGACGATCTCGCTGGCTACCTCGCCGGCGGGGGCACCGCCCATGCCGTCCGCGACGGCGACCAACCGGCTGCCGGCGAAGGCCACGTCCTCGTTGTTGGCCCGGACCAGACCAGGGTCGCTGACGGCCAGGCTGCGCAGGATGAAGCTCATCCCCCGAGCTTGCCCCTCGACCGCGCCGATGTCTCTACGCAGTACTGCGTAGGGTGGACGCCATGATGCCGGTGTCGATGGTGGGACGCGCCGGCGAACTGGCCGAGTTCGCCCTGGCCTGGGCCGCCGTTGCCGGTCAGTCGCGCACGCCCACCGCCCGGTCCGCCGCCGGCCAGTCCCGCCCGCTGGTCGCCGGTCAGCCCCGCACACTCGTCAGCGGTCAGCGCCGGTCGCTGGTCGCCGGCCAGGCCCGGTCGCCGCGTGCCCGGGCCGGCGCCGGTCGTGCCCGGGCGACCGGCACGGTGGTGGTCACCGGCGACGCCGGGGTCGGCAAGAGCCTGCTGATCGCCGCCGCGCTGGACGGGCTGACCCCCCGGCCGGCGACGATTCTCACCGGTGCCGCCCGGCTGCACAGCCCGGCACCGTACGACTGGCTCGCCGCCGTACTGAGCGGTCGGGACACCCGGGACCTGCCGTTGCCCGCCGACGCGCTGGCCTGGCTGGCCCAGCACCCGAACACCCCCGCGGAGCGGTACGCCCCGGACGCGCTGCTGCGGCTCGCCGTCCGCACCGTACGGGCACTGGTCGGCGCCGGCCCGGCGGTGCTGGTGGTGGAGGACCTGCACGCGCTCGATCCGGCCAGCCTGAACCTGATCGGTGAACTGGCCACCGCCTCCGACCTGCCGGCCCTGCTGGTGGTGGCGAGCCGACCGGCGGAGACGGCGGTCTCCCCACCGATCGTCGAGGCGACCCTGGCCCGGCTGGCCGGCGCGCCCGGTGCGGTACGCCAGCACCTCGCCCCGTTGACCGTCGACGACGTCGCGCAGGTGCTCGGCCAGGTCTATCCGGGTCCGGTCGAGGTGCCGGAGGAGGTGGTGCGGGCGGTGTGGCGACGTACCGGCGGCAACCCGTACCGGCTGATCGAGCTGCTGGCCACCGAGGGCGGTCGGGGTGTCGCGGAGCTTGGCCGGGAGTCACGGCCGGCGGAGGTGCGGCCGGCGGCGCCGGTCGGCGGCCGGCCGGAACCGACCGGCCGGGACGTCGAGCTGACCGGCCGGGAGGTCGAGGTGCTCGCCTGTCTGGCCGCCGGGATGTCCAACAAGCAGGTGGCCCGGTCGCTCGGGATCTCGGTCCGGACCGTCACGGTGCACGTGTCGAACCTGCTGCGCAAGACCGGCTCCGCGTCCCGGACCGAGGCCGCGCTGTGGGCGGTCCGGCAGCGCGCGGCCGACCCGGCGCGGCAGGGCTGATCGGGGTCCTGGCACGTCGGGTGCCCGCCACCGGCACCCCTGGGGCGGTTCACCGCCATCCGGCGCCGGGTGGTCGGGGAGAGAGTTCCCGCCAGGTGTCCGGGCCGGCGAGCAGGGCGCGGATCGTCTCGTACGCCGCGTCCTCGCTGTCGAACTCGTAGAACCGGGAGATCCCCTCGGCGCCGCCCGCGCGCTGCTCCACGTGCCACTGGTCGGCGTCGGCACGAAGGTAGACATCGCGTCGGGCCAGGCGTCCCCACTTGCCGTTCCACCAGTGTTTTCGCTGCTCCACGTCCGGAGCTTATCGAACGTGTGTTCGAGAGGATCTCCGGGTCGGGGAAATCCGTTCCCGGCGGGCCGGCCGCCGTGCGGTCGGCCCGTCCACGGCGGTGTGGGTCAGGGGCGGCGGGGTGCCGGCGGGTGGCCCTGGCCGTACGGGTCGTCGTACCGACCCGGCTGGCCCGGGACCGCGCCGGGGTGCTGTCCGGCCTGCTGGCCCGACGCCCGGCCGGCGGCGACCAGTGCGTCGCGGATCTCGGTGAGCAGCTTGATCTCCTCGCTCGGTGCGGCCGGCGGCGGCACCTCGCCGCGCTTGCGCCGCTCGGCGAGCTTGTTCATCGGGTAGACGACGAGGAAGTAGAGGACGGCCGCGGTCATGAGGAAGGTGATGACCGCGTTGACAAAGCCGGCCCAGTCGACGAGAACGTCGTTGGGCAGCTTCCAGGTGCCCGCCTTGACCTCGGTGCCGCCGCCGATCAGGCTGATCAGCGGTTTGAGGAACGAGGTGGTGAAGGCGGTGACCAGGCCGGTGAAGGCCGCGCCGATCACCACGCCGACCGCGAGGTCGACGACGTTGCCGCGCATGATGAAATCCCTGAAACCCTTGAGCATCCGCGCCTCCGTGAGGGGTGTCGTTTTCCGGTTCTGTTGCCGACCGCCAACCTATGCCCCGGGCGCCGTACCTGATCACGCGCGGGCGGCGGTCGACGCCGCGTGGGGGAAAGAATGCGGATGGAATGGCGTAGACCGCCGAGACAGGGAGGATCTCCGCATTACTAGGATGCTCGGCCATGATCATACTGCGTCGGTCCATCGGAGTCCTGTTAGGACTGATGGCCGCCCTTGTGTTGCCGGGTACTCCACCGGCGATCGCCGGCGAGCCCGGCGAACTCGGCGCCGAACCACCCAAAGTGGAGCTTGTGCTCGACGTGAGCGGTTCGATGCGGGCGAACGACATCAACGGCCGTAGCCGGATCTCCGTTGCCCAGCAGGCGTTCCGCGAGGTCGTGGACGCACTGCCGGACGAGACCCACCTCGGCATCCGGGTGCTGGGCGCCACCTACCCGGGCGACGACAAGGAGAAGGGCTGCCAGGACACCCAGCAGATCGTCCCGGTCGGCCCGGTCGACCGGGAGCAGGCCAAGGGCGCGATCGCCGGGCTCCGGCCGACCGGGTTCACCCCGGTCGGGCTCGCCCTGCGCGGCGCGGCCCAGGACCTCGGTACGGGTGGCACCACCCGCCGGATCGTCCTGATCACCGACGGTGAGGACACCTGTGCGCCGCCCGACCCCTGCGAGGTGGCCCGGGAACTGGCCGCCCAGGGCACCCACCTGGTGGTCGACACGCTCGGCCTGGCCCCCGACGAGAAGGTCCGCAAGCAGCTCGTCTGCATCGCCGCCGCCACCGGTGGCTCGTACACCGCCGCGCAGAGCGTGGAGCAGCTCACCGACCGGATCAAGCAACTGGTCGACCGGGCCAAGGACACCTACACCCGGACCCCGGCGATCGTCGCCGGTGGTGGGGAGTGCGCCAAGGCGCCGCTGCTCACCCCCGGCGTCTACACCGACCGGGAGCGGTTCTCCGAACACCGCTGGTACCGGATCGCGGTCCGGCCCGACCAGGAACTGCGGGCCTCGGTCAGCGTCGGCCTCGACCGCCCGCTGAACCGGGACTACGGCGTACTGCTGCGGGCCACCGCCACCGACGGGCGGGAACTCGTCCGGGGTACGGACGCCGGCAGCGGCCGTACCGACGTGCTGTCGGCCGGGCTGCGCTGGTCGGCGACCGACCCGGAGGAGCAGGTCGACGAGGAGACGACCGACGACGAGGAACCGCCGCCCACCCCCACCGTCTGCCTGGTGGTGAGCAACTCGTTCTCCGCCTCCGGTCCGGTCGACGCCCAGACCCCCGGAATGCCGGTCGAGCTGACCATCGACGTGGTGGAGCGGTCGCCCGCCCCGAACAGCCCGGGACTGGGCAAGGGCTGGCTGCTGCTCGGCGTACTGACCGTGGCCGGGCTGATCACCGGGCTGCTGGCCGGCTGGCTGACCCGCTGGTGGGTCGCCACCTGGAGGGAGAACTCGTGAAGCCGACCACCCTGCGCCGCGCCGCGCTGCCGTTCCTGGCGGTCACCGCCGGTCTGCTGCTGCCGGCCGTGCCGGCTGCCGCCGCCCCGACCTCACCCACCCCGTCCCCCGGCGCGGTGACGGTGACCAAGGCCGGCACCTCGTTCCTGACCGCGACCGGGATCTCCGCCGGCCAGCCGGTCAAGGTGGCCGCCTCGACCGGCGACTACCTGTACTGGTCCTTCCCGGCGTCAGCCGGCGAGACCAACAGCATCACGATCACCGTGACGCTGCCCTCGGCGGGCGCCCGGCACGGCGCCGCCACCTGGACCGTCGACGTCTTCGACGGGCTCCGCCGCCGCCAGGCGTGCACCGCCGGAGCGCAGACCCCGAGCGTCGGCAAGGACGACCCGCGGGTGGCGCTCGGCTGCACGCTGCGGACCGTCCGGCCGTGGGCCGAACCGTGGTCCGGTGACCCGCTGCCCGGGACTTATTACGTACGGCTCTCCACCACCGAACTGCCCGAGCAGGATCTCGGACTCCCGGTGCAGGTGGAAATGCTGGTCAGCACCGTGGACGACGGCGGGACCGCGCTCGAGGACGGCAAGCTGAAGGCGCCGCTCGTACCGGCGGTCGAACCCGGTTCGGTGCTGACCGGTGCGGCCGCCGCGCCGGGTGCCACCCCGAGCCCCGGCGCGTCCGGCCAGCCCGGACTGGCCGCCGGCGAGGACGAGGGCTGGTTCGATGGTTGGTTCGACGGCTGGTTCGACGGGTTCTCCAGCCGGTGGATCTGGACCTCGGTCGGTGGCATCCTGGCTGCGGTCGCGGGTGTTGTCGGCTTCGCCCTGACCCGGCGACCGCGTCGCCTCACCCCGCGCTGATGGTCGGGCCGGCCCGGCTGATCCGCCGCCCGGCGGACGGTCGGGCCGGCTCGGCAGCCGGCGCGTCGACGGCGCCTCCGGTCAGGCCGTGGTGGCGCCGCCGGCCACCGCCTCGTCGACCGACGGATAGGTGTGCAGCACCTCCACCAGGCCGCTCACCTCGAGGATCCGCAGGACGCCCCGACGCGGACCGGCCAACCGCACCACACCGCCGGCCTCGTCGGCGTTGTTCCGGGCACGGACGAAGACGGAGAGCCCGGTCGAGTCGCAGAAGGTCAGGTCGGCCAGGTCGAACACCAGCCGGATGTGGCCCTTCTCGAGCAGATCCGTGACCTGGTCCTGCAGCCCCGGCGCGGTGGCCATGTCGAGCTCGCCCGCGACCGAGACGACAACAACGTCGGCGCGTTCTTCGGTGTGCACCGTCAGGGACATTCGCGACCTCCTGGGATATCGGTCGAACCGTACTCCACGATCGGGCCGGTACGCACCGTGGGCGACGGGAGCCAGCGACCGGGATGAGGTTACCGTGACCGCCGTCATGCGGTCCGGACGTAGACGCCCGGTGAGGACGCCGAGTGTCGGAGCCGCAGCCGGACGATCCGGGAGTCGGCCGGGATGTCGTAGACGACCGCCCCGGTCGCCCGGTTGCCGGGGTTGAGCGCGCCGAGGAAGGTCGGCTGGTCGGCGTTGGCCAGCAGCCCCGCCCGACGGTCGACGCCGAACCGCTGCCCTGCCGGCCCGTACGCGATCTGCAGGCTGTCGTCGAAGAGCACCGGCCCGGCGCCGAGGTTGCGGATCACCAGCCCGACCACGCAGAACTGGCCCGCCGCGAGGTCCCGGATGAGCGGGTCGCCGACCTCGGCGAGACCGCACCGGATCTGGCGTACCCGGAATTCGAGGTCGCCGTCCCGGGCGGGCTGGTCGAGGCCGACCAGTTGCCGGTCCCGCCCGCGCAGGCCGCCGTACAGTTCCGGTCCCCAGGCCAGCGTGATCACCGCAGCGGCCACACAGCAGCAGGAGAGCAGCGCGGCCACGATGCCCAGGACGAACCACCACCGCCGGTCGGCCGGTCGGGCGAACTGGGGCACCGGACCCGACGGGCTTCCGCTCTCCGGTTCCGGATCTGCACCCGGGGGCCGTCCCGGCGCCGACGAATGGGCCTGCGCCGCCGCGTGCGGCGACCAGGAGACCACGTGCGGATATCCGTGCAGTGGCGGGGTGCTGGCCGCAGTCTCCGGGGTGGACCAGTCCGGGGCGTCCACCGAGCGGCCCGCGGTCGGGTCGGGCACCGGTTCCTGGTCCGGCCCCTCCGGGGGCGCCGGGTCGATCGCCCACTCCCACGATCGGGTACCCGGCTGGTGCGGATCGTCGCCGGGCTGGTCGGCCCTGGTCATCGCACCCCCGTCGGGTCGGCAGCGTTCGGACAAATACTAGGCTTTAGCCTGATTAGTCCCAGTACGGATCGGCATTCTCGGGTGCCGGCCCGCGCCGCCGGCAGTGGCAGGATGGCGGGGTGGATCTCGTAACCCTCGACGACGTCCGGCTCGCGGCGAAGGACCTGCGCGGTGTCGCGGTACGTACCCCGCTGCTGTCCTGCCGCTGGGACGACCAGCTCTGGGTCAAGCCGGAGAGCCTGCAGCCGGTCGGCTCGTTCAAGGTGCGGGGCGCGACCCACGCGGTGGCCCGGCTCGAACCCGAGCGGCGCGCCCGGGGAGTCGTCACCCACTCCTCCGGAAACCACGGACAGGCCCTGGCGTACGCCGCCCGCGTGCACGGCGTGCCGTGCACGGTGGTGATCCCGCAGGGCGCGCCGACGGTCAAGGTCGACCAGGTACGCGCCCTCGGCGCCGAGGTGCACCTGGTGCCGCCGGCCGACCGGCTCACCGTCGCCGAGCAGGTCGCCGCGGAACGGGGCAGCACGCTGATCCCGCCCTTCGACGACCGGCGGATCATCGCCGGCCAGGGCACCATCGGACTCGAGATCGTCGAGGACCTGCCCGAGGTCGACGTGGTGCTGGTCCCGGTCGGCGGCGGCGGTCTCGCCTCCGGTGTGGCCACCGCGGTCAAGGCCCTCCGGCCGGCGGCGACCGTGATCGGGGTCGAGCCGGAACTCGCGGCCGACGCCCGGGAGTCACTGACCGCCGGTGAACTACGCGTCTGGGAACCGGCCCGGACCTACCGGACCAGTGCGGACGGGCTGCGGACCAACCTCTCCGCGTTGACTCTTGCCCACCTGCGGGTGCGACTGGACGGCATCGTCACGGTCACCGAGGACGAGATCGCCGCGGCCACCGCCCGGCTGGTCCAGCAGACCCGGCTGGTCGTCGAGCCGAGCGGCGCGGTGGCCAGCGCGGCCCGGATGTTCCACGCCGCCGAGTTGCCCGCCGGTCGTACGGTGGCGGTCGTCTCCGGCGGCAACGTCGACCCGGCGGTGCTCGCGGCGGCGGCGACCCGCCCCGACACTGACGGATGACGGCGTACGCGGCCGGACGTACCGCGACGATGTGGAGGAGAACGTGAGCAGCCAGCCGCCGGGAACCGGCCGGAAACGGGTCCACCCGCTGGTCATCGTGGCCCTCGTGGTGCTGACGGTGGTCGTCGGACTGGTCCTCTACGCCAACAGCGGACCGGACGGGCCGGATGTCCGGGGAGCGGTCGACGCGACCGCGGACGAGTTGCGGCGTACCGCCGTCGACGGGCTGACCGTGGACGCCTCCGACGTCCGGGAGGCGGCGACCAGGGCCAACCCCGCCAGCGGTACCGGGAAGTTCGCCCGGGACATCACCTCCGAGCTGCGGATAGAGTCCGCCGGTGAGGACGCCCGGGGTGACCTCTTCGAGTTCACCAACTCCGACGGCGAGCACCCGGTCTGCCTGGCCGTCACGGTCGACGGGAACCTCGGCTCGCAGGATCCCGTCTTTCCGAGCACCTCGGTCACCGACGGCCCCTGTTGAGCTTGGCGTCTAGCGGTCCTCGCAACACCCAGACCTCCTGGGAGTTGCGAGGACCGTGTCCGTATCCGCTGAGGGGCGATCAGGAGAACTTGATCGAGCCGGCGCGGTTGCTCCAGCCGGCGCCGACCGCGGCCAGGTTCGCCGACGCGTCGATCCAGGTCGACGCCGCACCGGTGAAGTTGATCCCGTCGTAGAACCTCACGTCACACCGCTGGTACGTCCGCACCGAGCTGATCCGGTTGTTCCAGTTGCCGCCGCTGGTGCTGCGCAGGTCCCCCCACTGCCACTCGTTGTCGTACGACGGTGTGCAGGCCCGGGCCTGGACCCAGGTATGCACCGCACCGGAGTAGTTGGTGCCGTCGTACGTCCGGGCGATGACCACGGAGGCGGCGACGCCGGCCGCCCGCAGTGCCTGCTCCTCGGTTGCCGCGCAGGTCACGGTCCTGGAATCCAGGTCCACCACGCAGTCGCGGGCCGGCGCGGCGGAGGCCGGCGAGCCGAGCGCGCCGACCAGGCCCAGCGCCCCGAGCAGCGCACCGGTCGCGGTGATCGTTCGTGTCCTCATCTTCTTCTCCTCTCGTCGGTACGACGTCCACCGGCGGAGCCGATGGCGGCTTTCCGTCGGCACCGGCGGCGCCTCGCCTTCCTTGCTATCCGCCGCACCGGTTGACCGGAACGCCCGACAGCCCTGATCAATCAATTCCGGACAAGGGCGCCCAGGGGCGAGAATCCGACAGCCCGCTGGTTCGGGCCGGCGACCTCGGTGACGATGGGTGTGAGGTGCCCGGAAACTCCTGGGGAGAGTGATCACGTGGCTCGTTCCGAGCGACCCGTCGATCCGACCGCCGGCCCGGTGCAGGCCCTCGCGTACGACCTGCGGAAACTCCGTGCCGAGGCGGGCAATCCGACCTACCGGGCGCTGGCCCGGTCCGCCGGTTACAGCGCGTCGACGCTGTCCGAGGCGGCCGGCGGTATGCGCCTGCCGACCCTGGAGGTGCTGCTCGCGTACGTCGGCGCCTGTGGTGGTGATCCGATCGGGTGGCGTCGACGCTGGCACGAGGCCGCGGCGGCGCAGCAGCAGACGGGTGACACCGGGCTGCACCCGACGGACGACCGGGCCGAACCGCCAGCCGACGCCGGGCCAGGGGCGGCGGACCGGGCGGAACCGCCGGTTGGCGTGGCGGACCGGGCGGAACCGCCGGTTGGCGTGGCGGACCGGGCGGAACCGCCGGTCGGCGCGGGGTCAGCTACCGGTCTGATGTCGCGGCGGTGGGCCGTACTGGTCTGCGTGGCGGCGGCGACCGTCGCCGTCGGGATCGTGGCGGTGACCGGGCTGTCCCGGTCGGGCGACAACCCGGCACGGTCTCCCGCCGGGGCGGCGGGTTGTCCGGGGGCGCCGGCCGAGGCCGTTTTCAGCGGGGTCACCTACGGCGGTGGCGCGCACGTACGGGGCGGCGCCACCCGGGACGAGCCGGTGCTGCGTACCATCCCGCCGCACTGCACCGTCGGCTTCACCGGCTACTGCGTGGGCGAGAAGGTGTACGACAACACCGGCGGCACACCCGACGTGCGCTGGTTCAAGTTGGCCGGTGGCGGAGTGGTCTCCTCGGCCGTCATCCACGGCAACCCGCCACGGGGTCTGCGCGCCTCGGACTGTCCCCACGGACGTCCGGTCCCGAGCGATCTCGCCCTCTCCGTCGTCGCCGACAACTCCGACGACTCCGCGAGCGTGACGCTGCAGGCCACGGGCCGGGACCTGCACGTGGTCGGCTTCACCACCTCGACGGGTGCCGCGACGACACCGGGTCGGCGGACGTGGCGGCAGGTGGCGCTGGCTGACGTACCCGATCCGGCGGTCGGGGCGCGGGCCCGGCTGGCTACTGCGGCCACGCCGCAGGCGGGCGAGCCGGTGGTTGTGGTCGCCGCCGCCTGTCTGGGCGGGGACAGCCCGACCGGTCTGGTCCGGGCCCGGCAGGTGCGGCCGGCGGCTCCGGGCCGGGCGGTGCCGGTGACGCTGGACCCGGGGCAGCAGGCCGAGGCGGCGGCCTCCGCGTGTCGCTACCCGAACGGAGGATGACCGGACGGGGTACGACCCGGACGGGTGGTGCCGCCCCCGGGCTGAGCCCGTGCGGGGCCACCGGGGGTGATCCTTAGGCTCGGGCGAGCCGGATCGGGGCCGACGGTCAGCCGCGCCGCCACTTCTGGTTGCTGGCGCCGGTGCACTCCCAGAGCTGCAGCTTGCCGCCGTTCGCGCTGTTGTGGTCGCGTACGTCGACGCACTTGTTGGCCCGGGGGTTCACCAGGTCACCGGCGGCGCTGAGGACAAACTGCTGGGCCGCGTTGCCGTTGCAGCCGACGATCTGGATGTTGGCGCCGTTCGCGGTCGAGGCGTTCGCCACGTCCATGCACTTGCCCATCGCCCGGACGGTGCCGTCGGCGGCGAACGTCCACTGCTGGGCGGCGGTGCCGTTGCAGTCCCAGATCTGCAGTTGCGTGCCGTCGGCCGGGTTGGCGCCGGGGATGTCGATGCAGCGGTTGCCGAGCCCGATGATCGAGCCGGTGGGGCCGGGGTTGCCGCCACCGCCGGTGTTCCACGCCCAGACCCGGACGTAGTCGATCAGCATCTGCTGCGGGAACGTGGTGGTGGCGTCGGGGTAGCCGGGCCAGTTGCCGCCGACCGCGACGTTCATGATCATGAAGAACGGGTGGTCGAAGACCCAGCGGTTGCCGTTCAGGTCGGCCGGGGTCTTGCGGGCGTACTGGATGCCGTCGACGTACCAGGTGATCGAGTCGGGGGCCCAGTCGACGGCGAAGGTGTGGAAGGCGTCGGCGAACGCCTGGCCGCCGGGGAGCGTGTAGCGGGAACTGATCGCGTTGCCGCCGGAGTAGCCGGGCCCGTGCAGGGTGCCGTAGAGGTTGCCGGGTTCACGACCGATGTTCTCCATGATGTCGATCTCGCCCATGTCCGGCCACGGCATGCCGCCGAGCATCCAGAACGCCGGCCAGATGCCCTGGCCGCGCGGGACCTTGATCCGGGCCTCGAACCGGCCGTACGTCCGGGTGAAGGTGTTGGCGGTGAGCAGCCGCGCCGAGGTGTACTCGCAGCGGCCGTAGTGACACTGGTAGTTGCCGGGGTTGTCCCGGCGGGCGGTGATCACCAGGTTGCCATTGCCGTCGTGGGCGGCGTTGCTGGTGCTGTTGGTGTAGTACTGCCGCTCGTTGTTGCCCCAGCCGCCGCCTCCGGTGTCGTGTCTCCACTTGTTGCCGTCCGGTGCGGTGCCCGCCGGGGCGTTGAACTCGTCGCTCCAGACGAGGGCACCGGGTTCGGCGCTGGCGGGGGTGGCCGGGGTGGTGGCCGCGAGCGCGCCGGCGAGGCCGACGCCGAGTAGCGCGAGGATGAGGGGGGTTCGTCGCGTACGCATGTAGATGGTTCTATATCAGCTGATAGTTTCTGGCAAGGTTCTTAACTGAAAGTCTTGTTTGGAGTTTGTGCCGGTAGCATCCATGCGGTGTCGGACGAGGATCTTCCCGTGGTCGACCTGTCCCCCCTCGACCTGCGGTTCGGGCGGCTCCGCCAGGAGTATCCGGAGCGCCGGCGGGCCGCACACGCCGCAGTGGTCCGCTGGCAGTGGTACAGCGCGGACGCCGTCGACCTGCGTCCCCTCTGGTACGAACGGCACCGGTGGAGGCCCGGCCAACCGCTCGCCGAACGGCCGTCGGAGGACCGGGACCACCACCGGATCGGCTTCGACGCCGGGGGTCGGGCGGTGGTGATCGAGGAGTACAGCGGCTTCCTGCGCGGCACTCTCTACTACGAGACACTCCGGTCGGTTGCTTCGGACACCGTCGAGGAGGCGCACTTCCGCAGCGGCGGTGAACCGATCTACCTGCACGAGTACCGCTTCGAGGCCGGCCGGATCCGGTCTGCGACCACGGCCGCGACCGGTGGCGGCGGCCACGAGACGTACGCCTGGACCGGCGACCGGGTGAGGCTGGTCCGGACCTGGCGCGCCGAACGGGCGGGCCGGCCGGAGCGACGGCTGGGCCCACTCACTCCGTACCAGACGATCACGGCCGGGTACGACGACGCCGGCCTGTCCCGGCTGGAGATCGACTGGTCCGGTCATCGGACAGAGCTGGTGTACGAACGCCCGCCGGCCGGCTTCACCCTGGACGCGGCGATGGAGACGGCACACCGGGAACTGGTCCGGCAGGTGCCGGAGGAGATCCGACAGATGGCGGTCGACGAGCCGGCGTACTGCGTGGCGCTGGGCTACCTACCGAACGACCCGCTCGGCACACTCGCGGTGCACGTAGGCCTCGACTCGCAACGCCGTGACTGGCTGGCCGAAGCCGAAGCCGAAGCCGAAGCCGAAGCCGAAGCCGGGGACGAGGCCGGGGACGGCGACCCTGGCGCCTCGGACGACGACCCTGCCTGGATCATCTGGAACCCGTCCGACCTGCACCATCTCGGATCCGTCGAGCTGGAGGCGCTGTCCGACACCGTACGGCTGCTCCGGCAGGAGCTGATGGCGGCCGACAGTGACGGCAGCACCCCGGCCGCCGGCAGCGACGGCGGTGCCGGGGCGACCGGCAGCGGGGTCAACGAGCGGGCCCGTGGACTGCTCTGCGCGGTCGCGGCCGACCTCAACGCCTACGACTGGACCCCGGTCCTGCCGGTCACCGACGATTTTGTGGTCTACGCCGTCGACTGGGAACTGGTCGACCTCGACCGCAACCTGCCGGAGTGCGTACCGGCCGACCGGCTCACCCTGCTGCGCGACCGCGGCCTGCGGTGAGCCCGGTCAGCCTGTGCTGAACCCGGTCAGCCCGCCGCACCGAGGCGGTCGAGGATCCAGGCGTTGATGAACGCCTCCTCCTTCCAGGAGTCGTAACGGCCACTCGGGCCGCCGTGGCCGGCGCCCATCTCGGTCTTCAGCAGGTAGTCGCCGTCCGGGGCGGTGGCCCGCAGCCGGGCGACCCACTTGGCCGGCTCGTGGTAGAGCACCCGGGTGTCGTTCAGGCTGGTCACCGCGAGGATCGCCGGATAGTCCTGCGCCGCCACGTTCTCGTACGGCGAGTACGACTTCATGTACGCGTACACCTCGGGGTCGTCGAGCGGGTTGCCCCACTCCTCCCACTCGGTGACGGTGAGCGGCAGCGACGGGTCGAGGATGGAGGTGAGCGGGTCGACGAACGGCACCTGGGCGACGATGCCGGCGAAGGCGTCCGGTGCCAGGTTCGCCACCGCGCCCATCAGCAGCCCGCCGGCGGAGGCGCCCCGGGCGACCAGCCGCTCCGAGGAGGTCCAGCCCGCCTTCACCACGTGCCGGGCGGCGGCGACGAAGTCGGTGAAGGTGTTCTTCTTCGCCAGCATCTTGCCGGTCTCGTACCACCGCCGGCCCAGTTCACCGCCGCCGCGTACGTGCGCGACCGCGAAGATGACGCCCCGGTCCAGCAGGGAGAGCCGGGGGATGGAGAACCACGGGTCCATGCTGGCCTCGTACGACCCGTAGCCGTAGAGCAGGAAGGGCGCCGAGCCGTCCCGGGGGGTGCCGGCCCGGCAGACCAGCGAGATCGGCACCCGGGTGCCGTCGTCGGCCAGCGCCCAGTCGCGGTGCTGCTCGTAGTCGGCCGGGTCGAAGTCGCCGAGCACCGGCTTGCGTTTGCGCAGCACCATCTCCCGGGTCACCAGGTCGTAGTCGTAGACCGAGTCCGGGGTGACCATCGAGGTGTAGTGCAGCCGGATGGTGTTGGTCTGGTACTCCGGGTTGCTGTCCAGCCCGACGCTGTAGAGCGGTTCCGGGAAGGTGATGTCGTACGAGCCGGTGCTGCCGTCCGGCAGGACCCGGATCCCGGTCAACCCGCCGGTGCGCAGCGACACCACGACGTGGTTGGCGAAGGCGTCCACCGACTCCAGTCGGGTGCCGGGGGAGTGCTCGATCATCGGCACCCAGTCGCCGGGCGCGTCCGCCGAGGTGTACGCGAGCGCGAAGTCCTCGGCGCCGTCGTTGTGCAGGATCAGGAACCGGTGCCCGTGGTGCTCGATCGAGTACTCGACACCCTGCCGGCGGGGTGCGACGACCGCGGGTGCGCCGGTCGGGTTCGCCGACGGGATGACCCGTACCTCGCTGGTGACCTTGCTGTGTGCGTCGATGACGACAAACTTTTCCGAGCGGGTCAGTCCGACGCCGACCCAGAACCGCTCGTCGCTCTCCTCGTAGACGATCTCGTCGGCGGTCGCCGGGCTGCCGATCGTGTGCCGCCACACCCGGTACGGCCGCCACGCCTCGTCCACGGTCAGGTAGAACAGGATCGAGCCGTCGGCCGACCACGCGCTGCCGTAGAAGGTGTCCGGCACCTCGTCGTCGAGCACCTCGCCGGTGCGCAGGTCCTTGACCCGCAGGGTGAACCGTTCGTCGCCGTCGAAGTCGGTGGAGTAGGCCAGCAGGTGTCCGTCGGGGCTGACGTCGAAGGTGCCGAGCGCGAAGAAGTCGTGGCCCTCGGCGAGCGCGTTGCCGTCGAGCAGGATCTCCTCGCCGTCCAGCGGAGCGCCGTCGGCCGGGATCGGCGGCGCGGCCTCGCCGTCGGCGACCGCGCGCCGGCAGTGGATGCCGTACTGCTGGCCCTCCACCGTCCGGGTGTAGTACCAGTATCCGTTCTTCCGGGACGGCACCGACAGGTCCGTCTCCTGGGTGCGACTCTTCGTCTCGTCGAACAGGGTGTCCCGGAATGCGGCCAGCCCCGCCGTGCGCTGTTCGGTCCAGGCGTTCTCGGCGTTCAGGTAGGCGATGGTCTCCGGGTCGTCCTTGGCGGCGAGCCAGGCGTACTCGTCGAGCACGGTGTCGCCGTGGTGGGTGCGCTCGGCGGGCACCCGACGGGCGACGGGGGCGGCGGTCGTCTCAGAGTTCACCCGGTCACGTTACCGTCCGCAGCGACGTCCGGCCCGGACCGGGCGTTGTCAAAAATTAGTACACCTGTACGATGACGGGGTGGGGGAGATTTCCGCGCGACCCGACGGTGGCCGATCCGACGCCGGCCGATCCGACGCCGACGGGCAGGTCCGCCGCCGGCTCGCCGCGATCTGCGGTGACGGCTTCGCCCGGCCCGCCGGGGCGGCCGACGAGGTGGCCGGCACGCTGGCCCGGTGGGTGGCCGCGCCCGCCACTCCGGCCGCCGTCGCCGAGGTGGTCCGACTCGCCGGGGAGTACGACCTCTCGGTCGTCGCCCGCGGCGCCGGCACCAAACTCGACTGGGGTGCCGCACCGTCCCGGGTGGACATCGTGCTGGACACCGGTCGGCTCGCCGGTGTGTGGGGCCACCCCACCGACGACCGACTCGTCGAGATCGGCGCCGGGACGCCGGTCCGCGCCGCCGAGGCGATCCTGGCCCGGGCCGGCCGCCGGCTGCCGTTCGACGTGCCGTCGACCGGCGCGACGATCGGCGGCATGGTCGCGGCCGGCGAGGGTGGCCCGTTGCAACATCTGTCCGGCCCACCCGGTGACCAGTTGGTCGGGGTCGGCTACGTCGACGCCACCGGCAGACTCGGCCACGCCGGGACGGCGAGGCGGCCGACCGTTCCGGCCGAGCGCGCCGACCCGGAACTGACCCGACTGCTCTGCGGTTCACAGGGCGCTCTCGGTGTGCTGGTCTCGGCGTTGCTGCGGGTGCAGCCGATCCCGGAGCGCCGGATCTGGGTGAGCCGTCCGGTCTGGACCCCGCTGGAGATGCACGACCTGGTGCGCCAGGTCCGCGCCGCCGGGCTGACACCGACCGCGATCGAGGTCGACCTGCCGGCGGGCGAACCGGCCCGACCTGTCGTGCCCCGCCGCATCGGCGGATTCCGGGGGCATCCGCCACCGGACCACCCCGCCGGGTCGGCCCGCCGTGCCCGGCCGACCGGTCGCGGCTCCGGTCGGCTCGCCGTCCTGATCGAGGGCGGCGCCGCCGACGTCGCCCAGCGGGTGTCGAGGCTCAGCCAGCTGCTCGGCGGCGACGTCCGCGCCGACGACAGCCCGCCGCACTGGTGGCGTCGCTACCCGTTCCAACCCGACGAGATCGCCCTGCGTATCGAGGTGCCAGCCGACGACCTGCACGCCGCCATCTACGCGCTGCGGGACGCGGCCGGGGTGCCGGTGCCGGTCCGTGGCTCGGCCGGCCGCGGCGTCGTACACGCCGCGTTGCCGGGCAGCACCCGACCCGAGCAGGTCGCCGCCATCCTGACCGGGGTACGCGCCGTACTCTCCGCCCGCTCCGGGCGCTGCCTGGTGGTCGCCGCCCCGGCACCGGTCCGGTCCACGGTGGACCTCTGGGGCGAGGTGCCCGAGCTTCCGCTGCTGCGCCGACTCAAGCAGCGGTACGACCCGGCCCGACGGCTCGCACCCGGCCGCTACCCCGGCGGCCTCTGAGCCAATCCGGTCGCGGAGTCAGACCAGCGCGTCGTTGCGCAGCACCAGGATCGCGATGTCGTCCCGGGGCGACTCGACGGAGAAACCGATCACCGCCGAGCGGAGCCGGGCCGCCACCACCTCGGCCGAATAGCCGGCCAGGGGGGTCGCCGCCTCCCGCAGCCGGTCCAGGCCGAAGAGTTCCCGGCCGCGGCGCCGCTCGGTCACCCCGTCGGTGTAGAAGACCAGCGCGTCCCCGGGCGCCAACCGGACCTCCGCCACCGGGGAGGCGATCGAGTCGAGCAGGCCGAGCGCCGTACCACCGGCGCCCACGAACGCGGCACGCCCGTCGCCGCCGAGCTTCAACGGCCGGTCGTGCCCGGCCAGGTGCAGGGCGACGTGCAGGTGGCCGGTCGGCTCCCGACGTACCGCGGCCAGGGCCAGCGTGCAGTACCGGCCGCCGCCCCGCTCGACCAGCGTCCCGTTGAGCCGGGCCAGCGCCTCCGGCAGCGGCCGGCCGTCCCCGGCCAGCACCCGGAGCACGTTGCGGACCAGGCCGGTCACCGTCGCCGCCTGGACCCCCTTGCCGGAGACGTCGCCGACCGCCACCAGCCAGCGGTCGTCGGTCAGCGGCACCAGGTCGTAGAAGTCGCCGCCGACGTCGGCGGCGTCCCCGGTCGGCACGTACTCGGCGGCGAAGCCGATGCCGTCGACCACCGGCAGGACCGGCGGCAGCAGGGACTTCTGGAGGGTCTGCGCGACCCTGCGCCGTTCGTCGTGGATCCGGGCGTTCTCGATGGCCAACGCGGCGCGCCGGGCCACGTCCTCCAGCACGGCGATCTCGTCCGGGTCGTGCCGGTGCCGCTGGTGGCGACCGACGGCCAGGGTGCCGAGCCGCTGCCCCCGGGCGACCAGCGGTACGGCGATGCCGTCCAGCGGCGGTCCGATCGGCACCTGACCGGGGCCGCGTACCGTCTCGCGCAGCCGGGCCTGCACCGAGTCGGTGCTCTCGTCCTGCAGCATCTTGTGCAGCTCCGGCAGCTGCGCCTCGTCGGCGTGGATGGCCGCGGCCAGCCGGAGCCGGCCCCACTCGTCGACGGTGTGCACCGCGCACCACTGGCCGAGCCGGGGCACCACGAGCTGCGGGACCAACGCCATCGTCAGGTCGACGTCGAGTGACTGGGCGAGCAGCTCGCTGGCCTCGGCGAGGAACGTGAGCCAGGTCTGTCGGCGCAGGTCTGCCCGGCGCAGCCGGTCGTTCTCCAGGTGCAGGGAGAGCCGTTCGGCGACCAGGGCGGCGAGCGGGCGGGCGTACCCGGAGGGCGCCGCGTCCAGCTCCAGCTCCCCCGCGTACGGCCGGTGCACGGTCAACGGCACCCGGAGCAGTTCGTCGCCGGGGCGGGGCTGTCGGCCGTACCGGGCGAGGAGCTGCCAGCCGGCCCCGTCGCCCCGGTCGAGGCGTACCGCCCCGCCGGCCGCCCCGACCATGTCGCCGACCCGGACCAGCAGGTCGGCGGCGAAGGTGGGGAGCGGGTCGTCGGCGTACGGGTCGGGGGTGGTCTGCATCAGCGCGCTCATCGCGCCGGCGCTCGGCGCGGACGGGGCGACCGGTCGCGGCACGCTGGGGGCGGCGGGGGGCAGGGCGCTGCCACCCGGTTCGGCCGGCCGGTCGTCCGGGTCGGTGTCGCTCTTGCGGTCCAGCCGGAACCAGACCCCCTTGCCGCTGGCCTGGTGGGTGGTGCCCCAGCGGCTGGCGAAGTGGTCGACCAGGAGCAGACCGCGGCCGCGTTCCGAGACCTGGGAGATGTCGGTCAGGTCGTTGCGGGGCCGGGCGGTGACGTCGTCGATCGGCCCGACGGCGAAGTCGGAGACGGTCACGGTGAGTCCGGACTCGTCCGCGACGACCTCGATGTCCAGTTCGGTGCGGGCGTGCTCGACGGCGTTGGTGGAGAGTTCGGTGGTGAGCAGCAGCGCCTCGTTCAGCAGTTCGTCGAGGCCCGCCTCGGCCAGCACGGAACGCACCAGGGCACGGGCCGCCGCCGGGGTACGGCGGTCGGCGGGCAGCCGGACCCGACGTACCTGGTCGTCCACGCCACCGTCCCTTTCCGCTGACACCCTGTCGACTCCTCCACCAGCCGGATCCGAGATCCAAGCAACACTATCCGGGCGCGGTGACTCACCCCAGCTTGCGGCCCCGACGGGCCGGAACTGGTTCGCGCTAGGCTGAGGAATGCCCTACTGATTCCCTATGTCCGGGTGTGTTGCCGTCTGTGGCTACCGTCGGGGGTCGACGATCGACGAGCGCCACAGGGTGGCATCCGCCCGGCGACAGGCACAATGATGGGGGCGTCGCGTCGGGGCGGAGTGGCCGAGGCGCCTCGGGGATGCGGCCGGGACCACCGGGTGGGCACGGACTGGCGTGGGTTGCCCACCTGCCACCAAGCCTGAGCGAGGGACGATGACCACGGCGAACCAACTCTCTGCCGACCAGCGATCCGGCGCCGAGGACGCGGTGCTGCTCGGCGAACTCGCCGACGCGCTGCGGCGGGTCCGCCGGGGGGACTTCAAGGTACGACTGCCGCGCCGCAACGGCGCCGCGGGCGAGGTGGCCGACGCCTTCAACGAGGTGGTGTCGCTGCAGGAGCGGCAGCATCTCGACCTGCGCCGGATCAGTCGGATCGTCGGCCGCGACGGCCGGCTCACCGAGCGGCTCGACGAGGAGGGCATGGAGGGTGCCTGGGCGGAGGGCCAGCGGGCGATCAACTCGCTGATCGACGACCTCGGCCGGCCGACCACCGAGATCGCCCGGGTGATCGTGGCGGTCGCCGACGGCGACCTCTCCCAGCACATGGATCTGGAGATCGACGGCCGCCCACTGCGCGGTGAGTTCCTCCGGATCGGCCGCACCGTGAACACGATGGTCGACCAGCTCTCGTCGTTCTCCAACGAGGTGACCCGGGTGGCCCGTGAGGTCGGCACCGAGGGCAAGCTCGGCGGTCAGGCGGACGTACGCGGGGTCGCCGGCACCTGGAAGGACCTCACCGACTCGGTGAACACCATGGCGTCGAACCTGACGTACCAGGTGCGGTCGATCTCCCAGGTGACCACGGCGATGGCCCGGGGTGACCTGTCCCAGAAGATCACCGTCTCCGCCAAGGGCGAGGTCGCCGAACTGGCGCACACCATCAACGGGCTGACCGACACGCTGCGGCTCTTCGCCGAGCAGGTGACCCGGGTGGCCCGTGAGGTCGGCACCGAGGGCAAGCTCGGCGGCCAGGCCCAGGTGCCGAACGTCGCCGGCACCTGGAAGGACCTGACCGACAGCGTCAACTCGATGGCGTCGAACCTGACCGCCCAGGTGCGGAACATCGCCCAGGTCTCCACGGCGGTGGCCCGGGGCGACCTGAGTCAGAAGATCACGGTGGCCGCGCAGGGCGAGATCCTGGAGCTGAAGGACACCGTCAACACGATGGTGGACCAGCTGTCGTCGTTCGCCGACGAGGTGACCCGGGTGGCCCGTGAGGTGGGCATCGAGGGCAAGCTCGGCGGTCAGGCCCAGGTACGTGGCGTCTCCGGCACCTGGCGCGCGCTGACCGAGAACGTGAACCAACTCGCCGGCAACCTCACCTCGCAGGTGCGGAACATCTCCCAGGTCTCCACCGCGGTGGCCAAGGGTGACCTGTCGCAGAAGATCACGGTGGACGCCCGGGGCGAGATCCTGGAGCTGAAGAACACCGTCAACACCATGGTGGACCAGCTCTCGTCGTTCGCCGACGAGGTGACCCGAGTGGCCCGTGAGGTCGGGACCGAGGGCAAGCTCGGCGGTCAGGCTGAGGTGAAGGGGGTCTCCGGGACCTGGCGGGACCTGACCGACAACGTGAACTCGATGGCGTCGAACCTGACCTCGCAGGTGCGGAACATCGCCTCGGTGACCACGGCGGTGGCGAAGGGTGATCTGTCGCAGAAGATCACGGTGGACGCCCGGGGCGAGATCCTGGAACTCAAGTCCACGGTCAACACGATGGTGGACCAGCTCTCGTCGTTCGCCGACGAGGTGACCCGGGTGGCCCGTGAGGTCGGGACCGAGGGCAAGCTCGGCGGTCAGGCCCAGGTACGCGGCGTCGCCGGCACCTGGCGGGACCTGACCGACAACGTGAACTCGATGGCGTCGAACCTGACCGCCCAGGTCCGGAACATCGCCCAGGTCTCCACCGCGGTCGCCAAGGGCGACCTGAGCCAGAAGATCACCGTCGACGCGCAGGGCGAGATCCTCGAACTCAAGAACACCGTCAACACCATGGTTGACCAGCTCTCCTCGTTCGCCGACGAGGTGACCCGGGTGGCCCGCGAGGTGGGCACCGAGGGCAAGCTCGGCGGTCAGGCCCAGGTGAAGGGTGTCTCCGGCACCTGGCGGGACCTGACCGACAACGTGAACTCGATGGGCTCCAACCTGACCGCGCAGGTGCGGAACATCGCCTCGGTGACCACGGCGGTGGCGAAGGGTGACCTGTCGCAGAAGATCACCGTGGACGCGCAGGGCGAGATCCTGGAGCTGAAGGACACCGTGAACACGATGGTGGATCAGCTCTCCTCGTTCGCCGACGAGGTGACCCGGGTCGGCCGGGAGGTCGGCATCGAGGGCAAGCTCGGCGGTCAGGCCCAGGTGAAGGGCGTCTCCGGCACCTGGAAGGACCTCACCGAGAACGTCAACCAGCTCGCCTCCACCCTCACCACCCAGCTGCGGGCGATCGCCCAGGTCTCCACGGCGGTGACCACCGGCGACCTGACCCAGCGGATCACCGTGCAGGCCCAGGGTGAGGTCGCCGAGCTGAAGGACAACATCAACCAGATGATCGTCACCCTGCGGGAGACCACCAAGAAGAACGCCGAACAGGGCTGGCTCGACTCGAACCTGGCCCGGATCGGTGGCCTGCTGCAGGGCCAGCGGGACCTCGTCGAGGTCTGCCGCATGATCATGACCGAGGTGACCCCGCTGGTCGACGCCCAGCTCGGCGCCTTCTTCCTCGCCGACGCCAGCGACGAGGCCGCGATGCGGCTCCGGCTCACCGCCTCGTACGGCTACGTCGCCCGGCACCACGACGTCACCTTCGGTCCCGGCGAGGGACTGGTCGGACAGGCCGCGCTCTCCCGACGCACCATCCGGGTCGGCGCACCCCGGGACGGCAGCCTGACGCTCCGCTCCGGACTCGCCGCCACCGCCCCCGCCGACCTGGTGGTGCTCCCGGTCCTCTTCGAGGGCGAACTGCTCGGCGTGATCGAGTTCGCCAGCGTCTCGCCCTTCTCCGAACTGCACCTGTCGTTCCTGGAGCGGCTGGTGACCACCATCGGCATCGCGGTCAACACCATCCAGGCCAACCGCCGTACCGAGGAACTGCTCGCCCAGTCCCAGCGGCTCGCCCACGAGCTGCAGGAACAGTCCGCCGAGCTGCAGCGGACCAACGCCGAGTTGGAGGACAAGGCCCAACTGCTCTCCGAACAGAAGGGCAACATCGAGACCAAGAACCGGGAGATCGAACTCGCCCGGATCGGTCTGGAGGACAAGGCCCAACAGTTGGCCCGCGCCTCGGCGTACAAGTCGGAGTTCCTGGCCAACATGAGCCACGAACTGCGTACGCCGCTCAACTCGTTGCTGCTGCTGGCCCGGCTGCTCGCCGACAACTCGGAGCAGAACCTCACCGAGAAGCAGATCGAGTTCGCTCGGACCATCCACAGTGCCGGCTCCGACCTGCTCTCGCTGATCGACGACATCCTCGACCTGTCGAAGATCGAGGCGGGCCGGATGGACGTCACCCCGGCCGAGGTGCGGTTCTCCGAGATCCGCGGCTACGTCGAGCAGGCGTTCGCGCCGCAGGCCGAGGAGAAGGGCCTGGACTTCCAGGTACGCATCTCCAAGGAGCTTCCCCCGAGCCTGGTCACCGACCCGCAGCGGCTGCAGCAGATCCTCCGGAACCTGCTCTCCAACGCGGTCAAGTTCACCGACAACGGGGCGGTGACACTGCGGATCGGGCCGGCCTCGGCCCCGGAGGGCAGCTTCACCGACGTACCGGCGCTGGCCGCCGCCCGACAGGTGGTGGCGTTCACCGTCATCGACACCGGGATCGGCATCTCCGACGACAAACTCGGGCTGATCTTCGAAGCGTTCCAGCAGGCCGACGGCACCACCAGCCGCCGGTACGGCGGCACCGGCCTCGGACTGTCGATCAGCCGGGACCTGGCGCGGCTCATCGGCGGCACCATCACCGTCTCGTCGGCACCCGGACAGGGCTCGACCTTCACCCTCTTCGTACCGGACGTGCTGGCGCCGGACGCGGTGGTGACCCCGCCGCCGGTGCCGCTGCCGGCCGCGCGGGTGACCCCCGCCGGCGCGCAGCCGCCGATGCTGCGGATCCCCACCGAGCCCGACCGGCCGGTCTCGCCGGCCTCCCGGCAGCTCGACGGCGCCACCGTGCTGATCATCGACGACGACGTCCGGAACGTCTTCGCCCTGACCAGCGCGTTGGAGCTGCACGGCATGACCGTGCTCTACTCGGACAACGGGGTGGACGGGGTACGTCTGCTCGCCGAGCATCCGGAGGTGGACATCGTGCTGATGGACGCGATGATGCCGGACCAGGACGGCTACGAGACGACCCGGGCGATCCGCCGCAACCACCGGTTCACCGACCTGCCGGTGGTCTTCCTGACCGCGAAGGCGATGCCCGGCGACCGTGAGTCGGCACTGGGCGCCGGCGCGAGCGACTACATCACCAAGCCGGTGGACCTGGACGAACTGATCGAGCTGATGGCGTCCTGGGTGCACGGGGACGGCCGCGACACCGCCGGACCCGGGGCGGGCGACGAGGGGACGATTCGGTGAGCGAGCTGGCCAAAGCCCTACTGGTCGACGACCGGCGGGAGAACCTGATGGCGCTCGAGGCGATCCTGCAGGGCCTGCCGGTGCAGCCGGTCGCGGTGGAGAGCGGGGAGGCCGCGCTCAAGCAGCTTCTGGTGGAGGACTTCGCGGTCATCCTGCTCGACGCCCAGATGCCGGACATGGACGGCTTCGAGACCGCCAGCCACATCAAGCGGCGGGAACGTACCCGGCACGTGCCGATCATCTTCCTCACCGCCGCCGACCGGGACGCCCAGCTCGCCCTCCGCGGGTACGCGGTCGGCGCGGTCGACTATCTGACCAAGCCGTTCGACCCCTGGGTGCTGCGGGCCAAGGTCTCGGTCTTTGTCGAGCTGTGGGTCAAGACCCGGCAGCTCGCCGCGCAGTCCGTGCTGGTCCGGGAGCGGGACGCCCAGTGGCGGGGGTTGACCGAGGCGGTCGACGAGGCGGTCTCCCTGCTCCGCTCGGACGACCCGGCGGCGCGGGAGCGGGCGATGCAGATGCTCGAAGAGGCCCGTTGGGGTGCGGCTGCCTGAGGTTCGTCGTGGTCGGGCTTGGGGGTTGGGGGCGGATCACCCGCTCTGGGCGGTCAGGCTTGATCCCGCTGGGGTGCGGCTGCCTGAGGTTCGTCGTGGTCGGGCTTGGGGGTTGGGGGCGGATCACCCGCTCTGGGCGGTCAGGCTTGATCCCGACGCGGGCGATCCGCCCCCAACCCCGTCCGGCTCATTCTGGTCGCGCTGGCAATCCGGCCGTCGGCCGATTTGGCTGGGTGTTGGACCGGTCCGACTGACGCCGGTTCAGCCGGTGGACTGCTCGTTGCGGATCATCAGGGCGGAGCGGAGTCCGGTGATGTCCAACACCCGCAACAGGAAGTCGCCGACATTGGTCAGCATCAGCAGACTCTGTGCGTGGCTGGCCTTGCGGCTCAGTACCACCAGGGTGCCGAGGCCCTGCGAGTCGCAGAAGGTGACGTCGGCCAGGTCGAGGACGATC
The DNA here is from genome assembly GCF_039871735.1 of Plantactinospora sp. B24E8. Taxonomy (NCBI): domain Bacteria; kingdom Bacillati; phylum Actinomycetota; class Actinomycetes; order Micromonosporales; family Micromonosporaceae; genus Plantactinospora; species Plantactinospora sp. B24E8. Next base: position 554,116 of record NZ_JBDPMH010000001.1, read on the forward strand.
CGGGACGGTGCGTCGGTGAGCACCTCGTTGACGACGCTCGACAGCCTGCCGGCGGTCAGCATGTCGATCTCGCCGGCGAGGCGCAGGATCGCCTCGTCGGGATTCCGCTGGACCGCGATGGTCAGCTCCGCACGGTTCACCCGATCAGCCTATCGCGACCTGGCCGAACCGGCCTGTTGGTAACTGCCGGCTGTCCGTCCGGTATCCGGCAGACTGCCGGACTCGAGAACACCCACTCCGGCTCTGACCGGACAGGCGTGTCCCGGTTCCGAGGCCAGACCGAGATCGGGTGCGGTGGTGTGGCTGCGGAGCGCGAGCCGGACAGGGGTTGGGGGCGGCGGCGTCCGCGCGGAGAGCAAGCCGGGCAGGGTTGGGGGCGGATCGCCCGCGTCGGGATCAAGCCTGACCGCCCAGAGCGGGTGATCCGCCCTCAACCCCCCGACCACGCCCACCCACAGCCGCCTCAACCCCCCGACCACGCCCACCCACCCAGCCGCGCCCAGGAACCCGGAGTGACCCGGGCGACCCGTGCAGGGGTGGCTGCCGGCCGGCCAGATGGCGCTGACAGAATGGCGAGACCGTGAGCGCGAACCCTGCCGGACCCGGCCGCTACCCGGCCGACGCCCCGGCCTCCCAGGCCCTTTTCGACCGCGCCCGTGCCATCGTGCCGGGCGGGGTGAACTCCCCTGTCCGGGCCTTCCTGGCCGTGGGTGGTACGCCCCGGTTCATGGCACGGGGCTCCGGGCCGTGGCTCTTCGACGCCGACGGCCGGCGGTACGTCGACCTGGTCTGCTCGTGGGGGCCGCTGGTCCTCGGGCACGCCCACCCGGAGGTGGTGGCCGCGGTGCAGGCCGCCGCCGCGCTCGGCACCAGCTTCGGTACGCCGACCGAGGGTGAGGTCGAGCTGGCCGCCGAGATCGTCGCGCGGACCCCGGTGGAGCAGGTACGACTGGTCAACTCGGGTACCGAGGCGACGATGACGGCGATCCGGTTGGCCCGGGGCTATACCGGCCGCAGCAAGATCGTCAAGTTTGCCGGCTGCTACCACGGACACGTGGACGCCCTGCTCGCGGCGGCGGGTTCCGGGGTCGCCACGCTCGGCCTGCCGGACTCCCCCGGGGTGACCGGCGCGGCGGCGGGCGAGACGATCGTGCTGCCGTACAACGACGTGGCGGCGGTGGAGGCGGCGTTCGCGGCCCAGGGGTCGGAGATCGCCGCGATCATCACCGAGGCCGCGCCCGGCAACATGGGCGTGGTGGCTCCCCGGGACGGTTTCAACCAGGCGTTGGCCCGGATCGCGCACGCCAACGGCGCGCTGCTGATCGTCGACGAGGTGATGACCGGGTTCCGGGTCTCCGCTGGTGGCTGGGCCGGGCTCGACCCGGTCGACGCCGACCTGTTCACGTTCGGCAAGGTGATGGGTGGTGGACTGCCGGCGGCGGCGTTCGGTGGGCGTACCGAGGTGATGGCCCGGCTGGCGCCGGCCGGTCCGGTCTATCAGGCGGGCACCCTCTCCGGTAACCCGCTCGCCTGCGCCGCCGGCCTGACCACGCTGCGGCTGGCCGACGAGGCGGTGTACCGGCGACTCGACGAGTCCGCCGCGACGGTGGGCCGGCTGGCGAGCGAGGCGTTGGCCGCCGCAGGGGTGCCGCACCGGCTGTCGTACGCCGGGAACATGTTCTCGATCTTCTTCACCGACGCGGACGTGGTCGACTACGCGAGCGCGCGCGGTCAGGACGTCGCCGCGTTCAAGGCGTTCTTCCACACGATGCTGGCCGGCGGGGTCTACCTGCCGCCGAGCGCCTTCGAGTCGTGGTTCGTGTCGACGGCGTTGGACGACGCCGCGCTGGAACAGTACGCGGCGGCGCTGCCCGCCGCGGCGGAGGCTGCGGCGGCGGCCGGTCACGGGGAATGACGGGGGATGACGCGGTGAGCACCACGGTGGTCCACGTGCTGCGGCACGGCGAGGTGTACAACCCGGACAAGATCCTGTACGGGCGGCTGCCCGGTTACCGCCTCTCCGAGCTGGGTGTGCAGATGGCGAAGGCGGCGGCGCAGGCGCTCGCCGACCGCGACATCGCGTACGTGGTGGCCAGTCCGCTGGAGCGGGCGCAGCAGACCGCCGAGCCGATCGCCGCCCAGTTCAACCTGCCGGTCGGGGTCGACGAGCGGCTGATCGAGAGCACCAACTGGTTCGAGGGTAAGCGGGTGTCCCCCGGGGACGGCTCGTTCCGGGATCCGCGGAACTGGTGGGTGCTGCGGGATCCGGTGACCCCGTCCTGGGGTGAGGCGTACCGGCTGATCGCCGAGCGGATGTTCGGGGCGCTGCACGCCGCCCGGGTGGCGGCCGAGGGGCGGGAGGCGGTCTGCGTCTCGCACCAGTTGCCGATCTGGACGCTGCGTCGGCATGTCGAGCGCAAGCGGCTCTGGCACGATCCGCGCCGGCGGCAGTGCGGGTTGGCGAGCCTGACCTCGTTCCACTTCGACGGTGCCAAGATCGTCGGGATCGGCTACTCCGAGCCGGCGGCGCACCTGGTGGCGATGTCGCCGAGCGCCCGGACGGCCAAGGGAGCTTGACGATGAGTCGTCCCCGGCGTGTCGGCCTCGGCGTTTCGCTCGTCGCCGCCGCGTCGTTGGCGTTGACCGGCTGCTCGGGTGGTGACGGCGGCCGGTGGCAGGACGACTGTACGACCACCGACGGCATCATCGAGTGCGCGCCGGAGCACCGGCCGGCGGCCCCGAAGGTCGCCGGTGAACTGCTCGACGGCGGCAGCTACGACCTGGCGCAGGACCGGGGCCAGGTGGTGGTGGTCAACTTCTGGGGTTCCTGGTGTGCGCCCTGCCGGGCCGAGGCCGACGACCTGGAGGCGACCTACCAGGCGACGAAGGACCAGGGCGTCCGGTTCGTCGGCATCAACATCCAGGACGGCCGGGACAAGGCCCGGGCGTTCGAGGAGGCGTTCAAGGTCACCTACCCGAGCCTGTTCGACCCGCCGAGCCAACTGGCGCTCGCCTTCGACATACCGCCGAACTCGATTCCGGCGACCGTGGTGCTGGACCGGGAGGGGCGGATCGCGGTGGTGATCCGGGCGTCGACCAAGCAGGAGACGCTACAGCCGATCGTCGGCCGACTCGCCGGCGAGCAGCCGGCCGCGGGCGGGCCGGGCTGATGGGCGAGACGTTCGCCAGCATCGCCGAGAGCGGTCCGCTGCTGCTGGCCATCGGCGCGGCGGCGCTCGCCGGGCTGGTCAGTTTCCTGTCCCCGTGTGTGCTGCCGCTGGTGCCCGGCTACCTGTCGTACGTGACCGGGCTGGCCGGCAACGACCTGGAGCGGCGGGACGCGGCGGACGGCCCGGGCGCCGGCCCCGAGGCTGCCGGTGGGGTCGCGGTCGCGACCCGGCCGACCCGGTCCCGGGTACGGGTGCAGGGGCGGGTGCTTGCCGGCACGCTGCTCTTCATCGCCGGCTTCACCGTTGTCTTCACCCTCACCGCCGTACTGGTCACCGCGCTGGGTCAGGCGTTGTTCGCGCACCAGCGACCGCTGGAGATCGTGGTCGGTGCGGTGATCGTGGTGTTGGGCCTCTCCTATCTCGGGCTGATTCCCGGCATGCAGCGGGAGTTTCGGATCCGGCGGCTGCCGGACGCCGGCCTGCTCGGCGCCCCGGTCTTCGGGGCGGTGTTCGCGCTCTCCTGGGCGCCGTGTGTCAGCCCGACCCTCGGCGCGGTGCTCGGCATGGGTACGGCGAGCGGCCAGGCCGACCGGGCGGTGGTGCTCGCGATCGCGTACTGCCTCGGCCTCGGGGTGCCGTTCATCGTCTTCGGGTTGGGGTTCCACCGCCTGCTCGGGCTCTTCCGGGCGGTGCGCCGGAACAGCCGCTGGGTGACCCGGGTCGGCGGCGTACTGCTGATCATCATCGGGCTGGCGCTGATCACCGGTGGCTGGGGAGAGATCAACATCTGGTTGAAGACCACGGTCGGGGTGGGCGAGGTGAGCATCTGATGTCGACCGTGGACGACCGCCCGACCACCGGGCCGGAGGCCGTCGAGGCGCCCGGGCGTCGGCGTACCGCGGCACCGCTGGCCCTGCTGCGCAACTCGTGGCGGCAGTTGACCAGCATGCGTACCGCGCTGGTCCTGCTCTTCCTGCTCGCCGTCGCCGCGATCCCGGGTTCGCTGCTGCCACAGCGCAACGTCAGCCTCGAGAACGTCCAGGGCTTCCAGCGGGACCACCCGGACTGGTATCCGATCGTGGACCGGCTCGGCGGTTTCGACGTGTACGCCTCGCCGTGGTTCTCGGCGATCTACGTACTCCTGTTCACCTCGCTGATCGGCTGCATCGTGCCGCGGCTGCGCGACCACGTCCGCGCGCTGCGGGCGGTGCCGCCGGCGGCGCCGAGGCGGCTGGACCGGCTGCCCCGGCACGCGGTGCTGACCGACCCCGACGTCGACCTGGCCGCGGTCGCGGCGATGCTGCGGAAGCGGCGCTGGCGGGTGGCGGTCCAGGGCGACACCGTGTCGGCGGAGAAGGGTTACCTGAAGGAGACCGGCAACCTGCTCTTCCACATCTCGCTGATCGGGGTGCTGGTCGGCGTCGGGCTCGGCTCGTGGTATGGCTGGCACGGCAACCGACTGCTGGTCGCCGGCCCGGACAACGCGTTCTGCAACACGCTGCAGCAGTACAGCGAGTCGAAGCTGGGGCACCGGTTGGACGGTGATCGCCTGCCGCCGTTCTGTCTGGAGCTGACCGACTTCGAGGCCGGGTTCCTGCCGACCGGGCAGCCGGAGTCGTTCCGGGCCAAAGCGCTGCTGAAGGAGCAGGGCCGGGCGCCGCGTCCGGTGAGCTTCTCGGTGAACGACCCGTTGCGACTGGGCGGTGGGACCAGCGTCTACCTGCTCGGGCACGGCTACGCGCCGATCGTGCGCTACACCGACCGGTACGGGAAGTCGCAGACCAGCGACGAGGCGTTCCTCAGCATCGACGGGAACCTGACCAGCGAGGGTGTCGCGATCTTCCCGGACGTGAACATCGACCCGAAGACCGGGGAGCGTGCCCCGGACCTGCAGGTCGGCTTCGAGGGGCTCTACCTGCCGACCACTCCGGCGCAGGGGCCGTTCGTCCGTTCCGAGTACCCGGCCGAGCGGTCGCCGGGGCTGATGCTGATCCCGTACCGGGGCAACCTCGGCCTGGACGCCGGGATTCCGAACTCGGTCTACTCGCTGGACCGGCGGCAGGTCGACAACGGTCGGCTCAAGCAGGTCGGCGAGGGCAAGCTGCTACGGCCGGGTGAGAAGTGGACGCTCGACGACGGTACGACGGTGGAGTTCCTCGGCACCCGCCCGTACGCCACCATCTCGGTCCGGTACGACCCGGGCGAGACGATCGTCCTGGTCAGTTCGGCGCTGCTGCTGCTCGGGCTGATGCCGGCGCTGTTCGCCCGCCGCCGTCGGGTGTGGTTCCGGGTGGTTCCGGTACCCGCCGACACGTCCACGACGGATCGTAGTAGTTTGGTGGAGGTCGGCGGGTTGCCCCGTACCGACTACTCAGGCTTTGCCGAAGAGTTCGACCGGCTCGTCGCCGCCGCCCGGAACGACCGGACGGCGACGGGGTCGCCCCGGAACGACCGGACGGCGACGGAAGAGGAGACCGACTGATGGCTGCGCTCTCCGACCAGCTCCTGGCGGTGGCGATTCTGGGCTACCTGCTGGCCATGATCTGCCACGCCGCCGAGTACGCCTTCGGCAACCGCAGCCGGGTCGGCCGGGCGGCGCTCCGGCCGGAGCGGGAGTTGGCGCTGGTCGGCGCCGGCGCGCCGGCCGACTCCGCAGCCGGCCCGGACCCGGTCGTGAAGGTGCCGGCCGGCTCGACGCCCGGCGGGACAGCGTCGACCCGGGTCGCGCTGCTCGGGCGGGCGGCGGTCGCGCTCACCGTCGTCGCCGCCGTGCTGCACCTCGCGGTGCTGGTCACCCGTGGGGTGGCCGCGGACCGCATGCCGTGGGGCAACATGTACGAGTACGTGCTGGCGGTCACCTTCGTCGGCACCGTCGCCTGGCTGGTGCTGCTGCACCGGCGGCCGACGGTCCGGCACCTCGGGCTCTTCGTCACGCTCGCCATGGTGCTGCTGCTCGCGGTCGCGGGCCTGGTGCTCTACGTGCCGATCGTGCCGTTGGTGCCGGCGCTGAACTCGTACTGGTTCGTCGTGCACGTCTCGGCGGCGGCGCTCTCCTCCGGCCTGTTCCTGCTCGGCGCGGTGCCGGCGGTGATGTACCTGATCCGCAACGGGTACGACCAGGGCAAGCGCAGTTTCCCGTACACCCTGGGGGCCCGGGTGCCGGCCGCCGCCAGTCTGGAGCGGATGGCCTTCCGGCTGCACGCCTTCGCGTTCCCGATCTGGACCTTCGCGGTGATGGCCGGCGCGGTCTGGGCCGAGGCGGCCTGGGGTCGGTACTGGGGTTGGGACCCGAAGGAGACCTGGGCGTTCATCTCCTGGGTGGTCTATGCCGGCTACCTGCACGCCCGGGCCACGCCCAGCGTCAAGCGTCCGGTCGCGACCTGGATCGCGGTGATCGGCTTCCTGACCATGCAGATGAACCTGTACGGCGTGAACATCTTCTTCGAGGGTCTGCACTCGTACGGCGGACTCGACTGAGTCGTCGCAGGGGCAGGGTGCCGGGCCCGGAGTGTTGGTCGACCGGTGACCTGCCGGCGTGGGTGGCCGGCTGATCTTACGCTCGGGCGATGTCGTGGACGGCGTACGGGACGTTCCTGGTCTTCGCGGTGGCGCTGGTGCTGGTGCCCGGTCCGGACTTCGCGGTGGTGACCCGGAACACCCTGGCCGCCGGTCGGGGCCGTGGTGCCTGGAGTGCCATCGGGGTGGCCAGCTCCAACGCCGTACAGGGCAGTGCGGCGGCGGCCGGGCTGGGTGCGGTGATCCTGCAGTCGCAGCCGTTGTTCCTGACCATCAGGTGGTTGGGCGTCGGTTACCTGACCTTCCTCGGGATCCAGGCCTGGCGGTCGGCCTGGCTCGGCCGGTACCCGAGCCTGAACGGTGACGGTACGACCCTGCCCGGGCAGGCCGTCGTCGGGTGGCGGCAGGGTTTCCTGTCCAACATCACCAACCCGAAGGTGCTGGCGTTCTACCTGGCGGTGCTGCCGCAGTTCGTGGCGCCGGGGGCGCCGGTCGCCGTACTGCTGGTCTTCGCGCTGAGTCACGCGGTGCTGTCGCTGCTCTATCTGCTGCTGCTGGTCGGGGCGCTGCACCGGGCCCGGCGGCTGCTCTCCCGACGTCGGGTACGCCGGGCGCTCGACGGGTTCACGGGCGCCGCGATGCTCGGTTTCAGCGCCCGGCTCGCCACCGAATCTGCCTGACCGGCCCGACCAACAAATCTAGCTGTTGACAAGATGCTCGTCCAGGGATCAATCTTGACAGCGGAAAGTTCCGCTCGTCGTCCCGTTGGAGCCCCTGATGACACCCGCCACCCAGACCACCGCCGCCATCCTGCTGATCACCGTGTCGACGATCGCGTTCGGCGGACTCTCCCTGCTCATGCACCTGGTCCGCCGGATACCCGGCTACCTCGACAATCCGGTCCGCCGGGGCCTGTGGACCGCCGGGCACGCACACGCCGGGGTGCTGGTGCTCTTCGCCCTCGTCGCCCTGCTCTACCTCGACCGGACCGGGTACGGCGCCGGCACGCTGACCCTGATCCGCGTCCTCTTCGTCGCCGCGCCGATCCTGATGCCGCTCGGCTTCTTCCTGTCCGTCGTACGCCCCTCGGACACCCGACCCAACGGGTTGATCTGGCTGACCGTGCTCGGCGGGGTGAGCCTGACCGTGGCCACCCTGTTGCTCGGCTTCGGTCTGCTGTGACCGGGCGGCGGTGACTGGCCACGCCCACCCGGGTCGGCACGGCCGGGGTCACGCCGAGGGACCCGGGTCGGGCCGCTGGACGGGGGGTGCGACAGACTAGCGGCCATGGCGGCTCGTGGCTTCCCGTACGACGATCTCCGGGCTTTTGTCGGCGCGCTCGAAGGCGCCGGCGAACTACACCGGGTCCCGGTACCGGTCGATCCGACCCTGGAGATCAGCGAGGTGGTCACCCGGACGGTCCGGGCGCACGGCCCCGCGCTGCTCTTCGAACGCCCGACCCGGGGCGAGATGCCGGTCGCGGTCAACCTCTTCGGCACCGAGCGTCGGATGGCGATGGCGCTCGGCGTGGACCGGCTCGACGAGATCGGCGACCGGATCGGCGCCCTGGTCAAGCCGGAGCTGCCGGTCGGCTGGTCGGGGATCCGGGAAGGGCTCGGCAAGGTCCTGCAGCTCAAGTCGGTGCCGCCGCGGAAGGTGAAGACCGCGCCCTGTCAGCAGGTGGTCTACCGGGGCGCCGAGGTCGACCTGAACCGGCTGCCCGGCCTGCAGGTCTGGCCCGGTGACGGCGGCATCTTCCACAACTTCGGGCTGACCCACACCAAGCACCCGGAGACCGGCAAGCGCAACCTCGGCCTCTACCGGCTGCAGCAGCACTCGCACAACACGCTCGGCATGCACTGGCAGATCCACAAGGACTCGACCGCCCACCACGCCGTCGCGGAACGGCTCGGCCAGCGGCTGCCGGTGGCGATCGCGATCGGCTGCGACCCGGTGGTCAGTTACGCCGCCTCCGCGCCACTCCCGGGCGACATCGACGAATACCTCTTCGCTGGTTTCCTGCGGGGCGAGCGGGTCGAGATGGTCGACTGCCTGACCGTGCCGCTGCAGGTGCCGGCACACGCGCAGATCGTGCTGGAGGGTTACCTGGAGCCGGGGGAACGGCTGCCGGAGGGCCCGTTCGGTGACCACACCGGCTTCTACACCCCGGTCGAGCCTTTCCCGGTGCTGCACATCGAGGCGATGACCACCCAGCGGGACCCGATCTACCACTCGATCATCACGTCCAAGCCGCCGCAGGAGGACCACGGCCTTGGCAAGGCCACCGAGCGGATCTTCCTGCCCCTGCTCAAGCTGCTGATCCCGGACATCGTCGACTACGACCTGCCGACCGCCGGGGTCTTCCACAACTGCGTGATCGTCTCGATCCGCAAGCGCTACCCGAAACACGCCCAGAAGATCATGAACGCGATCTGGGGCGCCCACCTGCTCTCGCTGTCGAAGCTGATCGTGGTCGTCGACGACGACTGCGACGTGCACGACTACGCCGAGGTCGCCTGGCGGGCCTTCGGCAACGTCGACTACTCCCGCGACCTGCTGCTCACCGAGGGCCCGGTGGACCACCTGGACCACGCGTCGTACCAGCAGTTCTGGGGTGGCAAGGCCGGCGTGGACGCGACCCGCAAGCTCCCCACCGAGGGCTACACCCGAGGCTGGCCGGAGGAGATGACCATGTCGCCCGAGATCCGGGCACTGGTCGACAAACGCTGGAAGGAGTACGGGGTCTCATGACAACGACGGCAGCGGTGGCGGAGGCGCCGGGGCGGGTCAGGTCCTTCCTGCGGCTGGTCATGATCGAACACTCGGTCTTCGCCCTGCCGTTCGCGTACCTCTCGGCGTTGACCGCCATGGAGCTGCACGGTGGCCGGGTCCGCTGGGGCGACCTGGCGCTGGTGACCGTCGCCATGGTCGGCGCGCGGACCTTCGCGATGGCGGCGAACCGGATCATCGACCGGCGGATCGACGCGCGCAATCCGCGTACCGCCGGACGGGAGCTGGTCACCGGGAAGGTGAGCGTCCGGACGGCCTGGACCGGCGCGATCGTCGCCCTGGTCGTCTTCCTCGCCGCCGCGGCCGCGCTCAACCCGCTCTGCCTGGCCCTCGCCCCGCTCGCGGCGATCCCGCTGGTGGTGTACCCGTACGGCAAGCGGTTCACCGACTGGCCGCACGCGATCCTGGCGCTGGCCCAGGCGGTCGGCCCGGTCGGCGCCTGGCTCGCGGTGACCGGCACCTTCGACGGCTCCGGCCCGGCGTGGCTGCTCGGCGCGGCGGTCGGGCTCTGGATCGGCGGCTTCGACCTGATCTACGCCTGTCAGGACACCGAGGTGGACCGGGAGATCGGGGTACGCAGCGTCCCCGCCCGGTACGGCAAGCGGTTCGCGCTGCACGCCTCGACGGTGGCGCACGTGGTGACGTTCGGCCTGTTCCTGTGGTTCGGTGCGGTGGTCGGGCTGGGCTGGCTCTGGTGGGTCGGGCTGGCGGTCACCGCGGTCGCCTTCGGCTACCAGCACCTGGTGGTCACCCCGACCGACCTGTCCCGGGTCAACCGGGCCTTCTTCACCGCCAACGGGTTCGTCGCGATCACGCTCTTCGTCTTCGCGCTGCTCGACCTGGTCGTCCGGTTCCACCTCGGGGTCTGAACGGCCGGCGGGACACGCCGGGGGTCACCGGTTGACGGTCAGGGCGTCGGCGTAACGGGCGCTCTCCAGCGACCAGTCCATCGTGCCGCGTACCGAGTTCGCCACCCCGTCGAGGTAGCGGCCGAGCGCGTCGTCCAGGTCGGGGCCGAAGGACGGCACGGCGGCACGCAGCGGACCGAAGTCGCGCATCGCCTCCCGCCAGCGCCGGACCACCAGGGGCATCGCCGCCTCGACCGTGATCCGCTGCTCGCGGGCGACCGCCAGCACCAGGTTGTGCCCGCCCGAGGTGGCGGCGTCCCGGTCCAACGACAGCAGGTCGTTGAACCAGGAGAGCAGGTCGTTGGCCTTGTCGGCGACCGCGCGTACCGCCGGGTGGTGGTAGACGGCGTCCGGTACGGGGCACCCGGTGGCGAACTCGATCAGGGCGTACGAGACGTACGCCGCCGACGTGGCCCGACGCAGCGGCACGTAACTGGCGACATCGGGCCGCCGACCGGTCGCCTTGTTGCTCGCCTCGGCCACCACCCCGTGGAGGTGGTGTGCCACCGCGTCGACGAAGCGGGCCCGCCAGCCGGCGGTCATCCGGTGCCGGGGCGTCTGCCAGGCGTGGGTCAGCATCCGCCGCAACGGGCCGGGCAACGCCTCCGGGCGAACCGGTGACTCCCCGCGCAGCAGTCGGAGCACCTCGGCGCAGAGCGCGCTGACCTGCGCCGGCCGGGGGGTGCCGGTGCCGTCGCAGGCGTCGTCGAGGAGGAAGAACCAGAGGAACAGGGCGGTGAGCACCCGCAGGTCGGCTTCGCTGGCGTCCGGGTAGAGCCGGCCGGCGTACCGGGCCACGCCGCTGCGGGCCAGCCGCTGCCGGGCCGCCGGGTCGAGCGGCCCGTCGACCCGTTCCACCCAGTCGAGCAGCCAGTCCTGGACCGGATCGGCGAACGGGGACAGCCGCCCGGGAATCGGACAGTCGAGTTCGGCGACCCAGGACGGGAGCCCGGCCATCCGGTCCTCCTTGCTCGCACGGGTGACGTACGCGAGCAGGATTTCAGGTTCGACGGGCGGGGTGGTCCCCGCCGCCCTTGTCGGATCTTGCAGTTGGTGATGATCCGGTCACCTGTCGGTGCTTTCCGCCGGTGCGCCCGGTGGTCTGGCCCGGGGGTGGGGGTCGGCTGGTCGGGCCGGAAACGGTTCGGGCAGGCTGGAGGGTATGCGACGGCCGTGGGTGATCGGTGTCTCCGGAGCCTCGGGTACGCCGTACCCGGCGGCGGTGCTCGGCGCGCTGCTCGACGCCGGCGAGGCGGTGGATCTGGTCGTCTCCAGGGCGGCCCGGTTGACGATCCTCGACGAGACCGGGCGGCCGTTCCGGGACGCGCACTGGAAGGACGACCTCGCCAGCTGGCTGGGACGCGACCTGTCCGACGCGGACGTGACGTACTGGCCGGCCGGGGACATCGCCGCCGGGCCCAGCAGCGGGTCGTATCCGACGCGGGGCATGGTCGTGGTGCCGGCGAGTACGGCGGCGTGCGCCGGGATCGCGATCGGCCTCTCCAAGGACCTGCTGCAGCGGGCCGCCGAGGTCAACCTCAAGGAGCGCCGGCCGGTGGTGGTGGTGCCGAGGGAGACTCCGGTCACCCGCAGCCACCTGGAGCACCTGATCACGCTGCACGACGCCGGCGCGGTGGTGCTGCCGGCCAGCCCCGGCTTCTACGGTGCCGGTGCCGGCGCGACCGCCGGGCAACTCGTCGACTTCGTCGCCGGAAAGGTGCTGGACGCCATCGGCGTACCACACACGCTGTTCCAGCGCTGGGCCGGCGAGCTCGGCGCCGACCGGAGCTGACCCCCGGCCCGCGTCACCCCGGCCGCGGTGCGTCGACGGCGGTGATCCGCGGCCGGTCCGACCCGTGCCGGCCCCGTGCACCGCAACCGACGCCGGAGCTGGCTGCCCCGGCTGTCCGGCGGCCGGTGTCTGGCCGACGTACCGCCGCCGCGACGACGGTACGCGCGTCCAGGGCCCCTGCCCGTCCGGTCAGTGCATCCCCATGTTGCCGGCGCCGGCTGGGCCGGGGCCGCTCGGGGTCGCGGGACCGGCGTTCCGTGGCCGGTTCGCGATGCCGTCGTCGACCTCGTCGAGCATGCCCTCGCCCTCGAGCAACGCGCGCACCTCCGACTCGCGGAAGCGCCGATGCCCACCCGGTGTCCGGATGCTCCCGATACGCCCGGCCGCGGCCCAGCGTGTCACGGTCTTCGGATCGACGCGGAAGAGCGCTGCCACCTCGCCCGGTGTCAGCAGACGATCTCCTGTGTCCACAGCCCCCTCCTCGCGTCTACGAAGCCCCCGGACTGGTAGGACCGTCCCTGTAACACATGCTTGCCAGAGCCTTCGTTTAAGGGACGTACGGCAATTACAACACCGCCGGGATGTCGTGTCCGGCAAACGCGAAAACGTACTGTCTGTGAGGTTACTCGGCACGATTTACGGCATTCGCGCGCCTTTGTCAGCAACAATGTCGCTGCCGCTCGCGGCGCCTCCGTCGACTCCGACTAGGGTCTCACCTCGTGGACTCCATCGACCTGACGCTCGTGGAGCTGTTGCGTGGCAACGCCCGACTCTCGTACGCCGAACTGGCCCGCCAGGTGGGCCTGTCCGCGCCGGCGGTGCACGAACGGGTGGGCAAGCTCGAGGCCGGCGGCGTCATCCGGGGCTACCGGGCCGAGGTCGAGCCGGAGGCGATCGGGCTCGGCGTGACGGCGCTGATCGGCATCGTGCAGGACTCGGGCGGCGACACGGACGACGTGCTGGCCGCGATTCGGGACATGCCGGAAATCGAATCCTGCTACTTCATGGCCGGCGTCGAGTCGTTCCTGCTGAAGGCGCGGGTAGGCACAATTGCCGAGTTGGAACAGCTGATTCTGCGGCTGAACCGGACCGCCGGGGTCGCCTCGACCCGGACCGGGGTGGCCCTGTCGACCAAGTGGGAGAACCGGCCCCAGCCGGTCACCCCGCCCCGCCCCGGACCGGCCTGACCGCCGGCCTGTCACGCTGCTGGGCGCGGATCGGGCCCGGCCGCTGTTCCGGTGCGGCACTCCGCGACGGCTCCGACCAGCCGAGCCACCACTGTGGAAACGTGGCCCGGCTCCACCGGGGTCTCCGAGAGCCGGAATCCGGCTGTCAGGCGCCGCGTTCCGCCAGACCGGGATAGTTCCGTACGTAGCCGTCCGCGTCGAGGGCGAGGTCGGCGGTGAAGCCCGTGACGGCGAAGCGCACCGTCCGCGTGTCCAGTGCCGTGTACGTCTGCTCCACCGGTAGCACCTGCAGGCTGGGCAGCAGCACCCAGACGACGGTGACGGTCCGGGTGGTCCCCGGGGCGGCCTCGGTGAGCCGCAGTCGACGTACCGGAAGGGTGTTGAACAGCGGGGAACCGCTCAGGTCCACGTCGACCGCCTCGGCGAGCCGTTCCGGCTGCTCCGTACCGGGGAAACCGGCCGGCGGTCGCCCGGTGGCGGCCAACGCGGCGTCCAGGTCGCCCTGTTCTGCCGTGGTGGCCCGCCACCGGCCGGCCGCGCGGACCAGCCGCAGCGTACGCAGCCACCCCGCGCCCTCGCAGCTGACCTCGAATCCCTCGGTCGTCCAGTGCTCGTCGGTGCGCAGCTCGTAGCGACAGGTGAACGGCACCGGATCAACCGCGAGCAGGGTGCCCCGGGCGGAGAGACCCCGACGGTCGTCGACGGTGACATGGTCGGCGCCGGGCAGGTCGGTACGTACCCAGAACAGCGACTTCGGCAGGCTCGACATGCCTACGGAGGCTACCGGCCCGGCCGACGTCGGGACCGGACAAGCCGGAACCGGCGGGGGCACCGGAGCACGCTACGGTGCCCCCGCCGGGACGGTTCAGCGGGTCGGGGTCGGGCGTCGCCGCTCGTCGGACCAGCGCTCACGAGGTCCGCGTCGCTCGTCCGGGCGACGGTCGTCGCGTCCCTGGTGGTCGCCGTAGCGCCGTTCACCCTGCGGGCGGTCGCCGTAACGCCGTTCGCCGTGTGGCCGGTCGCTGTAGTGGCGTTCGCCCTGGGGCCGGTCGCCGTAACGCCGTTCGCCCTGGGGCCGGTCGCTGTAGTGGCGTTCGCCCTGGGGTCGGTCGCCGTAACGCCGTTCGCCCTGGGGCCGGTCGCTGTGACGGCGGTCGCCGTAGCGTCGTTCGCCCTGGGGCCGGTCGCCGTAGCGACGCTCACCGGTGCGGCGCGGCGCGGGCGGCTCGTCGACCACCGGTACGCCGCTCGGCTGCCGGGCCCCGGTCACCTCGGTGAGGACCTGGTCGCCGGCGCGTACCCGGGTCTGGGCCGGCTCCACGCCGGCCTTCTGCAACACGGCCAGGGTGGAGCGGCGCTGCTTCGGCAGGACCAGCGTCGCCACCGCCCCCGACTCCCCGGCCCGGGCGGTACGACCGGCCCGGTGCAGGTAGTCCTTGGGATCCTTCGGCGGGTCGATGTGCACCACCAGCGAGACCCCGTCGACGTGGATGCCGCGTGCCGCGACGTCGGTGGCGACCAGGACGTTCATCCGGCCCTCTTTGAACTCGGCGAGGGTACGGGTACGGACCCGCTGGGTCTTGCCGCCGTGCAGCGCGCCGGCCCGGACCCCGACCTCGGCCAACTGTGCGACCAGCCGGTCGACGCCCATCTGGGTACGGGCGAACATCATCGTCCGACCCTGTCGGGCCGCGATCGACGCCGCCACGGCGAACTTGTCGTGCGGCGGGATCAACAGCATGTGGTGGTCCATCGTGGACACGGCGGCGGTCGGCGGGGCCGTCGAGTGGGTGACCGGATCGGTCATGAACCGCTTGACGAGTGTGTCGACGTCACCGTCCAGGGTGGCGGAGAAGAGCAGCCGCTGCGCGTCGGCCGGAGTCTTGGCGAGCAGTTCGGTGACGTCCGGCAGGAAGCCCATGTCAGCCATCTGGTCGGCCTCGTCCAGGACGGTCACCTGGATGTCGTCGAGGCGGCAGACGCCCCGCTCGATCAGGTCCCCGAGGCGGCCCGGGGTGGCCACGATGATCTCCACACCCCGGCGCAGCGAGTCGATCTGCCGGTCGTACGGCACACCGCCGACGGCGGTCTTGAGGAACACCCCGACGGCCCGACCGAGCGGCATGAGCGCGTCGTTGACCTGCATGGCGAGTTCCCGGGTGGGGACCAGGATCAGGGCCCGGGGGTGGTTCGGACGGGCCTTCGGCCCGGCCGCCATCCGGGCCAGTACGGGCAGCCCGAACGCGAGGGTCTTGCCGGAGCCGGTCTGCCCCCGGCCGAGCACGTCCCGACCGGCGAGCGCGTCCGGCAGGGTGGCCCGCTGGATCTCGAACGGGCTGGTGATGCCCTCCCGGTTCAGCGCCCGGACGAGCTGCCGAGGCAGCCCCAGGGCGGCGAAGTCGGTGGCCTCCGGCGTGGTCACCGCCTCGGTCGCCTCAACGGAATCAGCGAGATCAGCCGAAACAGGGGCATCGGTGTGCGCATTCGGCGCAGATTCCGCTCCGGAAACAATCTGCTCCGGAGAAACGACAGATTCGAGTGATTCGGATTGCGTGTCGAATACGGACGGAAAGGTGCTGGGGTCAGCAAAGCTGGTCAAGAAAAACCTCTCAAGCGGGGCGCATCTTCGCGATGGCCCGCCGCGACCAGAGTCGCCGTCGATTCGCCCGCAAGATCGCCCATGGGCGCGTCACGCGCCAGGTCAACAACTCTACGAGTGTAGGGGTGGACAGCGGCCGGCGGCACATCGCCGCGCTCGGCAGTGGGCAGACTCACCTCGGTGATCACGCCGCCGCCGGCCGGCCCGGAGGGCGTCGTCGTCGGGCGGCCCGGCGAGCACGCCACCGGCCGGCCGTGCTCCCTGCCGCAGGTCTGGCCCCGGGCGCGCCCCGGGTGATCCGCTGGACGCCCCGGTCAGCCGCCCAACAGGCCGCCGAACAGACTGTTGAAGGAGTCTCCGACCAGGAGCACCACGAGCAGGCCGACCGCGACCAGGAAGGCGAGCCCGACCAGCAGTACGAGCACCACCTTCTTGTTGTTGTTGCTCTGCTGCGTCGGCGTGTCCGCCCAGCCCTGGGCCAGGATGTGGCCGGTCAGTGAGCCCGAGTTCTCCACCTGGTCCCGCATCGCCGTCGACGTGCCGGCCGCGCCGCCGTACACGGTGCCTCCCGGCTGCTGCCCCCGGGCGCCGTCACCGTACTGGGCCGGGGGTGCGGATGTGGTGGCCCGGGCGGGGTTGACGTGTGCGTCGGGAGGTCCGGCGGCGGGCCGTGCCGACGATCCGACGTACGGAGGACCCGCCTGGATATTGGGGCCGGCACCGGCGTCGGCCGGCGCGCCGTTCAGGTCGGAGTCGGCCGGTGGAACCTGTACGCCGGGGCCGACGGGTGGCACGTTCGGGCCGGGACCGGCCGGCGGAAGCGAGTAGCCGGGCGTGGTGGTGGCCCGGTAGCCGCCCGGTGCGGTCGGGTTCGTCGGCGGAGGCCAACTGGGCAGGGCGGGCGCCGGAACGACCACCGGCGCGGCGCTCGACGGCCGGGCGTCGAGCGCCGACCCGCCGGCGGGTCCGGCCGAGGTCGGCGGCGGATACGGCGACGGCGGATACGGCGACGGCGGATACGGCGGCACCGGGCCGGGCTCCGGCGTGGGCGGATACGGCGTGGGTACCGGCCCCGGCGGTACCGGGCCGGGGGTCGGCGTCGGCGGCGTGGGGGCCGGGAACGGGCTCGGGCCCGGCGGATCCGGCCAGGTGGGATTCGGCGGCTGTGCCGGCTCGGGTGGCCGTACCGGCTCGGGAGGCTGATGCGGAGGCGGCGGCGTGGCCGGGTCGGGCTCGGTGGCCCGATAGATCTTCGCCTGGGCCGGTACCGACGCCACGGCGGCGGCCTCGGCGGGCAGCACCCGGGCCAGCCCCGGCACCGACGCGCTGGCCCGGGTCGTGCCCGAGCCGCCGCCACGCGGCGCGCTCCGCTGCGGCGGCACCGTGTACGTCACCGGCTGGCCCGCCTCACCGGCCGGTGAGTCGGAGGTGGCGGCGGTGGCGGTCGGTCCCGGGGCAGGTGCCCCGACCGACGGGGCCGGCGGTTCCCCGGCCGGGGCGGCCGGGGACTTCACGGCGTTGGCGAACGCGGACCACGGCGAGTCGATCGTCGGTGTCTGTGGACGGCGGCGCTGCAGCGGGGGCGCCGGAGTCGCGGGCCCGGGGGCCGGCGTCACCCCGACGGGCGGGGCCGGCGACGGCGTCCCGGGCGTCACGCTGACCGGACCCCCAGTGGCCGGGGTGGCCGGAGCGGCAGGGGTGTCGGCCTGGTTGGCAGGGGCATCGGCCGGAGCGGCAGGGGTGTCGGCCTGGTTGGCAGGGGTGTCGGCCGGGGCGGAGGACGGCGGTGTCGCGTTCGCCGCGGCGCCGGAATCGGCGAGTTCCCTCGACCGGTAGGTCCGGCCGATCGACTGGGCAGCCGGTACGGCGGCGATGTCGGCCGGGGTGGGGCTGGCCGTGGACGGCGGCACGGCACGCCCCCGGACGACCGAGGTGCCGGCGTTGACCGGCGACTCAGCCGGCGGGTCCGTGGCCGGCCGGCCGGGCTGGGGACTGCCGTCCTGCTGGGCATGCTCGTCGACACTGTCGGCCGGTTCGGTCCCGCCAGTCGGTCCGGTCTCGTCGGCCGGTTCGGTCTCGTCGGCCGACTCGGCCGGTTCGGTCCCGTCCGAGGGTTCCGCCCGATCAGCCGATCCGGCCGTGCCCCGGGGTGCCTCCGTCCACAGTGCACCAGCGGGCGGTGGCGGCGGTGGTTCGTACGCCTCGGGAAGCTCCTCGTCGGCGGGCTCCGGCAGTGCGGTGCCCACCGGCGGCGGTGGCGGCAGCGGTGACAGTTCACCGCTGTCGCCGGCGTCGCCGGAGGCGGGCGAGCTGGAGCCGACCGGAACGTCAGGGGTCGATGGTGCGTCCCCGGCGTTCGGCTTCGCCTGTGATCCGTCCAATGTTGCCTCCCGCGCCCACGCCCGGACCGGTAGGCCGGGCCGGAAGTACGTCCCCCTCACCGTGCCATATCTCAGCACGAGCGCACAGTCGGGCGGAGCCCGGCTCCGTCAGCTTCCGGTGGGGCTGGCGCCAGTGGTAGCGGCGGCCGGAGACGACCCGGTGGCACTGGGTTCACCGGTCGGCTCGTCGTCCGTGCCGGTGGGCTGGCCGGTCGGTTCCTCGGTCGGCTCTTCGGTGGGTTCCTTGGTGGGTTCCTTCGTCGGTTCCCCGCCGGTCGGCCTCGGGGTCAGCGTCGGCAGCGGCGTGGTCGTCGGCGGAGGTGTCGTCGGCGGAGGTGTCGTCGGCGGCGTGGTCGTCGGTGGGGGTGTGGTCGGCGGCGTGGTCGTGGGCGGCGTCGTCGTCGGCGGGGTTGTCGGCGGACGCGTGGTCGGCGTGCTGTTCGGAGCCGGCACCGCGTCGAAGACCCGGGTGGCGGCGAAGAACCGCGACCAGCGGACGGTGGCGACCCTGACCACGTCACCGGTCGTCGGGGCGTGCACCATCTTGCCGCCACCGATGTACATGCCGACGTGGTAGATGGACGACGGGCTGCTGCCGGAGGCGAAGAAGATCAGGTCGCCGGGGAGCAGCGCCGACCGGGCCACCGTTTTGCCCTTGGTGCCGTTGTACTGGTCCCGCGACACCCGGGGCAGCGTGTAGCCCTGGCTGCGGTACGCCGCCCACATCAGCCCCGAACAGTCGAACTGGTTCGGGCCCTCGGCGGCCCAGACGTACGGGTCACCCCGCTGGGCGAGGGCGTAGTTCATCGCCCGGATCGCCTTCGGGTTGGCGACCAGACCGTTGACGCTGTCCAGGCCGATCGAGGCACCCAGACGCTGCTCGGCGGCCTCCCGTTCGCGCTCGATCGCGGCGAGCTTGTCGGCGTTGTCCCGCTTCAGCTTGAGCAGCGCGTTGGTGCGTTCCTTGTACTTCCGCTCCGCCGTGGCGAAGTTCTGCTCCGCCAGCCGGCTCTCCGCCACCGCCTGCTGGTGCGCCGTCTCGGCCTGCCGTTGGGCGGCAAGAGCGTTCTGCACCTCCGCTTCGACCAGGCCGGCGTCGCGCGGGCTGCGCTGCTCGCCGCGCTGGATCCGCTTGAGCAGCTCCAGCCCGTGCAGGTCGGACCCGAACGCGCCGGGCGGCAGTCCGGCGGCGTCCTTGAGCGCCTCGGCCGCGGCGTTCTCCGCGGTCGCCCGGGCCCGGGTCACGTTCTCCTGGGCCATCCGCAGCGCGGCCTCGGCGGTCGACATCCGGGCGGCCCTGTCGTCGCGGGCCTGCTGCAGGTCGAGCAGGTCCTCACCGAGCTGGGCGACCTCGACCTCGAGCGCGTAGATCTGACTCGCCAGCGGACCGTCGACGCTCGGCACCTGGAAGTTCGGCGGCGGTGTGCCGGTCGGCGCGCCGGTCACCGGAGTACCGCCGAGCTGCGGGCGTACGCCGGGGTCGGGAACGCTGCTGGGTGCGCTGTTCGACGGTGGTGGGTCAGCCCAGACCGGAGTGGCGAGCGCACCCGCGACGATCGCGCCGACCAGGGCGGACCAGACCAGCGGACGAAGGACCGGTGACACCGTGTTGTCCGTTCGCTCCGCCTGTCCGCGCCTGCTGTTCGCCATGCCGCTCCCCGTCCGACGTACGCCGCGGCACGTGTCCGTGCCGCCGTCATACTGCCTTGAGTGGTGTATCCGTCCCACTTCGTCTTACCTGAATGTGTCCGCGATGTCGATCCGGGGTAGGTAACGAGACGCTGAGAAGCTGGTGAACCCGGTCGCCTCCACCGGCCGTCCGGCGAGGGTCGCCTCCACCGCCACGTAGGCTCGTCGGGGACCGGCTGGAGGAGACGTGGTTGTGGTGGAAGGTACCGGGCGCGGGCGCGAGATGGAGGGTACCGGGCGCAGGCGCGAACTGGCGGAGAAGGTGTACGCCGGGGAGCGGCTGACCCGGGCCGACGGCGAGGCCCTCTACGCGAGTGACGACCTGGTGTGGCTGGGCGGGTTGGCGCATCGGCGACGGACCGACCGGCACGCCGACCGGGTGCTGGTCGAGTTGACCGCCGGGGAGCCGGTGCCGGCCCCCGAGAGCTACACCGAACTGCTGCGCGAGCTGCCGGCGGCCCAGTCGGAGGGTGTACCGGTGGTGGTCACGGCCACAGACGTGCGGCGCTTCGCCACCGCCGCCGGCCGGTCCGTCGAGGAGATCCTCGACGAACTCGTCGACGCCGGGCTGGACAGCCTGGCCGGCGGTGACCTGGAGATCGTGGAGCCGGACGGTGGGCAGCCGGCGTCGGGCTGGACGGACTGGTCCCGGATCCACCGGGCGGCGCACGGCAGAGGGCTGCGGACGGTCGCGACAATGCGGCACGGACGCACCGAGCAGCCTGGGCAGCGGATCGACCAGCTGCTCCGGATCAGGGAACTGCAGGACGAGACGAGTGGTTTCGTGGCCTTCGTGCCGCTGCGCCACCCGTACGACGGTTCGACGCCGGCCCCGTCCCCGGCCGAGTCGCTGAAGACCTTCGCGGTCGCCCGGCTGTTGCTCGACAACGTGCCGCACGTACGTGCCTCCTGGGTGGCGTACGGGTTGTCGACCGCCCAGCTGGCCCTGAACTTCGGCGCGGACGAGTTGGCCGGCTCGCTCGCGGAGCACCGGCTCCTGCACACCGACGACGACCACCCGGCACCGGCGGCCCCGGACCGGGAGGAGCTGCTGGACCTCGTCTGGGACGCCGGCTTCCGACCGGTCGAACGGGACGCCCGGTACACCGTGGTACGGGAGCACGACGCACCCGTGCCGCTGGCGCAGCGGCGCGCCGAGCCGCAGCGGATCTGGGCCTGACGCCTCGACGCATTCCCGGCCGGGGCCAGCAACGGCACGAGGCCGGGCCACGGACGGCACCGGGTCGGGGTCACGGGCGGAACCGGTCGGCCCGGCGCGGGCCGTTCCGCGCCGGCTCACGTACGCTCGACTGGTCATGAGCGAGCAGCGCGAACGAACCCCGTCCTTTCCCCGACGCGACGACGAGGGGCGGATCGTCGTCCTCGCCGACCTGCTCGGGCTGGTGCTGGCCGGGGTGGTCATCGGGGTACTGGCCCTGCTGGTCTTCGACTGGACCTTCGCGCTGATCGGTCTGGGGCACTCCGGCCAGGCGAGCGGCTGGCTGGCCGTGATCCTGCCGGCCTGGGTCTTCGTCGAGGAGTTCCGGGCCTGGCGGTTCGGTCCGGCCCGGGTCGCGGCGGCGCTGGTCGCCGCCGCCGTCGGGATCACCGCCGGGCTGTTGGCGGCCGGGCTGGCCGCCGGGGCCCCGGCGCTGGTCTCGGGCGGGCTGGCCGCCGCCGTCTTCGCCATGGCGTACGGGCTGATCTGGTTCGTCGGCGTCCGGTGGCTCGCCGGCCGGACGAACTGACCGGACGACCGGACGAAGAGCTGACCGGACGAAGAGCTGACGTGGAGCGGACGAGCTGATCGGAGTGGCAGACATGAGTCCCGCGGTGAAGTACACGCTGGGTCGGATCGGCCTGTTCCTGGTCGTCGCCCTGGCGCTCTGGCCGGTCGAGATGGACATCTTCCTCAAGCTGATGCTGGCCGTGGCGTTCTCCGCCGCCCTGGCGTTCTTCCTGCTCCGTGGCTGGCGTGACCAGATGGCGCAGCAGTTGGCCGGCGCGTCGGACCGGCGCCGCAGTGAGAAGGAGCGGCTGCGTGCCGCGCTGGCCGGTGAGGACCAGCCCGGCGGCGGAGCCGACCGGTCGACGGACCAGTCGGCCGAGAAGCCGAAGGACGTGCGCTGAGTCACCCGGCCGGTGGCCGCTGCCCGGGCCGGGTCGGGCCCGTACCGGAGCGAACTCCGTACCGGAGCACCGGCCCCGTACCCGGGCGTCGTTGACCGGGTACGGAGTCGGCGTCCTCCCCAGAGGATCGGGGTCCGGCCGGACCTACCAGTTGGTCGAGCCGGGCACCCGGGGCCAGTGCCGTTCCCGCGGCTTGATCAGGTACGCGATCCCGCCCGACCCGCCGGAGACGCCGCCGCTGGCGTTGTACCGCTTGGTCCGCAGCCAGATCTGCTCGAACTGGTCCCGCCGGTAGACGTTGCGGACCACGTCGTTGCCGGCCGACGCCGGGTCGTTGACCACCACGTCGCCGTCGCGGGTGAAGCCGACCACCACGAACAGGTGCCCCGAGGTGCCGTAGTTGGCGCCGTCGAGTTCCTCGGCCAGGAACGACTGGCTGGTCACCACCGGGATCCCGGCGTTGATGAAGTGCTCGACCTCGTCCAGCGAGTGCAGCCGGGTCACCTTCGCGTCCAGCCCGTACGAGGCCGCGTACGCGGTGTTGAACGGCCAGTTCCCGCAGCCTTCGTACGCGTAGTCGTAGGTCATCCGGGCGGCGTGGTTGACCGCCGGGTCGGGGTAGTCGGGGTCGACCCAGGCGGTCTCCTCGGCCGACGGGCGCCGGCCCCAGTACTCCAGCACCATCGTGGTCGAGGTCGGTGAGCACCAGGCCTGCCCGCCGCCGTCGTACTCCGGGTAGTGGCCGGCGTGGATGTTCTGCGAGTAGGTGGGGACGGCGAGTTCCCGGCCCCAGGCGATCCGGCCGGCGCTCGGCGTGACGGTGAACCGGTCCGGGACCAGTGAGGTCATCGCACCGAGCAGGGTGACCTTCGGCGCGCGGCGGGTCTGCGGGTCGCGGTACAGGGTCAGCCGCAGCTGGTACGCCCGCAGCAGCACCCCGGTCGCGACGTCGTCGATCGAGAACGTGTCGGTCCAGATCGTCGACCAGGGGTCGCCCTGCCGGTTGACGCTGGTCCGGCGGATGTCCTGGTCGCCGGAGGCCCAGCGGCCCAGGACGTACCAGGGGGTCTGGTCACCGGTGTTGTAGGTGCCCTGCATCTCGACCTGGATCCAGGTGCCGGCCGGGGTTTCGGCGTTCCACGAGGCGACCAGTTCGCTGGCGTCGAAGCCGACCGGGGTGACCGGCGAGGTCCAGGTGGCGTACGACCAGGTCCGGGTGGTGCCGGTGTGCGGGTCGGGGTAGTCGACGGTGCCGGCCGGGCGGCTGATGGTGAGGCCGGGTCGGTGACCGGCGACCGCGACCGTGCCGTGGTGGGTGCCGCGCCGCCAGTCGGGGTGCCGGGACCGCTCGTGGAAGGTGATCTGCTCGTCGTGCCCGATCGGCCGTGGGCCGCCGGGTCGGGGGGTGTCGTGCCGGGTGGTGTCGGGTCGCGCGCTGCCGGCCTGGGCCGGTGCCGCCGTGCTGAGCAGGGCGAGGCTGCCGAGGCCGGCGAGGGTGAAGGCGCGTCGGCTGATCGGGTTCGGGGGTGTGGCCATCGAAACTCCGCGGGGGACGAAGGTCGGGTCCTGTGGCCACTATCGCGCCCGTCGAGAATTTTCGCCAGAGTCTGCGACAAAGAAAATCTTTGCCGGAGGGAGGGAGAGGCTGGGATGGAAATCAGGAAGATCGATATTGATATGACCATGGGCCGGGTGGTGCAGTGTGGACTATCCAGCGGGACCCTCCACACCCCCAGGAGGTTTGCATGCCCTTCCGCACCCCGACCCCCCTGCCCGGTGGCACCACCGTGACGACGCTGCGGCGTCGGACGGCGGCCCTCGCCGGCACCGTCGTACTCGCCCTGATCGCGACGACCGGGCCGGTCGCCGCCGACGCCCGGACCGAACTGGCCGTCCCCGCCGGGGAACCGGCCGCCTCCGCCGAGTACCGGGTGCTCGGCCCGCGTACCTGGGCCGACCGGGACGCGGTCGCCCGGACCGGCACCGCCATCGACTACGTCGAGCACGGGGTGCTGCACGTGACCGCCACCGAGGCCGAGGTGAAGGCGATCACCGCGCTCGGCTTCGAGGTGGAGGCCGTACCGGCGCCGCCGGACCGGACGCACAGTCACGGCGACGTGGGGCTGCTCGACTTCCCGGCGGCCGACTCGGCGTACCACAACTACGCCGAACTCAACACGGTGCTCAACCAGGTGGTCGCGGACCATCCGGGCATCGCTCGCCGGTCCAGCATCGGGACCTCGTACGAGGGGCGCGACCTGCCGGTCATCAAGATCTCCGACAACGTCGCGGTGGACGAGGACGAGCCGGAGATCCTGTTCAACCACCAGCAGCACGCCCGCGAGCACCTGACCGTGGAGATGGCGATCTACCTGCTGAACCTCTTCACCGACAACTACGGGTCGGACTCCCGGATCACGAACATCGTCAACACCCGGGAGATCTGGATCGTGCCGACCGTCAACCCGGACGGCAGCGAGTACGACATCGCCACCGGCTCGTACCGGTCGTGGCGGAAGAACCGGCAGCCGAACAGCGGCTCGTCGAACGTCGGCACCGACCTGAACCGGAACTGGAGCTACAACTGGGGCTGCTGCGGCGGCTCCTCCGGCTCGACCGGCTCGGAGACGTACCGGGGCCCGTCGGCGTTCTCCGCACCGGAGACCGCCCGACTGCGCGACTTCGTCAACAGCCGGGTCGTCGGCGGGGTGCAGCAGATCAAGGCCAACATCGACTTCCACACCTACTCGCAGCTGGTGCTCTGGCCGTACGGCTACACGACGGCGAACACCGGGCCGGGGCTGAACGCCGACCAGGAGGCGACGTTCCGGACCATCGGCCAGCAGATGGCGGCCACCAACAGCTACACCCCGCAGCAGTCGTCGGACCTCTACATCACCGACGGCGACAGCATCGACTGGATGTGGGCGACGCACAACATCTGGGCGTACACCTTCGAGATGTACCCGGGATCGTCCGGCGGCGGCGGTTTCTACCCGCCGGATGAGGTGATCCCGGCGCAGACTTCCCGCAACCGGGAGGCGGTGCTGATGCTCGCCGAGTACGCCGACTGCCCGTACCGGGCGATCGGCAAGCAGGCCCAGTACTGCGGCGGCGGCAACCCGGGCACCACGGTCTGGTCGGACACCTTCGAGACCGCGACCGGTTGGACGGTCAACCCGTCGGGGACCGACACTGCCACCGCCGGGGTCTTCGAACGGGGTACCGCCCAGCCGACCAGCTCCAGCGGCGCCAAGCAGCTCGCCCCGTACGCCGGCAGCAACGACCTGGTGACCGGCCGGCTGGCCGGGTCCGCGGCGGGTGACCACGACGTCGATGGCGGGGTGACCAGTGCCCGGTCCCCGGCGATCACCCTGCCGGCCGGCGGCACGCTGACGCTCTCCCTGGCCTGGTACCTCGCACACGGCTCGAACTCGTCGAGCGCGGACTACCTGCGGGTCAGCGTGGTGCACAGCGGCGGCACGACCCAGCTGCTCAACCAGAACGGGGCGGCGTCGGACCGGGACGGCACCTGGACGACCGCCACCGCCAACCTCTCCCCGTACGCCGGGCAGTCGATCCAACTGCTGGTCCAGGCCGCCGACGCCTCCGGGGCAAGCCTGGTCGAGGCGGCGATCGACAACGTGACCGTCACCAGTTCGTGATCGGCTGACGAGCGGTCCGGCGGCCGGCCGCGGCCGGTTCCGCCGGTCGGCCCTGGTGCCTGGGAGTCACCTCGGTGACTCCCAGGCACCAGCCCGCAGTCAATCCGGTGGCGTCCGGCGGACCCGAGCGGCACCATGGGCGCCATGGGCGTCCTGGACGCGATGGCCGGCCGGGTCGCCGCCGGATCCACACTGGACTTTCGACCGACCGGCAACTCGATGGTGCCGCTGATCCGCAGCCGGCAGCGGGTGACCGTGGCGCCGGTCGACCCGGCCAGGGTCGAGGTCGGCGACATCGTCCTGGCCAAGGTCGCCGGCACGGTCTACCTGCACCTGGTCTCCGCGGTCGACGTGGCGACCGGACGGGTCCAGATCAGCAACAACCGGGGCCGGGTCAACGGCTGGACCAGCCAGGCCAGGGTCTACGGCATCTGCGTCGCGGTCGACGGAGTTCCCCGCCCCCGGCTCGACGGCAAACTGCGTACCAGCTGACCGCCGCTGCTGATCCTGACCAGTGTGCTGAGCGCCAGGCCGGCGAGGAGCCCGACCAGGGCGTGCAGGGTGTCCGAGTCGGCGGCGTTGACCGGCGGGCTGCCGGCGAGCGCGGTGAGCCACCCGCCGACCGGCACCACGAAGATCAGCAGAACCGCCAGGCACATGACCAGCACCGGACAACCGACCACCGCGACGCTCAGCACCCCGATCCGACGAACCCGGTCGGCGGCACCGGTCGGCCGGTCCCACGCCAGCAGCGAGCCTCCGACGAGCAACGCCGTCATCAGCGCCAGCGTCGGGACAAGCTGCGCGTCGATGCCGACCAGCCGGACGAGGACCACCCCGGCGACACCAGCCACGGTCAGCAGACCGGCGCCGAGCCAGCGCCGGGCGACCGCGGTCGGGGGTGCCGCCGCCCGGGCCGCCGCCACGCCGGCGACCACCAGCAGTACGCCGAGCGTCAGCGCACCCGCCGTCAGCGCCGGCTCGGTGTCGGTCGGCGACTGCATGCCGGCGGCGAGCGGGGCGGTCACGGCGGCGATCGTGGAGATCACGAGCAGGGTGCGTGGTTCCGCCTGTCGCCGGTCGGGAGCCAGCCGACGGCCGAGCAGCGGCACCACCGCCAGCGGCAGCGCGCAGCCGACCACCGCCAACACGGTGGCCGTCGTCGCACCGGCCAGGTCGGCCCGGTCCAGCGCCAGGTCGGCGGCGAGCCAGAGCAGCCCGAGTGCGACGATCGGCCGGACCGCGCCGCGCGCCCCGTCGAGGGCCAGCAACAGCCCGAGTGCGACCACCAGCAGCGCCATCATCCGCAGGTCGCGTACCCAGTAGGTGTTGTTTTCCGCGAAGACGTCGGCGCCGGTCGGCTCTGTCGTGTGTTGGAGCACCGCCAACCCGATGGCCCAGAAGACCACCGCGCCGAGGGCCACCCCGACCCCAACCAGATGCCGCCAGTGGATCCGCATCGCAGGACGGTAACCCAACGTCCCGGTCGCCGCTGTCCGTCCTGCGGCGGGTTCCGGCCGGGACGTCGGCCGGCCGGGGCCGCCGGGCGCCGGAGACAGCTGTGATCAGCGGTGACGCCACGATGCGGCGGGACGGCCGATGGGGAGTGACCGGGTCGATGCGCTACGGTTTCCCCCGACCACCCCGCAGCGAAGCCGGTGCGAAACCGGCGCTGTCCCGCAACTGTGATGCCTCACACCTCCTCGGCGTTCACGCGCCCCGGAGACGACGAGGATGAGCCAGGTCGCCTGCGGCGCGGTCGCGGATTGCGCCTTCGAGGAAGGGCGCCCCGCAGGCGGGGCGGATCGGATCAGCCCCTGTCGGCGGAGCACCAGCACCTCGACCGACAGGAGGATCGATGAGACGTACGCCCAGAATTCTCGCCGCGCTGCTGGCCACGGCGGCGCTGGCGCTCGGCGGCTGCGCCGACAGCACGGCGGAGCAGCCGACCACCGGCGCGAGTGGTTCGACCGCCAGTTACCCGGTCACCGTCGGGTCGCTCACCCTCGACAAGCGGCCGGAGAAGATCGTGGTGCTCGGGCCGAGCGCCACCGAGATGCTCTTCGCGATCGGGGCGGGCCAGCAGGTCACCGCCGTCGACGACAACTCCAACCATCCGGCCGAGGCGCCGAAGAGCGAGCTGTCCGCGTTCACCCCGAACGCCGAGGCGATCGCCGCCAAGCAGCCCGACCTGGTGGTGCTGACCAACGACCTCAACAAGATCGCCGACCAGCTCGGGCAGCTCAAGATCCCGTTCTACCTGGCGCCCGCCGCCACGACGCTCGACGACTCCTACCGGCAGATCACCGACCTCGGCACCCTGACCGGGCACCCGGACGAGGCCGCCGACGTGGTCCAGCGGATGAAGGACGACATCGCCAAGCTCACCGCCGACCTGCCGCAGCGGGCGAAGAAGCTGACCTACTTCTACGAACTCGGGCCGGAGTACTACTCGGCGACCAGCAAGACCTTCGTCGGATCGCTGTTCACCCTGGTCGGGCTGGAGAACATCGCCGACCCGGCCGACGCCGACGGCGCCAAGGGCGGCTACCCGCAGCTGAGCGAGGAGGCGATCATCCAGGCCAACCCCGACCTGGTCTTCCTCGCCGACACCAAGTGCTGCCAGCAGTCCGCCGACACGGTCAAGGCGCGCAAGGGCTGGGCCGGGGTGACCGCGGTGAAGAACAACCAGATCGTCGCCCTCGACGACGACATCGCCTCCCGGTGGGGGCCCCGGGTCGTCGACCTGCTGCGGGCGATCGTGGACGCGGTGGCCAAGGTCCCGGCTTGAGCCGTACCGACGAACCGGTGACCCCCGGCGCCCTGGTCGACACCGACCAGGGCGCCGCGCCGGCCGCCCGCGAGCGGAGCCGGCCCACCGTCGGCCGCTCCGCCGTCGGCCGCCGCCCCGCCCGGCCGGCGGGCCTGCGGCGACGCTGGCTCGTGGTCGGATTCCTCGCCGTCGCGGTCGCGGCGGTCGCCGGCATCGCCTTCGGGCCGGTCAGCCTGCCACCCGGCAGCGTGGCGGTCGAACTGCTCAACCTCGTGCCCGGGGTGCACCTGAACAGCGGGCTGAACGAGCGGGAGATCGCCATCATCACCGAGCTACGGCTGCCCCGGGTGGTGCTCGGACTGCTCGTCGGCGGAATGCTGGCCCTGGCCGGCGGCTGCTACCAGGGCGTCTTCCGCAACCCGCTGGCCGACCCGCACCTGCTCGGCGTAGCCGCCGGCGCCGGCCTCGCGGTCACCGCCGTCATCGTGACCCGGGGTGTCACCGGTGCCGACATCACCATCGGACTCCCGGTCACCGTGCCACTGGCCGCCTTCGTCGGGGCGCTCGGCGCGGTACTGCTGACGTACCTGCTCGGTGCCGCCGGGGGACGGGACCGGTCACCGGCCACCCTGATTCTGGCCGGGGTCGCGGTCTCCGCGTTCCTCTCCGCCGGGCAGACCTACCTGCTGCAACGCAACGCGGAGAGCATCCAGGAGGTCTACTCGTGGATGCTGGGGCGGCTCGCCACCGCCGGCTGGCACGACGTCCTCGTCCTACTGCCGTACGCGGTGGTCACCGCCGTGCTCGTGCTGCTGCACCGTCGGGAACTCGACGTGCTCGCGGTCGGCGACGACGAGGCGAGCAGCCTCGGCCTGCACCCGCAGCGGTCCCGGCTGCTACTGGTCGCCGCCGCCTCGCTCGGCACCGCCGCCGCCGTCTCGGTCTCCGGGTTGATCGGCTTTGTCGGGATCATCGTCCCGCACACCGTACGGCTGCTGGCCGGGGCGAGCTACCGGGCGATCCTGCCGCTGTCGGTGCTCTTCGGCGCGGCCTTCCTCACCCTCACCGACCTGGCCGCCCGGACCGTCGCCGCCCCGGCCGAGATTCCCATCGGGGTGGTCACCGCGCTGCTCGGCGGCCCGTTCTTCGCCCTGGTGTTGCGGACCACCCGGCGGGTGCCACTGTGACCGGCACCCCCTCCACCGGCTCCGGCTCGCCGCCCGTTTCCGATCAACCGCCCGCTTCCGATCAACCGCCCGCTTCCGATCAACCGCCCGCTTCCGATCAACCGCCCGCTTCCGGTCAGCCGCCCGCGGTCGAGGTGGCCGGCCTGCGGGTCACCCTCGGCGGGGTCACCGTCCTGGCCGGGGTCGACCTGTCGGTCAGCACCGGGGAATGGGTCACGGTGATCGGCCCGAACGGCGCCGGCAAGTCCACCCTGCTCCGCGCGGCCGGCGGGCTGCTGCCGCCCGGATCCGGCACGATCTCCCTCCTCGGTACACCACTGCCCCGACTCGCCCGCCGCGAGCGCGCCCGGATCGTGGCGACCGTGGCCCAGTCGCCGGTCGTACCGGCCGGCATGGCGGTCGTCGACTACGTGCTGCTCGGCCGCACGCCGTACATCCCGCCGCTGGGGCGGGAGTCGGCCGCCGACCTGGCGGTTGTGTACGACGTACTGGACCGGTTGGAGCTGGCCCGGTTCGCCGGCCGGCCGCTGGCGACGCTCTCCGGCGGGGAACGGCAGCGGGTCTTCCTGGCCCGGGCGCTGGCCCAGGGCGCCCCGCTGCTGCTGCTCGACGAGCCGACCAGCGCCCTCGACATCGGGCACCAGCAGGAGGTGCTGGAGCTGATCGACCAGCTCCGCCGCGACGACGGTCTGACCGTGCTGGCCACCATGCACGACCTCTCGGTCGCCGGCGAGTACGCCGACCGGCTGGTGCTGATGGCCGGCGGCGCGGTGGTCGCCGCCGGACCGCCCCGGGAGGTGCTCACCGGCGAACTGTTGTCGACGCACTACCAGGCCCGGGTACGCGTGATCGACGGCGAGCACGGCCCGCTGGTGGTCCCGGTCCGCCCACCCCGGGGGTGAGGACGAGCTTCTTCCCCACAGCCGACCGGAGTCAGCTGAACCGGCGGCCCTCGTCCCGGCGGTACGCCAAGCCGGCGACCCCGGCCAGCGCCACGATCCAGACGCCGAGCATCACCAGGGCGGTCGGGTTCGGCCGGAAGTCGCCGACCGCCGTCCACATCAACTCCGCCGCACCCCGGGTCGGCAGGTAGGGGGCGATCACCTCGATGAACCCGGGCGAGCTGCCGGGCGGGAAGAGCAGTCCGCCGCCGAAGGCCAGCGGGAAGAACAGCACCTGGGCGACCACGATCGCCGCCTTGCTCGGCAGCGAGTAGCCGATCGCGAGTCCCATCAGGGTGAACGGCACCGCGACGAGGACGGTGGTACCGAGCGCGGCCAGGAACGCCGGCCCGCTAATCCGGGCCTCGGTCCCGACCGCCGCGATGACCACCACCGGGAGCAGCGAGAAGGTGGTCATCAGCAGGCCGGCGAGGATCCGGCCGGCGAAGCGCGGGGCCGCCCCGGCCGGCAGGGTACGCAGGTACGGGTCCCAGGGCTGCGCCCGGTCCTCGGCGACCCCGATGCCGTACTGGAAGATGTTTGTGCTCATCACCGCGAAGGTCACCATCGACGCGGTGGCGTACGTCGCCGCGACCGGGTCGTCACCGGCGAACGGCACCACGAAGAAGAGCATCGACGCGGCCGGGAAGAAGGCGCTGCCGACCAGGGCGATCGGAATCCGGATGGTTTCCAGCAACTGGAACCTGGCGTGGACGAGGGCGAGTCGCATCGGGATCTCCTCAGGCTTCGACAGGCTGGCCGGCGGGTACGTCCCCGGATTCCGTGGTGACGGTCTCGCCGGATTCGGTGGTGATGGCCAGGAAGGCGTCTTCCAGCGAGGTGGCCCGGATCTCCAGGTCGGAGAAGGAGACGCCGCTGCGTACCAGTTCCCGGACCAGGAGGTCCGAGTCGCTGGTCAGCAGGTGGGTCACCCCGTCGACCAGGGTCACGTTCCGTACCCCGGGCAGGGTCGGCAGTTCCGGGACGACCAGGCTGACCCGACGGAGCCCGACCAGGTCGCGGACCGCGGCGACGCTGTCGTCGGCGAGCACCCGGCCCCGGCCGAGCACCACCACCCGCTGGGCGAGCGCCTCGATCTCCTCCAGGTAGTGGCTGCTGAGCAGGACCGTGCCGCCCTCGGCGTGGAAGTGGCGGATGCCGTCCCACAACTCCCGGCGGGCGGTCACGTCGAGGCCGGTGGTCGGCTCGTCGAGGAAAACGAGCCGGGGCCGGCCGACAAACGCCAGTGCGACGGCGAGCCGGCGCTTCTGCCCGCCGGAGAGGCCACCGGTCTGCCGGCGGACCAGGTCGTCGAGGCCGAACCGGCCGAGCAGTTCGGCCCGGGGCACCGGGTCGGGGTAGTGCGCCGAGACGAAGTCGACCACCTCGCCGACCCGTAGTGTCGGCGGCAGCCCGGTCTCCTGTGGGGTCATCCCGATCTGCCGGCGGTACGCCGGATCGCGGGGGTCGCCGCCGAACAGTTCGACCCGGCCGGCGCTGACCCGTCGCAGACCGACCAGCAGGCTCAGCAGGGTGCTCTTGCCAGCACCGTTGGGGCCGAGCAGCCCGACGAGTTCACCGGAGTGCAGATCGAGGGTGACCTGGTCGAGGGCGGTCACCTCGCCGTACCGGCGGGTGGCCTGGAGGGCGCGGGCGACGATCATGACGTCTCCTCGGCTGAGGGGGCTGCGGAGGGCGGTTCGAGCAGGGCGCGGACGGCGGCGGTGTACTCCTCGAAGGCGAGCCGGCCGCGTGGGGTCAGCCCCACGAGGGTCGCCGGGGTACGCCCGTGGTGGGTCTTGACGATCTCGACGTACCGGGCGTCTTCGAGCTTGCGTAGGTGTACCGAGAGATTGCCGGCGGTCATCCGGAGGATCTCCTGGAGCCGGGGGAAGGTGATCCGGTCGCCGACGGGCAGGGTGGCGAGGGTGGCCGTCACCCGGAGTCGGGCCTGTGCGTGGATCACCGGATCGAGTTCCGGGATCGGGGCCTCGGTCATCGGGCACCGGGCGCGGGGCGGGTCGTCGCGCGGGGCCGCCGCCGTTCCACGATGGCGCCGACCAGCAGCATGCCGCCGCCACCGCCGATCGCGATCACCAGGGCGTGCCAGCCCGGTCCAGCGACGATCCCGACAATGTTGATCACGCTGATCCAGGCGCCGAGCGTGAACAGGTTGCGGTCGAGCCAGACCGCGCCGCCCGCCATGTGCAGGGCGCCGGTGAGCCCGACCGTGGCGCCGGCCCAGAGCAGGGTGCCGAGGTCGTCGGGCAGGTGTGGGCTGATCCGGCTCAGCACCACGGTGAGGGTGGCGAAGCCGAGTCCCCAGGACAGGCCGTACCAGGCACCCCGCCGGTTGGAGTCGCCGCTCACCTGTCCGTACGTCCGGGCGCTGCCGAGACCGGAGACGAGGGACGCGACGACGAGCAGCGCCAGCAGGGTGGCCAGCGGCAGCCAGCCGGGCAGGGCCACGAACACCCGGTTGTCGGGGCCGAACCGGAGGAAGAAGAGGCCGAAGCCGATCAGCCAGGCCAGGCCCCAGGGCCAGTAGTAGAAGAGCATGTTCGGTCTGAGTCGTCGGGCCGCCTCCGCCTGTTGCTCGACGATCAGGCGCAGCGCGGCGGCGGCGTCGACGGGGGGCCGTTCGTCGTGGTCGGGGGCTACCCCGTGGTCGTCGGTGGCCACCTCGCGCTCGGGGCTCTCGGTCACGTAAACGAGTTTACAATACAAAGTCCACGATGCTGTAAACGAGTTTGGTCGGAGACAGGACAGGGGAGCCGCCCGACGAGCGGCTCCCCTCGTCAGCGGGGATCCGGCGGGCCTCAGCCTCCGGCGACCGGCCAAGTCCCGGTCGTCCCGTCCGACAGCGCGGCGGCGAGGGCGGGCTGACCGGGCACCACACTCAGCGGACCAGGCCGGACGGACAGCGCGTTGTCGTCGACCGGGCGTGCGTCCCCCGCTCGCCGGCGAGCCGGGTCGGCCGGTGCGCCGAGCGCGTCGGTCGGCGTGCCCAGGGCCAGCAGCAGGAAGCTGTTGAGCGCGGCACCGATCGGGTCGGGCTGTCCCGGCACCCAGTAGTGGGTGGCGTTCATCGCGACGGTCGCCTGCCGGCGGCCGTCCGGCGAGTGCAGCGAGATCGCCTGGTGCCCGAGCACCACTCCGTCGTGCCCCCACACCCGGCCGGCGGGCAGGGCCAGACCCATCAGGCCGAGCCCGTACCCGGCCGCGTCCGGGTACGCCGGATCCAGCACGACGGTCCGCCGCATTTCGGCGAGTTCGGCCGGACGCAGCAGCCCGCCGCCGTGCAGCGCCCGGAAGAACCGGTTCAGGTCACTGGTGGTGGAGACCAGCGCTCCGGCGGTCCAGGCCCACGACATGTTGTAGACACTGAAGTCACGCGGGACGCCGTCCAACCACGGGACGTAGCCCCGGGCGTGCGGCCCGTCGATCCGACGGTCCGTACCCGGAAAGTACGTCTGCCGCAGTCGAAGCGGGCGGAGGATCCGACGGTCGATCTCCCGTTCCGCCGACCGGCCGGTGATCCGCTCGAGCAGCAGCCCGGCCAGGACGTAGTTGGTGTTCGAGTAGACGTGCCGTTCGCCCGGGGCGTTGGTCGGCGGCTGCGACAGTCCGATCCGGACCAGCTCCACCGGGGTGACCGTGGTGTGCTGGTACCGCTCGATGCCCTCGACCGTGCCGAAGATGACGTGGTCGTAGTCGTTGATGCCGCTGGTGTGGTTGAGCAGCATCCGTACGGTCACCCCGGCGGGGGCGAACTCCGGCAGGTAGCGGCCCAGTGGCGCGTCGAGGGCGAGCCGGCGCTCGCCGACGAGCTGCAGCAGCGCCGTGGCCACGAACGTCTTGGTGATACTGCCGACGCGGTGCTGGAAGTGCGGCAGCATCGGGCGGCCGGTGGTGAGGTCGGCGACCCCGCTCGCCCCGCGCCAGGTCGCCCCGCCGTCGCGTACCTCGGCGAAGACCCCCGGCATGCCGGCGTCGGTGATCGCCCGCAGGCCGGCCTCCAGCGCGTCCCTGGGCAGGGCGCGGGAGCCGCCCCGGGCGGTGGTCGTCGGTGCGGCGACGGCCGGGGTCGCGCCGGCGGCGAGCGCGGTCAGCGCGACGGTGGAGCCCACCGCGGTACGGAGAATGTCGCGTCGCGACCGGAAAACATGAGGCGCGTGCACGGGCCCTCCCAGGTCCAGATCGGAACGGGTCACAGCGGAACGGGTCACAGCGGAACGGGCTGCGGCGGAACGGGTTGCGGCGGAACGGGTACAGCGGGACGGGTGCGGCGGAACGCTCGTCCCAGCATGTCCGGCCCGCCCGGACGGATCGTCGGCCCTGGTGACGATTCACCGTTCCACGCCGTGGGGGAGTCACCGGTCCGGCCTCCGCCACCCGGTTCCACCTACCGACGGACCGGCGACACCCGACGGAGCGGCCGGTGGCTACCTGGGCGGTCCGGTCGTCGCCGGGACCACGCCCTCCCACTCCAGTACGCCGTCCGCGGTGACGACCGGACGGAACCGTCCCAGATACGGCTCGCCGCTCTCCACCGACCGGGCCACGCCCTCCAACAGCTCCGTCACCGACGGCGGCCAGCCGTCGAACCGGGTGCCGTCCTCGGGATAGAACTCGCCGACCCGGCCGTGTCCACCGGACCGCTGGTCGACCAGCAGGGCGCCACCGTCTCCGGCATCCGCGAACGGGACGAACGACCGGTGCCACCAGTCGTCGTCCCCCGGCGCGCGGGCGAGGACGGTGCAGGAAACCTCCCAACTGCGGACGATCTCCGGCAGCGACATGAGCCGGTAGAGGAACGTCAGCCTGAAGCCTCCGGGCGTCGCGCCGTCGTGCCGGCGCAGCGAGGCGACCAGGTCGGGCGGGAAGGCGACGGACATCCGTACCTGCAGGGCGTCGATCTGCTTCGCGGCGGCGGGCGGACGCAGCGACTGGCGACTCCGGGGGGCGTGTTCGGCCAGCCAGCGTTCGATCCGCAGCCAGGCGGCGTCGACCCGGGCCGTGGTCCGCCGGTCCGGGGAGGTCGGCCGCACCGTGCCGACGTGTTGCGGGCAGACCGTGCTGGCCGGGGGCCGGAGCGGCCGGGGCATCCCCGGCGGGGTGACCGGAACGGCGTGCGCCGAGGCGGGCTCCGGTGCCGGGTGGCCCGGCCCGACCCGTCGTGACTCGACGGAGATCTCGGTACGGTCGAGCGGGTCGTCACCGAGACCGGCGACGGTGATGCCGCAAAGCAGCAGCACCAGCGCGACGAAGACGCCGAGCAGGACGAGCAGCACCCGTCGGCCGCTGACCGTACCGGCCGTCCGGAGCTGGCCGGTGCCGCTCGGAGCCGGGTCGGCGGTCGGCGTCGTCGGTCCGACCGGCGCCGGTCCGACCGGGACGCCGGCGTCGGAGTCACCGACACCGGAGTCACCGGAGTCGGCGTCGTCGGCATCAGAGGTGTCGACGACGGATCTGTCGGCGGCCGCCGGTCGCCGTTCGGGGCCGCTGTGCAGCAGGGGGTCGAGCCACCGTACGGCCTCGGTCGCGACCAGTTCCGGGCGCTGCGTCGCCTCGTCCGGGATCCGGCCGGCCAGGGCCACCGGCAGGGTGTCGAAGGTGTTCCCCGCGCCGATCGCGACCACCGTGGCGGGCAGCTCCCGGTTGGCCAGCGCGTCGAGGGCCAGCAGGGTGTGGTTGGTGGAGTCCGCCCCGGAACCGGTGACCACGACGACCGGCGCACCCAACGCCCAGGCCAGGTCGGCGAGCGTCCAGCCGTCGCCGCCGAGCGGTGCGAGCAGCCCGGAGGTGGCGCCGACCAGGACCAGGCCGTGCCGCCCGGCCAGCGAGCGGACCAGCCCGACGACGTCGTCGACGGTGAGTGGATCGCTGCCACCGGCCCGCACGTCGAGCTGGCTGGCCAGCCCGTCGGTGTGCCGGAAGCCCTGGGCGGCGGCAGGTTCCTCGTCCGGGCCGACGATCCGGAGCACCGCCACCCGGTGTGTCGACGCCGCGCCGAGCACGGCGGTGGCCAATGCCCAGTTCGTGGCGGTCGACGTCGTGCTGACGATCCAGGCACCACTGTCCGGCCAGGACACTCGGCCTCCTCTCGGCACCGGCCGAGCCTACCGAGCCGCCATCCCGGCCGCCGCCCCGTCGACCCGTCGGCCTCGGCCTCCGTCGCCCCCGGGCCGCCGCCCCGCCGCCGGTCTCAGCCGAGGGGCGCGGGCAGCGGGGCGCTGTGCAGCACGGCGAGTCGGGACACGGCCCGGGTCAGCACCACGTAGAGGCGGTGCAGGCCGCGGGGCTCCGCCGCGACGATCCGGGCCGGCTCGACGACGATCACATGGTCGTACTCCAGGCCCTTGACCAGGGTGGCCGGCACGACCGAGACCCGCGTCCCGGCCTCGACCTCGTCGGCGGTCGCGGTCGGCACCCCGGCGTCGGCGAGCGCCGCGCGGAGCCGGTCAACGTCGTCGTCCGCGGCGATCACCGCGACCGAGCCGTCGTGCGCCAGCGCCGCCCGCACCTCGGCGACCGTCGCCATCGGCAGGTCCTCGACGGTACGGATGTCGAGCGCGCCGTCGCGGCGCAGCGACTCGGCCGGCGGTACGTCGACCGCGAGCACCGGCAGCAGCCGGTTGGCGAACGCGACCACCACGGCCGGTACCCGGAACCCCATGGTCAACGGCACCACCGAGGCGTCCGGCTTGCCCAGGTGGCGCAGCGACTCCCGCCAGTCGGAGGCGGCCCACGGCGCGGTGCCCTGGGCCAGGTCACCGAGCAGGGTCAGCGAGCCGTGCTCGCTGCGTCGGGCGATCGCCCGGCACTGCATCGGGGAGAGGTCCTGCGCCTCGTCGACCACCACGTGCCCGAAGCTGGGCAGCCGGTCGATCAGGCCGGCGGCCTCGTCGACAAGTACGGCGTCCGCCGCGCTCCACCTCGCCGCCTTCGGGGTGCGCGGCGGCTTCGGCCAGGTCAGCGCCGCCTGCTCGGTCTCGGTGAGCAGCCCGGCGGCGGCCTCCGCCAGCGCCTGCGGGTCGGCGAGCAGCCGGTGCACCAGCCCGTCCGGGGTGACCGCCGGCCAACAGCGGTCGAGGAACTCGGTGACCGGCTTCGACCGGCCCATCCGGCGCAGCCAGCCGTCGCCGGGTGAGTCGCCCCGGCGGGCCTCGGCCTGGCGTTGCAGCAGCCCGACGACCCGGGCCCGGACCCGTTCCCGGCCGGTGGCGTACGGCAGGTCCTCCCGGCGGGCTTCGGCGACCACCCGGCGCAGCGCCTCGGCGGTGATCCGCCACCGGTACGACCCGTCGGAGACGGTGATCGGGTCCTCGGGATCGCGGACCAGCCCGGCGAGCGCCCGGCGCAGCACCTCGGCCATCCGGGGGTCGTGTTTCACCACCGTGGTCTCCGGCGGGTCGATCCCCCGGACCGCGAGGGGGGTACCGGTGGCGGTGCCGTCCGGCCGGTACGTCGCCGAGGTCACCAGGTCCTCGACGGTCGCCTGGGTCACCTCGACCTCGCCGAGGGCGGGCAGGACCGCGGAGATGTACGACAGGAACGCCCGGTTCGGTCCGACGACCAGTACGCCGGAGCGGCGCAGCCGTTCCCGGTGCAGGTAGAGCAGGTACGCGGCCCGGTGCAGCCCGACCGCCGTCTTCCCGGTCCCGGGCGCCCCCTGGACGCAGATCGAGTCGGCCAGCTCGGCCCGGACCAGTTCGTCCTGCTCGGGTTGGATGGTGGCGACGATGTCCCGCATCGGCCCGACCCGGGGGCGTTCGATCTCGGCGGTGAGAATCCGGCTGCTGGTGCCGTACTCCTCACCCCGGTCGAGGTGCTCGTCCTCGAAGCTGGTCAGTTCCCCGGTCTGGAAGCCGAACCGGCGCCGGGTGCGTACGCCCTGTGGGTCGCGGGCGCTGGCCCGGTAGAACGACCGGGAGATCGGGGCCCGCCAGTCGAGCACCATGGGTTCGCCGAGTTCGTCGGTGACGTGTCGCCGGCCGATGTGGTAGTCGCCGTCGGCGAAGTCGAGGCGGCCGAAGAAGAGCGGGGTGGTCGGGTCGTCGGCGAGTTCGGCGACCCGGCGGGCGAGCGTGGTGCCGAGGGTCTCGGCGGCGTACGCGTCACCGGCGACGCCGTCGCCGGAGCGGAACAGCGCCTCGGCGTGTTCCCGCATCCGGCGCAGCGCGGCCCGGGAGGCGGTCAGGTGGGCCCGCTCGGCGGCGAGGTCGGTGGTGAGGTCGGGCGCGGGGTCGGTGGCGAGGTCGGGCACGGTCATCGAACTTCCTCGGGTACGACGATCTGCTCTGCTCGCGTGTCCGTCGGGCTGGATGGCCAGCCCCGGCGCGGGGACGTCCGCTGCGGTGCGTGCTCACCGCGGCCGTCGGCAGGGCCGGTAAGCGTACGCCGGAACCGGCCGGCCGGCGAGTGGTTTAGGTCGGTCCGGGCTGGCGCGGGATCATGGGGGCATGACTGAGCAGCCCGTGGAGCAGCGTTCGTTGGTGATCAGCGATCCGCAGGTGATGCGGGCGCTGGCGCATCCGGCCCGGGTCGAGATCATGGAGCATCTGAGTTCCACCGACACCGCGATCACCGCCACCGAGTGTGCCGAGATCGTCGGGTTGTCGCCCAGCGCCACCAGCTACCACCTCCGGGAGCTGGCCAGATTTGGCCTGGTCGAGCAGGCGCCCAGCCGGGGTGACGCCCGGGAGCGGCTGTGGCGTAGCAGCGTGCGCTCGTTCGGGGTGGAGGCCGGGCCGGATTCGTCACAGGAGGCGCGCGCCGCCCAGGAGACCCTGATAGAGGTGTACGCCGCCCGGGACTACCAGCGGATCCGGGCGTGGGCACGGCGGCTCGGGGACGAGTCGAAGGAGTGGTACGACGCCACCGCGTACGGCGGGTCGGTGCTGATGCTGACCGCCGAGGAGCTGACCACGTTGAATGCGGCGGTACGGGAGCTGATGAAGCCGTACCGGCGTCGTGACCGTACCGAGCCGCCTGAGGGTGCCCGGCCGGTGGCGGCCCACTACATGGCGATGCCGATCGACTGACTCCCGACGCCGGGGCTTGCCCGGGTGGTTATGAAGGATTATTTTCGAAGCATGTCCTTCACGACTGCCGGCGTTGACCTGCCTGCCTCCCGGTGGACCGACGTCCACCTGGCCGCCGGCGCCCGGGCCTTCTCCACCTGCGGGGACTACCTCGCCGCCACCTCCCTGGCCCTCGCCCTCCAGTCGGCCGGCGCCGGCGGACTCGCGGTCTCCGGGGTGATGCTCGCCGCGACCCTCCCGCTGGTGCTGCTCGCCCCGCTGACCGGACGGCTCGCCGACCGGGTGGACAGCCGTCGACTGCTCATCGGGGCCGGTCTGGTGCAGGCCGCCTGCTGCGCCGTCCTCGCGTACACCGAACGGGCCGAAGTGATCATGCTGTTGGTCGCCCTGCTCGCCTGTGGGCTGGCGGTGACCCAACCGGTCCTGGCGGCGCTGCTGCCCGAGATGGTCCGCCGCGAGGACCTGCCCCGGGCCAGCGCCGTGAACCAGACCGCCGGCTTCCTGGGCCTGCTGGTCGCGCCCGGCCTGGCCGGACTGCTGGTCGGCGAGTTCGGCGTACGACTGCCGCTGCTGCTCGACGCCGCCAGCTACCTGGCCCTGGTCGGGGCGGGGCTGCTGCTGCGTACCCGTCGGGGAGGGCGACGGTCGACGGCCGTGGGCCGCGTCGCGGCCGGCACCGGGTCGACGGCCGCGACCGGAGCGACCCCGCCCGGTCGCGGCGACGTCGGAGAGTCCGCCGGCCCGGGGTGGCGGCTGCGGCACGATCCGCTGCTCTGGACCATGGTGCTCGCCATCGCCGCCACGGTCGCCGGAGTCGGTGCGGTCAACGTGATCGACGTCTTCTACGTACGCGAGACCCTGGCCGCCTCCACCACGACGTACGGCCTGGTGAGCATGGCCTGGACCGCCGGCATGCTGGCCGGGTCGTGGCTGCTGGCCGGCGCCGCCGGCCGGCTGCCCGACGATGCCGCCCGGGTCTGGAGCGTGCTGGCCATGCTCGGCCTGGCCTGCCTGGCGGTGCTGTTCGGCGCCACGGTTCCCACGGCCGGGTGGCTGATCCCGCTCTGGCTGCTCGGCGGGGTGGCCAACGGCGGCCTCAACGTGTTCAGCAACCTGCTGATGGTCGACCGGGTGCCGGCGACGGTACGCGGACGCGCCTTCGCCACCCAGAGCGCGGCGATCCAGGGCGCCGGCATGCTCGGGTACCTGGTCGGCGGTCTGCTGCTCACCCGGTTCGCGCCGCGTCCGCTGGTCGCGGTGACCGCGCTGGCCGGCCTGGCCGTGGTCGCCGCCGTGGTCCCGGTGGTGCTCCGGGCGGTCCGGACCGAGTCGATCCGGCGACCGGGTCCGAAGCCCGGCGCGGCACCGGAGCCGGAGCCCGCTGGCGCGGTACCGAAGCCCGGCGCGGCACCGGAGCCGGGTGGTGCGGCACCCGCCACTTCCGTGCCGGTCGGCTGAGCGGGCGTCCGATTCGAGGTCTACCGTCTGATCATGACCGAGCTACGGCGACCCCGGGTAGGACATATCCAGTTCCTCAACTGTCTGCCGATCTACTGGGGCCTGATGCGCTCCGGCGCGCTGATCGACGTCGACCTGCACAAGGACTCGCCGGAGCGGCTCAGTGCCCAGCTGGTCGCCGGTGACCTCGACATCGGGCCGATCACGCTGGTCGAATACCTCAAGCACGCCGACGAGCTGCTGCTCCTGCCCGACCTGGCGGTCGGCAGCGACGGGCCGGTGCTCTCGGTGAACGTGGTCTCCACCCGCCCGCTCGCCGAGCTGGACGGCGCCAAGGTCGCGCTCGGCTCGACCTCCCGGACCGGCGTGATGCTGGCCCGGCTGATGCTCGCCGAGAAGTACGGGGTCACGCCGGAGTATTTCAGCTGCCCGCCCGACCTGACCACCATGCTGCTCGAGGCCGACGCCGGTGTGCTGATCGGCGACGTGGCCCTGCGGGCCCTCCACGAGGCGCCGGGCCGGGGACTGGAGGTCACCGACCTGGGGCAGGCGTGGCGGGACTGGACCGGCCTGCCGATGGTCTTCGCCGTCTGGGCGGTACGCCGCGACTTCGCCACCGACCACCCGGGCCTGGTCAAGGACGTGCACGAGGCGTTCCTCCGGTCCCGTGACCTCTGCCTGGCCGAGTTGGACGAGGTCGCCGAGGCGGCGGCCCGGTGGGAGACGTTCGACGCGGCGACGCTGGCGACGTACTTCCGGACGCTGGACTTCTCGCTCGGCGAGCGGCAGGTGGCGGGACTGCGGGAGTTCGCCCGCCGGGCCGCCGCACTGGCCGACCTGCCCACCCTGCCGGCCGACGGCCCGGCGTTTTTCGTCGGCTGATCGTGGCCGGAACGGATGGGCCCCTCCCTGTTGCTTCGGGCAGGGATGGGCCCTTCCTGCCGGCTCAGTCCGTACGGAGTTGGGCGGCGACCTCTTCGCAGATCTTCGCGCCGTACGTGTAGCCGAGGTTGATGTCGTAGCGGGTCTCCACCGCCATGGTCCAGCCGTCGCCGACGGCCAGGCAGTTGACGGTGTACTTCTGCTCGGGGGTCCGGTCGACCCAGCCGTTCTTGATCGCGATGGTCTTCTGCACCTGCGGCGGGAACGCCTTGCGGATGCCGAAGTTGCCGACGCCGCGGACCGCCCGCATCTCGTCGAGCAGCCAGTTGGTCCACTTCGGCCCGGCGGCCCGGCCGTCGGCGATGCAGGCGCCCATCCGGGCCGCGTCCCGGGCCGAGAGCGCGGTACGACTCCAGCCGCCGTCCGGGGCGGGACTGCTGTCGGTCAGGTCGCAGGTGCTGATCAGGCGCCGGATCGACGCCGTACCGCCGTTGACCTTGTAGAGGTCCGAGGCGGCGTTGTTGTCGCTGTCCCGGATCATGATGGAGACCTCGTCCAACCGGGCGTCGCTCGGGGTCTGGCCCTGCTCGGCGGCGCGGCGCAGGTAGTCCGCGCCGATCCACGCCTTGATCATGGAGGCGGTCGGGTTGGTCTCGTCCATGTTGTCCGAGCCGGTGACCGTGCCGGTCCGGGTGTCCAGCAACGCCCAGTTCCACCAGCCGTCGGTGTCGACGTCGACGTCGGTCGGCGCCACCGGCAGCGGCGGCAGGCTCGGGCTCGGCGTCGGCGTCGGCTGCTCCGACGGTCCGGCGGTCGCGCCTGGGCCACCGGTCGGCTCACCCCACCGGGCGGCGGCGTTGCTGGCGAGCGGGGATCCCGGCAGGAGCCGGAGGGCGACCAGTACCAGCACCAGCAGGACGCCGCTGATCAGGCCCAGCCGGAGCAGGGTTCGGCGGTTGGAGTCGGGCGCGGACGTACCGCGTCGCTGGTCGCTGGACATCAGGAGGGTCTCCCACCGGGCTTGGCCGCCGCGTTGTCGATCGGCGGAGGAATCTTGAGTACGGCGCCCGGACGCGGCGTCACCAGTTGGCTGGCGACGCTGGCGCAGATCTTCGCGCCGTAGTCGAGGCTCTTGTTCGCCGGATAGCGGGTCAGCACCGACAGCACCCAGTCGCCCGAGATCGCGAGGCAGTTCAGGTGCCACTTCCAGTCGGCCCCGATCCGGGTCCAGCCGTTCTTGATGGCCACGCCCTTGGCGAGCTCTGGCGGGAGGCCGTCGATGATGCCCCAGCGGCCACCGCCCCGGCCCGCCTTCTGGTCCTTGGCGGCGGTGCTACCGCGTACCTTGGTCATCTCGTTCAGTACCCACGTGGTCCACTTCTTGCCGGCGGCGGTGCCGTCCTTGATGCACTCTCCCATCCGGACGGCGTCCCGAGCGGACATCTGGGTGTAACTCCACCAGACGGTCCTCGCCTTCGGCGGGACCACCGCTCTGGTGTCGGTGAGTCCGCACATCTTGATCAGCCGCTCGATCACCGGGGCCCGGCCGCCCTGGTTGAAGAGCACCTCGGCGGCCCGGTCGTCGCTGTCCCGGATCGCGTGGCTGGCCGCCTTGAGCATCGGTTCCGCCGGTTTCCGGTTGCCGAGCCGGCGCAGGTAGTCCGAGACGATCCAGACCTTGATCATCGACTCGGTCGAGTTGGTCGCGGTCATGTTCCGGGCGCCGGAGATCTTGCCGCTGTGCCGGTCCAGCAGGGCCCAGGAGAAGAAGCCGTCCACGCCTGGTACGGACACCGGCCCGGCGGCGAGTTCGGGGGCGGGCGGCGCGGCCGGGGTGATCCCGGTCGGGGCGCTCTTCTCCTGCTGCTGCTCGGGCGGCGGGGTGATGGCCTCGGTGGCCTCCGGGATGGCCTCCTGGTTCGGTGGCGGGCTGACCCTGGCGTACACCACCGGGACGAGCAGCAGCCCGCCGAGTACGGCAGCGGCCAGCGTGACCACCAGGGGCATACGGGAGCGCATGAGAAATACGGGCTCCAAGCGTGAGGGCGGGGGCCGGCTGTCCGGGGCGTCGGAGGTCCCGTCGGATCGCGCCGATGCGTCCGCAGGCCCCGCACCCAGTGGTGCTCCGCGCCCCCGTACCACCGGGGGAAACGGCTGTACGGGACGGGAAAAGCTTACGTCGCCCGGGGCGGTTCGCCAGGTGGCGCGCTCGTGAAATTGTTGTGAGGTGCCCTGGAATAGAAGGCTATTCGGCATTAGGTCCGGAAAAGTGGCGGCTGCTGTGACCGGGGTCATCGCTCCGTCGGCGGTCAGTCGCTCCCGTCGTACCGGCCGGCACCGCCGCCTCGCTCGGCGGCAGTTCTGTTACACGTCTTGGTATCCGGCTAGTTGAGCTGTAACACTTATTCTGTGTACGGACATCACTTTCCCGAGCCGGACGC
The DNA here is from genome assembly GCF_039871735.1 of Plantactinospora sp. B24E8. Classification (NCBI taxonomy): domain Bacteria; kingdom Bacillati; phylum Actinomycetota; class Actinomycetes; order Micromonosporales; family Micromonosporaceae; genus Plantactinospora; species Plantactinospora sp. B24E8. The sequence continues at coordinate 598,672 of NZ_JBDPMH010000001.1, forward strand.
CCGGCCGGCCGACGGGCTGCTTGATCAGGTCGAGGCGGCCGAGGCGGCGCTGCGGGCCGCCGCGGCCCGGGGGCGTCCCGACGTCGCGGACGGCGCCGCGACCGACACCGATCCGCAGGCGTACTTCACCGGGCTGATCGAGGCCGACCAGAAGATCGAACCCCGGGACTGGATGCCGGACGCCTACCGCAGGACCCTGATCCGACAGATCGCCCAGCACGCCCACTCCGAGATCATCGGCATGCAGCCGGAGGGGAACTGGATCAGTCGGGCGCCGTCGCTCAAGCGCAAGGCGATCCTGCTCGCCAAGGTCCAGGACGAGGCCGGGCACGGCCTCTACCTGTACGCGGCCGCCGAGACCCTCGGGGTGACCCGGGACGAACTGGTCGACCTGCTGCTCGCGGGCCGGCAGAAGTACAGCTCGATCTTCAACTACCCGACGCTGAGCTGGGCCGACGTCGGGGCGATCGGCTGGCTGGTGGACGGGGCGGCGATCGTCAACCAGGTCCCGCTCTGCCGGTGCTCGTACGGGCCGTACGCCCGGGCGATGATCCGGGTCTGCAAGGAGGAGTCCTTCCACCAGCGACAGGGCTACGAGATCCTGCACACCCTGGCGCACGGCACCCCGGCCCAGCGGGAGATGGCCCAGGACGCGGTCGACCGCTGGTGGTACCCGTCGCTGGCGATGTTCGGCCCACCGGACGGCGATTCCACCCACTCCCAGCAGTCGATGGCCTGGAAGATCAAGCGGTTCTCCAACGACGAGCTGCGGCAGCGCTTCGTCGACATGTGCGTGCAGCAGGCCGAGGTGCTCGGACTCCGGATCCCCGACCCCGACCTGCGCTGGAACGCCGAACGGCAGGCGTACGACTTCACCCAGCCGGACTACGCCGAGCTGATGCGGGTGATCTCCGGCGACGGGCCGTGCAACCGGCAGCGCGCCGCGCACCGGAGGCGGGCCCACACCGACGGGGCGTGGGTGCGGGAGGCCGCCGAGACGTACGCGGCCAAGCAGGCGGCCCGGTCCGCCGAGCGACTGGAGGTGGCGGCGTGAGCGACCGTGGCGGCATGACCGACGGGTCGACGGACCGGCGCGGCTGGCCGCTCTGGGAGGTTTTTGTCCGACCCCGGCGCGGGCTGGCGCACAGTCACGTCGGCAGCCTGCACGCGCCGGACGCCGAGCTGGCGCTGCGCAACGCCCGGGACGTCTACACCCGCCGCCAGGAGGGAGTGTCGATCTGGGTCGTCCCGGCCGCCGTGATCACCGCCTCCAGCCCGGACGAGAAGGACGCCTTCTTCGCCCCGGCCGCCGACAAGGTCTACCGGCATCCGACGTTCTACCAGGTACCGGACGGGGCGGCGCACCTGTGAACACGTCTGTCGACAGTGCGGCCGGCACGACCGGCACCCCGGCCGGCACGACGGTGCCGCACCTGCTGGCGCTCGGCGACGACGCGTTGATCGCCGCACAACGGCTCGGGGAATGGGTTTCCGCCGCCCCGGAGCTGGAGGAGGACGTCGCACTCGCCAACATCGCCCTGGACCAGCTCGGCGCCGCCCGGCTGCTGTTGACGTACGCGGGTGAGCTGGAGGGCGCCGGCCGGGACGAGGACACGCTCGCCTACCTGCGGGGGGACCGCGACTTCCGTAACTGCCTACTGGTCGAGCTGCCGAACGGGGACTTCGCCGTCACCATCGCGAAGCTGCTCTTCCTGGCGGCGTACCAGCTGCCGCTCTACACCGCGCTGCGCGACTGCGCCGACGAGCGGCTCGCCGCGATCGCCGGCAAGGCGTGCAAGGAGGTCGCGTACCACCTCGACCACGCTCGGCTGTGGACGGTGCGGCTCGGTGACGGCACCGCCGAGTCGCACCGGCGGATGCAGGCGGCGGTGGAGGAGGTCTGGCCGTACACCCACGAGCTGTTCACCCCCGACCCGACCGCGCCGGTCGACCCGGCCGGGCTGCGGGCCGAGTTCCTGGCCACCGTCGAGCCGGTGCTGGCCGCCGCGACGCTGGACCGGCCGGCCGACGGCTGGGCGCCGGACGGCGGACGCGCCGGTCGGCACACCGAACACCTCTCCTACCTGCTCGCCGAGATGCAGGTCGTCCACCGCGCCCACCCCGGAGCCTCCTGGTGAGCGCGAGGAACGCAGTGGGTGTGGAGAAGGTGGTGACCGGGCTGAACGCCGCGCGGGCGGCGGTGGCGGCGGTGGTGGACCCGGAGCTGCGGGTGCTGACCATCGACGACCTCGGGATCCTGCGGGACGTGGCGGTCGAGCCGGAAACCGGACGGGTCACCGTGACGATCACCCCGACCTACACCGGCTGCCCGGCGATGGACGTTATCCGGGCCGACATCAGGGCCGCGCTCGCCGCCGTCGGGCACCCGGATGCCGAGGTACGCACCGTCTACGCGCCGGCCTGGAGCACCGACTGGATCTCCGAGCCCGGTCGGGCGAAGCTCGCCGCCGCCGGCATCGCCCCGCCCGGGCCGGCGTCCCGGCCGGCGGGTCCGGTGGCGCTGTCCCTGTCCGTACGCTGCCCGCGCTGCGGGACCGCCGACACCGAGCAGATCAGCCGGTTCGGTTCGACCGCCTGCAAGGCACTGTGGCGGTGCCGGGCCTGCCGGGAACCCTTCGACCACCTGAGGGCACTGTGAGCGTGACCATCACCAGACCGGTACGTCGCCGGCCGGTCTTCCACCCGCTGCCGGTCGTCGCCGTGGACCGGCTGACCGAGGACGCGGTCGCGGTCACCTTCGCGGTGCCGGTCGAACTGCGGGACGTCTTCGCCTTCCGGGCCGGCCAGCACCTCACCGTACGCCGGTTCGACGAGGAGAACCTGGAGGTGCGGCGGTCGTACTCGATCTGCTCGACCCCGGTGGAGCTGGCCGGGACCGGTCGGCTGCGGATCGGCGTGCGCGAGGTGCCGGGCGGCGCCTTCTCCCGGTTCGCGGTCAGCGCGTTGCGGGCCGGGGACACCGTCGAGGTGCTGCCGCCGCTCGGGCACTTCACCTCGGCGTTCACCCCGGACCGGGTCCGGCACTATGCGGCGGTCGTCGCCGGCTCCGGGATCACCCCGGTCCTCGCGCTGGTCGCGACCGCGCTCGCGGTCGAGCCGGCGAGCACGTTCACCCTGGTGTACGGCAACCGGCACGCCCGTACGGTGATGTTCGCCGACGAGTTGGCGGACCTGAAGGACCGGTATCCGCAGCGGCTGCACCTGCTGCACGTACTGTCCCGGGAGCAGGGCGAGTCACCGCTGCTCTCCGGCCGGATCGACGCCGACCGGCTGGGCCGGCTGCTGGACACGCTCGTACCGACCGACCGGATCGACGAGTGGTTCCTCTGTGGCCCGTACGGGATGGTGCTGGCCGCCCGGGAGGTGCTGGCCGCCCGGCAGGTGCCGGCGGAGATGGTGCACGCGGAACTGTTCCACGTGGACACCCCGCCCGCGCCGCCGGTCAGGCCGGAGGCCGGCTCGGCGGCCGGCAGTGAGGTGACGATCCGGCTGGACGGTCGGACGTCGAGTTTCCGGATGGGGCGGGACGAGCGGGTCCTCGACGCGGCGCTGAAGGTCCGCGGCGAGCTGCCGTACGCCTGCAAGGGCGGGGTCTGCTCGACCTGTCGGGCGAAGGTCGTCTCCGGCGAGGTGACGATGGCCCGCAACTACGCCCTGGAGCCGGACGAGTTGGCCGCCGGCTACGTGTTGACCTGCCAGGCCAGCCCGGTGACCGACACTCTGGAGATCGACTACGACGGCTGACTCCGGTGTGGACGGATTCCCCGGCCGGTCCCGTGGCGGAACCAACCGGTCCGGCCCGACCGTCGGAGTCGAGCCCGACCCGTCGGCGGGTCTACTCCGGGGCGGGCAGCTTGACCGCCAGGACCCGGGTGCGTACCCGGAAGCCGGCCCGGTCGTACATCCGGCGCGCCGGGTTGCCGTCGGCGACCTGGAGGCCGAGGGCCGGCAGCCCGGCGTCGCGGGTGCCGTGCAGGGTGTGGACCAGTAACGCCCGGCCCAGCCCGATGCCCTGCGCGTGCGGCGCCACCGCGAGGTTGAGGATCCAGCCGCAGACGTCGTCGGTCCACGGCACCGGGCCGGCGCAGAGGACGTGACCGGCGCTGCGCCCGTCCGGCCCCACCACCCGAGCCGAGGCGGTGACCAGCGGCGGCACCGGTTCGCCGGTCTCGTACATCACGCTGATGTACCGGGTGTCCTCGTCCCGCCAGGAGCCGTCCGGATGGTCCGGGCCGTACGCGGCGGCGCACGCGCTGGCCAGGTCGTCGTCCCAGCCGGCGGGGGCCAGGGTCCAGCCCGTCGGCAGCTCGGGAACCTCCGGCAGGTCGGCGAGGTCGTGCCGCAGGTCGGTGGCGGCCCGGTCCAGGGTGAGACCACTTGCCAGCAGGGCTGCCAGCAGGTTGTCGTCCGGAGTCTCCAGCCGGAGCCCGGCGAGGTCCCGGCGGGCCTGGTCGACGACCTCGGACAACTCCGTCCCGGGCAGCGGCCGGACGTCTTCGACGACCTGTTCCCCGTCGTCGTCCCCGAGACGCAACCGGGCGAGCGGGCGGCCGTCCACCGTGTGGAGCAGGGAGCCGGCGGGATCGTCGGGGTCGGGCTGCAACGGCATCGCCGGACCATAGCCGGGCCGGTCACCCCCCGGCCAACGGATTTGGGTACGGGTACCGGAGACTACCGGGCCAGACCCCGGTCCACGAGCAGCCGACGAAACTCCTGCCGGCCGGTCTCGTCGGTGCCGTCCTTCGGCAGCATGAGCAGATGGGTGTGTCCGAGGCGGACCAGCCACATGTCGTCGGTCTCCTGCACCCGGCGCACCGCCGACCAGACGAACTCGGACGACGAGGTCGCGGATCGGCTGGCCAGCTTCTCGTCGCTCACGGTGATGGTGATGGGTGGGGTGAGCAGCCACTTCTGCATCCGTACCGACAGCCGGGGCAGCAGCGGTCCCAGCGACAGCAGGACGAGACCGAGCACGATGAACTGGATGCCCTCGCCGGGGTCGGCCGGGTCGAGCGCGACGATCGTGCCGCCACCGAGCACGACCAACGCGGACCCCACCCAGATGACCAGCAGGTACGGACGCATCGCCCGACGGGTGGCCCGTACCCAGGCTCGCGGATCCGCGGTCACCTCGAACGTCACTGTCATCGGTCCCTACTCCTCGGGTCGGGTCAGAGCCGGGACGGATGCTAGATGAAAAAGACCTTCGAGAGCATGTTGCCTGATCGACATATCTGGACTAATAAGAGCGGATGGAGAGTCTGCGGGCACGGCGTACTCCGATCCGGGTCGTCCTGGCGGGGTGCCTGGCGGTGGGCGTGGCGGTGGGTGGACCGCCCGCCTCGGCGGCGACTCCGGCCGGCACCGCTGCCAGGGCGTTCGTCACCGCCGCCGACCCGTTCCCGGCGTACACGGTCTTCAACGTGCCGGCCGAGGACGGCACCCGGGACCGGGCGATCGAGGACGAGCTGGTCCGGCTCGCCGACGGCGTGCCGTCGGGCGGCTACGTCCGGGGGCTGATGTACAGCTGGAGTTCTCCGGTGGTGGCCGAGGCGCTGGCCCGGGCGGCGGCCCGGGGCGCGGTCGTCCGGGTGGTGCTGGACGAGACCGGCGGCGGGGTGAACACCGGCGCGGACAACGCCGCGATGCAGGTGCTCCGGGCGGCCAACCTCGACGACCTGGTGATCTGCGGCAGGACCTCGTCAACGGTGGCCGGGTCGACGGCCTGTATCGGCAACCAGAGCAACTCGATCAACCACAACAAGGTCTTCACGTTCTCGACCAGCGGCACCATGAAGCGGGTGGTCGTGGTCAGTTCGCAGAATCTGACCTTCTCCCAGAACAACCTCTTCAACACCGCGCTGGTCGTGCACGAGGACTACGAGCTGTACGACCACTTCACCGCGTACTTCAACGACATGCGGGCCCAGCGCAAGAACAACAACTACTTCAACGCCACGAACGGCTACTACAAGTCACCGACCACGGCGGTCACGGTCTACCACTCGCCCCGCTCCGACAGTGACACCCTGGCGAACCGGCTGGCCGAGGTGTCCGCGTACGAGCCGGGCTGCTCGGTGGACGTGGCGCACGCCCAGATCACCAACGCCCGCCCCGAGGTCGCCACCGAACTGCGTCGGATCGGCCGGATGGGCTGCCGGGTCCGGGTGGTGTACGGCTCGATGGGCAGCACCACGTACGCCACCCTCAACGGTCAGCCGAACATCTCGCTGAAGAAGTACCACGACGCCGAGGCCAGCAACTACGACGGCCGGGTGGTCACCGTGCACTCCAAGAACATCATCATCCGGGGCACCTTCGTCGGGGTGCCCGGGCGCAGCGTCGTCTTCACCGGTTCGCACAACATCACCGGGCCGGCGCTGCAGGACCATGACGAGACGCTGGTGAAGATCGAGCACCCGACCGTCTGGGACGACTTCCACGCCAACTTCGAGACGCTGTGGAGCCGGGCGAAGTGTGTCAACCCGGACAACGGCAGCTGTACCACCTGAGTTCGTACCCGCCAGGCAGACGCAACTTCGGGGAAGAAGTGGCATCCTCCCGCCAGGAAAGCCACTACTTCCCCGATGTAGTGCGATCTTTCCCCTGGCGGGACGGAAGCGCTGGTTCAGCAGGCCAGTACAGCATGTCGGAGTGGTGCTCGACCATGCTGATCGGCGTGCCGCGAGCCTCCGCGATGTAGTGAGGTCGTCGTCGCGGAGCCGGAGCCGGGCGAGGGGTGCGCCGTAGTCGGCGCAGAGCAGCGAGCGGCTGGGTTCGGCGGGCTCTGGCGGCACGGGCATCGGCGCACCGTCACCGCGCCGTTCGCCCTGCACCACCGGACAACTCGCCCTCTGGGTGGCGCGACCTCAGGCCGGCGTCCGGGCCGGGCACGGGCCGGAACCGGCACCGGTCCGGCAGGTGATCGGTGCCGACACGCTCGACCAGCAGTAGCGCACCCCCTTGATCTTGTTCATCGGCTCGAAGTAGGCGGCGAATCCGGTCACCCGGTGGTTGGTGGGCGACAGCCGGGCAACGCCGCCCGGCCGGGTCACGCTTGCCCGGCCGTCGGCGTCGGTGGTGGCGCGGAACAGCGCCTCGCTGTGCGCGTTGCCCGGCCCCACCACCGTCATTGCCAGCTTCACCGTGACCCCGGCGAACGGCTCGCCGTCCCGGGTCAGCCGGGCGCTGACCGTGAGCGGGGCGGCCACGTCGTCGACCTCGATCGGCGACACCTGAAGCACGGTCTCGGTGCAGCCGCCGGAACAGCCCCCGAGCGGCGTGACGAGGCCGCCGGCGAGCACCAGGGCCAGCAGCCTGGTGCCCCACCGACGGCCCGTCGCCGGCCCGCCGGTCAGCATGCCCCGCCGTCGCCGGTGTTCTCCTGCCTCGGCGCGTGCTCACCGGCGAAGGGCCAGGCGGCGTACGCCAGCAGGTCGAAGCTGTCGTCGTCCACGTCGTCTCCCGGGTCGAGCATGGTCACCACGCTCGGCCGGCCACCGGGCACTGTCACCCCGTTGCGGGGCTTCTCCGCCTGGCCGGGCCAGATCGCCAGGACGATCTCGGCCAGCGGGATGCCCCAGGTGCTGACCTCGAGCATCACCATGCTGGGCTGGCGCAGATCGTATCGATGGTAGTAGACGCTGTCATGCAACCGGGTCAGCGTCAGGTCCTGCGTGAAGAAGTCCGGCCCGACGATCTTGTCGATCCGGAGCAGCAGGTCGATGTCGAGATCGAGGTGGACGCCGGCCATCGACATGGTCGCCGCATCGAACCGGGTTCGCCGGGTCGACGAACTGGGCCAAGGTGACCTGGGGCTGGAGTTTGCGGATGTCCAGATCGGAGGTGCGGTCCGGGGGCAGCCGGACAGCCGCCGGGCGACCTGTACCGAGTCCGGTGCCGGGTCGACCGGCGGCACCTGGGCGAGCCGCGGTATCACCGCGGTACGCGGGGACGGCTGCGCGGCCCGGTCCTGCGCCGCCTCGTCCTGCGTTGCCTCGTCCGGGGTCGCCGAACCAGGTGGCGAGGTCGCGGGCCGGGGTTCGGGGCGGCCGGAGCGGGTTCGGCCCGACCCGGATCCGGTACGGCGAGTTGGCCCGGCCACCAGGAGCACGGCGACCGCGGTGGTCAGGAACGCACGGCCCATGAGCGCGTGACGGCGCATGACGACGCCGCCCCCGGGTGTCGATGGATCCGCCTCACTTTTCGGTGACGTCGATAAATGTCTACGGAGAATCGGGTATCGGACTCATGGCTGTGTTCGGCGCGGCGCGGGATCGGCGCGGGTCACACCGGCGGGGGTGAGGGTGGGTTCGGGCCGGGGCTGGGACGTAGGCTCGGATTGTGACGGTGAGCCGGGAAATCGACGACATCCTGCAACGCGGCGCGGACGGCGGACGGATCACGCCCGAGGAGGCGCTGCTCCTCTACACCGAGGCGCCCTTCCACGCCCTCGGTGAGGCGGCCGACGCGGTACGCCGGCGCCGGTACCCGGACAACATCGTTACGTACCTGATCGACCGCAACATCAACTACACAAACGTCTGCGTCACCGCCTGCAAGTTCTGCGCCTTCTTCCGGGCGCCGAAGCACAAGGAGGGCTGGACGCACCCGACCGAGGAGATCCTCCGCCGGTGCGGCGAGGCGGTCGAGCTGGGCGCGACCCAGGTGATGCTGCAGGGCGGCCACCACCCCGAGTACGGCGTCGAGTACTACGAGGAACTCTTCTCCTCGGTGAAGCGGGCGTACCCGCAGCTGGCGATCCACTCGATCGGGCCGAGCGAGATCCTGCACATGGCGAAGGTCTCCGGGGTCAGCCTGGACGAGGCGATCAGCCGGATCAAGGCCGCCGGGCTGGACTCGATCGCCGGCGCCGGCGCCGAGATGCTGCCGGACCGGCCGCGCAAGGCGATCGCCCCGTTGAAGGAGTCCGGCGCCCGATGGCTGGAGGTGATGGAACTCGCGCACCGGCAGGGCGTCGAGTCCACCGCCACCATGATGATGGGGACCGGCGAGACCAACGCCGAGCGGATCGAGCACCTGCGGATGATCCGTGACGTGCAGGACCGTACCCGGGGATTCCGGGCGTTCATCCCGTGGACGTACCAGCCGGAGAACAACCACCTCAAGGGCCGGACCCAGGCGACCACCACGGAGTACCTGCGGCTGATCGCGGTGGCCCGGCTCTTCTTCGAGACGGTGCCGCACCTGCAGGCATCCTGGCTCACCACCGGCAAGGACGTCGGCCAGCTCGCCCTGCACATGGGGGTCGACGACCTGGGTTCGATCATGCTGGAGGAGAACGTCATCTCGTCGGCCGGTGCCCGGCACCGCTCCAACCTGCACGAACTGATCTGGATGATCCGGTCCGCCGACCGGATCCCGGCCCAGCGGGACACCCTCTACCGACACCTGCGGGTGCACCACACCCCGGCCGACGACCCGACCGACGACCGGGTGGTGTCGCACTTCTCCTCGATCGCCCTGCCCGGCGGCGGGGTCGGCCGGGCGCTGCCGCTGGTCGAGGCGCAGCCGGCCAGCTGAGGATCACCGAATCCGGCCCGGTTCCGCGTCGAACGGTTGACCGGAGGCGAGCGCTGGGTGCCGGCGACGGCTGCCGGTGATCATCCGAATGGTGGATCACGCCCTGTCGATGCGAATGGAATTTCTGTCCGTTGTCCTGGGAGCCCCGGGGAAAGGGGCGCCGCGAAGCCCATTAATTCCGGACATTCCTTGAGTTCCGCCTTGTATGGCGGGCGATAACGGTTCCGTCAAGAGTGTCGCGCCTCGTCCGTGGGACGGGATAACGTCCCGGCTCGTACTTCCGATCTTTCTGCGGGGGAGAGCGTCATCTTCGTGAAGCCAGTACGTGCTGCCCTGCTCAGGGCCGGTGGCGCCGCGCTGCTCGAGGTCGGCGCCGTGGCCGTGGCCGAGGCGCCGTCGTACGCCGCCGGTGCCGGGACAGACCTGGAACTCTCGGTCGCCGGAACCCGGCTGGCCGCCAACGCTCCGGACAAGGAAGATTGGGTCAAGGTCACCAACAACGACACCGGGACCCCGGAGTCGTTGACGATCTTCGTCGACACCTCGTCACCATGGTCAGCGCCAAGGCGGCCGGGGTGACCGAGGTCGACGCGAGCGACAACTCGGACGGCTTCGCGGTCGTTGTCTCCAACGGCGCCGGCAACGGCGGTGGTGGCGGTGCCGGCGAGGGTGACGGCGGTGGCCTGCCGGTCACCGGTGTGCAGGCCGGCCTGCTCGGCGGGATCGGAGCCGCCGTGGTGCTCGCCGGAGCGCTGATGTTCGTGGCCAGCCGGCGGCGCCGGGTGGTCCTGGTGACCCCGGGCGACGAGAAGTCGGACGCCTGACGGTCGTTCCTTACCGGTCCGCGAGGACCGTTCACATAACGCACGGCATCGAGGGCGGGGTGGGTGACCACCTCGCCCTCGGTGTGTCCGGGGCTGGCAGACTCGCGACGTGACCCGTACTCCGTCTGGACGGCGCGCCAGCCTGGACAAGCAGCCGCACGAGGTCGCGGCGATGTTCGACCAGGTGGCGTCCCGGTACGACCTGACCAACACCGTCATCTCGTTCGGCCAGGACCGGCGTTGGCGTAGACTGACCCTGGCCGCCCTGGAGCTGAACCCCGGTGACCGGGTGCTCGACGTGGGCGCGGGTACCGGTGTCTCCACCGCCGAACTCGCCACCTCCGGGGCGTACGCGGTCGGCATGGACCTGTCGATCGGCATGCTCCGGGCCGGCCGACGGGTACGCCCCGAGGTGCCGCTGCTGGCCGGGGACGCGCTGCGGCTGCCCTTCCCCGACCGGTCCTTCGACGCGGTGACCATCTCGTTCGCGCTGCGTAATGTGGTCGACCCGACGGCGGCGCTGCGGGAGATGGCCCGGGTGACCCGGCCCGGCGGCCGGCTCGTGGTCTGCGAGTTCAGTACGCCGACCAACCCGGCCTTCCGGACCGTCTACCTGTCCTACCTGATGCGTTCGTTGCCGACGGTGGCCCGGGCGGTGGCCAGCAACCCCGACGCGTACGTCTACCTCGCCGAGTCGATCCGGGCCTGGCCGGACCAGGCCGGCCTGGCGGCCCGGATCGTCGACGCCGGCTGGGAGCGGGTGGCCTGGCGGAACCTGACCGGCGGGGTGGTCGCCCTGCACCGTGCCGTCCGGCCGTGACCGGAAGACGTTCTCGGATTCATCTTTCCTGGCGTCGTCACCACAGCGACTGTCGGTCGATTGTGGCCTTCCGGTGGTAAAGGTCTTTGGCCAGTTTGATCCGCATAGCCGGGTTTGACCCCGTAGGCTGCGCCCATGACGGGGGCAGACCGGCGGACCGACGGCACGGAGCCGAACGACCGCGGCGGGTCACCGGTGGGGCCGGCGACCACGGGCGCGGAAGCCGAGGCGGAGGCCGCCGAGCTGATCGCCCAGCTGCGGGAGCTGGCCGGGCCGGATCCGGCCACTGTGCGCACCGTCGTCTCCGACGTGCTCGCCGCACTGGACCGGGTCAGCGGCGGCGCGCTGCGGGAACAGTTGCCGTACGACAGCGAACTGCGCCGTGGTCGGGGTCCGGCGGCAGACGGTGGTGACCTGGACCGGGGCGCCGACATCCGTCCGGCGGCGACGACCAACGGGCATCCGGTCGAACCGCACCCGGCCCAGCCGTACCCGCCGTCGCCGCACCCGGTCGAACCGCGCCCGACCGATCCACAGCCCGGCCGTCCCGGCCCGGCGGATCCGCATCCCGAGCGCCCCGCGCCCGCCGGTCCACATCCGGTCGAGCCCCGACCCACCGATCCGCATCCGGTGGAGCCCGGGCCGACCGACCCGCATCCGGCGGAACCGGGGCCGGTCACCCCGGGTCCGCTGCGCCGTGGGCCCACCCAGCGGAGCCGGCCGCAGCAGCGCGACGGCGACGACCGCACCTGACCCGGACCGGTCGTCGCACGTGATGCCGGCCCTCCGGCGGCCACAGTGGACGACGCGACGTGACGCGGACCGAGACTGTCGGGTACGTCGGAAGGTAGCCACCACGCCTACCTCGACAGGTTAGGGTCACCTAACCGGGCGCCGACCTTGTCGCGGTCTTAGACTCCTCCCCGAAACAAGCTTGTGAAGCATTTCACGAGCGACCGGCAGGGGAGGCGCAGATGGCCGCAGTCGAACACGACGCGGATGTCATCGTCGTCGGCGCCGGTCCCGGTGGTTCCACCACCGCCTACCACCTGGCCCGGCACGGGGTCAGGGTGCTGCTGCTGGAGAAGACCGAGTTCCCCCGCGAGAAGGTCTGCGGCGACGGGCTCACCCCGCGCGCGGTCAAGCAACTCGTCAAACTCGGCATCGACACCTCGCCCGAGGCCGGCTGGCTGCGCAACCGCGGCCTGCGGGTGATCGGCGGCGGGATCCGGCTCGAACTGGACTGGCCCGACCTGGCCAGCTTCCCCAACTACGGTCTGGTCCGAACTCGACTCGACTTCGACGACCTGCTCGCCAAGCGTGCCGTCGAGGCCGGCGCGACGCTGCGCACCGGGGTCACCGTCACCGGCCCGGTCCTCGACGAGACCGGCCGGTCGATCGGGGTCACCGCCGAGGTCGGCCCGGACAAGGCCCCGGCGACGTTCCACGCGCCGCTGGTCGTCGCCGCCGACGGGGTCTCCGGGCGGCTGCCGCTCGCGCTCGGTCTGACCAAGCGGGACGACCGGCCGATGGGCGTCGCGGTCCGCCGCTACTACCGGTCGCCGGTCAAGCACCAGGACGACTACCTGGAGTCCTGGCTGGAGCTGCGCAGCCGGGAACACCCGGACAAGCTGCTGCCCGGCTACGGCTGGATCTTCGGCATGGGCGACGGCCGGGTCAACGTCGGCCTCGGCGCGCTGAACTCGTCGCCGAGCTTCGGCAAGACGAACTACCGCCGCCTGCTGACCGACTGGCTCGGCAACACCCCGGAGGACTGGGGCCTCGCCGACGAGGCGAACGCGGACGGCCCGATCCTCGGCGCCGCGCTGCCGATGGGCTTCAACCGGGTACCGCACTACACCCGGGGCGTGCTGCTGGTCGGCGACTCCGGCGGCATGGTCAACCCGTTCAACGGCGAGGGCATCGCGTACGCGATGGAGTCCGGTGAACTCGCCGCCGAGGTGGCGGTGCAGGCGCTGGCCCGACCGGTCGGCGCCGAGCGGGAACGGGCGCTGGCCGGGTACCCGACCGAACTGAAGCTGCGCTACGGCGGCTACTACCGGCTCGGCAACATCTTCGTGAAGCTGATCGGCAACCCGCAGGTCATGCGGCTCGCGACCAGGCACGGCATGCCGCATCCGACCCTGATGCGGTTCGTACTCAAGTTGATGGCCAACCTGACCGACCCGCGTGGCGGGGACGCCATGGACCGGGTCATCAACGCGATGGCAAAGGCGGCTCCGGCCGTGTAGACCGCCGCCGGACCCGCACCTCGCGGGTGTCAGCGGCACCCCGGGCAGCGTCGCCCGGAGGACTGTGAATAGTGTGAATTTGGCATTGACCGAGGGCCGGGAAGGACGAGCAGGGGAAAACGATGTCGCTCTCGCCGTACGTACCCATCATCGGGCTGTTCGCCCTCGCCGCGGGCTTCGCGCTCTTCTCCGTCGCGTCCGCGCGCCTCGCCGGCCCCCGGCGCTACAACAAGGCCAAGCTCGAAGCGTACGAGTGCGGCATCGAGCCGAGCCCGCAGCCGGTCGGCGGCGGCCGGTTCCCGATCAAGTTCTACCTGACGGCGATGCTGTTCATCGTCTTCGACATCGAGATCATCTTCCTGTATCCGTGGGCGGTCTCCTTCGACGTGCTGGGGACCTTCGCCTTCGTGGAGATGGTGCTGTTCATCGTCGCGGTCTTCGTCGCGTACGCCTACGTCTGGCGCCGCGGCGGCCTGGACTGGGACTGAGGGAGGTCGTCAGATGGGTATCGAGGAAAAACTCCCGGCCGGCATCCTGCTGACCTCGGTGGAGAAACTGGTCAACTGGTCCCGCAAGTCGTCGTTCTGGGGCGCCACCTTCGGCCTGGCCTGCTGCGCCATCGAGATGATGGCCGCCGGCGGCTCGCACTACGACATGGGTCGGTGGGGCATGGAGGTCTTCCGCGCCTCGCCCCGGCAGGCCGACCTGATGATCGTCGCCGGCCGGGTCAGCCAGAAGATGGCCCCGGTGCTCCGGCAGATCTACGACCAGATGGCGGAACCGCGCTGGGTGCTCTCGATGGGCGTCTGCGCCAGCAGCGGCGGCATGTTCAACAACTACGCCATCGTGCAGGGCGTCGACCACGTCGTACCGGTCGACATGTACCTGCCCGGCTGCCCGCCCCGGCCCGAGATGCTGATCGACGCCGTTCTCAAGCTGCGCGAGAAGATCGGCCACGAGCCGCTCGGCCCGAACGGCCGCAAGATGCTCGAGGCGCGTCGGGCCCGTGGTGACGTACCGCTGGTGGCGCCGGGCTCGATGCCCTCGTCGTACCGCAACGACAAGGCCCGGCGGGCCGAGTGGACCCGGGCCGTCGCCGAGGGCCGCGAGGAGCAGCTGCGGATCGAGAACTGGATGAAGGCGCAGAACCACCTGGTAGGGGGGTCGGGTCGGTGAGTGACTCCGGTAAGAACGGCGCCACGCCGAACCGGCCCAGCGAGCAGCCGGGCGGCGGCGTGCCGGTGGCCCGGCCGCCGGTCGGCGCGACCAGCGGCGCCCCGGCGGAGTACCCGCCGGCCAGCCGGGCCGGCCGCGGCATGTTCGGCATCCACGGCTCCGGCGACACCTCCGGCTTCGGCGGACTCGTCCGGCAGCGGGTCACCGTCGAGGACAGCCCCCGGCCGTTCGGCGGCTACTTCGACGAGGTCCACGACGCGCTGGAGGAGGCGTACCCGGGCTTCGCGGACGCGATCGAGAAGGTCGTGGTCGACCGGGGCGAGCTGACCCTGCACGTACGCCCGGAGCGGATCGCCGAGGTCTGCCAGGTGATGCGGGACGACGCCGCGCTGCGGTTCGAACTCTGCTCCTCGGTCTCCGGGGTGGACTACCTCGGCAGCGACGCCCGACGGCTGCACGTCGTCTACCAGCTGACCTCGATGACCTTCCGGCGTCAGGTCCGGCTGGAGGTCGCGGTGCCGGCCGACGCGCCGCACGTGCCGAGTGTCACCGCCGTCTACCCGACCGCCGACTGGCAGGAGCGGGAGGCCTACGACATGTTCGGCGTGGTCTTCGACGGCCACCCCAGCCTGACCCGGATCCTGATGCCGGACGACTGGGAGGGTCACCCGCAGCGCAAGGACTACCCGCTCGGCGGCGTCCCGGTCGAGTACAAGGGCGCCCAGATTCCACCGCCGGACCAGCGGAGGTCGTACCAGTGAGCAGCGCACCGAACCCGAGCTACGCCGAGTCCCGGGAGACCACCGAGGGCCGGGTCTTCACCGTCACCGGTGGGGACTGGGACCAGGTGGTCAGCGGGCACGACCCGATCAACGACGAGCGGCTCGTCGTCAACATGGGTCCGCAGCACCCGTCGACGCACGGCGTGCTCCGGCTGATCCTGGAGCTGGAGGGCGAGACCGTCCGCGAGGCGCGGGCGGTGGTCGGCTACCTGCACACCGGGATCGAGAAGAACCTCGAGTACCGCAACTGGGTGCAGGGCAGCACCTTCGTCACCCGGATGGACTACCTGTCGCCGCTGTTCAACGAGACGGCGTACGCGCTGGCGGTGGAGAAGCTGCTCGGCATCACCGACGAGGTGACCGAGCGGGCGACCACCATCCGGGTGCTGATGATGGAGCTGAACCGGATCTCCTCGCACCTGGTCTGGATCGCCACCACGGCGATGGAGCTCGGCGCGGTCAACGTCATGCTCTACGGCTTCCGCGAGCGTGAGTACGTCTTGGAGATCTTCGAGCTGATCACCGGCCTGCGGATGAACATGGCGTACGTCCGCCCGGGCGGCGTCGCGCAGGACGTCCCGGACGAGGCGATCGTCAAGATCCGCGAGTTCCTGAAGCTGCTGCCGAAGAAGCTGAAGGAATACGAGGACATGCTCTCCGGCCAGCCGATCTGGCTGGAGCGGACGCAGAACGTGGCGGTGCTGGACGTGACCGGCTGCGTGGCGCTCGGCGTCACCGGGCCGGTGCTGCGCTCCGCCGGGCTCGCCTGGGACATCCGCAAGACCATGCCGTACTGCGGCTACGAGAACTACGAGTTCGACGTGCCGACCACCGAGTCCGGTGACGTCTGGGGCCGCTACCTGGTCCGGATGGCCGAGATGCGGGAGTCGCTGAAGATCGTCGAGCAGGCGCTGGACCGGCTCCGCCCCGGCCCGATCATGGTCGCCGACAAGAAGATCTCCTGGCCGGCGCAGCTCGCCATCGGGGTCGACGGCATGGGCAACTCGCTGGAGCACGTCGCCAAGATCATGGGTCAGTCGATGGAGTCGCTGATCCACCACTTCAAGCTGGTCACCGAGGGCTTCCGGGTGCCACCGGGCCAGGTCTACGTCGGCATCGAGTCGCCCCGCGGCGAGCTGGGCGTGCACGCCGTCTCCGACGGGGGCACCCGGCCGTACCGGGTGCACTACCGCGAGCCCAGCTTCGTCAACCTGCAGGCCCTGCCGGCGATGGCCGAGGGCGGCCTGATCGCCGACGTGATCGCGGGCGGCGCGTCGCTGGACCCGGTGATGGGTGGGTGTGATCGCTAATGACCGAGACTCAGCTCAACGGCGCGTCGGCGTCCGGGCCCGGCAACGTGCCGGCGCCGCGGAGCAGTGTGGACCGTGCCGAGGACCTGGTGGAGAAGCTGTCGGAACGGGCGAAGGAGATCATCGCCCGTTATCCGGCGGACCGGTCCCGCTCGGCGCTGCTGCCGCTGCTGCACCTGGTCCAGTCCGAGGAGGGGTACGTCTCCCCGGCCGGCGTCGAGTTCTGCGCCCAGGTCCTCGGCCTGAACAAGGCGCAGGTCGGCGCGGTGGCCAGCTTCTACACCATGTACAAGCGCCGGCCCACCGGTGACTGGCTGGTCAGTGTCTGCACCAACACGATGTGCAACGTGCTCGGCGGCCAGCAGGTCTACGACACGCTCAGCGAGCACCTCGGGGTCGGGCACGACGAGACCACCCCGGACGGCAAGGTCACCCTGGAGCACGCCGAGTGTCTGGCGGCCTGCGACTACGGCCCGGTGCTGACCGTCAACTACGACTTCTTCGACCAGGTCGACCCGGACACCGCGGTCGCGCTGGTCAACGAGCTGCGGGCCGGTGGCCGGCCGCAACCGGCCCGGGGCGGTCGGCTCTGCACCCTCAAGGAGATGTCGCTGCAGCTCGCCGGCTTCGCCGACCCGCGCCCGGAGGCGGTGGCCGACGGCGCCGCCGGTGACCCGACGCTGCGCGGCCTGCGCCTGGCCCAGCAGCACGGCATCTCGGTGGCCGGCTTCGACCCGAACACCCCGATCAAGGCCCCGGCCGACAGCGCACCGGCCGAGGCGGCCGGTGCCGGGGCCAACAGGCCGGCCAGCGACCGCAAGCCCGCCGGTGACGCACCGAAGCCCCAGGAGCAGGCGCTCAAGGAGGCCAAATGAGCACCACGCCGCGCCGGGAGACGCTGGAGAAGCTGACCCCGGTCCTCACCAAGCGCTGGCTGTCGCCGGACGCCTGGCGGCTCGACGTCTACGAGCGGCTCGACGGCTACGCGGCGCTGCGCAAGGCGCTCGCCGCGCACCCGGACGACCTGATCCAGCTGGTCAAGGACTCCGGCCTGCGCGGCCGGGGAGGCGCCGGCTTCCCGACCGGTCTGAAGTGGGGCTTCATCCCGCAGGGTGACGGCAAACCTCATTATCTGGTGGTCAACGCCGACGAGGGCGAGCCGGGCACCTGCAAGGACCTGCCGTTGATGACCCACGACCCGCACTCGCTGGTCGAGGGGGTCATCATCGCGTCGTACGCGATCCGGGCCAACCGCGCCTACATCTACATCCGGGGCGAGGCGGTGCACGCCGCCCGCCGGCTGCGCAACGCGGTCGACGAGGCGTACGCCAAGGGCTACCTCGGCCGCAACATCCTCGGCTCCGGTTTCGACCTGGAGCTGGTGGTGCACAGCGGCGCCGGGGCGTACATCTGCGGCGAGGAGACGGCGCTGCTCGACTCGCTGGAGGGCTTCCGGGGTCAGCCCCGGCTCCGTCCGCCGTTCCCGGCGGTCGCCGGCCTGTACGCCTCCCCGACGGTGGTCAACAACGTCGGGACGATCGCCAGCGTGCCGTACATCGTGCTCGGTGGCGCCGCCTGGTGGAAGACCATGGGCACGGAGAAGTCCTCCGGCCCGATGATCTACTCGCTCTCCGGCCGGATCAACAACCCCGGCCAGTACGAGTGCGGCCTCGGCATCACGCTGCGGGAGCTGATCGAGCTGGCCGGTGGCATGCAGCCCGGCCACAACCTGCGGTTCTGGACACCGGGTGGCTCGTCGACCCCGCTGCTGACCGCGGACCACCTCGACGTGCCGCTGGACTTCGAGGGGGTGGCGGCGGCCGGGTCGATCCTCGGCACCACCGCCACGCAGATCTTCTCCGACCAGGACTGCCCGGTCTACGCCACCTACCGGTGGCTGGAGTTCTACCACCACGAGTCGTGCGGAAAGTGCACGCCGTGCCGGGAGGGCAACTACTGGATGGTCCGCACCTACCGGCGGATCCTGGCCGGCCAGGGCACCCACCAGGACCTGGACACCCTGCTGGACACCTGCGACAACATCCTCGGCCGCTCGTTCTGCGGTCTCGGTGACGGCGCGACCAGCCCGGTGACCTCCTCGCTGCAGTACTTCAAGCAGGACTACCTCGACTACATCGAGGGCCGGACGGCGCCGAAGCTGTCGGAGAAGACCCTGGTAGGGGCGCACTGATGCCCGCACTCGCGAAGGAGGGGCGGCCCTCATGACGGACGTTGCTAAGAAGGCCGACACCGTCACACTCACCATCGACGGCATCGAGGTCACCGCGCCGAAGGGCGCGCTGCTGATCCGGGTCGCCGAGCAGTTGGGCATCGAGATCCCGCGGTTCTGCGACCACCCGCTGCTCGCGCCGGCCGGCGCCTGCCGGCAGTGTCTGGTCGAGGTGGAGGGGCAGCGCAAGCCGGTCGCCTCCTGCACCCAGACGGTGGCCGAGGGCATGGTGGTCCGGACCCAGCTCAGCTCCCCGGTCGCCGCGAAGGCGCAGCAGGGCATCATGGAGCTGCTGCTGATCAACCACCCGCTCGACTGCCCGATGTGTGACAAGGGCGGTGAGTGCCCGCTGCAGAACCAGGCGATGTCGACCGGCCGCACCGACAGCCGGTTCCAGGAGCAGAAGCGGGAGTACCCGAAGCCGCTCCCGATCTCCACCCAGGTGCTGCTGGACCGCGAGCGCTGCGTGCTCTGCCAGCGCTGCACCCGGTTCTCCGAGGAGATCGCCGGTGACAAGTTCATCGACCTGATGAACCGGTCGAGCGCCGAGGAGATCAACGTCTACCGGGACGAGGTCTACGGCGGCGAGGAGGGCGACGAGGGCGACGTCCCGTTCAACTCCTACTTCTCCGGCAACACGGTGCAGATCTGCCCGGTCGGCGCGCTGACCGGCGCCCAGTACCGGTTCCGGGCCCGCCCGTTCGACCTGGTCTCCACCCCGAGCGTCTGCGAGCACTGCTCGGCCGGCTGCGCCCAGCGCACCGACCACCGGCGCGGCAAGGTGATGCGCCGGCTGGCCGGCGACGACCCGGCGGTGAACGAGGAGTGGAACTGCGACAAGGGCCGCTGGGGCTTCCGGTACGCCACCGCCAACGAGCGGGTCACCACGCCGCTGCTGCGTGACCGCCGTACCGGTGAGCTGCGCGAGGCCTCCTGGAGCGAGGCGCTGGCGTACACCGCCGAGAAGCTGCGCGACGCCCGGGACGCGGGTTCCGGTGTCGGCGTACTGACCGGCGGCCGGCTCACCGTCGAGGACGCGTACGCCTACGCCAAGTTCGCCCGGGTAGCGCTGCACAGCAACGACGTCGACTTCCGGGCCCGGCCGGTCTCCGCCGAGGAGGCCCAGTTCCTGGCCAGCACGGTCGCCGGCACCACCGACGTCAGCTACGCCGACGTGGAGAACGCGCCGGTCGTGGTGATCGCCGGACTGGAGCCGGAGGAGGAGTGCCCGATCCTCTTCCTGCGGCTGCGCAAGGCGTACAACAAGAAGCGTCTGAAGGTGCTGGCGCTGGCGCCGTTCGCCAGCCGGGGCCTGGTCAAGCTCGGCGCGACAGTGCTGACCGCGGTCCCCGGCGACGAGGCCCGGCTGCTGGCCGAGGACCCGACGGTCGCCGAGGCGCTGCGCCAGCCGGGCGCGGTGCTGCTGGTCGGCGAGCGGCTGGGGACCGTACCCGGCGGGCTCTCCGCCGCCGCCGAGCTGGCCGAGACCACCGGGGCCAAGCTGGCCTGGGTGCCCCGGCGGGCCGGCGACCGCGGCGCGGTCGACGCGGGTCTGCTGCCGAACCTGCTCCCCGGCGGCCGGCCGGTCACCGACCCGGCGGCCCGGGCCGAGCTGGCCGAGCTCTGGGACCTGGCGGCCGGGGTCATCCCGAGCGCGCCCGGCCGGGACACCGACGGCATCCTCGCCGCCGCCGCGTCCGGCGGCCTCGGCGCGCTGGTGGTGGCCGGGGTCGACCCGGCCGACCTGGCCGACCCGAGGCTGGCCGACGAGGCGCTGGAGACGGTGCCGTTCCTGGTCAGCCTGGAGCTGCGGCACACCGCGGTGACCCGCCGCGCGGACGTGGTCTTCCCGGTCGCCCCGGTGGTGGAGAAGCCCGGCAGCTTCCTGGACTGGGAAGGCCGGCTGCGTACCTTCGACGCGGTCCTGAACACCACGGCGATGACCGACGCCCGGGTGCTGGACGCGATCGCCGCCCAGCTCGACGTGCGGCTCGGCACCGGCGACGTGTTCAGCGTCCGCCGGGAACTCGGCGCGCTGCCACCGACCCGGGCCACCCGGACCGCCGCCCCGGCGGTGGCGCCGGCCGAACCGGCCCGGCCGGGTGCCGGCGAGGCGGTCCTGGCCACCTGGCACCAGCTGGTCGACAACGGCACGCTGATCGAGGGCGACCCGCACCTCGGCGGTACGGCCCGGCCGTCGCTGGTCCGGCTCGGCAAGGGCACCGCGGAGGCGCTCGGGGTCGCGGAGGGCGACGCGGTCACGATCGGCACGGAACGGGGCGCGCTCACCCTGCCGGTGGCGATCACCGACATGCCGGACGGGGTGGTCTGGCTGCCCACCAACTCGCCCGGTGCGACCGTACGGCGCAGCCTCGGGGTGACCTCCGGAGCGATCGTCCGGCTGACCGCCGGACCGGTCGCCGCCGATGCTGCCGCCGCGCCGGGACCGCTGCTGAACACTGCTGGAGGCCTCCAGTGAGCACCGCAGTCGCGAACAGAGGGGAAGCCCGGTGAGCGGACTCACCTACCTCGCCCAGGATCCGACGCTGCAGGACTTCGGCAGGGATCCGTGGTGGCTGGTCCTGATCAAGATCGTCGGGGCCTTTGTCTTCGCCGTCCTGGCGACCCTGCTCGGGGTCTGGTTCGAGCGGCGCGTGGTGGCCCGGATGGCCCAGCGTCCCGGTCTGAACCAGATCGGCCCGTTCGGCCTGCTGCAGACCCTCGCCGACGGTCTCAAGATGGCCTTCAAGGAGGACATCCTCCCGAAGGCGGCGGACAAGGTCGTCTACTTCTTCGCCCCGACCATCTCGGTGATCAGCGCGGTCACCGCGCTGTCGGTGGTGCCGTTCGGCCCGATGGTGAGCATCTTCGGTGAGCGGACGCCACTGCAGGTCACCGACGTCTCGGTGGCGGTGCTGGTGCTGCTGGCCTGCTCGTCGATGGGCGTCTACGGCATCGTGCTCGGCGGGTGGGCGTCCGGTTCGACGTACCCGCTGCTCGGTGGTCTCCGGTCGACGGCGCAGATGATCTCGTACGAGGTGGCGATGGGTCTGTCCATCGTCGCGGTCTTCATGACCGCCGGCACCATGTCGACAAGCGGGATCGTCGCCGCCCAGGGGGACGGCACCCGGCTGAACATCGCCGGCGTCGACCTGCCCGCCCCCGGCTGGTACGCCATCCTGCTGCTGCCGAGCTTCGTCATCTTCTTCATCTCCACCGTCGGTGAGACGAACCGGGCGCCGTTCGACCTGCCCGAGGCGGAGTCTGAGCTGGTCGCGGGCTTCATGACCGAGTACAGCTCGCTGAAGTTCGCGCTCTTCATGCTCTCCGAGTACGTCGCCATGGTGACCATGTCGGCGGTCACCGTGACGCTCTTCCTCGGCGGCTGGCGGGCGCCGTACCCGATCACCCTCTGGGAGGGGGCGAACTCCGGCTGGTGGCCGCTGCTCTGGTTCATGGGCAAGGTCATCGCGCTGGTCTTCGTCTTCATCTGGCTGCGCGGCACCCTGCCCCGGCTCCGGTACGACCAGTTCATGCGGCTCGGCTGGAAGGTGCTGCTGCCGATCAACCTGGTCTGGATCCTGGTCCTGGCCGGCATCCGCACCCTGCAGAAGGAAGACCTCGGCACCACCACCAAGGCCCTGATCGCCGCCGGGACGGTGCTGACCGTGCTGCTGGTCTCGCTGCTCTGGCCGAGCAGGCCGCAGCCGCCGAAGCGGACGCTGCAGGAACAGGTGAACCGGCGCCCGACGGGCAGCTTCCCGCTGCCGCCGATGGATCTGCAGGTGCCGCCGAGCCCCCGGATGAAGCGTGCGGTCGCCGAACGCGAGCCGGCGAACGCGGTCGAGGGCGAGCCCGCGAGCGTGGGCGCCGGTACCGGCTCCGACGAGAAGGAGGTGTGACGTGGGCGCGATCACCGGAACGTTCAAGGGCTTCGGGGTCACCTTCTCGCACATGTTCAAGAAGGTCGTCACCACCGACTATCCGTTCAAGCCGCCGGTTTCGGCGCCGCGCTACCACGGGCGGCACATCCTCAACCGGCACCCGGACGGGCTGGAGAAGTGCATCGGCTGTGAGCTGTGCGCCTGGGCCTGCCCGGCGGACGCGATCTACGTCGAGGGTGGCGACAACACGGAGGAGCAGCGCTTCTCGCCGGGCGAGCGGTACGCGAAGACGTACCAGATCAACTACGCCCGGTGCATCTTCTGCGGACTCTGCATCGAGGCCTGCCCGACCCGCTCGCTCACCATGAGCAACGAGTACGAACTGGCCCGGGACAGCCGGCAGGACCTGATCTTCACCAAGGAGCAGCTGCTGGCGCCGCTGCTGCCCGGGATGGAGCAGCCGCCGCACCCGATGCGACTCGGTGACACCGAGAAGGACTACTACATCGGCGCACTCACCAACCCGGGCACCTCGGCCGGCGCGGAGCGCGCACCCTGGGCGGACAACACCGCCGTGGACGGCTCGGGACCGGCCGCCGGTACGGCTGCCGCCGGAGAGAAGGCGTCATGACGACACAGACGGTGCTCGCCGCCGCCGGCGGGGTGACCGGCGGGGAACAGGTGACCTTCTGGATCCTCGCCCCGCTCGCCCTGATCGGCGCGCTCGGCATGGTCTGGGCGCGCAACGCGGTGCACTCGGCGCTCTGGCTGGTGCTGACGATGCTCTGCCTCGGCGTCTTCTACGTGCTGCAGGCCGGACCGTTCATCGGCATGGTGCAGATCATCGTCTACACCGGCGCGATCATGATGCTCTTCCTGTTCGTGCTGATGCTGGTCGGCCGGGACGCCACGGACTCGCTGATCGAGACGCTGCGCGGGCAGCGGGTCGCGGCGATCGTGCTCGGCCTCGGCTTCGGCACCCTGGTCGCCACCGGCCTGTGGCGGGCCATCGGCCAGTCCGACGCCGTCGGCCTGGAGCAGGCGAACGCGAACGGCAACGTGCAGGGAATCGCGACGCTGCTCTTCACGAAGTACGTCTTCGCGTTCGAGATCACCTCGGCGCTGCTGATCACCGCCGCGGTCGGCGCGATGGTGCTGGCCCACGTCGAGCGGCGCCGCCAGGACCGGATGGACCAGGTGGCGACGATGAAGGCCCGGTTCCGGCCCGGCAACTACCCCGGCCCGAAGCCCGGCCCCGGCGTCTACGCCACCTCGTCCTCGGTCGCCACCCCGGCCCGGCTGCCCGACGGCGCGGTGACCGAGCGGAGCGTTCCGCAGATCCTGCCGCAGCGTGAACTGGCCGACGAGGAGATCGCGCTGAAGGGGACGGAGAAATAACATGTCGGACTTCTTCTCGGTTTCGCCGACCCACTACCTGATCCTCGCCTCGGTGCTCTTCACCATCGGCGCGCTCGGGGTGCTGGTCCGGCGCAACGCGATCGTCCTCTTCATGTGCATCGAGCTGATGCTCAACGCGGCCAACCTGGCGCTGGTCACGTTCAGCCGGATCAACGGCGACCTGAACGGTCAGATCATGGCGTTCTTCGTCATGGTGGTGGCCGCCGCCGAGGTTGTGGTCGGGCTGGCCATCATCATGACGATCTTCCGGACTCGGCGCTCGGCGAGCGTCGACGACGCCAACCTGTTGAAGTACTAAGAGGGGCCCACCAGTGGAACATACTGTGGAGTACGCCCAGGCCACGGGGTTGTTGGGCAGCGTGTGGCTGCTGGTGGCGATCCCGCTGGTCAGCGCGGCGATCCTCCTGCTGCTCGGCCGGCGGGCGGACCGGTGGGGGCACTGGCTCGGCGTCGCCAGCGTCGGTGTCGCCTTCGTGCTCGGCCTGACCTACTTCTTCCAGCTGCGCGGCCTGGAGAACCGCTCGGTCGAGCGCAGCCTCTGGGAGTTCATCACCGTCGGCGACCTGCACGTCGACTTCGGCCTGCTCTTCGACCCGCTGGCCGCGGTCTTCGTCCTGCTGATCACCGGGGTGGGCTTCCTGATCCACCTGTACGCGGTCGAGTACATGCGCCACGACGCCGGCCGGCGACGGTTCTTCGGGTTCTTCAACCTCTTCGTCGCCGCGATGCTGCTGCTGGTGCTCGGCAACAACTACGTGATGCTCTACGTCGGCTGGGAGGGCGTCGGTGTCGCGTCGTACCTGCTGATCTCGTTCTGGCAGGACCGGCCGAGCGCGGCCACCGCCGGCAAGAAGGCTTTCCTGATGAACCGGGTCGGTGACGCCGGCCTGGCGATCGCCATCTTCATCATGTTCGCCACCCTGGGCAGCACCCAGTACGCCGACGTCTTCAACGGCGCGGGCGCGCTGGCCGGCGGCACCGTCCTGGTGATGGGCCTGCTGCTGCTGCTCGGTGCGGCCGGCAAGTCCGGCCAGTTCCCGCTGCAGGCCTGGTTGCCGGACGCGATGGAGGGCCCCACCCCGGTCTCCGCGCTGATCCACGCCGCGACGATGGTGACCGCCGGCGTCTACCTGATCGCCCGGTCCAACCCGATCTTCTCGCTCGACCCGACGCTGCAGACCGTGGTGGTCAGCGTCGGCGCGCTGACCCTGCTGATGGGCTGCATCATCGGCGCCGCCAAGGACGACATCAAGCGGGTCCTGGCCTGGTCGACGGTGAGCCAGATCGGCTACATGTTCCTCGGCGTCGGGCTCGGCGGCGGGGCGTACGCGCTGGCCATCATCCACCTGCTGGCGCACGGCTTCTTCAAGGCCAACATGTTCCTCGGCGCCGGCTCGGTCATGCACGGCATGAACGACCAGGTCGACATCCGCCGCTTCGGCGGGTTGGCGAAGTACATGCGGATCACCTGGGTCACCTTCGGCCTCGGCTGGCTGGCGATCATCGGCATGTTCCCGTTCTCCGGCTACTTCACCAAGGAGCCGATCATCGTCGAGGCGTTCGCCCGCGAGGGCTGGACCGCCTGGCTCTACGGCGGTGCCGCACTGCTCGGCGCCGGACTGACCGCCTTCTACATGACCCGGCTCTTCGTCCTCACCTTCCACGGCCCGAAGCGGTGGACCGAGGACATCCACCACCCGCACGAATCCCCGCTGTTGATGACCGTGCCGCTGATCCTGCTCGGTCTCGGCTCGGTGGTCGCCGGCTTCCTGATGAAGAGCCCGGTCGCCCAGTGGCTGACGCCGGTGCTCGGACACGGTGAGCACCACGAGCCGGTGCTTTCGCACACCGTGATCACCGTGCTGTCGCTCGCCCTCACCGTGCTCGGTGCCGGACTGGCCTGGGTGTTGTTCCGCAACGGCACCGCCCCGCAGGAGCAGCCGGCCGGCGTACTGGTGACCGCGGCCCGGCGCAACCTGTACACCGACGCGTTCAACGTCGCGGTCTTCGAGAAGCCGGGCATCTTCCTCACCCGGGCGCTGGTCTTCCTCGACAACCGGGGCGTCGACGGGCTGGTCAACGGGCTCGCCGCCGCGGTCGGTGGCGGATCCGGCCGACTGCGCCGGCTGCAGACCGGTTTCGTCCGGTCGTACGCGACGTCCATTCTGACCGGCGCCCTGCTGGTGGTGGCGGCGTTCCTGGCCGTGCAGGCGGGGTGGTTCGCGTGACCCACCTGACCCGACCGGCCGGGCCGATCCGGCCGGCCGGAGTTTTCCGGCCGGGCACTGACGACGGAGGTAAGGCCGAATAATGTCCGACTTCCCCTTCCTCTCGGTGCTCACCGTCGCACCGCTGGTCGGCGGTCTGGTGCTGGTGTTCCTGCCGGCCAGCCGGGGTGAACTCGCCAAGCGCATCGCGCTCGGCTGGTCGCTCGCCGTCCTGGTGCTCGCGGTCTTCATGTGGTTCGCGTTCGACGCCGGCGGCGACCGGATGCAGTTGCGCGAGTCGTACTCCTGGATTCCGCGCTGGGGGGTGAACTTCACCTTCGCCGCGGACGGCATCGCCCTGGTGATGCTGGCGCTGATCGCGCTGCTCGTACCGCTGGTGATCCTGGCCTCCTGGCACGACGCGGACAACCTGAAGCGGTCGGTCCCGGTCTACTTCGCGCTGCTGCTCTTCCTGGAGAGCACGATGATCGGCGTCTTCGCCGCCGCCGACGTCTTCCTGTTCTACGTGTTCTTCGAGGTCATGCTGGTGCCGATGTACTTCCTCATCGGCAGCTACGGCGGCCACCAGCGCCAGTACGCCGCGGTGAAGTTCTTCCTCTACTCGCTGGTCGGCGGTCTGTTCATGCTGGCCGCGGTGATCGGCCTCTGGGCGGTCGGGGGCAAGACCTTCGACTGGCAGGCGCTGACCCAGATCGACATCTCCACCGGCACCGAGCGCTGGCTCTTCCTCGGCTTCTTCGTGGCGTTCGCGATCAAGGCGCCGTTCTTCCCGTTCCACACCTGGCTGCCGGACGCCGGTGGCGCCGCCCCGGCCGGCTCGGCCGCGCTGCTGGTCGGCGTGATGGACAAGGTCGGTACGTTCGGCATCCTGCGCTACTGCCTGCCGCTGTTCCCCGAGGCGTCGAAGTGGTTCGCCCCGTGGGCGATCGCCCTGGCGCTGGTCGGGATCATCTACGCGGCACTGCTCGCGGTCGGCCAGAACGACCTGAAGCGGCTGGTGTCGTACACCTCGATCGCGCACTTCGGGTTCATCGGCGTCGGCATCTTCGCCTTCACCAGCCAGGCCGGCAGCGGCGCGGTCCTCTACATGGTCAACCACGGTCTGGCCACCGGCCTGCTCTTCCTGGTGGTCGGCATGCTGGTCGCCCGGCGCGGGTCCGCGCTGATCAGCGACTTCGGTGGTGCGGGCAAGCTCGTCCCGGTGCTGGCCGGGGTGTTCTTCTTCGCCGGTCTCGCCTCGCTGGCGCTGCCCGGTACGGCGCCGTTCGTCTCCGAGTTCCTGGTGCTGATCGGGACGTACACGGTGAACAAGCCGGTAGCGATCATCGCCACCGCCGGCATCATCCTGGCCGCCGCGTACGTGCTGTGGATGGTGCAGCGCACCACCCAGGGCACCCTGAACCCGGCGTTGACCGGGGTCGAGGGGATGCGCCGGGACCTGTCGGTACGGGAGAAGGTCGTGGTCGCCCCGCTGATCGCGCTCCTGCTGGTCCTCGGCTTCTACCCGAAGCCGGTCACCGACGTCATCAACCCCGCCGTCCAGGCCACCATGGAGCAGGACCTCAACACCCAGGACCCGGCTCCGACCGTGGGCACCGTCCAGGAGGCACACCGGTGAGCCGCCTCCGCACGTCGGGTGCTGTCGTACGGCTCCCAGTCGCGAACGTAAGGAAGGTCCGATAATGGACTTCAAGCTTCCGGCGATCGACTACGCGGCACTCGCGCCGATGCTGATCCTCTTCGGGGCGTCCCTGCTCGGCGTCCTCGTCGAGGCGTTCGTCCCGCGGGCCCGGCGGCATCTGGTGCAGCTTGTCCTCGGCCTGCTCGCCGTGGTCGCCGCGGTGGTGATGGTGGTACTGAACGCCGACAAGCGGCAGGTCACCATCGGCGGCGCGGTCGCGGTCGACGGGCCGACGCTCTTCCTGCAGGGCGCGATCCTGGTGCTGGCCGGCATCTCGCTGCTGCTCATCGGGGAACGTACGGTGCAGCGGGGCGGTGCCTTCGTGGCGCACGCCGCGGTCACCGTCGGGTCGCCGGAGGACAGCCGGCAGGCCGAAAAGGAGGGCGGGCTGACCGAGGTCTACCCGCTGACCCTGTTCGCCGTCTCCGGCATGCTGCTCTTCGTCGCGGCGAACGACCTGCTGACGATGTTCATCGCCCTGGAGGCGTTCTCGCTGCCGCTCTACCTGCTCTGCGCGCTGGCCCGCCGCCGGCGGCTGCTGAGCCAGGAGGCGGCGCTGAAGTACTTCCTGCTCGGCTCGTACGCCTCGGCGTTCTTCCTGTTCGGCATGGCGCTGGTCTACGGCTACACGGTCGGGTCCGGCAACCAGGGCGGCGGGGTCGACTTCCAGACCATCCGGGACGCGGTCGGCAACTCGTCGGCCAGCCCGATCCTGCTGCTCGCCGGGCTGTCGCTGCTCGCCATCGGCCTGCTGTTCAAGATCGCGGCGGCGCCGTTCCACGTCTGGACCCCGGACGTCTACCAGGGCGCGCCGACCCCGATCACCGCCTTCATGGCGGCCTGCACCAAGGTCGCCGCGTTCGGCGGTCTGCTCCGGGTCCTCTACGTCGCGTTCTTCGGCGCGAACTGGGACTTCAAGCCGATCCTCGGCGTGATCGCCGTACTGACCATGCTGGTCGGCGCGGTGCTGGCGGTCACCCAGACCGACATCAAGCGGTTGCTCGCGTACTCGTCGGTGGCGAACGCCGGCTACCTGCTGGTCGGCGTTCTGGCGCTGTCCCGGGACGGGCTATCCAGCACGATGTTCTACCTGGTCGCGTACGGCTTCTCGGTGCTCGCCGCGTTCGGTGTGGTGACCCTGGTCCGGGACGCCGACGGCGAGGCCACCCACCTGTCCCGGTGGGCCGGGCTGGGCCGCCGCTCGCCGCTCTACGCCGGCCTGTTCACCTTTGTCCTGCTGGCCTTCGCCGGTATTCCGCTGACCAGCGGCTTCACCAGCAAGTTCGCGGTGTTCGGGGCGGCGCTGGACGCCGGACAGTCCTGGCTGGTGATCGCCGGTGTGCTGACCAGCATGATCCTCGCCTTCCCGTACCTGCGGGTGGTCGTGATGATGTGGCTCTCCGAGCCGGGTGACAACACCCCGACCGTCTCGCTGCCGGGCGGGCTGACCACCGCGGCGCTGATGATCGGTGTGCTCGCCACCCTGGTGCTCGGGGTCGCCCCGGCGCCGCTGCTGGACCTTGCCAACGGCGCCGCGGAGTTCGTGGGTCGATGACCGGTTCCCCCGCGCCCGCGACGTCACCGCCGGCATCCCCGCACCAGGTGATCGCCGAACCGTGTGGCATGGTTGAGGGCGTGGGGGGAACGGCTGACGGTTTGACGGCGCTCGGGATCGACCTCGTCGACGCACAGGTCGAGGCTTCGGTGACCCGGGTGCTCGGTGCGGTGGAGACCTCGCTGCGCGCCAATGTCACCAGCGCCGACCCGTTGGTGACCGAGGCCGCCCGGCATCTGCTGGACGCCGGCGGCAAGCGGTTCCGGCCGCTGCTGGTCGCGCTCGGCGCGCAGTTCGGGGATCCGGACGCCGCCCAGGTGGTGCCGGCGGCGGTGGTGATGGAGCTCACCCACCTGGCGACCCTCTACCACGACGACGTGATGGACGAGGCCGCGGTGCGGCGGGGCACGCCGAGCGCCAACTCGCGGTGGACGAACTCCGTCGCGATCCTGGTCGGCGACTTCCTCTTCGCCCGGGCCGCGGACATCGCCGCCGATCTCGGCACCGAGGCGGTCCGGTTGCAGGCCCGGGCCTTCGCCCGGCTGGTGCACGGCCAGATCGCCGAGACGGTCGGGCCGCGGGCCGGCGTCGACCCGGTCGCGCACTACCTGGACGTCATCGCCGAGAAGACCGGCTCGCTGATCGCCACCTCGGTACGCTTCGGCGGCATGTTCGGTGGCGCCCCGGCGGCGTACACCGAGGCGCTGGCCGGGTACGGCGAGACCATCGGCATGGCCTTCCAGCTCTCCGACGACCTGCTGGACATCGCCTCCGAGTCGGTGCAGTCGGGCAAGACCCCCGGCACCGACCTGCGGGAGGGGGTGCCCACCCTGCCGGTGTTGTACGCGCTCGCCGCCGACGACGGCGACGCCGCCTCGGTGCGGCTGCGGGAGATCCTCGCCCAGGGCCCGGTCACCGACGACGCGCTGCACGCCGAGGCGCTCGGCCTGCTGCGGGAGTCGCCGGCGATGAAACGCTCCTGGGAGACGGTCCGCAGCTACACCGAGGAAGCCCGCGCCCGGCTCGCCCCGCTGCCGGACGGTGCCCCACGGCGGGCCCTGGAAAGCCTCTGTGACTACATGGCCGACCGCACCAGCTGAGGTGTGAGGACGGGCCCCCTGCCGACGCCGGGGCGGGAGCGCCGTGCTGGGATGTCGGCGTGGATCTCCGAAGCGCACTGGACCGGCTCCGGAACGCCTGCGTCGCACGGTTCGGCGAACCGGCGGGCGTACGGCTGGCCGCGCTGGCCCGGCCCGGATTCGACCTGCGGCCGGCGACCGGCGACAACACCACCGGTCGGTGCGCGTTCGGCGGGCCGGCGCTGCTCGACCCGGGCACCCCGTGGCCGGAGTACGACGGCTTCCCGTTGAGCCTGCTCGCCGTGCTGGACACCGACGCGTTGGCGGACTGGCTCGGCGAACACCTGCCCCGACGGGTCGGGCTGCTGAACATCTTCGGGCTCGAACCGGCGAAGGGTGTGCCGTACCCGCCGGGGATGGACTTCGACGATCCGCGCTGGCTGCGGGTCGTGCCGGCCGACCCGGCGCGGGCCGTGCCGGTGCCGACCCCGGCGGGGGACGCCGCCCTCTTCGACCGGGTGCCGATCCGCGCGGTACCGCTGCTGACCATGCCGGACGTGTGGGGCGAGGCGGTACAGCGCATCGACTTCGGCGACGAACACCCGGTCGCGGTGGCCGACGCGATCGAGGAGTTCTACACCTCCTGTCCGGAGCTGGGCGAGGCGTCGGGCGCCTCGACGTTCGGGTGGCCGGTCGGCGAACTCGGCTCGGTCGGGAGCTGGCAGGACGACCACACCCATCTGTTGAAGCTCTGCGACGGTCCGTCCGAGATCCCGACGCTGTACTTCTCGATCCCCACCGAGGCGTTCCGGGCGGGTGACTTCAGCCGGGCGGTGGTGACGCAGGAGGTGTATTGACCCTCCCTCCCGTTCGCCGGCCGAGCAGCATGAGGGTGGCGGCCAGCAGCATCGCCGCCGCGGCGGTGAGCCACATCGTCGGGTAGTCGAGGTGGCCGGCGATCGTGCCGAGCCCGAGCGGGCCGAGGCAGCCGCCGGCGTACACCCCGGTCTGGGTGATCGAGGTGGCGGCGGCCGGTGCCTGCGGGTGGAGCCGGACCACCGCGAAGTTCAGCAGTCCGGGCCAGGCCCAGCCGATGCCGAAGCCGAGGGTGACGCCGACGACGAGCGGCACGGTTCCGGCGAGGGTGAGCAGGGCCAGCCCGCCGGCGCCGACGACCAGCATGCCGGCGATGACCGCGACGTGGCCGCCGGCGCGGCGGTCGGCCCACCAGCCGGTGCCGACCCGGCCGAGCAGGCAGAGCGCGCCGCCGAGGGTGAGCACCAGGCCGGCGACCGCGGGGGAGAGGCCCCGGGCCACCGCCGAGTCGACGACAAAGGTGCCGAGGGCGTTGGCGGAGGCGGCGGCGAGGGTGGCGGCGGCGCCGAGGAGGACCAGCGCCCCGGTGGGCCGACCGCCCCGCTGCCGGGTCGCCCGGGCGACCGGCCTCCGGTCGACGGGTACCAGCGGCAGGGTGGCCACGGCCAGCCCGGCGGCCAGGACAAACGCCCAGCGCCAGCCGACGGTCAGCGCCACGGCTGGTACGGCGGCACCGGCGAGCAGGGTGGCGGTCGGGATGGCGGACTGTTTGATGCCGAAGGAGAGGCCCTGCCGGCCGGGCGGTACGCCCCGGGCCAGTGCCGTGTTGCTGGCGAGTTGGCCGAGCGCGTTCGCGCCGGCGCCGATCGCGAGCAGGCCGACCAGGGTGGCGTAGGAGCGGGCCAGGACGGCGATCGCGAGGGTGGTGGTCGCGGCGAGCAGGATGCCGGCCCGGGCGACCAGGACCGGGCCGTACCGCTCGACGAGGGCGCCGGACGGGACGGAGGCGAGCGCGCTGACGCCGAAGTAGACGGCGACGGCGAGGCCGAGCCCGGCCGGCGAGAACCTGAGTTCGGCACCGAGTTGTACGGCGAGCCCACCGACCAGGAAGACCGGCAGGACGCAGGCGATGGTGGTGGCGGTGGCGCCGAGGACGGTGCGGGTGGGGTGGGCGAAGGGGGCGGGAGGCGGAGAAGTGAGAGGTAATTCGGCCATTTGCGACGAGCCTACGCGAGCCGCCCGTATGAACCGATCGTGTCGGTCGGTGCACGCACGGTCGCTGTAGATCTGGCATCCTCGATCCGAACGGGCATTTCGTTGGCGCCCGGTTTTTCATATTCTGTAAGTCCCCGGCGGCGGAGGTGGTTGTGCGCGACCCCTTGGCGGAACCTTCGGACCTGATCCGCAGCGTGTCGCGCGCCCTGCGCGTGCTTGAGGCGGTCGGACGGGCACCGAAGGGTCTGACCGTGAAGCAGATTGCCCGGCGTTGCGAGTTGACGGTCGCGACCACGTACCACCTGGTGCGCACACTCGCGTACGAGGGCTACGTGATCAGACGCGAGGACGGCACGTACATCGTCGGATTGGAGGTGGCCGACCGGTACCGCGAACTGGTGACCGCGTTCCGGGGGCCACCGGCGGTCGGCGAGTCGCTCCGGCGGGCCGCCTCGGAGACCGGGTACAGCCACTACCTGGGTCGGTTCGTCGGCGGGCAGGTGGCGGTCACCGCACTCGCCGAAGGGCCCCGGTCGCCGTACCTGGAGGACCTGGTGCCCGGCTTCGACGAGGGCGCCCACGCGACCGCGCTCGGCAAGGCGCTGCTCGCCACCCTCACCCCCGAACAGCGGTTCCGCTACCTGCGGGAGTACGGGATGCGGCCGTTCACCCAGCAGACCCTGACCGCCGCCGACGCCTTCGAGGCCGACCTGGCCGCCGGGGAACGCCGGGGGATGCAGCTGGAGCTGGGCCAGTTCCGGTCCGGGGTCGCCTGTGCGGCCGTACTGGTGGCGCCGGACAAGGACATGGAGCGGCGGACGGTGTTGGCCTGCGCGCTACCGGCGGCCGAGATGATGACCTCGGCCCGGGTGGTCCGGGCGAAGCTGCTCGCGGTGGCCCGCGCCGTCGCCGACGGCCTCGCCACCGAGCTCTGACCCGCCGCCGGCCGGCGCGACCGGAGTGGGCCGGATCCGGGTACGACAACGGCCTCCGGCCACCCGCCGCGACGGGGTGACCGGAGGCCGGAGGTACGGGTCGGGGTGGGTCAGCTGCCGACCACACCGCCGTCGAGCCGCCAGGTGACCACCACGCCCGGCTTGGCGAAGTCCCCGTCCGGCCAGTTCGAGGCGGGGTTCTCCAGCGAGGCGCCGGTGATCTCACCCGGGTGCTGGACCGCCACGAAGACCGAACGGTTGTCCGTGGTGATGAACGGTCCGCACGTCTCGGCACCGACCGGCACGGTGAGGAACTGCTTCAGGTGGCCGCGCTCCGGACCCTCGACCGCGGTGGCGAAGAGCCCGTCGTTGCTGCCCAACGCGTTGCCGTCGGTGGAGATCCAGAGGTTGCCGGAGCCGTCGAACGCCACGTTGTCCGGGCACGAGATCGGCGACACCTTCGTCTTGTCGTAGCCGGCGAAGAACGTCGACGGGTCGGTCGGGTCGCCGCAGACGATCGGCACCGACCAGGCGAACGTCTCCGCGGTGTTGTCGCCCCGGTCCTCGACCAGCTCCAGCACGTGCCCGTGCTTGTTGTTGGTCCGCGGGTTCGCCTCGTCCGGCTTCGGGTTGCTGCCGACACCCCGGTTGGTGTTGTTGGTCAGCGCCACGTACACCTTGCCGGTCAGGTGGCTCGGCTCGACGTCCTCCGGGCGGTCCATCTTGGTGGCCCCGACCGCGTCACCGGCGAGCCGGGTGAAGGTGAGCACGTCCGCCGCGGTCATCCCCGGGACGTACGACGTGCTGCCCCGGACCAGCTTGATCCACCTGCCGCGGCCGTTGAAGGCGCCGTCGGCCGGCACCTTGCCCGAACCGTCGATCTCGTCGGCGCTGGTCTGGTCGAGTTTGGCGACGTACAGGGTGCCGGACTCGAGCAGGCTCAGGTTGTTCTGTCGGGCGGCCCGGGAGTCGCCCTTCATGAACTTGCGGTCCGAGACGAACTTGTACAGGTAGTCGAACCGCTCGTCGTCGCCCATGTACGCCACGACGTGCCCGTCGCGCGCCACGATGACGTTCGCGCCCTCGTGCTTGAACCGGCCCAGCGCGGTGTGCTTGCGCGGGGTGCTCTCCGGGTCGAACGGGTCGACCTCGACGATCCAGCCGAACCGGTGCGCCTCGTTCGGGTGCTTCGCCAGGTCGAAGCGCTCGTCGGCCCGCTCCCACTTCCGGCTGTCGGCGGGGTACCGGGCGGTGGTGCTGATCCCGTACCGGGCCAGCTTCGGCTTCAGTGTCTCCGGGACGCCGTCGCCGCCGACGAAGTACTGGTTGAAGTTCTCCTCACCGGACAGGACCGTGCCCCACGGGGTGATCCCGCCGGCGCAGTTGTTCAGGGTGCCGATCGCGGTCCGGCCCTGCGGGTCGGCCTTGGTCCGCAGCCACGCCGAGCCGGCTGCCGGGCCGGTGAATCCGAAGCGCGTCTCGTGCGCGGTGATCCGCCGGTTGTACGGCAGTCGGCCCTTCCGGACCGGCTTCCACTGCCCGGTGTCGTCGACCCGCTCCAGCTCCACCACGCTGAGCCCGTGCGCCGCCATCGCGGTCCGGATCTGCTCGACGCTCATCGCGTCGAAGGTGGTGAAGTTCGGGAACATCAGGTTCTCGTTGGTGTACTCGTGGTTCACCACCAGCAGCGCCCGCTCGCCCCGACGGTCCAGCGGCAGTACGCCGACGAAGTCGTTGTTGTAGCCGAACTGCTGCGACTGCCGGGACGGGCTCTGCCGGTGCACGTCGAGGCGGGGTGCGCCGGGCAGCACCGGGTCACCCCAGCGGATCACCACCGAGTGGTCGTACCCGTTCGGCACGACCAGGGTGTCGAGCTTGTTCGGCGGGATCGGCTTGAAGGTGAGCGCCCCGTTGCCGGAGCCGTGCCGGGACGGGGTGAAGCTGTCCACCTCCGGCACCACCGGGATGGCGCCGCCCGGGGTGGCGCCGCCCGGGGTGGCGTTGCCGGGGGCGGCCAGCGCGGGCGAGCCGGCCAGCGCGCCGGCGGCGGCACCGCCGAAGCCGAGCACCAGGGCACCGACCGCGCCGGCCCGGACCACGCCCCGCCGGGTCACCTCACCGTTCACGACGTCCCCGAAGTACGGGTTGTCCGACTCGTTCGGCACCGGGTGGTCGCAGGCGTTGCCGCAGCGGTACATGCAGGTCATGGCGCTGCGGCTGCCGTGGCCGGCCGGGCCGAGCAGGGGAAGCAGGCGGGGTCTCTCGCTCATCGTTTTCGAGCCTCTCTGCTGATCGGGGGGAATCCACCCGGCCGGAGTCGGGGAAACGCGGGCGGATGTCAGCCGGACGCTAGGAGGGCGGCGTGATCGCAGCCCGGCCCGCGGGTGAAGCGGAAGTGAACAAGGTCCCAGTCCGCGCAGGTTCGGCCGTTCGGTGTTGAACCGCTCGGCCGTAGGGTCCGTGGGAACGGGCGGGGGCGGGTTGTGCCCGGGCCGGCGTCGGTTCGGGGCACAACAGCCGGGGCCGGTTCTGCCGGGCGGCGCGGAGGCGAGGTGACACCATCGGCGACCAGGACGCGGAGTTGCTGCGCGCCATGCACTCCGAGCACGCCGAGGCGCTGCTCGGGCACGCGCTGCGGCTGATGAACGGTGACCGCCAGCGGGCCGAGGACCTGGTGCAGGAGACCCTGCTCCGGGCCTGGCGCCATCCGGAGGCGATGGACCCCGGCCGTGGCCCGGTCCGGGCCTGGCTGTTCACCATCGCCCGCAACCTCGCCATCGACGCCTGGCGCAAACGCGGCTCCCGGGTCGGCGAGGTGGTCACCGACGATCTTCCCGAGCCGCCGCCGGTGGTCGACGAGGCCGACCGCGCGGTGGAGGCCTGGACGGTCGCGGAGGCGCTCAACCGACTCTCCGCGTCGCACCGGGAGGTGCTGGTGGAGTGCTTCTACCAGGGCCGTTCGGTGACCGAGGCGGCCGCCCGGCTGGGCATCCCGCCCGGCACCGTCAAGTCGCGGACGCACTACGCGCTGCGATCTCTACGTTTGATACTGGCCGAGATGGGGGTGACCGGGTGATGCGGTGCGAACACGCCCATGACGATGGCGCGTACGTGCTCGGTGCCCTCTCGCCCACCGAACGCGCCGCCTACGAACGGCATCTCGCCGTCTGCCCGCCCTGCCGGGAGGCGGTCGCCGAGATCGCCGTCCTGCCGGGGTTGCTGGGTCGGTTGGACCCGGCCAACCTCGACCGGATCGCCACCCCGCCGAACCAGGAGGAGCAGCTGCCGAAGCTGCTCGACGCGGCCCGGGAGCGGCGCCGTCGGGACCGACGTCTCACCCGGTTCCGGGTCGCCGGGGTGGTGGCGGCCGCAGCCGCACTGGCCGCGCTGGCCGGGTTCGGTGCGGCCGGGCCGCTGACCGGCGGTGGCTCCGGCACCGGCGTCGAGGTGCGGATGGTGGCGATGGAACCGGTGCGGGGCGGGGTTCCGGTCACCGCCGAGATCGGCTTCGACGGGACCCGGTGGGGCACCGTGGTGACGATGCGCTGCCAGTACGCCGAGACGGCCGACTACACGAAGGCGTACACCTTCCGGCTGGTGGCGCACGGACCGAACGGCGAGACCGAGCAGGTCGGCTCCTGGCTCGCCGCCCCCGGCGACGACGCCACCTTCACCGGGGTGACCCGGTTCACCCGCTCCGAACTGGTCCGGCTGGAACTGCTCCGGTACGACAACACCCCGCTGCTCGCCTACGACGTGCCCTAGCCGGGACGTCGTACCAGCGGGTCGACCTCGCCCCTGGGGAAGGGACCGGGCTGCTCCGGTGGACGATCCGGAGTTGCTGCTGCCCGGCGAGTTCGGGGCCGCCACCCGGCTGTCATGGTCGGCAGCCTCCAGTACGACGTGATGGCCGGTGCCCCGGCCTCTACGGCCGACACGCTGCACCGGCTCGCCCCGACGTACGACGAACTCGCCACCGCGCTCGGCTGAGCCGGCGAACTGGCCGAACACAGAGTTTCGGCGGACCGCGGGGGGTTGCGGTCCGCCGAAGCGGCTGGGGAGTCGCGGGCCGGCCACCTGGGCGGCCCGGCCGTGTTCAGATCATCCAGCGGTGCCGCTGTACGAAGGGCAGTCGCGCCCACACTCGACCCAGTCCCCAGGTGTGTCCGGAGTACGTCGCGGCGAGGACGATCGCCGCGACCGCGTAGACGATGTGGTAGTCGACCAGCGGGTTGGTGGAGCCGGTCGGCTCGCCGGTGCTGGTGTGCTGGGCGAGCGGGAACTCGGCGAACCACATCAGCACCATGATCAGCGCGCCGGAGACGGCGGCGACCCGCAGCCCGATGCCGGCGATCAGCGCGACGCCGACCGCGAGCATGCCGACCATGAACAGCGTGTTGGCCCACCAGGTGCCGGCGACGGCGTGCGCGACCGACTCGAACGGTCCGACCGAGACCGAGGCGAGGAAGCCCTTGGTCGGTGATCCGCCGTTGATCCACGCCTTCGCGGCCGGGGTCGAGTAGCCGAGGCCGAACGTCTTGTCGAGGAAGGCCCAGAGGAAGACGAAGCCGGTCGAGATGCGGAGCACGGCGAGGGCCCGGGCGCCGGTGTGGCTGAGCATCGCGCCGGGGGAGACGGCCCGCTCCAGCGGGGTCGACACCGTGTCGGTCGGGGGGTGGGTGCTGTGTCGGGTGGTCATCGTTGCCTCCGGGTCACCGTCGTTCTGACACCACCTACTCTCCGCCGGTCGACGCCGTGGCACCCGGGGCGCAGCGCCCCTGTGTCCGGGACCAAGGTCCCGTCCCGGGCCGGGACCTCCGGTCCTGCCGGGGCACGGTCAGCGGACGGAACAGGCTGGCTCGGGCACGGTCAGCGGACGGGACAGCTGGCTCGGGCACGGTCAGCGGACGGACTACCGGGCCGGGGCGCCGCTGAGTTCGCGGCCGTAGCAGACCTCGACGTAGGGGCCGGTGCGGTAGGCCGGGATCTCGACGTAGCCGTGCCGGAGGTAGAGGGCGCGGGCGTCGGTCAGGTCGAGTCGGGTGTTGAGCACCATCCGGCGGGCACCGGCGAGTCGGGCCTGCTCCTCCAGCACCGCCAGCAGCAGCGCACCGCCGCCCCGGCCGCGGAAGGCGGGACGGACGTAGACCCGGGTCAGTTCGGCGCGTTCGGCGTCCAGCATCAGGAACCCGCCGCAGGCGGCGGGTTGGCCGGCGTACCGGCCGACGACGAACTGGCCGGTCGGCGGGGTGAGCAGTGGGGCGTCGTCACCGGCCAGGCCCTGCTCGACCTCGGCCTCGGTGGCGGGCCGCAGCCAGTAGCTGCCGGCCACGTCGGCGTAGTAGTCGCGGCGCAGTCGGGTCGCGTCGGGAGTGTCGACGGCTTCCGGGGTCAGGGTCCAGGTGGTCACCCGGTTTTCTACCCCGGACCGGAGCGGTTGACCAGCGGGTTTCCGTCCGCTGATCGGACCGACGACGTCGGGCGCCGTCCGTCGGCACGCACGCCGGTCAGCGGCGGCGGAGCGTATGGCGGAGCTTTTGGTTGAGCCGGGCGGTGACCCGGCCGGGGGTCACCGGCACGACGGAGATCATCAGCCGGCCGGACTCGTCCCGGACCGGGGTCAGCACGTAGAGACGGGCGCCGCGTCGGCGTACCAGCGGTACCGCCCCGGCGAGCCGGGTCGCCCGCAGCGCGGCGGCGCCGCCGGCACCGTTCGCGCTGTTCGCGCCGAGCGCCCGCGCCGGGTCGAAGGTGCCGATCTGGGCGGAGACGATCCGTCGCCGTCCGGTCGGGCCGGTGCCGTCGAGCAGGTCCGCGGCGCGGAACCGGATCCGTAGCCGGGTGCCGGCCGGGCCGCCGGCGGTGACCACGGTCTGCGCCGGGATCTCCTCGGCGCTCACCGTCAGACCGCCGGTCCCGCCGGTCGCCAGTTCCGGCAGCGGGGTGTACGCGTGCAGCGTCAGCACCCGCTCGCCCCGCTCGTCGCTCTCCCAGCCCAGTTGGGTGACGTCGAGTTTCGCCGGCCACTCCGGCACGGCGGTCACCTCGAAGCAGCTGTCCGGCAGGCCCCGCGCCGGATCCCGGAAACCGGGGTACGCCGCGTACCGGCGGTCCCCCTCGACCACCGTCGACGGCACGCCGACCTCGGCGTCCTGCCGGATCACCGCGAGCAGGTCGTCGAGCTGGCCGTCCCGGGTCAGCGCCAGCCGGATCCGGGTCTCCGCGCCGAGCTGCTGGTTGATGTCGTCGGTGAGGTACGCCCCGACCAGTCGCCCGATCCGGGTGTGGATGGCCTGCTGGGTGTCCCGGTCCAGGCGGAGCAGGTCGTCCTCGACGAGTCGGGCGATCTCGTGGTCGAACCGGCGGGCCATCACCGCGTCCCGCTGGCTGCCCGGACCGATCAGGTCGGCGATGAACTCCATCAGGGTCTCGACGGTGCCCAACCGATCGAGGTGCCGACTCAGGTAGGTGATGTTGGTGGCGCTGAACCGGCGTACCGCGTAGTAGAACTCGTAGTCGGCGAGGACCGAGATGCGG
Source organism: Plantactinospora sp. B24E8 (assembly GCF_039871735.1). Lineage (NCBI taxonomy): Bacteria > Bacillati > Actinomycetota > Actinomycetes > Micromonosporales > Micromonosporaceae > Plantactinospora > Plantactinospora sp. B24E8. Next base: position 638,979 of record NZ_JBDPMH010000001.1, read on the forward strand.
TTGGCCCGGTAGCAGGCCTCCAGGGTGAACGGCAGGTCGCTGGCGATCCGCAGGTCCTCCCGGTAGCGGATGCCGTGCCGGTCCAGCAGCTCCCGACGGAACAGCTTGGTGTTGGCCAGCGACCGCGGCAGCGGAGAGTCGAAGAGGCTGAGGTCGGGCTCGTTACGGGCGAAGATGTCCTGGTAGATGTGCCGGCTGTTGACCCCGACGACCTTGCCGAGCACGACGTCCGAGCCGTACTCGTCGGCGGCGGTCACCAACCGTGCCAACGCTTCCGGGCCGAGGTGGTCGTCGGCGCCGACGAAGAAGACGTACCGGCCGGTGGCGGCGTCGAGTCCCCGGTTGAACGGGCGGGCCGGGCCGCCGGAGTTCTCCTGGTGGATGACGGTGAAGACGTCCGGGTAGCGGGCGGCGAACCGGTCGAGTTCCCGGCCGCCGCGGTCGGTCGACCCGTCGTCGACCGCGACGACCTGCAGCCGGTCCAGACCGATCGTCTGCCCCACCAGCGATTCCAGGCAGCGGGTCAGGTACGGCATGGTGTTGTAGACCGCCACCACGACGCTGACGTCCGGTGTCCTCATCGGAGGTTCGCCTGCCCGGCGGGCGTCGGCGTGACCGGCTCCGTCGCGAGCAGGTCGCGGTAGAGCGTGTCGAGCCGGCGGGCCTGGGCCGCCCAGGTCCAGCCGGGCAGCGGCGAGTCCGGCCCGTTGTAGGCCGCCCGGTAGCGCCCCGGGGCGGCGAGCACCGCTCGGACCGCCCGGACCAGGTCGGCCACGTCCCGGGCCCGGAAGACCTCACCCTGGCCGGTGGCCCGGACCGTCTCCGCCATCGTCCGTACGTCGCTGACCACGATCGGCAGTCGGGCGTGCGCGTACTCGAAGAACTTGGTGATCAGGGCGATCTCGTGGTTGGGCCAGTGGTGCAGCGGGATCAGCCCGACGTCGGCGGAGGAGAGGAACGGCACCACCTGCCACGGCGACACGTACCGCTGGACGTGTACCCGGTCCGCGACGCCGAGCCGGCCGGCGGCGGCGGTCAGCTGGCGGACGTACGGCGCCTGCGGGTCGCCGACGACCAGGGCCAGGTGCACCCCGCCCAGTCGGGGCAGCGCCTCGACGACGGTGTCCAGGCCGCGTTGGACCGCCGCCGAACCGGCGTAGACCAGCAGTGGGGTGGATCCGTCGAGCCCGCAGAGCCGCCGCAGGTCCGGTGCCGCCGCCCCCGGCTCATCCCCGGTCGGCTCGCCGGTGGACGGGTCACCCTCGCCGTCGACGGCGGGGGCGTTGAGGATGACGCCGGGGCGGGCGGGCAGGTGGTACTCCCGGTGCAGGAGGTCGGCGAGGCCCTCGGAGACGGTCACCACCGCGTCGGCGTACGGGGCGTACTCGCGTTCGTAGCCGAGGTGGGCGGGGAGCCAGCGGGCGTTGTCCCGGCGGGGCCGCGCCCCCGGCAGGAACTCGTGCGCGTCCCAGACCAGCCGGACCGGCCGGCCCGCGCCCCGGGCCCGCTCCCGCGCCCGGGCGCCGACACCGAGCATCCGGAAGTCGTGGGCGTGGATCAGGTCCGGGGCGAGGGCGTCGACGACCGGGCCGAAGGCCCGCTCGTAGTTCCACAGCCCCGGTTCGAGGCGCCGCCACGCCCCGTCCCCCTGCACCGCCCGCCAGAGCCGGACCTGGGCGTGTTCCAGCGGTCGACGGGCCAGCCGGGCGGCCCGCAGCGGCAGGCCGCCCCGGGCGAGCAGCCACTCGCGCGGCGTACGCCGAACCGGCCGGGTGGCCGCCGCCCCACCGGCCGGGACGCCGTCGCTCGTCGGGCCGTCGCTCGTCGGGGTGGTGGCGGGGGCCGGGCGGGCGCCGGGCATCGGCAGCAGCCGGACCAGCGCCGGGCCGAGCTGCCAGCGCTGTTCCCGGTCGGTCGGGGAGCAGCCGAGCAGTGTCACGTCCCAACCGGCCTCGGCCGCCGAACGGGCGGTCTTCTGGACCCGGGAGTCGCCCTCCACACCGTTGTCGACGAGCATGACGACGCGGCCACGGGCGCCGCGCACCGCCGCCGTACCGTCATTGGTTCCCATGATTCTCCGATTCCCGGGATACCGACCGAAATCTCCGGCGAGTGTACGGCAACCCATTGAGCGGTGAACCCGGGTGCGCCGGTCCGGCGGACAACTCCGACACGTCATCGTGGAGCCGTGCACCGGTCGTCCGGGCGACATGTTCGCTGTGGACAATATCCGCAGCCCAGCGCCGCTCATGTCACCGAATGGACACCCTCCGGCAGGCTTCTGCTTCCGCGATGTACGGCTATTCGCCGCACAGAATCAACCTTCACGTCGCGGCCGGCCAATAGTGTTTCGGCAGCATTACGCAGCCCTCTCTCGACGCGTAACGGACTGCGCCGGTCGTCGTACGGGGCCGGTCAGGAAATGCACCCCTCGAATTCATGTCGGAGTTGGCAGGTCTTCATGTCCGCTACACCCACCGTCAGCGTGGTGATCCCCACCCGGTCCCGGCCGGAGCTGGTGACCCGCGCGGTCCGCAGCGTGCTCGCCCAGACCGTCGACGACATCGAGGTCATCGTCGTGGTCGACGGACCCGACGACCTGACCCGGGCGGCACTGGTGGCCCTCGACGACCCCCGGGTGCGGGTGGTCGAACTGCCCGAGTCGCAGGGCGCGCCGAACGCCCGCAACGTGGGCGTGGCCGAGGCGCGGGCGCCGTGGACGGCGCTGCTCGACGACGACGACGAGTGGCTGCCGGAGAAGCTCGCTGTGCAGCTCGAACTCGCCAAGGGCGCCCGGGTGCCGACGCCGATCGTGGCCAGCCGACTGGTCAACCGTACGCCGCGGGCCGAGTTTGTCATCCCGCGTCGGCTGCCGGCCGCCGACGAGCCGCTGAGCGAGTACCTGACGGTCCGGCGCGGCCTGTTCCACGGCGACGGCTTCATCCAGACCTCGACGATCCTGGCCCCGACCGAGCTGCTGCGCCGGGTGCCGTTCACCGTCGGACTGCGGCGTCTGCAGGAACTCGACTGGACGCTGCGGGCGCTCAGCCACCCCGACGTCGACCTGGTCATCGCCGCCGAACCGCTGGTCGTCTGGTACCAGGACGAGAACCGGCCACGGATCAGCGACGGACTCTCCTGGGAGCACCAGCTGGAGTGGCTGCGCCGCACCCGGCCACTGCTGACGCCGAAGGCGTACGCTGCGCTCACGATGAGCGTGATCAGTTCGATGGCGGCGCCGACCCGCAGCCCGAAGGCGTTCCGGACCCTGCTCGGCGAGGCCCGCCGGCACGGCCGCCCGGGGCTCATCGACTACCTGACCTTCGCGCAGATCTGGATGATCCCGCCGCAGCTGCGGCGTACCCTGCGGGACCTGGTGCTCGACCGTCGTCGCACCGCCGGGGAGACCGCCGCGGTCGGCACCTCGACCGCCGGCACGGAACCGAGGGCGGGTGACTGGCGTCCGGTGGGCGGAGCGGAGCGTGATGTCCGCTGACCGGACCCTGGTGATCTGGCGGAGTCACCTGCTCGCCGGCTCCGAGACCTTCGTCCGCAACCACGGTGCCGCGTTGACCCGGTGGCGCCCGGTCTACCTGGGCGCGGTCCGGGTCGACTCGGCGGTCGCCGCCGACAGCGACGTTCTCGTCTACCCGGACCGGGTGCGGGACCGGGGGGCTTTTCTCCAGCTCAAGCTGACCGGTGAGTCGCCGCGACTGCGGCACCGGCTGGCCGCGCTGCGTCCCGCCGTGGTGCACGCCCACTTCGGCAACGACGGCTGGCTGGTCAGCGGATCCGCCGGCCGGCTCGGCGTGCCGCTGGTGGTCACCCTGCACGGGTACGACGTGACCCGGCTGCCCGGCGAGCCCGGCTGGCGGGGTGCCCGCTACCGGCGGAACCTGCGGCAGATGTTCGACCGGGCCAGCGTCGTCCTCGCCGTCTCCGGACACATCCGGGAGCGGGCGGTCGCGCTCGGCGCCGACCCGGCGAAGGTACGGGTACACCACACCGGCGTTCCGGTCCCGCCACCACCGGCACCGACGGCGAAGCGGTGGGACCTGCTCTTCGTCGGCCGGTTCGTGGCGAAGAAGGGCATCGACGACCTGGTCGAGGCGGCGGCCCGGCTCGACGTACCCCGACCCCGGCTGTTGTTCGTCGGCACCGGGCCGCTGGAGCAGCCGATCCGGGAGCGGGCCGCCGCGCTCGGGCTGGACGCCACCTTCCTCGGCGCCCAGACCCCGGCGGAGGTACGCCGCCACATGACCGAGTCGAAGATCTTCGTCTCGCCCTCGAAGACCGCACCGAACGGCGAGTCGGAGGGACTGCCGACGACGATCCTGGAGGCGGCGAGCCTCGGCGTGCCGGTCGTGTCGACGTACCACAGCGGGATTCCGGAGGCGGTGCGGCACGAGGAGACCGGCCTGCTCGGGCCGGAGGGGGACCGGCCGGCGTTGGCCGCCAACCTCCGGCGGCTGCTCGCCGACGACGAGTTGCGGACCCGGCTGGGCGAGCAGGCCCGCCGGCACGTGGTGGCGCACTTCGACCTGGCCACCCAGACCGCCCGCCTCGAGGAGCTGTACGACAGCCTGGGCAGCCGCTCCGCGGCCGGCCTCGACCGGCGCTGAGCGTCCCGGTGGCGGTTATCCGGTTGACCGGTCGACTCGGCGCCCGGTAGACACCTGCATCTGCGGCCCGGTCCGGGTCGTGGACGTGGTTCAGCTGGGAGAACGTGATGATCAGGATGTACACCGCCGTGGAGCGGCCGGACCTCTGGGCGCGTGGGATCAACTCCCGGGAGGTGTGGCCGGAGTACAACATGCACGGCAACGTGGCCGACGTGTACTGGGACCATCTCGACAAGGAGCTCGCCGACTTCCAGTTCGTGCTGCACGACGACGAGACCGACGAGGTGCTGGCCGAGGGGCACACCGGGCCGTTCGGCTGGGACGGCGACGACAGCACGTTGCCGGCCGGCTTCGACCCGGCGCTTGAACTGATCTTCGCCGAGCGCCGGTCCGGCGCGCCGGTGAACACCCTCTGCGCGCTGGCCGCCGAAATCCCGCGCGGCAACCGCAGCCGTGGTCTGGCGGCCGAACTGCTGGCCGGGATGCGGACCATCGCGCAGCGGCAGGGGCTCACCCACCTGGTCGCACCGGTCCGCCCCTCCTGGAAGGAGCGCTACCCGCTCACCCCGATCGAGCGGTACGTCCAGTGGCGTCGCGAGGACGGGCAACTGCTCGACCCGTGGATGCGGGTGCATGAGCGGCTCGGTGCCCGGGTCGCCGGCCCGCTGCCGGAGTCGTTCGGGATCACCGCCCCGATCGCCGACTGGGAGTCCTGGACCGGGCTGGTCTTCCCGGACTCCGGCGACTACGTCTTCCCGGAGTGCCTGGCCCCGGTGTCGATCGACCGGGAGACCGGCGTCGGGTCGTACTGGGAGCCGAACGTCTGGATGGTCCACCCGCCGGTGCGGTAGCGGCGCGGACCGGAGCCGGCCGGGTCAGCGGGCGGCGGTGGCGGCGGCCGGCTCCGGGGTGGCGGCGAGCAGCGCGGCGCGGGACCGCCGGACCTGCCGGATCCCGTCCACCGTGAAGACCACCAGGGCGAGCCAGACCAGGGCGAAGCCGGCCAGCCGGGCCGGTGGCATCGGCTCGTGGAAGACGAGTACGCCGAAGATCAGCTGGATGACCGGGGCGAGGTACTGCAGGATCCCGAGCGAGGTCAGGGTGAGCCGGTTCGCCGCCCCGGCGAAGAGCAGCAGCGGGATCGCGGTCGCCGCCCCGGCCAGCATCAGCAGTACGGTGTGCCCGGCCGAGACGTGCCCGAAGGTGGACTCGGCGTGCCAGACCAGCCAGCCGAGGTAGCCGAGCGCGGGCAGCGCCAGGACGGCCGACTCGACGAACATCCCCTCGGCGGCCGGCAGCCCGAGCCGCTTCTTCACCAGGCTGTATCCGCCGAAGCTCGCGGCCAGGGTCAACGCCAGGTACGGCGGCCGGCCGTAGTCGACGGTCAGCACCACGACCGCGCCGCCGCCGATGCCGAGCGCGGCCCACTGTGCGGCCCGCAGCCGCTCACCGAGGGCGAAAACCCCGAGCAGGACCACGACCAGCGGGTTGATGAAGTAGCCGAGTGCGGTCTCCACCACTCGCTCGGAGTTGACGCCGTAGATGTAGGTGCCCCAGTTGATCCCGATCAGGGCGGCGGCGAGCACGATGCCGGCGAACGCGGCCGGCCGGCGGCGCAGGCCGAGCAGGAAGCGCCAGTTGCGGGCGGCGGCCAGCAGCAGGGCGACGAAGAGCACCGACCAGACGACCCGGTGGGCCAGGATCTCGATCGGGCCGGCCGGCTTGAGCAGCCGGATGTAGAGCGGGAAGAACCCCCACAGGGTGTACGCCCCGAGCCCGTAGAGATAGCCGCGTCGTGCCTGGTTCACCGGTCCACCGTAAGGGGCTCGGTGGGATTGGAGCCCTTTCCGGTGAGGGGTGTCACCTGCTGGGGGAAACACTCCATCCACCGCTCGGGGCTGACCAGCGGTTGGAAGCCGAGCGGCGCGTACACCCCGTGCGCGTCGTTGGTGGCGAGCAGGATCCGGCGCAGCCCCAGCCCGGTCAACTCGTCCCGGGCCGTGCCGACCAACCAGCGGGCCAGCCCACGCCCCCGCTCTGCCCGGTCCACGTAGACGTCGCAGAGCCAGGCGAAGGTGGCGCCGTCGGTGACCACCCGGCCGAACGCCACCTGGACGCCGTCGCCGGGGCGGTACACCCCGTACACCCGGGATCCCTCGACCGCCCTGAGCGTCACGTCCCGCGGCCGGCCGATCGCCCAGTACGCGTCGGTGGCGAGCCAGTGGTGCACCCGGTCGACGTCGAGCCGGCCCGGGTCGTCGCAGAGTTGGTAACCGTCGTCGCGGGTCAGGTTCAGCACGTCAGCGACGGTAACGTCGACCTGCCCGGCCGCCCCGGGCCAATTCCCGACCAGTGGTCGGCGCCCGGCGGCTCGGCGCTGGCCACGCCAATCCGCCGGGCGGCCCGGTGGATCAGTCGCGGTCGAGGACCAGGCCGAGCAGCCAGGTGACCAGGCTGACGAAGAGCGCGCCGAGCACCGCCGCCGGCCAGAACCCGTCCACCTCGAACGGCAGCCCGAGCTGCCCGGCGATCCACCCGGTGAGCATGAACAGCAGCGCGTTCACCACCAGCGCGATCAGGCCCAGGGTCAGCACGTACAGGCCGCAGCCGAGGGTCTTGATGATCGGCTGCAGGATCGCGTTGACGACGCCGAAGATGACCGCCACCAGGAGCAGCGTGCCGACCGCGCCGGAGATCGAGTCGGTGTCCAGGGTGATGCCCGGGATGATCAGCGTCGCCAGCCAGAAGGCCACGGCGGTGCTGACCAGCCGGATCAGAGGACCCTTCAGAAAATCCATGCGGGCGATGGTGTCACGAAATCCCCCTATCGGACGAGTCGGTCGAATGGCTGGTCCGTCCGTCCGGGCGCGGTTCGACTCGCCGCCGGGGCACCCCGTGTGGTGCACAGTACGAGCCAGTCGCGGCCACGCTCGTCCGGCTCTCCGGCCTCCGGTGGCTCGTCGCCGGGCCGGTAGAGCAGTCTGGGCAGGGAGCGGTAGAACGGCAGGTCACGCGACCCGGGCCCGTACCGGCTCAGAACCGGGAGGGTGGGCCGATGAGCTGCTGTTCGATCGGGGTGGCGGAGAGCAGCGCCCAGCGCAGCACCCGCCGGTTGATCACCCCGACCATGTCGGCCTGGATCCGGGTCAACCAGCTCGCCGAGTCGCCGAGCCCGAGCGCCAGACCGGCCAACTGGGCCTCGTGCGGCCGTAGCGGTTGCAGCACCACCCGGTCGGCCCGGGACACCGCGAGCACGTCGACCGGGGCCAGTTCGTCGCGTACCACCAGACTGGCCTGCCAGCCCGGCCCGGGCTGGGAGTCGGCGGCGACCGGCCCGACGTCGACGACGACCAGCAGTGGCTGGAGTTGACTGCCGGGCGGGCCGCCGACCGGCCGCCCCGGCGGGATCAGCGCGATCGGCGACCCCGGTCCGCTGGCTCCCCGGACGAACGGCTCCCAGGCCCGCGGCCGGGCGGTCTGCACGACGATCCGGGCACCGAGCGCCATCGCCCGCAACGCGATGAGCTGCGCGGCGCGTACCCCGCCGATCAGCACCACCCGGGTGGTCTCGGCGCGGAACAGCCGGGCGAGCACCGCCGACCCGTGCCGGTTGGCACCGATCATCAGGCCGGCCAGACCGATCGGCAGCTCCAGGGCGTCCACAGCGGACGCCGCCATCGTGGTGTCCGGGTTCGTCGCCATCGGCCCGGCCCCGAGCACACCCAGCGGCAGGGTGGCGGCGACGCCGTCGAGCTGTTCCCCGTCCAGCCGGCGGGCGCGGGCGTGCTGGGTCTGGAGCAGCCGACGCAGCCCCTGGACGGCGGTCGCCAACGCCGGGGCGGTGGTGGCGGCGAGTCGTACCGTCACGTCCACCCGGACCGTCTCGGAGCCGCCGCCCACCCACGGGCCGGCGCTGACCGAGACCGTGGTCGCGGTGGCCGGCAGGGCCATCAGCTGGGGAATGAACCGGCGTCCGGTCTCGGTCCGCAGGTCGGGCCAGCGGCGCAGCCGGAAGGTGGTCTGCACCAGACCACCGAGCTGCACGCCCTGCCAGCTCTCCCGGCCGGCCTGCACGCCGTCGTGGTGGGACAGTTCGGCGAGTACGTCGAGTGCCGCCCGTTCGCCCAGCGCCCGGCTCGGCACCGGCTTGAGCCGGCGACTCACCTTGCGGACCGCGCTGGACAGGGCGCGTCGCAGGTCCTCGTCGGACCAGCCGTCGGCGCGCAGCACCCGGACCGCCAGCAGGACCCGCTCGTGGCCGAGGAGCCGTCCGTCGGTGAGCTGCCGGTACGAGTTCGCCGGGGTGCCTCCGCCGGCGCTCAGCGTCGGTGCGGGCGCCCCGGCGATCAGCAGCTGGATCCGGGTCGGCGGGGTCTCCGGGCTGGCCGCCGGCAGCAGGCTGGCCGGAGAGAGCAGCGTCTGCGGGGTGTCGGTCAGCATCCCGACCTGGTCGCCGAGCTCCAGTACGGCGGTCAGGCCGTAGGCGTCACTGACGATGGCGGCGGCGTCCCCGGCCAGTTCGGCGGGGACCACCGTGGCACCGGGACTGACCAGGTCGAGCAGTGCCTCCGGCGGAGCCGACGCCCGGAGGGTGCGCTGGCGGCCGGAGTAGCGCAGACCGATGCCGATCCACTCGAACAGCCAGCGGCGGCGCAGCCGGATCCAGGTCAGCAGCACCAGGACGAGGGCGACCAGGACAGCACCGGTGACCGCCAGCGCCCCGTGGCCGACAGCGGCGATGACCAGGGCCGCCGCGACCTGCAACGTGACGATCTGCCCGGCCCGTACGCCGAGCGGGCCGGACCGGGTCGGAGTGGACGCCGCCGGTAGCGGTGCCGGTGCCGACCGGTCCAGCCGGTTGCCGCCGGCCGGCCGGGTCCTGTTGTCTGCCGCAGTTACCGTCACCGCGATAGCCTCCCCTGGATGGGCGTCGCCGGTGGGCGTGCCCCCCGCGATTCGCTCAGGGGCCTATCGTATGGGCCGGACAACCGGAGAGGGGGCCCGCATGCCGTCACGGCAGGACCAGTTGCACTCGTACCAGTTCATGGTCCAGCGGGTGGTGGGCGCGCTGGTGATGCGCGAGACTGATCCCGCGCAGTCGCCGTTCCGGCGGGCGGCCGGTGCCACCCTGGCCAGCATGCTGGTCGCGCTGATCGCGGTCGGTGGCGCCGTGCTGTACGGCCTGTTCGTCGGCGGTGGGGCCACCAAGTGGAAAGAACCGAACGTGGTCATCGTCGAGAAGGAGTCGGGCGCCCAGTACGTCTACCTCGACGGCAAACTGCGGCCGGTGGTCAACTACACCTCCGCACTGCTGATCGTCGGCAAGGGCAGCCAGGCCAAGACGGTGTCGGTGTCGCGCAAGTCGTTGGAGGGCGCGACCCGGGGTGCCCCGGTCGGCATCCCCAACGCCCCCGACTCGCTCGCTCCCCGGAACCGGCTGATCACGAAGGAGTGGACGGTCTGCTCCGGGCCGCGGTCCGGCGCCCAGGCGGCACAGTCGGCGCTACTGATCGGCAGGACCGCGCCCGGCGGTACGCCGATGGGCGACGACGCCCTGCTGGCCCTGCACCCCAGTGGATCCCTCTATCTCGTCTGGCACAACCGCCGGCACCTGATCCGGGACAAGCAGTTGGTCGTCAGTGCGCTCGGCCTGAACGGCCACCGGCAGGTGCCGGTGGCGCCGGCCCTGCTCAACGCGTTGCCCGCCGGGGCGGACCTGGCCCAGGTGTCGGTCGCCGGCGCCGGTCAGCCGTCCCAGGTGGTGGCGGACGCCCGGGTCGGGGACGTCTTCTACGTCGAGCCGCCGGGTGGTGTCCGGCAGTACATGGTGGTCAAGACCGACGGTCTGGCCACCATCACCGAGCTGCAGTCCAGCCTGCTGGTCGCCGGGCTCGGGCAGCAGGGTGACCCGGAGCGGATGTCCCAGGGCACGTACGCGAACACCACCAAGTCCGACGACCTGCTCCCGCCCGACGAGGGCGCGCCACCGGCCACGATTCCGAAGATCGTGGCGTCGGAGAGCAGCGTGGTCTGTGCCGACGTCCAGGACGACAGCGGGGTCAAGCAGGTCAGGGTCGGTGCCGATCTGCCGGACCTGGCGAACACGACCGAGACCACCGCCCGGTCGCCGCAGGGCGCCGGACTCGCCGACCACGTCCTGGTGACGCCGGGCAGCGGTGTGGTGGTCGAGGCGGCCGCCTCGCCGGGCGCGACCGGTGGCGCCATCTCGGTCGTCACCGACCTGGGACAGCGGCACGCGGTGGCGAACGCGGACGTGCTGGGCAGTCTGGGGTACGGCGGTGTCCGGCCGGTGCGGATGCCGGCGAGTCTGGTTTCGCTGGTGCCGACCGGTCCCGCGCTGAACCCGGAGGCGGCCCGTAACACGCCGGGGCAGCAATAAACGATGGTGCTCGAATAGGCTGTTCAGCGACGATGTCGGCGGGATCGAGCAGCGTGACGGCACGGGTTGTTCACCCGGTGGGCCCGAAGGGGTACCCAAGAGTTGCTCCCGCCCGCTACCGTCAGCTACAGAACTGAGTGCCGTGCCCGGGCCGGACGCCGGACCGGGTGGGCATGAGCCGGAGGGTCCGCAGTGGACTCCTCGGAAGAGGAAACGAGTCAAGGGAGCGGGGTGACGTCGGGGGTGTCCCAGACGCAGGCAGAAGCCGCAGTGATGCAGCAGACCGCCCAGAAGTTCGAGCAGGTGGACCAGTCGCTGCAGAGCATGCTCAGCGGTCTGATGAACCAGCTCGAGGTGCTGAACAGCGCGTGGCGCGGTGCTGGTGGCCGCTCGTTCGAGCAGGTCAAGCAGCAGTGGGCGCAGCACCAGGAACAGATGCACCGTGCGCTTCGCGAAACCGCGGGCGCGATCCGTACGTCCGGCCAGCAGTACGACGCGTCGGACAGCGAGGCGTCCAGCCGGATGTCCGCCACCAACTCCGGCATCACGCTGCCGCTCTGATCTCACTGGGGAGGGATGATTCCGATGAATGACGGCGTACTTGTCGTCCAATTCCCCGCGTTGCAGCAGGCAAGCGCGGACATCCAGAAGGCGATCAACACGCTCGACTCGCAGCTCGACCAGCTGGAGAGCGACGCGGCGCCGCTCGTCTCCACCTGGGAGGGTGAGGCGCAGCAGGCGTACCAGGTGCGCCAGGCCAAGTGGCGCCAGTCGCAGCAGGAGCTGTCCAGCATGCTGCGCGACATCAAGATGGCGCTCGACGAGTCCGCGCAGGACTACCTGAGCACCGAGAAGAAGAACACCAGCCTGTTCCAGTAAGGGACAGCGGCGGTACGAACCGTCCGAGGATGCCCCGGGGGCGCACGTCCAGCGCCGCACCCCCGGGGCACCTGTTGTTCCGGGGTCCGGAAGCTTGTTCCAGGGCCGGAAAGCGACGCCCGGACCGGAAGCTTGTGCCAGGGCCCGGAAGCGACGCCCGGACCGGCCGACCGACCCGGCGGACGAAGCCGGGTGGCCGGACGGCACCCCGGCCGGCCCCCCGGGCTCCGCGAGCTACGCGGGTTCGGCCGATGCCGGCCAGCTACGCAGGGTCGGCCGACGCCGCGGCGTCGGCGGGTTGCGCCGGGTCGGCCGGCCGCCAACCACGGCGGATGCCCCGCGGCACCACCACCGCCAGCAACAGCGCCAATCCGGCGACCGTGCCGGCCAGTCCGGCGACCCAGAGCGCCCGCTCCTGGGCGACCGACCGTCGCTGTGCCCGGGCCACCTCGGCCGGGTCCTCTTGGTGCGGAGGCAGCCCGGCGGCCACCGGTCGCGCGGCCGGCGGCGGGGTGTCGGTGACCGCCCGGTACGGGTTCAGTACCCCCGCGCCGAAGGTGTCCCGGTCGCCACCCGCCGGGTCCGCCGTCGCCACCAGCCGCTCGGCGACCTGCTTGGCGGTGAGGTTCGGCAGGTACTCCCGGACCAGCGCGGCGGTGGCCGCCACGTACGGGGTGGCGAAGCTGGTGCCGTTGTCGATCTTGTGGCCGCGTTCCGGTGTCGCCACGATCACGTTGCCACCCGGGGCGACGAGATCGACCCAGTCACCACGCTGCGAGAAGGGCGAGATCTGGCCGTCCTCGCCGATCGACCCGACGCCGATCACCCCGTCGTAGGCAGCCGGATACGGACGGGGGTTGCCCTTGTCGAAGTCGTTGCCGGCGGCGGCCACCACCACCACGTCGTTCTCCAGCGCGGACGCGATCGCGGCGCGGATCAGCGGGTCGTCACGGTGGAAGGTGACCGAGAGGTTGATCACGTCAGCGCCGTTCTGCACCGCCCATCCGATGGCGGCGGCGAACTCGGCCGGGGTGGCCGTCTCGCCTCTCTCCTCGCCGTCGACCTGGCGTCGTTCGCTGACCCGTACCGGAAGGATGTCGACGTCCGGAGCGAGGCCCCGCAGGCCCATCCCGTCGGTCGGCTTCGCCGCGATGATGCTCGCCACGCCGGTGCCGTGCCCCACACAGTCCCGGCTGCCGTCGAGGCCGGGGACCAGATAGTCCCGGCCCACCTCGACCCTGCCCCGCAGCTGGGGATTCGTCTTGTCGACCCCGGAGTCCATCACCGCGACCGTGACCCCTCGGCCGGTGGCCAGCGGGGCCAGGCGTTCCGGCGAGTAGCGTTTCTGGGCCCAGGGCACGACGCTGCTCGGCCGGGGCGGCTGCTCGTTGCCGTCACAGCCCGGCAGGGTGCGTAGCGCCGTCGGGGGCAGGGGGGCCGCGACGGCCGGCCCGGCGGAGAGCAGCGGTACCGACACCGCGATGACAGCGCCCACCAGGGTGAGTCGTATTCTCCGGCCAGGCATCACTTGCCTCCGAATCGGTTCGGTCCGCCACTGGGTCGGTACGCCGTCGGTTCGGGTCCGCCCACCGGATGCTATCGGTGGATCGCCGAGCGCGGGATCCACCGCCAGCCAACCATTGTGATCATGTACCTACCTTGTAGGTTGTACGCGACGCTGATGGCCTGTTCGGCGAAGTGGAGGTGGCCGTGACGGAATGGGAGGCGGCCACCGATACCGAGGCCGCGATGCGGGACGCGCTCCGGGCAGGTGACCAGGAGCTCTACTTTCGGATGCTCGCCCGGACCGAGCTGCTGCTGCCGGTCTCCGCCGACGCGCTCGCCGGTCGGGCCCCGATGGGGTGGGGGACCTGGACCACCGGTGGCCGTACGCACGTACTTGCCTTCACCTCGGCCACCTCGTTGCAGACGTGTCTGGCCGAGAGTGCCGGATCGTTCCGACGGTTGGCATATCCGGAGTTGGCGGGTGGTTGGCCGAACCCGGAATGGTGGCTGGCCGTCAACCCGGGGCTGCCGATCGAGGGATACCTGCCCGCCTGGTTCGTCTCCCAGCTCGGCCGCGGGGACGTCCGGCTGCCGGGCCGGACCCGGGCCCGGCTGGAGCAGGTCGAGCGGGTCGCCCGCGCCCGGGCCACCGCGTCGGTCCCCCGGCGTACGCCCGGTGGCGGGCCGACGGTCGCGGATCGCCCGGTCGGTCCGGCCAACCCGTTCCCGGAACCGCCCCAGTCCACGCAGCCACTCCGGGCGTCGGAGCCGCAGCGGCCGTTCCGTCCGGCGGAGGTGCCGCACGCCCGGCCCGCGCCGCGGCGGCCGTTCCGCCCAGCGGAGGTGCCGCCCTCCCCGCCGCCGTCGGAGGCGCCGCCGCAGTCGTTCGGTCCGGCGGAGTCGCTGTACGCCCCGCCGCCGTCGGAGGCGCCGTCGCAGTCGTTCGGTCCACCGGCGGTGCCGCGGTCGTTCCGCCGGCCGGATCCGGCACCGACCCTGGTCGACCCGGCCTCCACAGCCGCGACCCAGCAGCCCACCACCGTGCCGGTGATCGCCCCGAGGACGGATTCCGGCGACTGGAGCAGCCCGCAGAGTCCGGCGGAACCCACGGTCGGCTGGATGACGCCGGTGCGTCGTCCCCACCCCACCGAACCGGCAGGTGCCGGAGACGGCGTACCGACGCCGCCCCCGCCGACCCCGACGCCGTTCGAGTCGTCTCCCGCTGTCACGTTCGCCGGTTCCGCCGAGCAGGTCGGCGAACCGACGGCGGCACCGGAGCGGTCGCCCGACCTGTCACTCTTCACTCCGGTCTCCCGGCGGCCCGTCGAGGACGTCGACCCGGCCCGGTCCGCCCAGGCACGACCGGACAGCGGTGCGGAGCAGCCCGACCAGGCGTGGCCGGCCAGCGGTGCGGAGCAGCTCACCCAGGCCTGGTCGGTCGGCGGCGTGGAGCAGGCCGTCCCGGAGTGGTCCACCGCCCGGTCGGAGCAGCTCACCCAGGCCTGGTCGATCGGGGAGACCGAGCAGGCGACGCAGCCGTGGTCGGCCGCCGACCCACCGGCGGTCCCGCCGAGCCCCATGGCAGAGCCGAGCCCCGCGCCGGCGGCGAGCCCGGTGGCGGGACCGGTGGCGGGACCGAGCCTGGTGCCGGCGGCGAACGGCACGGTGCTGCCAGCGTCGGAGACCGGACACCCGGCAGCCGCCGGGCCGGATCCCGCGGACCCGCCGAGCGGCGGCGCGACCGCCCCGGAGGCGCCGTCGGCCCGTCGGCTGCCCGTCGACTTCGTGCCTGCCAACGACGTCGAGCGGAGCCTGCTCGACGCGGCGGGCGGCGGCAGCACCGACACGTTCCTCTCCACCCTGCTGCTCGCCAAGGTGCTGCTCCCGGTCGCCTACACGTCGGCGGACGGCAGCCGACCCGGCGACGACGGGTTCGAGTGGCGTACCGAGACGCTCGACGGTGAGTCGTACGTGGTGGTCTTCACCTCGCCCGAGCGGCTCGTAGACCACCTACCGACCCCGACCCAGACGGTCGAGGTGAAGTTCGTCCAGCTCATCCGGCGTTGGCCGGACGAGGCGTGGTCGTTCGCCGTCAACCCGGGGACACCGGTCGGGGCCAAGCTGCCGGGCAGCGAGATCGTCGCCCTGGCGAACTGGGCCGCCGAGGTCGGGCTCGGCGACGACCCCGAGGCGGCCGAGTCGACGGCGACGGCACCGGCCGAGGAGGAGACGCCCCGGTCGACGTACGCGCCGGCCCGGGAGGATCCGGGACGCCCGACCATGATGCAGAAGGCGATCGCCCCAAGCCAGCTCGCCTACTACCTCGACCGGGGCTACGACCGGGTCTCCGGCTTCGTACACCGGGCCAACGAGGTCGCCCACCTGCGTACCCCGACCAAGCTGTACGCCGCGCTCGGTCTCGGGTACCCCAACTCGCCGTTCTCCCGGGACGCCGACGAGGTGTACGTGCTGCGCTGGCCGGCGCACCGGCCCAGCCTCTACCGGATCCCGTACGGCGGGCAGAACGAGGCGGCGATGCGGGCGATGGAGGGCTGGGTCATCGAACGGCCCCCGTTCCGGGGCAACGGTTTCGCCCCCGGCGAGAGCAGCGATGTGGTGGCCGAGTTCAAGGTGGACAGCGTCCGACTGCCGCACGGTGCCGAACTGTGGCGGGTCGGCGCGGACGGCACCGAACGCCTCGTCGCCACCCTCGACTGTGACCAGCCGCGCTGGCGTCGGGCCGGGGAGGACTGATGCGGGACGGCTACGTCGCCCAGTGGCGGGGACGGGAGTACGAGGCCAGCCCGGACGGCGACGACGTACGGGTCTACCAGGCCGAGCCGGGCGAGGGGTTCAGCGAGGTCCGGGCGGGCCGCTTCGTCCGGGTGGTGCCGGCCGCCGAGGTCGACGACCTGGCGTACGTCCGGACCCGGTGCACCTGGCAGGGGCAGCCGTTCATCGTGCTGGCCCGACACGAGAACTGGCTACGTGTCGAGTACACCGGCGGACGGTGGCCGGTCGCCGAGGCGATGGGTCTGGAGCAGTTCGACTTCGGCGTCTACCAGGGCTGGGCGCCGGCGGCGGAGGTCACCGACCTGCGCGAACACCGCGCCTGAGCCGGCGGCGGGCGGCCGGTCACGACTTGGCCCAGCGGAGCACCTCGCCGAGCACCAGGTCGGTCGCCTCGACGTGCGGGAAGTGGCCGACGTCGTCGAGCAGTCGCCACTCGTACTGCGCCGAGACGTAGCGGCTGGAACCCTGGGCGGTACGCGGCAGCGACGCCTGGTCGAGCGCGCCGTGCAGCTGCAGGGTCGGGGTGACCAGCGGCTGCTGCATCAACTTGACGAACCGGTAGCCGTGCAGCCGCAGCACCGAACGGAACGCCCACCGGTAGCCCTCCATCGCACAGAAGGCCGCCTGCGGGATCTGCATCGCCTCCCGGCAGCGTTCCGCGTACGCCTCGAATCCCGGGCTGTCGACCCAGCGCGGGCCGCCCCAGCGGCGCAGGAAGTAGCCGACCAGCGCCGCGTCGTCCCGGGTCAGCACGTGTTCGTACCGGGGGATCTGGAACTTGAGCGCCGGGGTCGCGGCGGCGAACTGACCGCGCGGGTCGGCGAAGATCCCGGCCCGCAGCCGCAGCGGATGTGGTGCGGCGAGCACCACCAGGCGCCGTACCAGGCTCGGGTGGAAGGCTGCGGCGGTCCAGCCGATCATGCCACCGGCTCCCGAGCCGACCAGTACGGCCGACCGCTCGCCGAGGGCCCGGATCAGGCCGGCGACGTCGGCGGCGAGCGTGTAGCCGTCGTACCCCCGGGGTGGCTTGTCGCTGGCGCCGTACCCCCGCAGGTCGACCGCGACGGCCCGGTAGCCGGCGTCGGCGACCGCCGGCAGCATCTCGTGCCAGGCCCACCAGTGCTCCGGGAAGCCGTGCAGGAACAGCACCAGCGGCCCGGTACCGACCTCGACGACGTGGAACCGACTGCCGTTCGCCCCGACGAAGCGGTGGGTCCACGGTCCCTCGACCAGTACGCAGGACTCGTCCACCACCCGCTTCCGGCCACCCGTGCTCCGCTCGCTCATGTTCGACAGCCTAGGCCCAACCCTGGTCGACGCCGCCGGTGTGACCGATGGTTCAGGGAATCGTCGGGGAATTCACCCCAGGTCGGGGCGGTCGGGCCAGGGTTCGCGCGGCTCCCACGTCGATGTCTGCGCCGCCGGTCACCGGCCGGCGAGATCGGTGCCACCTGGCCGGGGGGAACGATCCGGCCGGGTCCCTCCGGCCCCGGCCGGACCATTTCCGCGACCTCGAGGTCCTCGCGAAGTCGGTTACGGCGCGGCTACCGTGACAGGTGACGATCGGCGTCCCGCTGGTACCCGTCGTAGTCGTTCCAATGTGGGGACTGGGTCATCAGTTCTTCCCAGCTCGGCCAGATCGCCCTGGTCTCTTGGCGAACGAGTTCGCCCGGCATGCTGAACGGCGGGGCTTTCTGTGGCTTGTCGAGCGCCTGGCCGACGATCGTGTCGTGGAGGACGGCGGCGGCGTGCAGCCGGGGGAGTACGGCGTGGATGCGGTCGGCGTAGCCGGCGGGTAGGGGATACGACCCGTCGGGGCCGAGGTCGAATCCGGCGCCGGCGCTCACCAGTGCGATCTCCGGACGCTTCCGGATGGCGATGTCGTAGTGCGTGTGCAGTGCGATCGCGTCCCAGACGACTGCCACCTTCTCTTGTGCCAGCCCCTGCTCGGTGAGGAAGCGGGCGGCCAGGTCGGCGCCGTCGAGGTCGAAGGGCTGGTCGCCGTTGCCATCGCGGCTGAGTCCGGCGTCGTGCAGCAGGCAGCCGACGAAGAGTAGTTCGTCGTCGTAGTCGCGGTCGGGTCGCAGACCCTGCTGTTCGCCGAGAAATCGTCCGTAGAGGTAGGTGCGCATGCTGTGGTTGAAGATGGCCGGGTCTTCGATGCTCCGGACGAAGCGAAGCGTGCTTGCCGCGACATCGGTGCGCGGGAACGGCAGTTGTCCGTATTGATCCATCAGGTCACCCTCTCCGGGGGTATGGCGTTGTTTGTTCGGTCCTTGGAGGTGCGTTCACGGAAGGGACTTCCGAGTCATCCGGTCGCCGGTCGGGGATCCACCCGCCGAGATCGTGGGACCTTGTTCGGGCGGATCAGGACGGTGCCGTAGGTGACGATCCACACCACCCACAGCAGCCAGCCGACCAGGCCGAAAAGGCCGAGCGGACCCGCTCGGTCGACGACGAGTGGCGCGAGGGTGGCCGACGTGAACAGCAGTGCCGCGGACAGCAGCCCCAACGTGCCGTGCCACCGCCGGATGAGGTTGGCGCGCCGGCCGGCGATGGAGAGCCCGATCAGGGCGAGGGCCAGGAACGTACCGTTGAGGGTGAACAGACAGTCGTGTAGCGACCACAGCAGCCCTGTCGTACCGGCGTCATCGGTGGTCGAGGACGTCAGCGCGAGACGGATGGCCACAACCGCGGCGAAGGTGGCGTTCTGCAGCACCAGACCGGCGAATCCGAGCAGTGACCAGGCCTCGCCCCGGTCACGCTCCGACTGCCACAGCACGGTTACCGCACCCGCGCCGAAGAGCGTGGCCATGATCCATGCGGCGGGGGTGAGGGCGGTGGTGAGACCCACGATGTGGGTCCGGTCGCTGAAGAACGCGTCGACCTCGTCGATGCCGGCACCGGTCTGTGGTAGGCCCGCGGGTACGGCGATCAGGTTGGCCACCACGATCATGGTGGCGAAGCCGATCGCGGCGATGCCGCTGAGCCGGTGGAAGCCGATGCTCGACGGTACTGCGAACTTGGCTTTACTTGACATGTATTCACTATAACCAACGTAAAGTGATAGGAGGCGAGCATGACCGCCGAGCCCGGCCGGCGGCGCTACGAGTCCGTACGCCGCACGACGCAGGCCCAGCAGACGCGCGCCGAAATCGCCCAGGCTGCCCGTCGACTCTTCGTCGCCCACGGTTGGGCGGGTACGACCGTCCGCGAGGTGGCCCGCGAGGCCGGCGTCTCGGTCCCGACGGTGTATGCGGCGTACGGGAACAAATCCGGCCTGGCCCGGGCGCTGGCCGACGCGGCCGACCTGTCGGCTGACGCGGCGCGGATGCTTGCCGAGCTGGAGGCCCCGACGGCGACGCCGGAGCGACAACTCGCCGCGATGGCCGGTTACGACCGACGGCTGTTCGAACGTTCGGGCGACGTCATCACGCTGGTCCGCGAAGCGGGTCGTACCGAGCCCGAGTTGGCCACCACCTACCTCGATGGCCGCAGACGGGGTGACGAGACCCGGGTACGGGTCTTCTCGTCGTGGTCGCCCGGGGTGCTCCGCCCCGGCCTGGACGTACCGACCGCCGTGGACATATACGCGGCGGTCTGCAGCATGGACGTCTACGCCGTCCTGACCGCCGAGCGCGGCTGGGCCCCGGATCGTGTCGAGCAGTGGTGGGGTGGGGCGCTGGCCCGGGAACTGCTGAGCTGAGGGAAGACGGGTGGGCACCAACCACGGCTCCAGGGCTGAGCCGGCGGTCAGGTAACGGGGATGACGGCCCGTGGGCCGGTTGACTACGGTGCTGCCATGACTGCCGCCCGCCGGATCACCCACCCCGACCTGCCGGTACCGCTGATCCGGGTGCAGGGGCCACCAGGGGAGTGCGGCATCGGGTACGGCGCCGTGGCGCGGGACCTGGTCGGCGCCAACCTCGACTTCTACCTGCGCCGGTTCTCCGACGAGGGCGGGCTGGACAGCGCGGCGGTCCGGTCCGCCGGTGCGGCGTTCCGGGAGGCCACCGTCCGGCACCATCCCCGGGTCGCCGACCTGCTGGACGGGGTCGCGGAGGGGGCCGGCGCCCGGGTCGACGAGATCTACGCGCTCAACGCCCGGACCGAACTGATCTACGGCAACCACCGGGAGACCGGTCAGACCGCGTCTGGGCAGCCCTCGGCCGGGCCGGCGACTGCGGCGCGTCCCTCGCCGGAGTCGGCCCCGGACGTCGGCGGATGCACCTCGGTCGGGGTGCTCGGTACCCACACCACCAACGGCCACCTGCTGCTCGGCCAGAACTGGGACTGGCACCCCGACCAGCGGGACGTGATGCTGCTGCTCGCCACCCGGGACGAGCGGGGGCTGACGGTGCTGACCCTCACCGAGGCCGGCATGGTGGCCAAGACCGGGTTGAACTCGGCCGGGGTCGGGGTCTGCGTGAACATGCTCGGCTGCGACCGGGACGGACTGCCCGGCGACGGCGCCGCGCCCGGGGTGCCGTACCACGTGCTGCTGCGGGCGGCGTTGGAGGGCGACAGCCTGGCGGAGGCGTTGAAGGCGGCCTGCCGGGGCACCCGGAACAGTTCGATCAACCTGCTGGTCGGGCAGGCGGCGGAGGCCGGCGGCGAACTGGTCGACCTGGAGCTGGTGCCCGGGGACGCGGGCTGGTCGCATCCGGTCGACGGGCTGATCACCCACGCCAATCACCTGGAGACCGGGCTGCCGGTCTACGACACGATGAAGGACTGGGGTGGCTCGTCGCTGTTCCGGTCGGCGCGGGCCCGGCGGCTGCTGACCGCGAAACTGGCCGACGGCAGGATCGGCGCGGACGACCTGATCAGGCTGTTCCGGGACCACGCCAGCCGGCCGCAGAGCATCTGCCGGCACACCGACGAGCGGTATCCGCCGGCGGAGCGTTCCGAGACGGTCTACTCCGTCCTGCTCGACCTGGACGAGCGGCGGTTCGGGATCGCCGCCGGTCCGCCCTGCGCGCACGACTACGGGTGGCTGGACCTGGAGTTCTGAGCCCGGTCCCGCCGCGGCTCTGCTGACCCGGCTCCAGCGCGGCTCTGCACCATCTGCGGCTCTGACGAGACCGGGGCCGGGAGCGCGATGCGCTCCCGGCCCCGGTTACCGACCGGTGACTACCGGATCAGTTGGTGACCTTGATGATCGCCAGGTCGGTGATGAGCCGGTTCTCCAGAATCAGCTCGATCTTGGTGCCGGTGCCGGCGACCTTGACCGAGTTCATCGGGTTCTGCGGCGACCAGTAGCGGTCCGGGTTCGAGTCGCTGAACGTCGTCACCGGGTTCAGCTTCGGCACCGTGACCGCCTGCCCGTTCAGGTGGAACGTCTGGGCGGGCTTGGTGAACTTGCTGAAGGTGGCGTCGTAGCTGCTCCGCCGGTTGGTGATGTTGCCGACGCCGGGGACCGTGATCGGGCCGGGCCGGACGTCGACCGGCAGGTTCAGACCGAAGCCCGGGTGGTCGATCGTGTCGTTGTCCTCGTACGCGTAGTTCACGTACCAGACGAGCAGGCCCTGGTGGTTCTTGAACCGTTCCACGAAGTCGGGCTTCGAGTTCTGCCACCCGAAGTTGTACGGACCGGTTTCCAGGGTCTTGTCGTACCCGTAGTAGGTCCGGTACTCCGCGATGTAGAACTGCGGACGGTCCTCGACGATCGAGCCGGTCGACCGGGTGAAGCCGCGGGTGGTCCACTCCGGCTGCTCGGTCTCGGCGTTGTCGGTCCAGACCGTGGCGCCGTTCTTGACCAGGGAGATGTTGTCCAGGAACGCGCCGGCGAGGTTCGTGCCGGTGTCGCTCTGGTACCGGTAGCGGAACTGAACGGTCTGCCCGGCGTACGCGGAAAGGTCGAGGTTCAGGTCGACCCACTGGCCGCCCGAGGAACCGTCGATACCGGTCTCGTTCTCCTCGATCAGCGGGTGGCTCAACTTGGTCCAGTTGGACCCGCCGTCGGTCGACACCTCGGCGAAGAGGTAGTCGAAGTTCTCCTCGATCTGGTACCACAGCTTGGCCGCGAGGGTAGCGCTGGTGGCCCCGGTGAGGTCGAGCGTCCTGGTCAGCGTGTTGTTCGAGTTGTCACCGGTGCCGCCCCACCACTCGCGTTCACCCTCGAACGGCGTGTTGAGCGGAATGGTGACCTCCTGGTCCGGCAGGTTCACCACGACCGCCTGGGCGAGACCGTCGGTGTCGCCGGCCGCTCCGAGCGTCGCGTACGTGGTGCCGCTGTCCCAGTCCACCGTGGAATAGTTGAGCCAGCCCAGGTACAGCTTCGACCACGGGTCCATGTAACCCGGGGTGGAGCCGATGTCCTGCTTGCCGTGGTTCAGCCAGGAGCCCGAAGCCATCAGGCTCCAGAACCCGACCCCGTTGTCGCCGCCCTGGGTGTCGTACAGGTCGGGCAGGCCCAGGTCGTGGCCGTACTCGTGGGCGAACACGCCCAGACCGCCGTTCTCCGGCTCCGTGGTGTAGTCACGGATCCAGAGCCCGGAGTCACCGATCTGCACACCACCGGCCTTGTTGAAGTCCGGGCCCGCGCTGCCGGCCAGGTCGGTGAAGGCGCCCCACCGGTGCGACCAGATGGCGTCCTCGCCCTGGGCGCCGCCGCCGGCCTCTTCGCCCTCACCGGCGTGTACCGCCTGGAAGTGGTCGATGTAGCCGTCGGCCTCGTTGAAGTTGCCGTCGCCGTCGTGGTCGTACCGGTCCCAGATGTCGAACTGGGCCAGGTACTGCTTGATCTCCGCCTGGGTCTTGCCCGCCGCGACCTGGGACTCGTACCAGGAGGTGGCGGTGTCCTTGATGAAGTTCCAGTAGCCGTCCCGCTCGGGGATCTCGTTGCTGCCGTACCGGGCCTCGTTGAACGGGACCTTGACCCACTCGCTGACGTCGCCGCCGACGGTGTAACGGCCACCGGACTGCTTCAGGTAGAAGTCGGCCATCGACTCCTTGCCCTTGGCGTACATCAGGTCGAGGTACGACTGCCGGTTGAAGTCCGACCTCCAGATGGTGCTGTTGTCGTCGGTCGGGCTGCCGTCGTAGACCCGGTCCCTCGGCGGGATCTGGTTGTGTACCGGGCCGTCGGTGCCGCCGGTCCGTGGGTCCTTCTGGTTGCCGAACTCGACCAGGATGGTGAAGATCGGGTCGACCTTCGCCGGCTGCTGGTACTCGACGAACCGGTCGGACTTGATCTGGATGACCTTCGACCCGTTACGGGTCTGCAGCTTGGCCTTGCCGGAGAGCAGGGCGGCGATGGCCTCCTTGCGGACCTGCTGGTGCTCCTCGGCGAGCGGGTCGGGCAGGTTGTCGGCCCGGTGGGCCGCACCCTGGGGCTCCCGGTCGGCCGGGGCGGGCGCCGCCGGGGCGGCGGACGCCGGAACCCCGACCGCGCCGGCGGCCAACAGCGCGGCCGTGGCGCCAGCCAGGCCGGCCGTGACTCGTCTCCTCAAAGGTCCTCCTCCTTTGTGGAAGTGTTACAGGACAGGCCGGCTCATGGCGGGCACTGTCATCAGACGCGATCCCCACCCTTGCAGATACGTGGATCCCTGTCACGGGTCAAGAATGTCGATGCCCAGCTTCCCGATCTACGTCTAATCAGGGCGAAAACGTTCTAAGGGGTGCCGATTTTTCTGCTGGTCAATGTCACGATTGTGAAACGGAAGGAACCCGATCATCCGCCCGTACGTCAATTGGCGTTCCGCACCGTCTCCCTAGCCGGCCGGTGGATGTCGGCCAGCCGGGCGGTGGACGACGGATGGCCGGCCCGAGCGGCCGACGGACCGGGACGGGCACGCCGCCACACCGGACGGTGACGACAGGCCGGGAAACCAACAACGGGCGGACCCGCTGGTCGGGTCCGCCCGTTGTGGGGGGTGTAGCGCGGCGCTCAGGCGTCAGTCCTCGTCGGACTTGCCGGTCTGCATGCCGGAGGAGATCAGCTCCATCACCGAGGAGTCCTGCAGCGTCGTGACGTCGCCGAGCGAGCGGTTCTCCGCCACGTCCCGGAGCAGCCGGCGCATGATCTTGCCGGACCGGGTCTTCGGCAGCTCCGGCACCAGCATGATCTGCCGAGGCTTGGCGATCGGCCCGAGCGTCCTGGCGACATGGTTGCGCAGCTCGGCGATGAGCGCCGGACCGGCGTCGCCGTCGGTGTCGACGTTGCCGCGCGGGATGGTGAAGGCGACGATCCCCTGCCCGGTGGTCGGGTCGGTCGCGCCGACCACCGCCGCCTCCGCCACCGACGGGTGCGAGACCAACGCCGACTCGACCTCGGTGGTCGAGATGTTGTGCCCGGACACCAACATCACGTCGTCGACCCGGCCGAGCAGCCACAGATCACCGTCGTCGTCCTTCTTGGCCCCGTCACCGGCAAAGTAGAGACCGTCGAACCGGGACCAGTACGTGTCGACGAACCGCTGGTCGTCACCCCAGATGGTGCGCAGCATCGACGGCCACGGCTCACGCAGCACCAGGAAGCCGCCGCCGCCGTTCGGCACCGACTCCGCCTGGTCGTCGACCACGTCCGCGCTGATCCCCGGCAGCGGACGCATCGCGCTGCCCGGCTTGGCCGCGGTCACCCCGGGCAGCGGGGAGATCATGATCGCCCCGGTCTCGGTCTGCCACCAGGTGTCGACAACCGGGCACTCGCCCCGGCCGATGTTCTCCCGATACCAGATCCACGCCTCCGGGTTGATCGGTTCACCGACGCTGCCGAGCAGCCGCAGCGAGGAGAGGTCGTACTGCTTCGGGATGTCGTCGCCCCACTTCATCATCGTGCGGATCAGCGTCGGCGCGGTGTAGAGGATCGTCACCTTGTGCTTCTGCACCAGCTCCCAGAACCGGCCCCGGTGCGGGGTGTCCGGGGTGCCCTCGTACATCAGCTGGGTGGCGCCGTTGGCGAGCGGGCCGTACACGATGTAGGAGTGCCCGGTGACCCAGCCGATGTCGGCGGTGCACCAGTAGACGTCGGTCTCCGGCTTCAGGTCGAAGACCGCGTGGTGGGTGTAGGCGGTCTGGGTCAGGTAGCCGCCGGTGGTGTGCAGAATCCCCTTCGGCTTCGCCGTGGTGCCGCTGGTGTAGAGGATGAACAGCGGGTGCTCGGAGTCGAACGCCTCGGCGGTGTGCGCGGTCGAGGCGGTCTCCACCGTCTCGTGCCACCAGACGTCCTTCTCCGACCAGGCGACCTCCTGCCCGGTACGACGTACCACCAGCACGTGCTCGATGCTCGGGCAGCGGGCCACGGCCTCGTCGACGGTCGCCTTGAGCGGCGACGGCTTGCCCCGGCGGTAGCCGCCGTCGGCGGTGATCACCAGCTTGGCGCTGGCGTCCTGGATCCGGTTGGTCAGCGCGTCGGCGGAGAAACCGCCGAAGACGACGCTGTGCGTGGCGCCGATCCGGGCACAGGCGAGCATCGCGACCGCCGCCTCCGGGATCATCGGCAGGTAGATCGCCACCCGGTCGCCGGCGGTCACCCCCAGCTCGGTCAGCGCGTTCGCGGCCTGGCTGGTCAGGGCCAGCAAATCGGCGTACGTGATGGTCCGGGTGTCGCCCGGCTCACCCTCCCAGTGGATCGCCACCCGGTCACCGTTGCCGGCCGCCACGTGCCGGTCCAGACAGTTGTAGGCGACGTTGAGCCGCCCACCGACGAACCACTTGGCGAACGGCGGGTTCGACCAGTCGAGAACCTGGTCCCACTCCTTCGCCCAGTGCAGCCGGCGCGCCTGCCGCTCCCAGTACGCCAACCGGTCCTCGGCCGCCTCGTCGTACGCGTCGGCGGTCACGTTCGCGGCGGCGACAAGCTCGGCCGGCGGCGGGAACTGCCGGGTTTCCTGCAACAGGTTTGCCAGAGTCTCGCTCATGGTGGGTGGCTCCTCAGGCGTCACGTAACGGGCGTTCGGTAGGAGGTTAGTCTCGGCGTACTGCCTGGTGCGAGGGGTCGGGGCGGCGCGGGCGGCGATACGCGCCGAACGGCCCCGTCCGGGCGCCCGTCGGTCCCGACGGTCCGCACACCGGACCCGCCCGGTGCTCCCGGGCTCGTCGCTGCCACGCTCGCGGGTCCGCGGCGCCCGTCGGTCCCGGGACCAGGCCCGGGCACTACCGTGGCAGGGTGACCACGGATCCGCTGCTACCGCTGCTCAGCCTGACCGACGTCGCACCCGCGGTCGACCGGGCCCGCGAGCGGGTCGACGCGGCGCTGCGGCACCGCGCGCTGCGTCGGCAGGGCGGCCAGGTCGCGGCCGAGGTCAGCCTCCGCTGCGCGGTCGCCAGCGCGGCCCTCGAGGGGTACGTCCACGAGCGTGAGCTGGTCCGCTCCGGGGTCGTCACCGACCCGGTGCTGCAGGGCGCGCTCCGGGTCGCCGGTGCGCTGCCCGGGCTCACCGACCGGTGGCCCCGAGCCCCCCGCCAGGTGCTCGCCCGGCTGCACACGCTGGCGGCCAGCGGCGTGGTGCCGGACGAGGCGCTCGGCCGGCCGGTCGACGCCGGATCCGCCGACGGGGAGGTCGCCGGACCGTCACCGGTGCTGGCCGCCCGGCTGGACGCCCTGGCCGGTCTGATCGCCGGTGGGACCCGGGTGCCGCCGGTCATCCTCGCCGCGGTCGTGCACGGTGAACTGCTCGCGCTGCGGCCGTTCGCCGGACCGTCCGGGGTGGTGGCGCGGGCCGCCGCCCGGCTCACCCTGCTCTCCACCGGGTTCGACCCGCGCGGACTGGTCGCCGTCGACCTCGGCCACCAGGACCGGGAACCCGAGTACGTCGGCGCCTCGAACGCCTTCGCCACCGGCACCCCGGACGGGGTCCGCGCCTGGCTGCGGCACTACACGACGGCGGTCGAGGTCGGCGCCGAACACCTGATCGCCATCGCCGACACGGTGTGAAGGAAGGCGAGACTCAGGTGGTGCTGGCGCGGGCCCGACGGTGCCGGCCGTACCAGGCGATGCCGATCGCGACCCCGACACCGACCCCGATCGCGGCGGCCGCGACCGGCACGGCGGGACGCTCCCGCAGCCGACGGCCGAGCGGGATCGGGTGCCGGAACTCCAGCACCGGCCAGCCGTGTTCGGTGGCCAGCTTGCGCAGCGCCCGGTCCGGGTTGACCGCGCTCGGATGGCCGACACACTCCAGCAGGGGCCGGTCGCTGACCGAGTCGGAGTAGGCGTACGACTCGGTCAGGTCGTAGCCCCGCTCGGCGGCCAGCCCCCGGACCGCCTCGACCTTGCTCGGCCCGGCGGCGTAGAACTCGACCTCGCCGCTGTACCGCCCGTCGACCACCGCCATCCGGGTGGCGATCACGTCCGGGACACCGAGCAGTTCGCCGATCGGCCGGACCATCTCCTCACCGGAGGCGGAGACGAGTACGACGTCCCGGCCGGCCGCCTGGTGTTCCTCGATCAGGGCGGCGGCCTCGGCGTACACGTAGGGGTTGATCAGTTCGTGCAGGGTCTCGGCGACGATCTGCCGGACCTGCTCGACCTGCCATCCCTTGCAGAGTGCCGCGAGATAGTCGCGGGTACGTGCCATCGTCTGCTCGTCGGTGCCGCCCAGCCGGAACATGAGCTGCGCGTACGCGGATTTGACCACGTCACGACGGCTGATCAGCCCGTCCCGGTAGAACGGTCGACCGAACGCCAAGGCACTCGACTTGGCGATGACGGTCTTGTCCAGATCGAAAAAAGCGGCGCTTCGGCCCACGGCGCAGGAGTCTAGTCTGATGGTCTATGGTCAGCGGGTGCGCGGGGTCACCTTTGGCAGGTCGTGACCGGTTACCGCCTGATCGGCAGATCAGCGCTGACGGTGATCACAGTCACACTGCGAGAGGGGACTTTCGCGCGGAGTGGAAGTTGGCGCCACTCGACGTATACAAGCCCACTCAGGCATGCTTGTATTTACGACACACTTTCATATCCTCTGTGCTCGTAGACCCTCGACGGTCGCACCCCCCGCGACCGCCGAGCGGGTTCGGCTCGACCCCCCCGGAGCCGAACCCCAGACGACCCCCGTCTCCCCCCGACGGGGGTCGTCGCTTGTCCGGCGCAAGCGCATTCATACAGGTCACGCTGTTATCGAGTACATCGGAACGGATTTGCCGGACGCGGGCGTGGCGGTACCGGCGAGCGACCGTACCGGCAGAGTCGCGGTGGCTGACCGGCTGCGTGGCCGGCGGGTGGCGCGGACGGGACCGGGGGATGTGGCGGCGCTCTGGGCTGCCTGCCGGCGGGTGTGACTACTCGTCGGCGCCCAACGTGGCTACTCATTCGGCCACTGGTCTACTGAGTTCCTGTCCGGCGCAGCGCTGCTTGTCTCCCACACCTGGGCAGAGTGCCTCAGTTGGACCGGTGCGGCCGGACGGGCCCTGGCGGACAGCGACCGCGCGGACGAGGACCTGTCTACGGTCGCTGGCCCGTTCACCGGCCATGAGCGTCCGCACCCACGAAAGGCCTTCAGAACTGCGGGGTTGATCACCGCTGCCCGAAGCTGGACGGCCCCTGCTGCCGTCTGTCAGGGACACTGAACGCGATCAGTCAGCCAGGTCGTCATCGACGAGGTATCCCACGCCGTCGCAGGTCGGGCACGGTCCGTAGGCGCTTCCCGCGCCCCTGCCCATGCCGGTGGTCTTCACCATGCCTGGAAGTCGCGCAGTGCCGCGACACTCCGGGCATCGATGGTGGACGCCTGGGGGGAGCGGAAGACCTACCTGGGAGTCCGGTCGGTAACTTCCACCAGGTCGGCCGTCGGCTGTCGGCACCTCAGCCAGGCCCGGGCCGGCCCTTGGCCGTTCCGGTGCCTCTGTGGGCTTTTGCTCCGAGCCCGGCGAATGATCCGCCATCGGCCCCCTCCGCGGATTCTGCCGTGCCGTCCACCGTACGGGCGAACCGGCCGGCGGTGTGGGGCACAGGTCTGCGCGGTCACCGACCGAGAGCAATCCTGATTCAGCGCGGACGAGGTCGAGGCGCCAGTCGTTGCTGCGCATCAGGGAGCCGCTGCCCGGCGGGTACTCGAAATCGCAGGGGCCGACAAGCGTGAAGCCAAGGCGGCGGCAGAGCGCGTTGGAGGGGACGTTCTCGACGGAGGGGAACGCGTGCAGGCTGTCTGGCGTGTCGGCCTGCCGGGCAGCCTCCCGGGCGATGGTGATCAGGGCGGCACCGGCAGCAGCGGCGATGCCCCGACCCTGGAAGGGCGGCAGCACGTTCCAACCGGTCTCGAAGATCTGCCGACCCTGCCAGTCGCGCCGGTGGTAGGCGATGCTGCCGACCATCTCGTCGCCCAGCAGGACGGCGTACATGCAGCCGCGGCCGGTTGTCGGCAGGGTGAGGTAGCGGTGGTGCCGGGCGATCAGCTTCTCTTCCGGTTCGGGGCCACCGACGTGCTGACGCATCTGCGGGGTGTTGATCCGGCGCAGCAGGTCGAGCGCCGCCTCCGACCACGGTTCGAGCCGAATGTCCATGTCGGCAGCCTGCCAAACTCCGGACCCGTCGAGCATCTTGTTTCCGCCGTGGTGCGGCTACCCGGCCTGCGGGTCGGCGGTCAACCTGACGACGAAGTGCGGCTGGTCCGGGTCGGGCGCGTGGTCGGAGTCCGCGTCCGGGTCGTCCAGTTGGACGATCTCGCAGCCGTACTCTCCGTTCGGCAGGTCGAAGACGAGGTCGCACAGGTGTGGCTCGGGCAGGCGTACATGGTCGAACTGGGCGGCCATCGTCAGCGATTCGTAGTTGACCAGGTGAAGCTGCCCGGCGGTCACCCGGATGGTCCCCGCCGTCCGACGGAAGCCCGCTGGCGCGGCTGGCCCGTCGACAACCAC
Source organism: Plantactinospora sp. B24E8 (assembly GCF_039871735.1). Lineage (NCBI taxonomy): Bacteria > Bacillati > Actinomycetota > Actinomycetes > Micromonosporales > Micromonosporaceae > Plantactinospora > Plantactinospora sp. B24E8. Next base: position 668,979 of record NZ_JBDPMH010000001.1, read on the forward strand.
CTCCACGGTCCAGCTCTCCTCACCGCCGGTTTCCCACAGCAGCAGGGAACGCTGTTCCGTGGCGGCGCGGAAGTGCGCGAGCAGCGCGTCGTACGTCCAGTCCTTGTCGACAAAGCCCGGGTACGCATGATGGTCGACCAGGGCGAGGAACCCGGAGTCGTCGGTCACCCCGAACCTGTGCCGCAGCTGGGTCATGCCCGTCCTCCCGATAGCGCGGGCCGCCGTGCCGGCACGCGCCCCGGCACAACGTGGGCCAGGATGGGGGAATGTACCCGATCCGCCTCCGCGGCCAGCTGGTGGGCGTGCGTGACTTCCGGCCCGGCGACGTGGACGACGCCCTGGCGATCGACGGGGACGAGCGCGTCACCCGCTGGCTCTCGTTCGACGTACGGAACCGAATCCAGACCCTCGCGATGCTGGAGGGGGCGATCCTGCGGGCCCAGGCGGAGCCGCGTACCGAGTACTACCTGGCGGTCACCGACTCCGGTGACCGGCTTGTCGGCTTCGTCCGGCTGGCGCTCGGCGGGGTCCGGGCCGCCGAACTCGGGTACGCCGTGCACGCCGACCACTGGGGACGCGGTTACGCCACGGACGCGGCCCGTACCCTGATCGATTTTGCTTTCGACACCCTTGACCTGCACCGGATCACCGCCGCGGTCGGGCCGGAGAACGCGGCCTCGATCGCCGTCGTGCGCCGGCTCGGCATGCGGTACGAGGGACGCCTGCGGGACCACGTCCACACCAACGGCGCCTGGCGGGACTCGCTGCTCTACTCCGTCCTCGCTCCGGAGTGGCCGACGGTGCGGCCGGACCCGGGCTGAGCCGACCTGAGCCGGGCGAAGAAGGTGGTGCCGGTGCGGCCCGACGGTTGTGGGTCGGGCCGCACCGGCACCGGGGACGGTCAACCGGCGTGGTACGCCCGGATGATCGTCTGCTCGATACCGCTGCCACCGTTGCCGGCGGCCTTCACCCGCAGCGACACGGCCTGGCCGGCGGTGACCTTCGGCAACTCCACCCGGTAGTCGTCACCGTCGCGGACGACCCGGGCCGCCTGCCACGTGCCGCCGTCGTCGGCCGACGTCCAGACCTGGAACGACGTCACCTGCTGCGCCGGCACGCCCTTCGTCTGCCGTACGGCGAAGCTGGCCGTGCCGCCGGTGGCCCGGTTCGCGGTGCTCAACGGCAGGACGTAGTCGACCGCCAGCAGCGGCAGCGGCACACTCTCCACCCCGGTCGGCCCGGCGGACCGGAACGTCCAGTCGGTGGTGACCCGGGTCGAGAACGGCAGAATCAGGCTCGTGTCGACGTCCAGGGTCAGCCGGTAGTCGGCGGCGGCCTGCGGCACGGTGAAATCGGCGGCCGAGGCGTTCCGCTCGTCGACCAGGTTGCCGTTCCGGTACAGCGACAGGGTGCGCTTGACCCCGACGGTTCCGGCCTGGAGGCAGTCGGCCCGCTGGTGCCGGTCGGTGAGCATGACCAGGTCCACGTGCAGGTTGCCCCGGGTCCGGGACGGTGCGGTGGCGCAGGGGACGCCGACGTTGTCGACGATGCTGTCGACCCAGTCGGAGTGCAGCGGCTGCCGGGCCCAGACCTCGGTCTGCCGGCTGCCGGGCTGGTAGCCACGCGCCTGCTCCTGGGCGACGAGGCCGCCGTAGATCCCCTCGTGCACGTACAGGTAGCCGGGCGAGACGTAGTCGGTCCGGGTCGCCGGCAGGTCGTACGTCCGACCGAGGCCGAGGAACGTCCCGTCCTCCGCGAACGCCGTACGACGCAGCGAGGTCACCATCTCCGGCGAGTCCATCTGGTGGAACCGCTCGTCGATCCGGGCCAGCCGGCTCCGCTCCTTCGCGGTCATCCGGTACGCCGGGTCGGCCGGCACCCCGTGGGTGTACTCGTGGACCACGTCGTAGCGGTACGGGGCGGCGGCGCCGGCCGGCGAGTCCAGCCCGAAGCTCCCGTACGCCCGCATCGAACCGATGCCCGGCTCCGGCAACGCCGAGACGGAGATCTTCGCCGACTCACCGAAGCTGGAGATCTGTTGCCACCAGCTGAGGCCGTTGCGGCTGGTCTGGAGGTAGGTGAAGAAGGTGTCGACCTGCTTCGTGGCGACCCCGTCGATCGTCGCGGTCACCGGCTTCGCCTTCGCCGGGTCGAGGGTGATGGTCCGGGCGCCGGTGACGGCGACGTCGGTTTCGCCGACGATCACCCCCTCCTGCCGGTCCGCCGCGACGTCGTACGTGGTGAACGCGCCGGTGACCGCGTACCGGCCGGCCGGAACCCGCAGGGTGGTGGTTTCGGGGCCGGCGGTGAAGATCCCGCCCGCGTACAGCATCGGGTCGTCGAGGTTGGTGATCGATGTGCCGATCCAGGTGTCCACACCCTCGGTCACGCCCGGCACCGGTTTCGTCCGTACCGTCAGGTCGTAGCTGCGCGGTTCCACGTAGAAGCTGACCGGTGTGGTCGAGACCAGCCGGTGCCCGGGACCCCGGGCGGTGACGGTGGCCATGTAGTAGCCGGGCTTGGCGGCCAGCGCCGCCCGGTCCAGCCGCAGCGTCGTACCGGCGGCGACACCTCGCTTGAGGGTGATCCGGTCGGTGCCGAGCTTCGCCGTGCCACGCGGGGCGGGGCTGCCGTCGTACTTGGCGACTGTGACGTCGAGGTCCAGTTTGACCGTTCCGGGAGTGTTCTCGCCGGTCCAGCTCAGCCTCGTCTCGCTGGCGCCGGACTGCGGGTAGCGGAACGTGCCGAGGTTGACCACCGGCTGGTCGCTGACCGGGCCGGAAAGGGCCCGGGCCGCGTTGAGCCGGCCGGCGCCGACCGCGTACGGGTCGATGCCGGGCAGCGGGTCGGCGGCGCCGACGAGGGCGGCTTTGAGCTGTTCCGGGGTCCAGTCCGGGTGCCGCTGGACGAGCAGGGCGGCGGCGCCCGCCACGTGCGGGGCGGCCATCGAGGTGCCGGTGGAACCCTCGTAGTACTCGTCGATCGGGTCCTGCAGGTCGGTGCCGGCGGCCCGGGCGGCGACGATGTCCACGCCCGGCGCGACCAGTTCCGGCTTGGCCACGTTGCTGGTGACCAGCGGTCCCCGGCTGGAGAAGTAGGCCAGCTTGTCGTCGTGGTCGACCGCGCCGACGGTCAGCGCGGTGGTGGCGGAGCCGGGCGACGAGATCGGGCCGCCGCTGTTGCCGGCGGAGACGACGAACAGGGTGCCGTACTGCCGGGTCAGGTTGTCGAGGGCGAGCGAGAGCGGGTCGGTGCCGTCGTCCGGTTCCTCGCCGCCGAGGCTCATGTTGATCACGTCGGCCCGTTGGGCTGCCCACTCCATGCCGGCGATGATCTGCGAGTCGCTGCCGAAGCCGGCGTCGTCGAGAACCTTGCCGATCACCAGCTGGGCGTCCGGCGCGACACCGCGACGCTGGCCGTGCGCGGCGGCGCCGCTTCCGGCGATCGTGGAGGCCGTGTGCGTACCGTGTCCGTTGTGGTCGACGGCGTCGCCGCCCTCGACGGTGAAGTCGGCGTGGTCGACGACCCGGCCGACCAGGTCCGGGTGGGTGAAGTCGGCACCGCTGTCGAGGACCGCGACCCGGGTGCCCTTGCCGGTCCAGCCGGCGTTCCAGGCCTGCGGCGCGTCGATCTGCTCGAGGTTGCGGTCCAGGTCGCGGTCGCCGCCGCCGTGGCCGGTGCCGGGCCGGTCCTCGGCGAGTACGGTGCCCTGGCGGGCACCTTCGGCCCGGACGGTGCCGCTGGTCAGGCCGGTGGCCCGGACCCGGCGGTCGAGCCAGACCTTCGCGGCCCCGGCGAGCAGCGAGTTCGTCGCCTGCTTCGCGGTGGCCGGGCTCTTCTTGGGTACGTGGCCGGCCACCGAACCGATGCTCGGGAGCTGTCGTACGTCGCCCAGCGCGGTTACCCGGGCTGCGGTGGTGGCCGGCTGCACGATCACCGGCAGTTCGGTGGTGCTGGCGTCGTCGTAGCCGTCCGCGATCAGCGCGGTGACGTCGAAGAGGTCCGGGTCGAGGACCGAGCCGACCTGGGCCGCGATCTGGGCCGGTACGACGTGCAGGTGCCCGTCCGGGCCACAGTTCTGCCGGATCACGGTACCGGTGTCGACCGGCTGCACCGTGGCCTGCGGACAGCCCGACCCGGTGGTCCGTACGGTCACCACATCCCCGGTCAGCAGGGTGACGGTGTACGTCCGCCCACTGTCCGGGGCCGCCGAGCCGCTCCCGTTCGGGGCGGTTCCGGGCTCGGCCATCGCCGGGCCGCCCGGTACGGCGGTCAGCGTCGTGGCCGTGACGGCGACGGCCAGCAGCCATCGCGTTCTTCTGAGCATTGTGCTCCCTACCTCAGCTGGATGTCGCGCGCATGTGCGACACGAGGCGAGATCATATGTGTCCTGAGCTGGACATATGTTTCGCCGTACAGCTGTTGGCAAGGTGTGGGAACGGTGTTGTTCGTTGAGTGGCGGCTCAGACGACGGTCAGTGCCGGAAAGTGTCGAAAGGAACTCGGACCGATTTCCGGCCGGTTACCGCCGCCGAGGGGTGGGCTGTTCAGCCGACTGACCCGACGGACATCCCGGCCTGCGGTACGGTGCCGGGCGGTGGCCCGGCAGCCTCCGACCTCGGGGGTACGACGGACGGGAGCAGTGACACGGTGAACGGTGGCCCGGTGAACGGTGGCACGGTGGGCAACGACTCGGCGGGCAGCGAATCGGTGACCGGTGGCCCGGTGAACGGTGGCACCGTGTGTGACTGCGAGGTGTGTGGGGACGCGCCGGCCAGCTGCACGGTCATTACCGACGACGGCGAACTGGAGCTCTGCGCGGGCTGTGCGGAGGTGGTCGGGGACAGTGAGGGATGGCGCCCCTCCGCGCTGTCGGACGTTCCGGAGCCGTCGGATGATTCGCGCCCGTCGGACGAGTCGGACCCGTCCGCGTCCACGGCCCTGACGACGGGGTGACCCCCGGAGGGTCAGGAGCCGTGATCGGGCTTGTCGGCGCCGGGAACTGTCACACCTGACGGTGGCGCGAACTCCGTCGTACCCGAGAGCGGTGTGAACCCCGTCGTACCCGTCCGCTGCGCGGGAACCGGCGCGGCGGCATGCTCATTCCCGACCGGGCCGCTGACCGGTCGGTCGGTGACCAGCGCGCCGACCGGCTGCCCCGCGACCAGGGCGTCGAAGCCGTCGTTCGGGGTGGTGCGGGGACCCCGGCAGGAGAGCACCGCCCCGATCAGCAGGGTGAGTGCGGCGAGGTAGATCAGGGTGGCCACCCCGTTGACCACCATCGTGATGACCGAGAGGTTGAACAGGTCGAACGACTGACGACCGATGAGCGTGGGCCACAGCAGCACCCAGCCGATGTGGATCAGGGGTGTGGCGAGCATCAGTCCGCAACCGACGACCGCGAGGACAACCGCCTGGCGGGGCAGCCGTCGCCGCCACACCAGCAGCCAGACCGGCCCGGCGATCAGGATGACAACCTCCGGTACCGCCAGGAGCAGTGGCGTGGCAGTGGAAAATTCCATCGTTCCCCCGGGCTCGTCGGTTGATCGACACACCATAGTGGTCCGCCGCCGACGTGGCGCTCAGGTTTCTGCCTGCCGGCGCCCCCGGCCCGTCGCGGACCACCCGGCGTCGACCTGCGGCGCCTCGGGCCGTATCGGCGGAGCGCGCCGTGCCCGTGGGAACGGAACGTGCGGTCAGGCGCGGTGCAGGGCCCGGGCCAGCGCCAGCGCGGCGTGGGCGGTGGCCGACCGCGCCGCCTGGGTGTCGGCCAGCGAGTCGAGCATCGCCATGTCGTGGATGATCCCCTGGTAGCGCACCTGGGTGACCGGCACGCCCGCCTGGCGCAGCTTCGACGCGTACGCCTCACCCTCGTCGCGTAGCACGTCCGCCTCGTTCGTGGTGATCAACGTCGGGGGCATGCCCCGGAGCTGCTCGGGGCTGGCATTCAACGGACTGGCCAGCGGATTCGCCCGCTCGACCTGGTTCGGCAGGTACTGGTCCCAGAACCACATCATCGACTCGCGGTCCAGGTGGTAGCCGCTGCCGAACTCGCGGTACGACGGGGTGTCGAAGTTGGCGTCGGTCACCGGATAGAGCAACACCTGCTGCAGGAAACGCGGGCCGTTGCGCTGCTTGGCCAGGATCGTCAGCGCCGTCGCCAGGTTGCCACCCGCCGAGTCACCCGCGATCGCGATCCGGGCCGGGTCGAGCCCGTACTCGGCGCCCTGCGCGGCGATCCACTGTGCCACCGCGTAACACTCCTCGAGCGCGATCGGATAGCGGGCCTCGGGCGCCCGGCTGTACTCGGGGAAGACGACGGCGGAGTCCGACTGCACGGCGAGTTCCCGGATCAGCCGGTCGTGGGTGAGGGAGTCGCCGAAGACCCAGCCCGCGCCGTGCAGGTAGAGCACCACCGGAATCATCCCGCCGGTCCCCTTCGGCTGGATGATCTCCTGGGCGGCGGCCCGGATCCGGCCGCGGAGCGTACCGCCGATTCCGCCACTGGAGGTCCCGGCAGCGCCCTTCGGACGGACGATCCGGACCGGAACCTGGCCGGACGGCCCGCCGGGGACGGTGATGTCCTCGATGTCGACCTCGGGACGCGGGATGTTGGTGGACTGCAGTTTGGCCAGGTTGGCCCGGCCCTTCTCCGGGCCGAGCTGGTACGGGAACGGCGGATTCGCGGTCATCCGGGCCAGTTCCTGCGCTGCAGGTTCCAGTACCACCGTGCTGACGGACTGGGCCATGACGGCTCCTCCTCCCACAGCGTCCGCTGCGGTAGCGACTCGAGCGATCCGTTGCCCCGCTCGGGTACCCGGCCCCGGTCCCGATATGACGTGCCCACCTGCCGGTCCGCCCCGAGCTTCGGCCGTGCGGAATCTCCGTCCGGCGGTTCGTGCGGCCGTTGTCACCGATGCCTGAATGATGATGGAATGACCGGCTTTCCATAGCAGATCGGCACGCTGTCCGGAGGTTTTCCACAGCCGGGCCGGTTATCCACAGCGCCGGAAATCAGGCATCCGGCGGGCCCGGCCCGGCGGCCAGGGTTGCGGGGGTAACCGGAATCCACCGCAGGAGGACCTGATGTCACCCCGTACGCCGGTCCCGGCCGGGCCACGGCTTCCCCTGGTCATGACCTCGGACAGCACCCTGCTCGATGACCTGCTCCGGCTCGCCGCCGCCGGCGGTACCGAGGTGGAGGTGGTCCCCGACCCGGCGGCGGCCCGGGCCCGCTGGGCGGCCGCGCCGCTGGTGCTGGTCGGCGGCGACCAGGCGCAGGCGTGCCTGCGGGCCAGGTTGCCGCGCCGGCCCCGGGTTGTCGTGGTCGGCCGGACCGAACAGACGGACGTCGGCTGGGAGGTCGCGGAACTGATCGGGGCCGAACACGTCGCCCTGCTGCCGGCGGCCGAGCCGTGGTTGGTCGACCGGTTCGGTGAGGGTCTGGTGGTCGGCCGTGGCGGGGTCGGCGGCCCGGCCAGGATCGTCGCGGTGATCGGTGGCCGGGGCGGCGCCGGCGCCAGTGTGCTGGCGGGTGGGCTCGCGGTCACCGCCGCCCGGCTCGGGCTGCGTACCCTGCTCGTCGACGCCGACCCGCTCGGCGGTGGCCTCGACCTGGTGCTCGGCTGGGAGCAGGTGGAGGGGCTGCGCTGGCCGGCGCTGACCGAAGCGGACGGCCGGGTCGACGCACCGGCACTGGTCCGGGCCCTGCCCGGCCGGGGTGACCTGGTGATGCTCTCCTGGGACCGGGGGGATCCGCTCGCCCTGCCGACCGAGGCGATGGCGGCCACCATGGACGCCGGGCGGCGTGGCCGGGACGTGGTCGTGGTCGATCTGCCCCGGCAACTCGACGATCCGGCCGTCATCGCGCTGCAGTCCGCCGACCAGGCGTTCATCCTGGTGCCGGCCGAGTTGCGGGCCACCGCCGCGGCCGCCCGGGTGGCCGCGGTCGCCGGACTGCACTGCCCCAACCTCTCGGTCATCGTCCGGGGCCCGGCGCCCGGCCGACTCAAGCCCCGGGAGGTCGCCCGGGCGCTCGACCTGCCGCTGGTCGGCACCTTGCGCCCGGAGCCGGGGCTGTGCCGCAACCTGGAACGCGGCGAGGCGCCGACCGGCGACGGCCGAGGCCCCCTGGCCTCACTCTGCACCCGGATCATCACCGACCTCACCGGTGCGGTCGGGGCCCGGGCGGGCAGCCGATGACCATCCGCGCCGATCCGGGCAACGAACTCGCGGCCAGGGTCCGCCGCCGCTTTGCCGCCGACGGTACGAACGTCACCCCCGCCGCCGTCGTCGCGGCGGTCCGGGCCGAGCCGAGTGCCGCCGTGCTCGGTGACACCACCGTGCTGCGGATGGCCACCCGGGTGCACCACGACCTGGCCGGCGCCGGTCCGTTGACCCCACTGCTGGCCGACCCCGAGGTCACCGACGTACTGGTGAACGGTGCGCAGGTCTGGGTGGACCGGGGCGCCGGACTGTGCCCGGCACGGGTCCCGCTCGGCGGCCCGGACGACGTACGCCGGTTGGCACAGCGACTCGCCGCGGCCTGTGGCCGCCGATTGGACGAGGCCAGCCCGTACGTCGACGCCCGGCTGCCGGACGGCACCCGGCTGCACGCCGTGTTACCCCCGGTCGCCACCACCGGGCCCTACCTGTCCCTGCGCACCTTTCGACAGCGGCCGTTCACCCTCGACGAACTCGTCCGGCACGGCACGCTGCACCGCCCGGCCGCCGAACTGCTCGCCGCGGTGGTCGCCGCCCGGCTGGCCTATCTGGTGATCGGCGGCACCGGCTCCGGTAAGACCACCCTGTTGAACACCCTGCTCGGGCTGGTGCCGCCGACCGAACGGATCGTGCTGGTCGAGGACGCGGCCGAGTTGCGACCGGTGCACCCGCACGTGGTCGGCCTGCAGGCCCGGACGGCCAACGTGGAGGGCGCGGGTGCGGTCGGCCTTGGTGACCTGGTCCGGCAGGCGTTACGGATGCGTCCCGACCGGCTGGTGATCGGCGAGTGCCGGGGCGCGGAGATCGTCGACCTGCTCTGCGCCCTGAACACCGGACACGAGGGTGGGGCCGGCACCCTGCACGCGAACACCCCGGCGGACGTACCGGCGCGACTGGAGGCGCTGGGCCTGCTCGGTGGACTGCCCCGGGCGGCCCTGCACGCCCAGGTCACCGCCGCGCTGCAGGTGCTGCTCCAGGTCCGCAGGGGTGGCGCCGGCCGGGTGTTGGAGGCGATCTGCCTGCTGCTGCCGGCCGGGCCCGACCGGCTCGTCACCGTCGTACCGGCGTGGAGCCGGGAGCGTGGACCCGGGCCGGCGGCGCCGGCGCTGGCCACCCTGATCGCCGAGCGGGGCGTAACGGTCCCGCCGCTGCTCGCCGGCACCCGTGACCCGGGGCCGACCACGGGACGCCCCGGCATCACCCGGGGGGCGCCGTGACCGACCGATGGCTCGCCGCCGCCTGCGTGGCCGGCGTCGCGTTCCTGGTCGTCTGGTCGGGCGGCCGGGTCAGATCCCGCTATCGGACCCTCGTCGCCGCCGGTGACCGGCCCGCCGCGACATCTGCCGACGCTGCCGTCGTCAGCGTCACCGGTGGCGCCACCGGCCGCGGCAGCAGTGCCGGTGCGGGCGACGGCCGCTGGCGGCGGGCGCTCGACCGGTGGCTCGGCGCGGTCGCGGCCTGGCGGCTCGTCCTGCTCGGGGCGATCCTCGGCGGGTCGGCCGGAGCGCTCGTCGCCGGCCCGGTCGCCGCCGTGCTGCTCGGCGCCTACACCGGGCTCGCGGTACGTGGCCTGCTCCGACGGCGGTCCACCCGCCACACCCGCTGGGTACGCCGACAGCAGCTCGACGGGTTGTGCGCGCTCGCCGCCGACCTCCGGGCCGGGCTGTCTCCGGTGATGCTGCCGGCGCCAGGGGCGGACGCGGACCAGCCGGCGACCCGGTTGACCGAGCTGACCCGGGCCGCTGTGCGACTGGCGGAGCAGACCGGTGCACCCCTGGCCGACCTGGTCGAACGGATCGAGGCCGACGCGCGGGCGACGGACCGGGGCCTGGCGGCGGCCGACGCACAGGCGGCCGGAGCGCGGGCGACGGGCTGGCTGCTCGCCGTGCTGCCGCTGGGCGGGATCGCCCTGGGGTACGGCATCGGCGTCGACCCGGTACGGATCCTGCTGCACACCCCGGTCGGGGCCGGGTGTGCGGTGGCCGCCGTCGCGTTGCAACTCGGCGGTCTGGTCTGGGCGGACCGGCTCGGCGGATCGGGCCGGGCGACAGCATGACCACCGAGGCTCACGGACTGCTGGCCCTGGTCGGCGTCCTCCTGCTCACCACGGTGGCGGTGACGCCGTCCCACCGGCGGGCACGGCGCCGCCTCGCGGCACTCGGTCAGCCAGAGCCGGCCGCCGGTTCGGTGTCGGCTGTCAGCTCGGCGGCGCGCACCGGGTCGCTGCCGGCTCTCAATCCGGTGTCGCGCACCGGCGCGATGTCGACCGGCCGCAGGCGCCCGCGCCTGACGGATCCGGTCCGGCTCGTCAGCGGGCTCGCCGGGCTGACGGCCGGGGTGCTGTTCGGCGGGTGGCCCGGTGTACCGGTCGGCGTGGTGACGGCCGTCCTGCTCGACCGGTCACTGCGTCGGCTCGAACCGGCAGCCGCCCGGCGACGCCGGATGCGTGAAGCCGCCGACCTTCCCCTCGCCGCCGACCTGCTGGCCGCGGCGCTACGGGCCGGTGCACCGGTCGACCATGCGGTCTCGGCGGTCGCGCAGGCCCTCGACGGTCCCCTGGGCGGGCGGCTCGCCCAGGTCGGTCGGACCCTGCGGCTTGGCGGTGATGCCGGAGAAGCCTGGTCGGGGCTGGTCGCCGTACCCGGCGGGGAGCGGCTGGCCCGGGCAGCGGTCCGTGCCACGGCCAGCGGCGCCGCGTTGGCCGGAGCACTGACCCGGCTCGCCGACGACCTCCGGGCGGACCGGGCCACCGCCGCCGAGGCGGCGGCACGGCGGGCCGGCGTACTGATCGTGCTGCCACTCGGCCTCTGCTTCCTGCCCGCCTTCATTCTCGCCGGCCTGGTGCCGGTGATCGTCGCCGTGCTCGGCGACGTGCTGTGACCATCGTGGATAGAAAGGAAACCTGTCGCATGCTACGCAAACTGATCACCCGGCTGCGGGGCGACGCCGGGATGAACACCGCCGAGTACGCCGTGGGAACGCTGGCGGCGGTCGCCTTCGCCGGGCTGCTGCTGAAGGTCCTGACCTCGGGCAACGTCCAGGCGGCGTTGGCCGCCGTGATCGACCGGGCGTTGAAGTGACCGGGCGCCGGCTGGACGGCCGCGACCGGGGCTCGTTCACCGCCGAGCTGGCGGCCGGCCTGCCGGCGCTGCTGTTGCTACTGCTTGCCGGCCTTACCGCAGTCAACGCGGTGCTGACCAAGGGCCAGTGTGTGGACGCGGCCCGGGAGGCGGCGCTGGCCGCCTCCCGGGGCGCACCCGGCACGCCCGCCGGGCTTGCCGCCGCACCACCCGGTGCCGTCGTATCGATCACCGTCCAGGGCGACCGGGTGGTGGCGACCGTACGGGCGCCGGTTCGCGCTCTCGGCGCCCGACTGCCCCGGTTGACGGTGAGCGCATCCGCGGTGGCGGCAGTGGAGCCCGGCGCACCGGAGCCGGTGTCATGACCGGTGTCGGCGCCACCCCCGGGCACGGCTCGACCCGCCCGCCGAACCGGAACCGGGCGGCATCTCCCGGCCACCTGCGACGACCACCCCGGGCACCCGTTCGCGGGCTCGGCCCGTCCGGTGGACGCCATACCGGCCGGGGCCTCGACTGGAGTCGACGTACGAGGGCGGCGTGGAACCGACGCCGGACGGCCACCTGGAGTCGACGCCCGGCGGGTGGCTGGGAACGGCCTCCGGGGACGGGACGGAGCCGACGCGTGAAGGGGGAGCGGGGCAGCGCCAGCCTGTGGTTGCTGGTGGCCGGGTTGGTGCTGGTACTGGTCAGCATCGGCGCGTCGGGGGTCGGCGCCGCCCGGGTGGCCCGGCACCAGGCCCGGGTCGCCGCCGATCTGGGTGCGCTCGCCGGGGCCGCCCATGTCCTGGACGGGCAACCGGCGGCCTGCGCCCGGGCTGCCGCGATCGCCGCAGCGAACAGCGCCCGGATCACCACGTGTGGGCTCGACGGGTTCGACCTGCACCTCCAGGTCGAGGTGCCGGTCGAACCGCTGCCCGGACTGCGTCGGGTCGCCACCGCCTCCGCCCGCGCCGGCCCGGTACGCGGCTCGGCGCCGTAGCCCCGGCGGTCCGGTTCCGGCACCTCCGACACTCAGCCGTCGCCCAGCCGGTCCACCGCGTACAGGGCGGCGACGAGCAGAGTGTCCTCGGCACGGCGGGCGTACGCGTCGATCGCCGTGTCGGCGAACTTGATCGCGTGCGGGTCACCGGTACGTACCGCGCGCTCCACCAACTGAGCGAGATCGGGAAGCGGCCGGGGCGGGTCGGTAGGGCGCGCCTCGGCCGGCCCGTAGGCGGCGGTGACCGCGGCGGTCGCCGCCCAGGCGGCCTGCAGGCTCGGCTGCCACAGGGCTGTCGGCAGGGCGGGCAGCACCCGCAGGACGGCATTGGGGGCGGTGGCGGCGTGCACCAACATGACCGGGTTGCCGTAGCCGTGGGTGGCGTACCGGGCGACGGCGGCGCCGACGATCGCGGCGAGACGGGCCGACACCGTCTCCGCCTCGCCATCCGGTACGGCGCCGGCGGCCGACGGCCAGCCGTCCAGGTCGGCGAGTTGGGCGAGCCGGGCACGGATGCCGAACCGCTGGTCCGGCACCCGGGGCACCGCGTCCAGCGCCGACCGGGGATCAACGCCCCGGTAAGGTCCCACCCCGGGCGGGGCCAAAGGTTGCCACCGGGCGGCCCAGTAGGCGAGCCCGGCGCCGAGTTCGGCGACCCGGGCCGGGCTCTCCGCGTCGAGCAGGGCGCGGACGGCGTGCCCCACCCGGATCACCCCGTGGGTGGCACCGGCGGCGATCCCGGGCAGCAACCGCGGCCACCATCGGGTCAACACCTCCCGCCACGGATCTCCGGCCAGCTCCCGTACGAAGTAGTCCAGCCAGTCACCGGTACGGGTCGGGTCGCCGAGCGGGTCACGCCACTCGTCCCGGGCGATCGCCGCGATGCCTCGTGGTCGGATCTCCAACCGGTCCGCGTAGGACTCCAGCCAGCCGGGTACGGCGTCGGCGTGTCCGTGCCGGACCAGCACCTCCACCGCCATCGGAGCGTGGTTGGACAACCAGCCGTCCCGTTCCGGGCCACTGTCCCGGAGCCGATCGTAGGTCTCGTCGAGGATCGAATCTGCCATGCTCACGAGGGAACGACGTGAAGTTCGCTTCAAGTCAAGCCATGTGTTGCAGCCCACCAACGGATCTGCCGACCGGAACCCGCCGGGTAAACCGGCGGTCACCCGCTGGCGCCGGAGGCCCGGGTGGCTCTGGCTACCGGCCCGCCCCGAGGTTCCACCACTGGGGCAGATCCGCCCCGCACAGCGCGCAGTTGAAGTCACCGTCGCGTACCACGTTCCGCTCCAGGCAGCCCGGACAACGCCGGAAGAGCAGCGCGGCGGTGAAGTTGTCCGGGTGAGCCAGCCCGGCCCGGTCCAGCGCCTCGGCCACCGCCGGCCATGAATCGGGGTCCGGGCAGTAGCCGGTCGACTGGTTGCTGATCTCGCTGACCACCCAGTCCCGGCCGGCCGATTCCCCGCCACCCGCTTCCTGGCCGGCCCCGTTCCGGGCGCCCGCCTTCCACGTACCCGCCCGGGAAAAGGTGATCTCGCCGGCCGCCAGTACGTCCCGTCCGCCCGCACAGGCGACATGCTCGCTGTGCCGTGGTGCCAGTCGGAGCACACCGGCCAGGTCGACGACAAAGGTGAACGGCTCGGTCAGCTCGGCCGGTTGTACCGTGGCCAACCAGGTTGCCAGGGCGTGGGGAGTGCGGATCGCCCGGCCGCCCCGGTGCGGTGTGGCTGCCCCACCGGTGACAACAGCCGCCAAGATCTCGGGCGGCCCGAGGTAGCGGTACCGTCGGCCGCTGTCCGCCATGGCCCGACCGTAGCCCGGTAGCGTCCCGTCCCGCGACCGGAAATCGCCGGCCCGGTGGTGCCGCGACGGGGGCGCCAGGTGGTGCGCCGCCGGTCGCCGGCCCGGTGGTGCCGCGACGGGCCGTCGTCACCAACAGTTTTTCGGTTTCCGGCTGAACATCCTGACGTGCCGGGCCGGTCATACCGCCGGCCCGGCACAGCAGCCCGCCGTCGCGCCCGTGGCTCCCGCCGTCGGTCCGGTACGGCCCCGTACGGCCTGGGTGGCGGCGGGGCCCCGGCGCAACCCTCTGTCGCCGACGTGTCCGGGGTGCCGGCGCACCGGCTCAGCACTTGCCGCCCTCGGTCGCCCGTCTGACCGCCCAGGTGTTCAGCACCTGGTGGATGCTGTGCAGCATCTGGTGGATCTGGTCCAGGCGTTCGGCCTGGGCCAGTGCCGCGTACGCCTGAGAGAGTGCGATCTGCTGATCGACCGTGAGGCGGGACTGGTCGATTGTGTACAGGATCTCGACGGTCTCGGCGATGGTGTCGGCCACGACGTCCTCCTCAGGCGGATCCGTGGAAGCGCTCCCAGCGTAACGTAACCGAATCCTCGGAGATTCATGCGTGCGAATACCGACTATCCGCGATCAGTGACCTGACGGGTCGCCGGACGACGTCGAACCGGCGTCGGCCACCGGCCTGTCGGGCGGTGTCCCGGCAGTCGCGGCCAGGTGCGCCAACACCACGTCGAGCACCCGTACGGCGTCCGGTTTGGAGAGCGGATTGTTGCCGTTGCCGCACTTCGGGGACTGTACGCAGGACGGACAGCCGCTCTCGCAGCCGCACTCGGCGATGGCGGCCCGGGTCGCGCCCAACCACTGCGACGCCACCCCGTACGCCCGTTCGGCGAAGCCCGCCCCACCCGGGTGACCGTCGTAGACGAAGACCGTCGGCGCCTCGGTGTCCGGGTGGTTCGCGGTCGACAGGCCGCCGATGTCCCACCGGTCGCAGGTGGCGATCAGCGGCAGCAGCCCGATCGCGGCGTGTTCGGCGGCGTGCAGCCCACCCGGCACGTCGGGACCGTCCACCCCCGCCCCGGCCAGCGCCTCCGGCGAGACGGTGAACCAGACCGCGACGGTACGCAACTCCCGGGTCGGCAGGTCCAGCGGCCGGGTGTCCAGCACCTCTCCGGAGGCGATCCGGCGACGCTGGTACGACACCACCTGACTGGTCACGTCGACCTCGCCGAGGAACATCCCGACCGGCCCCGCGTCGACGTAGGAGCGGACCGAGACGACCGAGACCGAGGTGACGTCCCGGGGGTGGGTGGACCAGTCCGGCTCCTCGGCGTGCACCAGCGCGCAGCCGTTCGCCAGGTCCAGCTCGTCCACCACGTACGACACCCCCTGGTGCAGGTAGACCGCACCGGGGTGGACCAGGAAGTGCGACGACCCCGGGTCGACCGTGCCGAGCAGCCGACCGGTCGACGTCTCCACCACGTCGACCGGGTTGCCGCCGGTGCCCCGCAGGTCCACCTCGGGGCGGCCGGTGTGTCGCCAGTACCACCCGGTCGGGCGCTGCCGCAGCGCCCCGGCCGCCACCAGCGTCTCCACCGCCTCCTTCGCCCCCGGACCGAACAGGGCCAGGTCCGCCGGGGTCAGCGGGGACTCGGCCGCCGCGCAGCACAGTTGCGGCCCCAACACGTACGGGTTGGCCGGGTCGAGCACCGTCGCCTCGACGGGTCGGCCGAACAGCGCCTCGGGATGGTGCACCAGATAGGTGTCCAGCGGGTCGTCCCGGGCCACCAGGACGGCCAGCGCCTCCCGCCCGGACCGGCCGGCCCGGCCGGCCTGCTGCCACAGTGAGGCCCGGGTGCCGGGGTAGCCGCAGATCAGCACGGCGTCCAGGCCGACCAGGTCGACGCCGAGTTCCAGCGCGTTGGTGGAGGCGAGTCCGAGCAGGTCCCCGGTGAGCAGCGCCCGTTCCAGGGACCGCCGCTCCTCCCGCAGGTAGCCCGCCCGGTAGGCGGCGACCCGGGCGCCGAGACCCGGCACCGCCTCGTCCAGGGCCCGCCGGGCGGTGGTGGCGATCACCTCCGCGCCGCGCCGGGAGCGGACGAAGGCCAGGGTCCGTACCCCGGCCGCGACCGCGTCACTGAGCAGGTCGGCGGTCTCCCGCAGCGCCGAGCGGCGGACCGGCGCGGCGTCCCCGCCCCGGATGTTCCGGTCCACCGGGTCCTCCCGCCCCGACCCGCCGGCCGCATCCGCCGACCGGTCGCCGGTCGGGTCCTCCGGCTCGGCGGCGGGGTCGCCGGTCACGTTCTCCGGTTCACCGGTGGCGTCGACCGGGCTGGCGGGTCTGGCCGGCCCGGCCGGGGCCGGCATCAGTGGTGGTTCCCAGAGCGCGAAGGTCAGACCGCCGCGCGGCGAGGTGTCCTCGGTGACGGCGGTGACGGGCAGGCCGGTCAGGCGTTCGGCGACCGTCGCCGGATCCCCGGAGGTCGCCGAGGCGAGGACGAACACCGGACCGGAGCCGCCCGGCTTCCGGTCCGGCCGGGCGACACGCTGTCCGGGCAGGTGGCGCGGGCCGGCCTCCGGCGGCGGCGAACCGGGTCGGGGCGTACCGGGATAGCGGGCCACCTGGCGCCGCAGCCGGCGCAGCACGTGCGCCACGTGGGAGCCGAAGACGCCCCGGTAGGTGTGGCACTCGTCCACCACCACGAACGACAGCCGGCGCAGGAACGGACCCCACCGGGCGTGTGCCGGCAGGATGCCATGGTGCAGCATGTCCGGATTCGTCAGGACGAACCTGGAGTGCTGGCGAATCCAGTCGCGTTCGGCGCGCGGGGTGTCGCCGTCGTAGCAGGCCGGTCGTATCCCGTCGAGGTCGAGACTGGCGACGGCGCGCAACTGGTCGGCGGCGAGCGCCTTGGTCGGTGCCAGGTAGAGCACCGTCGCCCGGGGATCCGTGAGCAGGGTGGCGAGCGCGGGCAGTTGGTAGGCGAGGGACTTGCCGGAGGCGGTGCCGGTGGCGAGCACCACGTGTCGGCCCTGGTACGCGAGCTCGGCCGCCTCGGCCTGGTGTCGCCAGGGCGCGCCGACCCCCTGCCGGGCGAACGCGTCCCGGAGCGGCTCCGGCACCCAGCCCGGCCAGGCGACCGCCTCACCGGCGCGGGCCGGCACCCGCTCGACATGGGTGACCGGATCGCCGTCGGGACCACCCGGGATCCGGGAGCGTAGCCGCCGTAACAGGTGGCCGGGGTCCCCGCTGCCGGCCGGGCGGGGGCGGTCGCCACCCGGGCCTGCCGATACGCTTGCGGGGATCGTCACGTCCTGCACTCTCGCACTGTCGGCGGGGAACCGGAAAGCCGGGTGACGCGCGGCACGGCGGATCGACGAGTTCCGGTGACCTGGGGCACGGCTGGGGTGCGTACCCGGTTCAGCTGTCGGCGGAGGTGGCCGGCGGCGGTCGACGGTGTGGCGGTGCCGACCACGGTGTCGGGTCTGGGACAGCCCGGGGCTGGGTACCGGACGGTCGGGTCCGCCGCCGGTGCGCGACCCGCCCGTCGATGGTTAGATGCCCAGGAGCGTTCCTGGTGGTCAGAGGAGGACTGATGGAACTGTCGCTGACGACCCGCACCATGGGTGAGCACACGGTGCTGGATGTCGGCGGCGAGGTGGACGTCTACACCGCCCCCCGCCTGAGGGAACGGCTCGTCGAGCTGATCGACGGCGGGGCCCGCCGGGTCGTGGTGGACCTGGGGCGGGTGGACTTCCTCGACTCGACCGGCCTCGGCGTGCTGGTCGGCGCGCTCAAGCGACTGCGTACCGTCAGCGGCAGCTTCGGTCTGGTCTGCGACAAGGAGCCGCTACTCAAGATCTTCCGGATCACCGCGCTCGACCAGGTGTTCCCGATCCACCCCACGGTCGACGCCGCGATCGCCGCGGACGCCCCGGGCGCCGGTGCGTGATGGTGACGGTCGCCGCGTGATGTCGAAGGTCAAACTGTCGTTCACCCCGGCGCCGGTGCACGTGCGTACCGCCCGGCTGGTGGGGGTCGCGGTAGCCCGGCGGGCCGGGGTCGCGGAGGAACTTCTCGACGAGGTACGACTGGCCATCGGTGAGGCGTGCGCCCGGGCGGTCGCCCTGCACCGCCAGTACGGGCTGGACGACCTGGTGAAGGTCGAGATGTCGGACGGTCCGGCGTACACGGTCCGGGTGATCGACCGTGCGCCGATCGAGGCCGGCCTGGGCCTCGCGGCGCTGCCGCCGGACGAACTGGCCGACGAGTCGCTCACCGACGAGGCGTTGACCGTCGGGGTGGGCTTCGCCCTGCTCGCCGGCTTTGTCGAGGACCTGCAGGTGCGCCCGGTGGACGAGGGGATCGGCACCGAGGTCCGGATGGCCTGGCCCGTCGGCCGCTGACCCGGCCTGACCTGCGTCGACCTGGCCCGTCGGCCGCTGCCGTGACTCGCCCTGATGAGCCGCTGACCTGGTCACGGCCCGGCTGGTCGGCGGCTGTGTGGCCGGCCGGCCGACAGTTGTGGCCGTGTTGTTTCCCGGCCGATTCGTCGCCGGCCGGCGGCCGGACTCTGTTGCGGTACAACAGATCGAGGGTGCCCTGCGCCCCTCTAGCAGATTTCGTCCGCTAACACAGCGATGAAGATCATCATAACCGGGTGGGTCCTCTGTGTGACCTCCAACACGGCGGGCGACTAAAGTACCCGGGGTTATCAGCATGTGCGCTGGTCCCGCCCGTGCGGGGAGGTGGCCACCACCCGGCTCCGACCGTCCAGGGCCGACGGCGTACCTGCGAAGTCGCTCCACGCGTGGAGACGTCGGGCCGGTTCGTCCCCCGGCCCGGCGCGAGTGTTCGGTACAGGAGGACATAGATGTCCGTACTCTGGGCCGCCGACAACGGCGGGCTGTCCCTCGAAGGCGAGAACCTGTCGTACGTCGTCGTCGCCGCGGTCATCGCGTTGGTGGCGCTCGGCTTCGCCGGCGCCCTGACCAAGGCCGTGCTGTCGACCGGCAGGGGCACCACCAAAATGCAGCAGATCGCCGGTGCCGTCCAGGAGGGCGCCTCGGCCTATCTGCTCCGCCAGTTCAGAACCCTCGGCATATTTGTCGTACTCGCCGTGGTGCTGCTCTTCCTGCTGCCGGTGCACGACACCGACGGCAACGAGACGCTGGTGAAGATCGGCCGTTCCGCCTTCTTCGTGGTCGGTGCCGCGTTCAGCGCGTTCATCGGCGGCGCCGGCATGGCGCTGGCCACCCGGGCGAACCTGCGGGTCGCGGCGGCGGCCCGCGAGCATCAGGGAGGCCGGGAGGCGGCGATGCAGATCGCCTTCCGCACCGGTGGCGTCGTCGGCTTCCTCACCGTGGGCCTGGGCCTGGTCGGTGCGGCGGCGGTCGTGCTCATCTACCGGGGCGACGCGCCGACCGTGCTGGAGGGCTTCGGTTTCGGTGCCGCGCTGCTCGCCATGTTCATGCGGGTCGGCGGTGGCATCTTCACCAAGGCCGCGGACGTCGGAGCGGACCTGGTCGGCAAGGTCGAGCAGGGTATCCCCGAGGACGACCCGCGCAACGCGGCGACCATCGCCGACAATGTGGGCGACAACGTCGGTGACTGCGCCGGCATGGCGGCCGACCTCTTCGAGTCGTACGCCGTGACCCTGGTCGCCGCGCTGATCCTCGGCCGGGCCGCCTTCGGCGAACAGGGCCTGGTCTTCCCGCTGATCGTCTCGACGATCGGCGTGCTGATCGCCATCCTCGGGGTCTTCATCACCCGGCTGCGGGCCAACGACCGGTCCGGGATGAGCGCGATCAACCGGGCGTTCTACGCCTCGGCGGTGGTCTCGGCGATCCTGGTCGCGGTGATGTCCTACCTCTACCTGCCGGCGTCCTGGGCCGACCTGCTCGGCGCCGACTGGCGGGAGCGGCTCGGCCTGGCGGCCGGCGCGGCCGAGCCACTCGGCCCGCAGGTCGTCGCGATCGGCGCGGTCGTGATCGGCATCGTGCTGGCCGCCGCCATCCAGGCGCTGACCGGCTACTTCACCGAGACCAACCGGCGGCCGGTGCAGGACATCGGCAAGTCGTCGCTGACCGGCCCGGCCACCGTGGTCCTCGCCGGGATCAGCGTCGGCCTGGAGTCGGCGGTCTACTCCGCACTGCTGATCGGGGCCGGGGTCTTCGGCGCGTTCCTGCTCGGCGGCAGCTCGATCACCCTGTCGCTGTTCGCGGTCGCGCTCGCCGGCACGGGTCTGCTCACCACCGTCGGCGTGATCGTCGCGATGGACACCTTCGGGCCGATCTCCGACAACGCGCAGGGCATCGCCGAGATGTCCGGCGACATCGACGAGCAGGGCGCGCGGACCCTCACCGAACTGGACGCGGTCGGTAACACCACCAAGGCGATCACCAAGGGCATCGCGATCGCCACGGCGGTGCTCGCCGCGACCGCGCTCTTCGGGTCGTACACCGACACGCTCGGCACGGCGCTGGCCGACGCGGGTTCCACCCTCTCCATCGACGGGCTGCTCAACGTCGCCAACCCGCGTAACCTGGTCGGCCTGATCGTCGGCGCGGCGGTGGTGTTCCTCTTCTCCGGTCTGGCCATCAACGCGGTCTCCCGCTCGGCCGGTGCCGTGGTGATGGAGGTACGCCGGCAGTTCCGTGAGCTGCCCGGGATCATGGACGGCAGCCAGCGGCCGGAGTACGGCAAGGTCGTCGACATCTGCACCCGGGACGCGCAGCGGGAGCTGATGACCCCTGGTCTGCTCGCCATCATGGCGCCGATCGCGGTCGGGTTCGGACTCGGCCCGGGCGCGCTGGCCGCGTACCTGGCCGGGGCGATCGGTGCCGGCACCCTGATGGCGGTCTTCCTGGCCAACTCCGGTGGTGCCTGGGACAACGCCAAGAAGCTCGTCGAGGACGGCGCGTTCGGCGGCAAGGGCTCGGACGCGCACGCGGCCACGGTGATCGGTGACACCGTCGGTGACCCGTTCAAGGACACCGCCGGTCCGGCGATCAACCCGCTGATCAAGGTGATGAACCTGGTCTCGCT
Source organism: Plantactinospora sp. B24E8 (assembly GCF_039871735.1). Taxonomy (NCBI): domain Bacteria; kingdom Bacillati; phylum Actinomycetota; class Actinomycetes; order Micromonosporales; family Micromonosporaceae; genus Plantactinospora; species Plantactinospora sp. B24E8. The sequence goes on from NZ_JBDPMH010000001.1 coordinate 690,106, forward strand.
GCTCATCGCGCCGGCCGTCGTCGCGTGGAGCGTGGGCGACAGCCAGAACGACCCGCTGCGGATCGCGGTCGCCGTGGTGGCGGCCCTGGTCATCGTCGTGGCGGTGCTGTTCAGCAAGCGCAAGCCGGTGGCCATGTCGGAGTCCGGATCGGACCCGGACGGGACCGCCGGTGGCAGCGCCACCAAGGAGCCGCAGACGGTCGAGGCCTGAGCGGCAACCCTGCCCGGTAACCACGGACCTGGTCCGGCACCTGTGGAGGTGCCGGACCAGGTCCGTTTCCGGTGCGTCCCGGGTGTGGGGCGGGGAGGAGCCCGGCGGGGGGTCGGTTCCATGCTGGTTTGGCCGGCTCTGTGGTTGATCGGGAGCACGGTCGGCGGACCAGAAGTACGGCGGCCGGACGGCCCGGCGAGCTGCCTCCGCACGAAGGCCGGCGGAAGCCGTACGCTGCAACGCATGCGTACGCCCCGCGCGGCAGCCGCCGGACGCTTCACGGTGGTCCTGTGCACGATCGCCCTACTCGTCGGGGCCTGCGCCGGGGGACCGACCCCACAGGTCTGGGCGGCGGCGGTCTGCAAGGCGTTGGCCCCGTGGCGTGCCGAGATCGACAGCCTGACCCGGAGCACCCAGCAGCAGATGACCGCACAGACCAGCCCGGCGCAGGCGAAGGAGAACCTGGTCCGACTGTTGCGTGGTGCGGAGAAGGCGAGCGAGACCGCCCGGAAGAGGGTGGAGGATGCCGGCGTACCGGACACCGACAAGGGTGCGGCGGTCTCCCAGGGTTTCCTCGCGTCGCTGACCGCGGTCCGCGACGCCTACGGCAAGGCGAGCATCTCGATCGAGAAGCTCGACACCGCGCGGGCCAGCGAGTTCTACCAGGGCGTCCGGGCCGCCGTCGACACCCTCAACAAGGAGTACGACGCCAGCTCGCTGGACACCACCGAACTGGACTCGGTGGAGCTGCAGCAGGCCTTCGACGAGGTTCCGGAGTGTCGCTGACCCCGCCGCACGAGCCGGACCGGCGGGTGGCGGATGGACAGTCCGCCGCCGAGCCGCCGGACCAGGGGACAGCCGGCGGTCAGCCGGACCAGTGGCCCGCCCGACAGCTTTCCCTGTTCGGCGTCGAGGCCACCGAGCCGTCGCCCGGCGATCTCGCCGGTCTGCTCGCCGGTCCGGGTGAGGTGGTCCGGATGGGCGGTACCGCTCGGGTGTCGATCGTGGTGGACGCGGCCTGGCGGGTGCACGTACTGGTCGCGGAGCTGGCCCGGCGTGGCCTGAAGGCCAGCTGGATCGGACGGGTTGAGGAGCAGCACGGGGTGCGGACCTCGTACACCAACCGGCTCGCCCCGCTGGCCACGAGCTGGTTGCGGGGCACGCTGAAACGTCCACCGCCGGGTTTTTTCCTGACCGGCCCTCGGCTGCGGCTCTGGGCGGCGGCGGCCGGCCAGCCGGAGCAGGTCGGGTTCCTGCTCCGACTCGGTGCCGCCGACGAGGGCTGCTGGGAGCCGGTCGGGGCGGCCCTGGCGGCGATCGGGCTGCCGGCGGTACTGCTCGACCCGGGGGCGGGCGGTCCGGCGTACCGGATCACCGGACGGCGCCGGCTGGCCCGGCTGGCCGAACTGGTCGGCGACCGCCCGCCGGCCGCCCCGCCCGACCGGTGGCCGGGCGCGCCGGGTTGACGTCACCGGACCGGCGGCCGACCGGCGGGCCCGACCGCCGGGGTGGCCGGTTGACGGTGCCGGCGGGGCCGTTCGGCGGGGGAGGCGGTGCCGGCGGTCGATACCCGGTCGACCGGTTGGCGGAGTCGACGTACGCTGGGATCGACGGCTGTCGTATCCCGGACAACGGATGTCAGATTTGTTCGCTTCCGCCTGTTGTGAGCGTGCTGTCGCAGGCGGGATCCATCCGGTTGGCCACGCGGGAATCAACCGTGGGTGTACGGTGTCGCCGTCCGGCATGACCGTGCGCCCGGCGTTGTCGCGTCCGAGGTCACCGCAGCGTAGCGGGGCGATTCGGCGCCCGCGCAACCCTGGGGTCGGGGAGCGCGTTACGTTGGACGTCCGGCCACCGACGGGTGGATCCGGCGCCGGGGCGAGTGCGGACAGGGCGGTCTGTGGCGCGGAGATCGTGAGTGAGGGCAGGGGACGAAGTGCCGAGTAACGCCAGGAGTACCCGTCTGGTCATCGTCGAGTCACCGGCGAAGGCCAAGACGATCTCGGGCTATCTCGGCCCGGGATACGTCGTGGAGGCGAGCCTGGGTCACGTCCGTGACCTGCCGCGCAACGCCGACGACGTGCCGGCGAAGTACAAGGGCGAGTCGTGGGCGCGGCTGGGTGTCGACGTCGACAACGGCTTCGCCGCCCTCTACGTCGTCTCACCCGACCGCAGGCAGCAGATCAGCAAGCTGACCAAGCTGGCCAAGGAGGTCGACGAGGTCTTCCTCGCCACCGACGAGGACCGGGAGGGCGAGGCGATCGCCTGGCACCTGGTCGAGACGCTGAAGCCCCGGGTTCCGGTCAAGCGGATGGTCTTCCACGAGATCACCCGGCAGGCGATCCAGGCGGCGGTGGCGAATCCCCGGGAGATCGACCGCGACCTGGTCGACGCCCAGGAGGCCCGGCGGATCCTGGACCGGCTCTACGGCTACGAGGTCTCCCCGGTGCTGTGGCGCAAGGTCCGGTCCGGCCTCTCCGCCGGCCGGGTCCAGTCGGTGGCGACCCGGATCGTCGTCGAGCGTGAGCGGCAGCGGATGGCGTTCCGCACCGCCGAGTACTGGGACATCCTGGCCACCCTGTCGGTGCGTAACGGCGGCGACGGACCGCGTACCTTCGGCGCCACCCTGATCGCGCTGAACGGCGACCGGATCGCCACCGGTCGCGACTTCGAGCCCACCACCGGCCGGGTGCGGCCCGAAGCCGGGGTCATGCACCTCGACGCGGACGGCGCGCGAGGACTGGCCGCCCGGCTCGACGGGCGGCCCTTCACCGTCACCCGGGTCGACGAGAAGCCGTACCGGCGTCGGCCGTACGCGCCGTTCATCACCTCCACCCTGCAGCAGGAGGCGGCCCGCAAGCTCCGCTTCTCGTCCCAGCAGACGATGCGTACCGCGCAGCGGCTGTACGAGAACGGCTACATCACCTATATGCGTACCGACTCGGTGAACCTCTCCGAGACGGCGATCGCCGCCGCCCGCCGCCAGATCGCCGAACTGTACGGCGAGCGCAACGTGCCGCCGGAGCCCCGCCGCTACACCGGCAAGGTCAAGAACGCCCAGGAGGCACACGAGGCGATCCGACCGGCCGGCGACAACTTCCGCACCCCGGGCGAGGTGGCGAACGAGCTCTCCGCCGAGGAGTTCAAGCTCTACGAACTGATCTGGCGCCGGACCATCGCCTCCCAGATGACCGACGCGGTCGGCTCCAGCGTCTCGGTCCGGATCCGGGCGGTCTCCAGCGCCGGCGAGGAGGCCGACTTCGGCGCCACCGGCAAGACCATCACCGAGCCGGGCTTCCTGCGGGCGTACGTCGAGTCCTCCGACGACGAGAACGCCGAGGCCGAGGACGCCGAGCGGCGACTGCCGAACCTGGTCAAGGACCAGCCGCTGACCGCCGACGAACTCGCCGCCCAGGAGCACCACACCCAGCCGCCGTCCCGCTACACCGAGGCGTCGCTGGTCAAGGCGCTGGAGGAACTCGGCATCGGCCGGCCGTCGACGTACGCGTCGATCATGCAGACCATCCAGGAACGGGGGTACGTCTCCAAGCGCGGCCAGGCGCTGGTCCCGTCCCTCCTCGCCTTCGCCGTGGTCGGCCTGCTCGAACGGCACTACCCGAGGCTGGTCGACTACAACTTCACCGCGGCGATGGAGAACGAGCTGGACGAGATCGCCGGTGGTGACCACGCCGCGGTCGACTTCCTCACCGCGTTCTACTTCGGCAGCGGGGACGGCGGCGACCAGTCGATCGCCCGGGCCGGCGGCCTGAAGAAGATGGTCACCGAGAACCTCAGCGAGATCGACGCGCGCAGCGTCAACTCGATCCCGCTCTTCGTCGACGACGAGGGGCGCGCGGTCGTGGCCCGGGTCGGCCGGTACGGGCCGTACCTGGAGCGGCACCTGCCCGGTGCCGAGCCGACCCCGCACGCCGAGGGTGAGGACGGCGGCGGGCACGGGGACCGGGCCACCATCCCGGACGGGGTCGCCCCGGACGAGCTGACCCCGGAGAAGGTGCACGAACTCTTCCTCGGCGGTGGTGGCGAGCGCAAGCTCGGCGAACATCCGGAGACCGGCGAGCCGATCGTGCTCAAGTCCGGCCGCTTCGGCCCGTACGTCTCCAGTGGCGAGCGGACCTCGTCGCTGCTGCGTACGCAGTCGCCGGAGACGCTGACCATGGCGGACGCGTTGAAGCTGCTCTCCCTGCCCCGGGTGGTCGGTACCGATCCGGAGGGTGCCGAGATCGTCGCCAACAACGGCCGCTACGGCCCGTACGTGAAGCGGGGTGACGACTTTCGCTCCCTGGAGTCCGAGGACCAGCTTTTCACCGTCACCCTCGACCAGGCGCTCGCCCTGCTGGCGGCCCCGAAGACCCGGCAGCGCCGGGCCGCCGCGCCGCCGCTGCGCGAGATGGGGCCGGACCCGCTGACCGAGAAGCCGCTGGTGATCAAAGATGGCCGGTTCGGGCCGTATGTCACCGACGGTGAGGTCAACGCGTCGCTGCGGCGCGGCCAGACTCCCGAGGCGCTGACCCTGGAGGAGGCCTCGGAGATGCTGGCCGAGAAGCGCGCCAAGGGGCCGTCGCCGCGGAAGAAGGCAACCAAGAAGGCGGCCGCGAAGAAGGCTGCCGCGGGGGCCGAGGCGGGTACGACCGCGGCGAAGAAGACGACGGCGAAAAAGGCCACGACGGCGAAAAAGGCCACGGCGGCGAAGAAGACCGCTGCGAAGAAGGCTCCGCCGAAGAAGGCGGCGCCGAGGAAGGCGGCCGCGGGGACGGGGGCGGCGGAGGATTCCGCCTGACGCCTGCGGTTGGTGGTGGCCGTGGCGGCGAAGCCGTCGCAGGTTCTGACCAGGACTTCACGCATCATCCCGGCGTGTGCCGAGGGTGCCTCGAAGGTCAACGTGGCGGCGGGGTCCGGTGTCTGGCCGTCCACCGCGACGCGGCCCCGGGACCCGCCCCGGCCGGCTGACCGCGTAGCGGTGGCGGTTTCCGAGTCGCGCCTGGTCCGCCTGATCGACGAGTAGCGGCCGGGCCCCCGGAACTGGGCCCAGGTGGCGCACCGGGCGCAGGCCCGTGCTGACGTCAGCTCCCACCAGCGTCCGTACTCGGTCCGCGTCCAGCCCGGGGCGGCGGGCGGTACGGGTGACGTACGGGCAGCGCCGCGCCAGTGTCGATTCCTACCGTTCCCACCAAGCCGCCGTGGACGTGCGGCAACGCCTGACTCCGATTCCCCGACGGCTTGTCGAAAACGACAGGACGCCGGGGTTGCGAATCTCGCCGATCCCACCGTGGAAGGGAGATCTCACGTATGCAGAGGAAAGCCGGGAAACCCCGCCTCACGACGTTGGTCGCGACTCTCACCGTCGCGGTCTCCGGTGCCGTCTTCGTGGCCGCGCCCTCGGCGTCGGCCGACGGTCTGACCAACCCGAGCGGCACGCTCACCGTCTCCTGCCCGGGCGCCGAGGCCTTCATCCAGGTCGACTGGAAAGCCGGGGACAGGGTGACCGTTCGCTGGCGTGTCGACGACACCGGTACGGCGACCAACATCTCTCCGGTGCTGCGGATCCAGGCCCACTCCGCCGACCACAGCGCGGCGCCCTTCATCTTCCCCAGCGGCGACGCCTACTTCGTCCTCAGGGGCGGCAACGGCCACCACGAGGTCGGCCTCAGGTCCGACTGGAACCCTGACAGCATTCCCAACATCAATCACCTGAAGGTGCGGGTCCAGAACGGGACGACCGAGCAGGGAACCTCCTGCTACCAGGAGAGGAACATCTTCAACTGGAGCATGATCGGCCACAAGAACGCCATGGCCAAGCGCGGTGTGGCCTATCGAACCGGAGGAGTGGGAACTCCGGAGCACCCGGGCTACGACTGCTCGGGCCTGGTCTACGCCTCCTACAATCCGATCGGCAACTTTCCCGGCTGGCCGGTCCGCCGCGCCGTCGACATGTGGAACTGGGCCAAGGACAACCAGTCTCCGGGGAAGTTCTACGCCAAGTCGGTCGACTACTCGGACCTGAAGGTCGGTGACCTGATCTTCTACAAGACGACCAGCGAAGCCGTCGGCCACGTCGCCTTCTGGGAGGGCGACGGCCAGATCCTCGACGCGCTCGAACCGGGCACCACCGTCAGCGTCCATTCCGAAGGCAGCCTCCGCAACGTCCGCGTCGCGGCGTTCCGCATCCTCGGTGTCTCGACCGTCGCCAACGGATGACCGTCGCCCCTGGGTGTCCTGGCCGCGCCCGGGACGCCCAGGAGCCGCCGCCGCACGACGGCTGACCGGCCCAGCGCCGGCTCTGTGGAACCTCGGCCCCGGCGTGCTCCAGCCAGCACTCCGGGGCCGCTGGCGTCTTCCTGGCCTAGGATCATCTGGTGCTCCGAAGACCGCGGATCATCAGTCTGGTCACTCGGCGCGGGTACGAGTGACGGCGACGAGCTTCGGCGGGCTGCTTCGCGCCCATCGCCGCCGTACCGGAATGACACAACAGGAACTCGCCGCGCGGGCGGGCGTGAGCACGGGCGCGATCCGCGATCTGGAACAGGGCAGGACGAGAAGTCCGAAATGGGGCTCGGTCCAGGCCATCGCCACCGCACTCGGGCTGAGCGCGCGTGACGTCGGACAACTTCACGCCACCGCCGAGGCCCAACGCGTACACCGCGCCGAAGCTGGTCCGGTCCGTGCGGGCCCGCTGCGCATCCGGGTGCTCGGTCCGGTCGAAGTCTGGCACGGCGATGTCCAGGCATCCCTCGGCTCCGACCGGCAACGCACGCTGCTCGCGCGGCTCGCACTCGGCGCCGGCGCGGCGGCCGGCCAGGACGAACTCGTCGCACTTCTGTGGCAGCACGGCGAAGCCCAGAACGCGGTGAGCCTGCTCCACACGCACGTCGCCAGGTTGCGCCGGCTGCTGGACTCCGACGGACGGACCGGCAGCGTGCTTGTCGGCGGTCAGGCCGGGTACCGGCTCGTGGTCAGCGCCGATCATCTGGACCTACTGACGTTCCGCGAACTCGTCGCGCGAGCGGCGTACGACGCGCCGGAGGCGGCGTTGACCCGGCTTGCCGAGGCCGTCGCGCTGTGGCGCGGTGAGATCGACGCGGAGCGGGTGGTGTTGAGCCCGCTCTACACCGCGGTAGCCGCCGAGTACACCAACGCGGTCCGGACGTTCGCCACGCTGGCGCGCGATCTCGGCAGGCCGGAACGGGCACTGACACCGTTGCGGGAACTCGCGGATCGGCACGAGCTGGACGAGCCGCTGCACGTCGAGCTGATCCTGACCCTGGCCGCGAGCGGCCGGCAGGCAGAAGCACTCGCGGCGTACGACCGGATCCGGTCCACACTCGCCGACCAACTCGGCATCGATCCTGGAGAGCGGCTGCGGTCCGCCCAGCTCGCGGTGCTTCGGCAGCAGGAACGACAGGCCCGCCGGACCACGGGGCGGATCGCAATCCACCAGGCACCCGCCCCGCCGCCGGACTTTGTCGGCAGGGCGGACGAGATGGACAGCATCGAGACAGCGCTGGTCAGAAGCGGTCAGCAGTCCGGACCGGCCTCGTCCCGAATCGTCCTGATCAACGGAATCGCCGGGGTTGGTAAGACCGCTCTCGCGCTTGCCGCCGCCGACCGGTTGCGCGCGAGGTATCCGGACGGTCAGCTCTACGCCGACCTGCACGGTGCCGCCGCGACCGCGTCGAAGCCGATGCAGGTGCTCGGCCGGTTTCTGCGCGCGCTCGGCGTGCCGGGCCGGCGGATCGGGACCGACGACGTCGAGGCGGCCGCACTGTTCCGCAGCGAGCTCGCCGACCGGCGGATGCTGGTGTTACTGGACAACGCTCATGACGCCGACCAGATCCGGCCGCTGCTGCCGGGTGCGGGCCACAGTGACGTGATCGTGACCAGCCGACGGCGGATGCCCGGCCTCGCCGGGGCGAAGGTTGTTGACCTCGAACCGCTCGACGCGGAGGAGGCGATCACCCTGATCGCCGCGACCGCAGGGGCGCACCGGACCGACGCCGATCCCGCTGCGGCGCGTGCCCTCGCCGAGGCGTGCGCACGGCTGCCGCTCGCGCTGCGTATCGCGAGCGCGCGGCTCGCCACCCGGCAGGCGTGGGCCATCGGCGACCTCACCCGCCGACTGCACGACGACAACCGCAGACTCAGCGAGCTGTCCACCGGTGACTCGAGCGTGCTCAGCAGCTTCCAGCTCAGCTATGCCGACCTGAGTGCCGCGGCCCAGCGCGCGTTCCGGCTGTGCAGCCTGCATCCCGGTGACGATTTCGGCGCCGACGGCACCGCCGTCCTGCTGGGGATGCCGCCGGACGAGGCCGATCGCGTGCTGGAGGACCTGCTTGAGGCGAACATGCTGATGCAGTACGCGACGGACCGCTACCGGTACCACGACCTGCTCGGCCTGTACGCCCGACAGCTACTCGCCCAGGACACCGAGCGCGAAACCGCGCGCTCGCGGCTGTACAGCTGGTACGCCGAGGCGGTGACCGCCGCGATGGAGTGGGTGTACCCGCAGCTCGTGCGACTCGAGACGCATGCCGGGCGGGACGGGTTCTTCGCGTCCGGGAGCGATGCGCTCGCCTGGCTGGACGTCGAGCTGCCCGCGTTGGTCGCCGTCGTCAGGCAGACGGCCAAGTCCGCCGACCCGGCGCTGTCCTGGCGGATCACCGACCAGCTCCGCGGCTACTTCCTGGTCCGCCGGCATGTTGATGGCTGGCTACCCCTGGCGCAGGTGGGTCTGGACGCGGCCGTCAGGGCGGGCGACGACGTCGCGCGGACCGCGATGTTGATCAGCCGTGGCCAGGCGCTGTGGTCGGTCGGCCGGGACGAGGAGGCGCTGTCCGACTGCCTCGCCGGCGAGCGGTCCGCGGTCACCATCGGCTGGACGACGGCCGCCGCGTACCTGTCTCACCACATCGGGTGGCACCATCTGGAGCAGGGCAAGCTCGCCGACGCGGACCAGTGGCTGCGCCGCGCGCTCGACCTGACCGAGGACGACCAGCTCGGCCACGTGCGGGCGGTCGCGCTCAACGGACTCGGGGTGATGCGGTTGTGCCAGGGCGAGCTGCGGGACGCCGCCGAGCTGCTCAACGCGGCGCTGGAGATAAACGAGGCAACCAGCCGGGAGACCTCGGCACTGGCCAATCAGGGCAATCTGGCGAGTGCGCTACGTCAGCTTGGCGCGGAGGCGCGCGCCTCCGAACTGCTCACCAAGGCACTCGCGGGTTACCGGAAGGGGGCGAACCTGCGCGGAGAGCTGTCTACCCTGGATGAGTTGAGCCAGCTGCACAGACAGCGTGGAGACGCCACCGGGGCGCTGGAGGTGGCGAGGCGAGCGCACGACATCGCCGTCGCGGTCCACGACCGGAAGGCCACCGCCCAGACCGCGGCCACCGCGGCACAGGCGTATCTCGCGCTCGGCGACGCGACGACCGCAACCCGGTGGTTCGAGGACTCCGTGCGGATCGCGCACAACACCTACCCGTTTGTCGAGGCACGGGCCTTGGTCGGCCTCGCCGCCGCCCGGCTCTCCGCCGGTGACCCTGCATCGGCGAGCCGCACCGCTGAACAGGCCGTGGCGATCGCCGGGTCCTGTGGCTTCCGGCTGCTCGAAGAGCGGGCGTTGGCCGCGCTGCGCGCATCGACGGGACAGGGAGGCCCACCACCACGACCGCACCGGTAGCGGTGGTGGCGGTCGGGGCACGGCCGGGTGGTCCGTCAGGCGTCGGCCGTCGGCCTGGGGCGGCGGAAGCCGTACGTCTGGTAGCGCGGCTGGAAGCCGAGTGAGGTGTAGAGCCGGTGCGCCGGCAGGTTGTCCGCGTTGTAGTGGACGCTGACCGTACGCATGCCGGCCGCCCGCATCCCGTGCATCGCTACCAGCATCGCGGCCCGGGCCAGTCCGCGTCGGTGGACGTCGGGGTGGGTGCCGACCGGCTCGAAGTGGCCGAGCCGGTTGTGGTCGTCCAGCCAGTGGACGGTGAAGGCGGCGATCCGACCGTCCGGGGCCTCGACCACGATCTCCCGCTCCGGGTCATACCCGGGTTTGGTCATCACCGCCGACCGGTACAGCTCACCGGTCCAGTCGGTGTCGAAGCAGCGGTTGCGGGCCTCGGCGAGCTGGTCGGCGTCGGTGGGCCGGGCTGGGCGGACCACGAAGCCGTCGGGCACGGTCGGCTCGGGTAGCGGGGCGCCGAGGTCGCGCTCGGTGACGTTGTCCCAGGTACGGAACTGGGTGAAGCCGAGTTCGGTGAGCAGGCGGATCCGGGTGACGTCCCGGTCGTACACGTCGGTGAGGACGTACTCCTCGGTGTCGGCGAGGTGCCGGGCGGTCGTCTCGTACGCGACCCGGAGCATCTCGTGTTCGGTGGGGCCGCCCCGTAGGTCGGGGGCGGTGAAGACGTCGAACGCCGCACCGAACCGCAGGTTGATGGCGAGGCCGACGACCGTGCCGGTCAGCTCCCAGACCTGGACCGGGGTCAGTGGCCGAGGACCTGCTCGGTGTAGGAGTTGGCGAAGACCCGGTCCGGGTCGAGCCGGTCGCGGACCGCCAGGAAGTCGGCGAACCGGGGGTACGCCGGAGCGAGCGACGTCGCGTCCCGGTAGTGCAGCTTGCCCCAGTGCGGTCGACCGCTGAGCGCCGCCGCGACCTGCTCGAAGGCCCGGAAGTACGGCTCGGCGGGCATGCCGGCGTACTGGTGGATCGCGAGGTACGCCGACTCGCGTCCGTAGCCGTGGGAGAGCCAGATGTCGTCCGGGGCGGTGAACCGGACCTCGACCGGGAAGAGGACCTTGAACGGGAGGTCGTCGACGATCCGGCGCAGTCCGGCGAGCGCCTCGGGGAGGGCGGCCCGGGGCAGGGCGTACTCCATCTCCTCGAAGCGGACCCGGCGCGGGGTGCAGAAGACCCGGTCGGAGCGGGCGGTGTAGGTGCGGGCGGTGAGCGCCCGGGCGGAGACCGCGTGGATGGTCGGGACCAGGGCGGGGGCGGCCCGGCCGAGCCGGCAGGCGCCGGCGAAGACCGAGTTGGCGAGGAACTCGTCGTCGAGCCAGCCCCGGAACCGGGGCAGTGGCCGGTCGTCGGTCGGCACCCGATTGTTGATCTTTACCTGGACCCGGTCGGTGTACGGGAACCAGTAGAACTCGAAGTGGTCGTTGTCGCCGATCAGGGTGGGCAGTTCGGCGAGGGTGGCGGCGAGTGGGGCGGGGCGTTCCTCGGCCCGGAGCACAAAGGCGTCGACGCAGCGGAGGGTGACCTCGACGATGACCCCGAGGGCGCCGAGGCCGACCCGGGCGGCGGCGAAGATCTCCGGTTCCACCTCTTCGGAGCAGGTCAGCAGCTCACCGGTGCCGGTGACCAGGGTGAGCCCGGCGACGAAGGTACTCAGGCAGCCGTAGTCGGCCCCGGTCCCGTGGGTGCCGGTGGAGATCGCCCCCGCGATCGTCTGTACGTCGATGTCGCCGAGGTTGGCCAACGCGAGTCCGTGTTCGGCGAGCAGGGTGTTGAGGGTGTGCAGCGGCATGCCGGCGGGCACGGTGACGAGGCGCCGCTCGGTGTCGACGTGGACCGGGCCGGTCAGGGTGGCGAGGTCGAGCCACTGGTCGTCGGCGCGGGCGACGGCGGTGAACGAGTGTCCGCTGCCGACCGGCTTGACCCGGCGTCCGGCGGAGCGGGCGGTTCGGACGGTCTCGACGACCTCGTCCACCGTCGACGGTCGGCGCGCCTCGCCGGTACTGCGCTGGTTGCCGGCCCAGTTGGACCAGACGGCCGGGGTGGTGCCGGAGGGGGTGGTACGGCCGCGCATCTGACCTCCCCGGACATGGCAACCGGTGCCATGGACGAATGTGAATTACTCTCGTGTCATGTGGTGGGTGGGAGTGAGTAAATCAGGATCGTCACGGCGAGTAAATACCACATTTCGCCTGGCTCGTTAGTCCCGGTAGCGTTTCGAAAACCGCGACGCCTAGCAACCTTCATCCCGTCGAAAGGGAGTGGCGACGAGTGTCCACGTCAACCGCCACATCCGGTCCACTGCGCCGCGTACCGGTGCAGGGCCGTAGCGTCGCCCGGGTACAGCGCATGCTCGACGCCTGCGCCGAGATAGTCGACGAGGTCGGCTATGAGGGGCTGACCACCACGCTGCTCGCCGAGCGGGCCGGAGTGGCCATCGGGTCGGTCTACCAGTTCTTCCCGGACAAGCGAGCAATCGTGCAGGCGTTGACCCTGCGTAACATGGAGGCGTACCTGGAGCGGCTGGCCGACCGGTTCTCCCGGGGAGACCTGACCCACTGGTGGGACGGTGTCGACGCCGCGATCGACGAGTACATCACCATGCACCGGGAGGTTCCCGGGTTCCGTACCCTGCACTTCGGTGACGTGGTCGACGTCCACCTGCTGGACGAGGACCGCGACAACAACGGAGTCATCGCCGAGCAGTTGGCCCGGGTGCTGGTCGAGCAGTTCGGCACCACGGACGCGCCCCGGCTGCGTTTCGCGCTGGAGATCGCGGTGGAGGCCGCCGACGCGCTGATCAAGCTGGCGTTCCGCCGCGCCCCCGACGGCGACGAGCTGGTGCTGGCCGAGGCGACCGCGCTGATCCGGGAGTACCTGCACCGGCACGTCGACGCGGCACCGTCCGCCGGCTGAGGCCGTCCGGCGGCCGGTCGGGGGCGTCCGGTGGTCGGTCAGAGGAAGGTGCGGCGCTCGCCGCGGTACGTCGGCACGCTGCCGACCACCCGGTCTCCCTCGACCAGGTGGAGTTCGGCGACCCGTTCGGCCAACTCGCCGGCCTTGGCGTGCCGGAACCAGACCCGGTCACCGACCCGCAACGCGTCCGCGCTGGTCCCGGTCACCGGGGTCTGCACCTCGCCGGCGCCCTCGGTGCCGGTCAACCGCAATCCGGCCGGCAGCCACGGCACCGGCAGCCGGTTGCGGTCGGCGATTCCGGAGGCGATCCAGCCGCCGCCGAGCAGGGTCGCGACGTCGCGGCCGGGCCGGCGGACCACGGAGAGCGCGAAGAAGGCGGCGGGGGTGGGTCGCCAGGCGCGGTAGGCGTCGAAGAGTGTCGGACCGTACAGGCCCGATCCGGCGGTGAGTTCGGTCACCGCCGGATCGGCCGTGGTCAGGGCGATACTGCCGGTGCCGCCGCCGTTGACGAACTCGAGTTCGGCGTGCTCGCGCACGGCGGTCACCGCCGCCGCGCGCCGGTGCAGCAGTTCCCGGTACGACCGGCGCTGCAGCAACCGGATCGTCGCCCCGCGCATCGCCTGCCCGGGCGGGGCGTCACCGAGCCCGGCGATGTGGCCCTCGTACGACATCACGCCGACCAGGCGGAAGCCCGGCCGGCCGGCGATGGCGGCGGCGAGGGCGCCGGCGTCGGCGGCCGAGTGCACCGGTGACCGGCGGGTCCCGACGTGCACCCGGGCGCCGAGGCGACCGGGCAGCGGGCGCCAGGACGCGTCCAGTTCGAGGCAGATCCGCAGGTCGGCCCGCTGACCGGGCGCGGCGACCGCGTCGATCAGGTCGAGTTGGTCGGTGCTGTCCACCATGAGGCAGATCGCGGCGGCGAGGTCCGGGTCGGCGGCGAGTTGGGCCAGCGCCGCCCGGTCGGCGGTCGGATATCCCACCAGGGCGTCGCCGGTGACCCCGCTGTGGACCAGCCAGATCGCCTCGCCAAGGGTGTACGCCATCACCCCCTGCCAGCCGGGCCGGCGCAGCGCCCGGTCGAGCAGCGGGCGGCAGCGCAGCGACTTGCTGGCGATCCGGATCGGTTTGCCGCCGGCCCGGCCGGTCAGCGCGCTGGCGTTGGCGTCGAACGCGGTGAGGTCGACCACGGCGAGGGGTGGTTCGAGGTGCGCCGTCGCCCGGTCCAGGCGTTGACGCAGCGTGTCGCGTTCGGTGGCCATTCGAGCACGGTAGCCCTCCTGACCGTAATGCGAAACCATCTCGCATATTCCTGGACCGGTGCACCCCGAGGTCGGCCCGGGGCGACGGCTCCGGGGAATGTCGGGGTCAGCGCCGCTGCGTACCGGGATTAGAGTGTGCTGCGGGGGAGCCCAGCGATGGGCCGGCACGCGAGGGGGACGGCCATCGACGCGAATCACAGTGGCGCCGGGCAGGGGGCGGCCGAGTCGTCGGCCGGTACGCCTGCCCCGCCCACCACGGCCACCCCGTCAGGCGCGTCCGGCGGCGGCAGCGGTCCGGTCGACCGGACCGGCTACCAGGCGCTCCGCTCCGTCCTGCGGATCCGCCCGTTCCGCCGGCTCTGGCTGGTGCTCGGCGCGGCGTCCTTCGGCGATTGGCTCGGGTTGCTGGCCACCTCGCTCTTCGCCGCCTCCCAGGTCACCGGCGACACCGCCAAGGGCCTCGCGTTCGGCGGCGTGATCGCGGTCCGGTTGCTGCCGGCCCTGGTGCTCGGCCCGATCGCCGGCGTACTGGCCGACCGGTTCGACCGGCGCTACACGATGGTCATCTGCGACCTGCTGCGCTTCGTGCTCTTCGCCTCGATCCCGCTGGCCGCGCTGCTGAACGTCGGCGGCGGTGTGGTGGTCGGCTGGGCGGCGGTCGCCACCTTCCTGATCGAGGCGATCACCCTGATCTGGATCCCGGCCAAGGAGGCCGCGGTCCCGAACCTGATCCCGCGCAGCAAACTGGAGGCCGCGAACCAGTTGACGCTGATCACCACGTACGGGATCACCCCGATCCTCGCCGCGGTGATCGCCGCCGGGCTGGACCGGACCATCCGGGCCGCTGCCGGCGGTCCGCCGCCGGGCTGGGCCGAGCCGGCACAGCTCGCCCTCTACGTCAACTCGCTCACCCGGCTCGCCACCGCGCTGGTGGTGCTCTTCGGCATCCGCGAGATCAGCGGCCGGGGCGGGATCCGGGACCGGGCCGGGCAGGCCGAGGAACAGAGCGCGCTGCGGCAGTTCGTGGACGGCTGGAAGTTCATCGGAAAGACCCCGCTGGTCCGTGGCCTGGTGCTCGGCATCTTCGGCGCGTTCGCCGGCGGTGGCGTGGTGATCGGCACCGCGAACTTCTTCACCAAGTCGCTGGCCGCCGGTGAGGCGGCGTTCTCGCTGCTCTTCGGCTCGATCTTCCTCGGCCTGTCGCTCGGTATCGGGCTCGGTCCGATGGTCGTCCGGGAGATGTCCCGCCGCCGCTGGTTCGGGTTGAGTATCGTCCTGGCCAGCGGCTCGGTGCTGGTGCTGGCCGGCTCCATCCACCTGTCGATGGCGATCCTCGGCGCACTGCTGGTCGGCGCCGGCGCCGGAATGGCCTTCCTGGCCGGCACCACCCTGCTCGGCGGCGAGATCGCCGACGAGGTACGCGGCCGGGTCTTCGCGGTGGTGCAGACCGGCACCCGGCTGGTGCTGATCCTGGCCATCTCGGTCAGCAGCCTGCTGGTCGGTCTCGGCGGATCCTGGCAGCTGCGCATCGCCGACCTGGGCATCTCGGTCTCGTCGACCCGGGTGCTGCTGCTGGTCGCCGGACTCGCCGGCATCTTCACCGGGATCAAGGCGTTCCGCCAGATGGACGACAAGCCGGGCGTGCCGGTCCTGGCCGACCTCTGGGGCTCGATCCGGGGCCGGCCGCTCTTTCCGGCCGAGCCGTTCGCCGCCACCGGGATGTTCGTGGTCTTCGAGGGCGGCGAGGGGGCCGGCAAGTCGACCCAGGTCAGCCGGCTCGCCGAGGCGCTGCGGCAGCAGCACCGCGAGGTCGTGGTGACCCGGGAGCCCGGGGCGACCGCCGCCGGCGAGCGGATCCGCCGACTGGTGCTGGAACGGACCGAGGGCCAGGAGCCGCTGGCGCTTCGGGCGGAGGCGTTGCTCTACGCCGCCGACCGCGCACACCACGTGGCCACCGTGGTCCGGCCGGCGCTCGCCCGGGGCGCGGTCGTGATCAGCGACCGGTACGTCGACTCCTCCCTCGCCTACCAGGGGGCTGGTCGTACCCTGCCGGTCGAGGAGATCTCCTGGCTCTCCTCCTGGGCCACCGGTGGCCTCAAGCCCGACCTGGTTGTCCTGCTCGACGTCGAGCCCCGGACCGGCCTGGCCCGGGTGGCGTCCCGGGGCGGCGAGGCGGATCTGCTGGAGAGCGAGTCCCGCGAGTTCCACGACCGGGTCCGGTACGCCTTCCTCGACCTGGCCTCCGACGACCCGAAGCGCTACCTGGTGCTGGACGCCTCCCGACCGGCGGACGAACTCGCCACGCAGGTCGCCGACCGGGTGGTCGGCATGCTCGGCGATCCGGAGGGTACGGCGGCCGACACCCGGTCGACGGAGTCGGCGAACCGGCCGGAGTTATCCGACCCGAGCTCCTTCGACTCCGACCCGGACTCCTTCGACTCCGACCCGAGCTCCTTCGACTCCGACCCGGGTTCCTCTGACGCTGGCCGGGCGACGGACAGCCGCCCCGATGGGGTCGGTTCCGTCCCGGCGACGGGCGCGGACGCCGAGGTCGTCGCGGCCGACAGCCATCCCGGTGCGGCCCCGGTGGACGGGCACGGGCGCCAGGGCGGCGGGTCCGGGGACGCCGGGGCGCCGGCGGAGAGTCGTTCCGCCACCGTCACGGGTGAATTCGAGCTCGAACGGCGGTCCTGATGCCGGACGTCTTCGCCGAGCTGGTCGGCCAGCCGGAGGCGGTCGACACGCTGCGCCGGGCCGCCCTCGCCGCGGCGGAGACGGTCCGGATCGCCGCGGAGACGCTCCGGGACGGTGTGCAGTCGCCCGGAGGTGATCCGGCGCCGGGCGGCGACACATCGGCCACCGGGGCCGGGAGCGCGATGACCCATGCGTGGATCTTCACCGGCCCGCCCGGATCGGGGCGGTCGGTCGCGGCCCGGGCGTTCGCGGCGGCGTTGCAGTGCCTCCGGGGCACCGGCTGCGGCGAGTGCGCCGGCTGCCACACCACGCTCGCCGGCACCCATGCCGACGTACGGTTCGTGGTCCCCGAGGGGCTCTCGATCGGGGTCGCCGAGATGCGGGCCCTGGTGCTGCGGGCGGCGAGTACGCCGAGCGGCGGCCGCTGGCAGGTACTCGTGATCGAGGATGCCGACCGGCTCACCGAGGCGGCCGGTAACGCGCTGTTGAAGGCGATCGAGGAGCCGCCGCCGCGTACCGTCTTCCTGCTCTGCACCCCGTCCACCCACCCGGACGACATCTCGGTCACCATCCGCTCCCGGTGCCGACTCGTGGCGTTGGTGCAGCCGCCGGCGGAGGCGGTGGCTGCCGTACTCCGGGACCGGGACGGCATCGCGCCGGACGTGGCGGCCTGGGCCGCGGCGGCGGCGCAGGGGCATGTCGGCCGGGCCCGCCGGTTGGCCCGCGACCCGGACGCGCGCAAGCGGCGGGAGTCGGTGCTCGCCGTACCGCGTCGGCTGACCAGCGTCGGCGCCTGCTTCGACGCGGCCTCCACCCTGATCGAGGCGGCCGAGGCGGAAGCGGCGGCGGCGGTCGCGGAGGCCGACGCGGCCGAGCGGGCCGCGCTGGAGACCGCACTGGGCGCCGGCGGCACCGGGCGGGGGGCGGCCGGGGCGATCCGGGGAGCCGCCGGGCAGCTCAAGGACCTCGAACGACGGCAGAAGTCCCGGGCCACCCGGGCTCAGCGGGACGCCCTCGACCGGGCGCTGGTGGACCTGGCCGGGTTCTACCGCGACGTGTTGACCGTCGCGATGCGCGCCCCGGTCGCCCCGGTGCACACCGATGTGGCGACGACGGCCGAGTCCGCCGCCGGGAAGTGGACGCCCGAGAGCACGTTGCGCCGGCTGGAGGCGGTGCTCCGCTGCCGTACGGCGATCGAGACCAACGTCAAGCCCCGGATCGCGGTCGAGGCGATGATGCTCGCCCTGTGGCGCGGCTGACCCCGAGCCTCCCCTCGCCCGACCCTCACGCCGCGTGGGGATCCCGTTGATGATCTGAGCGTTACCGCCCCTACCGGGCCGGAATAAGGTCCAGGATGCTCAGATCATCAGCATCTGGGGGGTGGCACGTGGCTGGCGGACCGAAATGCCCGACCGTTGGCTCCGGGCGCTTCTGCGTAGGACGTTTTGGAAGCGGGTCTTCCGTTCGGGTGGACCGAGCGGTACGGTCCAGTGCCGTAACGTATCGAAGGTGACATATTCGAGCGTCAACCTCCGTCGGCGGCCGGAAGGCGATGGCCAACGGACATCCGGGCGACGGGAGAGGACCGGCCGATGGCGCGGGAGATCGACGAGGCCTGGGTCGAGGAGGCGATCGAGCGCTACCGCCGCATCGAGGCACTGCAGGCCGAGTTCGACCAGGCCGTGCGGCGGGCCGAGGTCAGCGTCCAGTCCCCGGACGGCCTGGTCGAGCTGATCGTCACCGCCGACGGGACGATCAGCGACGTACGTTTCCTGGGACCGTTGCACGCCCGCAGCGGTGTGGAGGTGGCCCGGTCCGTCCGGTCCGCGATCGCCGCCGCGCAGGACGCCGCCCGGTGGGCCCGGGAGAAACTGCATACCGAGACGTACGGCGAGTACCGCCGGCTCACGGAGGCCTGAGTGGACAGTCTCCGCGACCTGGCCGGCCGGATCGACGACGCGACCGAGACGCTGGCCGAACTCGCCCGCCGGCTGCCGTACGTCGGTGCGGCGGGGGACGCGCTGCACGCCGACGGCCCCGGACGGCCGGGCGAGATCGGCCGGGCGCTGCGGCGTCAGTGGGAGACGATCCTCGACGACCGGGTCCGGGAGCTGACCGGCGCCGCCGACCGGCTGACCGACACCGCCGCCGCGCTGCGCACCGCCGCCGAGTGGTACGCCGACAGTGACGACGCCGCCGAGCAGCGGTTCCTGGGCGGCGCGACCGGTCGGTACGCCGAGAGTGGCGGTCGGTACGCCGAGGGTGGCGGTCGGTACGCCGAGGGTGGCGGTCGGTACGCCGAGGGTGGCGGTCGGTACGCCGAGGGTGGCGGGCGTGGGACGGGAGGGGAGGGCTGATGGACGCGCTCGACCATCTCGCCGGCCCGGGCGCCGACCTGCTCCGCCGGGTCGACACGCTGCTCGGCGACGCCGGTGCTCCCGCCGGACACCCGGTCTGGCCGTTGCTCCGCCGGCTCCGGGTGTTGCCCGGGGACGCGCTGGACGCGGTGCTCGCCTGCCGTCCGGCCCCGCTGGTCGCCGCCGCTGCCGCGACCCGTACCGCGGGGCGGGCGTACGACGAGGTGCGGGTCGTGCTGACCGGGCCGGGGAACTGGCGGGGGTCGGCCGCCGAGGCGTACGCGGTGCGGCGGCGGGCACTGGTGACCTACCTTGGGGACGGGCCGGGGAGCCTGGCCGGGCGGATGACCACCACGGCCGGGTACGCCGACGCGGTCGCCGACTGGATCGGACGTACCCGGGGCGCGTTGGCCCGTACCCTCGCCGAGGTGCTCGGCTCGGCGGAGGCGGTGACGGTGGTGACGGCACCCGCCGACGGTCCGGTGACCGGTCCGGTGACCGGTTCGGTGGCCGCCGCCGAGATCGGCGCCCGGGTGCTGGCCACGGTCGCCGAGGCGTACGACGAGGTGGAAGCGTTGTCGGGACGGTGGGCGGCGGAGCTGGCCGGGGTGGGTCAGCCGCCGGCCGGGCCGCCCGTACCCGGTCCGGACGGGGACGGTCCGGTCGACGCCGGACCGGTCGTGGTCTGAGCTGGCGTCACCCGGCCGGGGCGGCTGGCGACGGTGACCGTTCGGTCCATGGTCGGATCCGTCGTAGGGTGTCGGTATGGGCATGCTGTGCGCGGTCAGTTTCAACCGTTACGGCCGCCTCTACTACCTCGACCCGGGTGAGCTGCGTCCGGAAGTCGGCGACCGGGTGCTGGTGCCGACCGACGAGGGTACCGAGGTGGCCGAGTGCGTCTGGGCGGCGCAGTGGGTCTCCGACGACACCAGCGGTTTTCCCCGGCTGGCCGGCATGGCGACCGAGGCGGACCTGCGTCGGGACGAGACGCAGCGGCGGCGTAAGGCCGAGGCGAAGGTGGCGGCGAAACGGCTGATCCGCGAGCACGGGCTGCCGATGAAGGTGGTCGCGGTCGACCACGTACTCGACGCGGGCTCGGTCGGCTCGAACAGCGCCCGGACCACGATCTACTTCACCGCACCGCACCGGGTCGACTTCCGGTCGCTGGTCCGCGACCTGGGCGCCACCCTGCACTGCCGGGTCGAGCTGCGTCAGCTCTCGGCCCGGGACTCGGCGCGGGTCCAGGGCGGCATCGGCTCCTGCGGGCGGGACCTCTGCTGCGCGACGTTCCTGACCGACTTCGAGCCGGTGACCATCCGGATGGCGAAGGACCAGGACCTGCCGCTCAACCCGCTGCGGATCTCCGGGGCGTGCGGGCGGCTGATGTGCTGCCTGAAGTACGAGCACCCGCTCTATGCCAACAGCGCCAGCTATCCGACGCCCGGCCAGCGGGTCGAGACACCGGAGGGGCCGGGGCGGGTCGTCTCCCGGCACCCGCCGAGTGAGACGGTCACCGTCCGGCAGTCGTCGGACGGCAGCACCAGCCGGTGCGCCCTGTCCGACGTCTGCGGTTCACGCCGGGCGTACGAGCAGCGTTGACCTGACCGGCTACGGGCCGCTGTTGCCGCCCCGCTGATCCGGTGACCGGGACGGTGGGAACGTGCGGACCGGGTCGGCGTACCCGCGGAGCAGCAGCGCGCGGCGGATCATCCGGTCGACCGGCACCCAGCCGATGAACCGGGCGTGCAGTTCGACCGGGTCCGGTCCCGGATTCGGATTCAGTTTGTGTAGATCCTCGGTAGCCTCGTGGAGGCAGAGGCCGAGGTAAACGAAAAGGGCCAGCGGGTCGAGTCGGTATTCGACGCGTAACGTCGCCTTGGCGCTGTGCAGGGCCAGTCGGTTTCGCAGATCCGGCAGGCCCAGGTGGGCCGCCGGGGAATGTGTTCACCGGGATTGTCGAGGGCCGCCGCGTTCCGTAGCACCGGGGTGCCCATCAGTTCGGGCGGTCACTGGTGCGGGACCGCTGTGCCGGGGTGAGTCGGCCGACCCGGCCGACCCGGTGCCCGTACCCGGTGGGGCCGGGCCACGACGGTCGCTGGTTGCGCCGGTCGGACCCGGCGGGGCCGTGCCACGCCGGGCTCTGGTTCAGGGTACGGGGTCGGGCGCCCGGGTCCGGGTCGAACGGCATCGGTACGACCGGTACCGCGTCCGGGCAGGCCCAGCGGAATCCGCACCAGCAGTAGCGCCAGAGTCGTCGCCAGTTTCTCCGGTGGGCTCGCATGTGTTGGCACCTCTTCGCCGATCCGATTCCATCAACGTCGTCGATTTCCACCCTGGACTGACAGCACTCAGTTACGGAAGATGTGTGATGAGTAGTGGTCGGCGAGTGTGGACCCGCTGGCCGCAGTACGACACACCTGGGGAGTAATCGGCATGAACGAGCTTCGGGAACTGCTTCGTCGGGAGCGGACCAGGCGCGGACTGACACGGGACCAGACCGGGGCGGCGGTCAACGTTTCCGCCTCCTCCGTCGGTGCGTTCGAGTCCGGGCGCATGGTGCCGATGCCGGACACCGCGCGGGCCTACGACACGCTTTTCGAGACCGGGGACGAGGTCCAGCGGCTCTCCGCGGAGGCGAGGTCGGAGGCACAGGCACCGTGGTTGCGTCCGTGGACCGACAACGAGCGGCGGGCCACCCTGCTGCGGTGGTTCGAGCACTCGCTGATCCCCGGTCTGCTGCAGACCGAGGCGTACGCCCGGGCGATCCTCGCGGTTGGGCCGCACCGGCCGGACCGGGTCGAGGAGTTGACGGCCGCCCGGCTGGAACGGCAGACCGCCGCGCTCGACCGGAACGACCCGCCAACGATGGTGGCGATCATCGGCGAGGCGGCGCTGCGCTACGGCAGCGGGCCGATGATGAAGGAGCAGCTGGAGCACCTGGTCGACATGGGCGACCGGCCGAACGTGCACATCCGGATTAGCGGGCGCGTTCATCATCGCCAACCTGCCCGGGGCCGGTGGGCCCCGGCTCAGCTACCTGGACGACCAGCTCCGGGGGCGGACCGTGGCCGACGTGGAGGACATAGCCGATCTCGACCGGACGTGGGAGAGTTTGAGTGCTCTCGCACTGCCGTGCGACCAGTCCCGCGACCTGATCCTGAGGATTCTCCATGAGCACAGCTGAACCGAGCTGGCGGAAGTCCAGCCGCAGCAGTTCGAACGGCGGCGCCTGCGTCGAGGTGGCCGACAACCTGCCCGACCGGGTGCTGGTCCGGGACAGCAAGGACCAGGCCGGTCCGGTGCTGACCTTCGGGCCGACGGCGTGGCGGAGCTTCGTCGGCCTGGCCAAGCGCGGCTGATCCGAGCGTTCGGGGAGTCCGTGACCACATTGTCGGGCCTCCCCGCCCTCAGGCAGCCCTTGGCCACATGTCAAGCGGCCGTCCTCCGCACACCTTGTCTGCGGCTGTAGCTGTCCGGTTACTGCGAACACGGAGGTGGCGAAAGCATGGCGCTGACCGAGAGACCCCATTGGCGTACCAGCACTCGCAGCGGTTCGAACGGCGGCGCCTGTGTCGAGGTGGCCGACAACCTGCCCGGCCGGGTGCTGGTCCGGGACAGCAAGGACCGGTCCGGCCCGGTGCTGGCCTTCGGGCCGACGGCATGGCGCGACTTCGTCGGCTTGGCCAAGCGCGGCTGAGCGGGCCGTCTCTGACGTCGTGAATCTTGGTATTCCAGCGCTGCTGTGGCGACGCGGGAATACCAAGATTCGCACTGATCACCTGGGCAGTCGGGGCTTCGCGGCCTTGAAGATGGCGATGGCGAAGTCCTTGTAGTCGATGTCCAGCGCCCTGGCCTCGACCCGGACCGTGAAGACGCCGTCCGGCAGCTTCACGTCAAGGATCCCGAAGTCGCTGTGCTCGAACCACCACGCGGTGACACCGAGGCCGGACACCGGCGGCGGGAACTGGAACTCCGGCTCGCCGCCCGGCTTCCAGGTCGTGACCACCCGGGTCGCGTCGTTGTCCACGGTGTACGTGCAGCGGTTCTCGTTTCCGGCCACCCTCTGCACCGGCTTGTACACGCGGGCCAGGTCGCTCACGATCTCGGTCAGCTCGTCACCCTTGACGAACCGGCAGCCCGCCGGCTTCGACGGGGCGGCGGAGGTGGCCGGCGCCGACGGCAGGGCCACCACAGAGGGTGTCGGGCTGGCGGTCGGCCTGCTGGCCAGGATCGCCGGCAGCTTCGACAACTCGAAGCTGGCCGAGCAGGAGTACGGAGCACGGTTGTCGGCGACCTGCACGCCGTCCACAGTGATTACGCAGGTCAGCCGGTACGACAGGTCCGAGCTGATCGCCTGCCCGCTGACGGACAGGAAGGTGAGCCCGGGCTTTGTGGTGACCTCGGTGGCCCAGACCGGCACGGATCCCGGCGACGTCGCCTCGACGTTGCCGCCGTCTGCGCCGGTGTACGTGATGGTCAGGTTCTCGTTGGCGGTGCCGGAGGCACTGATCGAGTACGAGACCTTGTGTGACGGTTCCTCCTGCGGTTCGGGTACGTCACCGGGCCCGCACCCGTTCACCAGCACCAGCAGTCCCACCAGTAGCACTGTCCCCGTTGCTTTCACGCGGGCACTCTAACGAAACACTCCGTGTCCCTCGATCGCACGCAGGATGGGGTCAGCGGAGGGTGAACGGGGGCTCGGCGAGGCGTACCCGGAGGGGTTGTTCGGGGTCGAGCCAGGCGGCGTCCGGGGCGGCGTCGGGATCCGGTCGCCACCGGCGGCAGATCCGGTCCACGGCAATCGGATAGCCGGTCAGGGTGCCGTCGGCGGCCAGGTGCAGCCGCAGGAAGATCTTCGCGTCCTCGATGCCCTGGGCGGCGTACAACTCGTTGAGGTTGACCCCGAACGCGCCGGCGACCAGCAGGTAGAGCGCGGTCAGCTGGCTGGCGACCAGGCCGGCGACCGGCCCGTAGACCACCACGGCGGCGACCGCCGGCAGCGGCCACGGCGCGTCCCAGAACGGCAGCTGCAGCCAGGCCCAGGCGCCGACCGCGGCGAGCCCGATGTGTGCGAAGCCGTGGCCGAGCCCGAGCAGCCAGTGCCGGACGTGCCGTTTGCCGCTGGCGCTCGGCGGTTTGGCGAAAAACGCGGCGCCGAGCAGCGTCACCGCCAACATGATCACCAGTGGGATGCTGAACAGCCGCTGGGCGTTCGCCTCCGCCCTCGGCAGCGCCACTCCGGCCATGGTGAGCATCAGGCTCGTCTGCAGGACGCCGAGCAGGGTGGCGAAACCCGGGTTGCGCAGCGGCAGCCGGGCGAAGATGCCCCAGGCGTAACGCCGGGACACCGCCGGTTCCGGATAACGGCCGACCAGGTCGTACGACTCGCTGTGGCTGGTCCGCCGCATCAGGGTGTCCCGGGGCGGCACCTCGATCCGCTCCGGCAGCTTGTGCGTGGGATAGAGGTAGGCGCCACCGCCGCCACAGGTGATCAACTGCCGGTCCGGGCCGGCGTAGCGGGCGTAGTGGTGCAGGTCGCCGGAGAGCAGCAGCCGGACCTGCGCGCCGCGCGGCGCGACCACGGTACGGATGAAGTACTCGATCGTGTCGTACGCCCCGGGCAGGTCCACGGCCTTGACCCAGGACGGCTCCGGTACCGAGATGATCACCTTCGACTCCGGGGTGAGCCGGGTGGCCGCCTCCTCGAAGTAGCGCAACTGCGGATCGTCGAGGTACGCCCCGGACTGGCCGTCGAGCCCGTAGAGCCACCAGCCGCCGGGCAGTTCGACCGCGAAGTAGGAGCGGGCCTGCGGGGTCCGCCAGCCGCCGATGTCACCGCCCCGGGAGGCGGCGAAGACCCGCAGGAAGGCGGTCAGGCCGTCGTACCAGTCGTGGTTGCCGGGTACGGCGTAGAGCGTCGGCCGGGGCCGGTCGGCCGGCGGCTGCGGCAACGCCGCCTCGTACGGTCCCTTCGACCGGTTCTCGTACGCCTCGCCGCTGGCGGTCGGATAGACCTGGTCGCCACCCATCAGCAGCATCTGCCCCCGGGGCAGCCGCTCCCCGTCGACCTCCAGTTCGGTTCGGGACAGCAGCCAGGCGACCGAGTAGGTGGCGTGGAAGCCGTCACCGAGGTCGGCGACGAAGTCGAGCCAGAGGTCCCCGTCCGGACCGACCTCCCGGTGAACCGGGCTCGGCAGCGAGTTCTGCAGCTCCCGTTTGTCCAGGTACGCCCCGAAAAGCAGGGCCAGCAGCGTACGCAGTCCGGTGCTGATCAGGAGCAGCGGCGCGAGCCAGGGCACCGGCCGCTGCGGGGTGAAGCCGAGTTCCTTCGGGTCGAGGCTGCGCGGCCGGGCCGGGCCGGCCGGCGGGGACTCCGGCAGCACGGTCGGCCGGGACGGGTGGTCGGTCATCGATGAAAGCCTAGTCGGATCGGACACCGAGGCACTGTCCGGACGCTGACGCTCTGCCATGATCCCCTCGTGTCCGGCCGGGCCGTCGGCGAAACCCCTGCGGCGGGTCGCCGGGCGGTGTCGTACACTTGCCGACGTTGCCGCCTTAGCTCAGTCGGCTAGAGCGACGCACTCGTAATGCGTAGGTCGACGGTTCGATTCCGTCAGGCGGCTCGGCACGGAAGCCCAGGTCACCGACCTGGGCTTCGCTGTTTCCCGAGGTCGACAGTCTCGCTGCCAGCACTGCCACTCCTTCTCCCCGCGGCGTTTCCGGATCGAGCGACGCGACGGGCTGATTCCGGGCGGGGTTACTTCGTGTCATGCGGCGCACGCAGAGCGCTGTTCGCGGCCGAGGACGAGCCATCAGCGCGCCCCTGCGGCGGTTGACAGCAACGGCAGCGAGCGGATGCGGACCGGCCAGGGCGGAGACGGACGCCATCTCGAGCCGACAGCCGCTCATGGGACGGCGGTGGGCGTCGTGCACGGAGCCTGTGGGCGAGGGTGAGCCCGCTGGCGGCCTGTCTGTGGCGGGTTGCCGACCGGGCCTCGTGTCTTTTCAGGTGGAACGCGATCGGGAATATCGCTCCGCTGGACCCGGGAAGTCGTCTTCGGCGAGGGCCGCCCCGGGTCGGGCATAGCACAACAACGATCGTCTGCCCACCAACTGCGGAACGCGTTTGACAGGCTTGCTTTTCCGGTCCCGGGTTCCCGACAGTAGGCCACATGTCATGGTGGCGACGTTACCGATACTCCGTGCCCGGCGTTCCCCCGAGCGGTTCGGGGGGAGGCTGGGACGGCTACCGCCCATCGACCCTCACCGGCCGGCCCGTCGTGGCCGCCGCGCTGGCCCGGGCGCCGCAGCGGTTCGCCGACCTCGTCTTTGAGCCCGGGAGCCCGGAGCCGGCGCTGACGCAGGAGCAGTTGCTGGACAACATGGGGATCTCGACCGGCGACGGGTTGACCTGGGAGGTGGGAATCGACGACGAAATCAAGCCGGTCATCGACACCGGACCGGACGTGGTCGACGAGGATCTGATGGTCACCGCACTCGAAGCCCGACCCGGCGTCGTCTGGGCGCAGCATCCGGATCGGGAGTTCTACGAGATCCGGCTGGCCGAACCGATCCGGGCGGACGAGGCGCTGGCCCTGTTCATCGACGCGATCGCGCACGCCCACCGCGAGCTCGCCCAACGACTGCGGATCGACCTCGGGGAGTGACGGCACCGTCCAGGGCGCCGGCAGCGAGTCCGGGTCCTTCTTGTACGGGCCACTTGATATCACCAACGCTGCCTCCGAAGGCACCAAACTGCGTCATCAAGACCCATCCCCGCAGGGCCCCGGCAAAGTCGTGGGGCTGTCCGGCTTGATGTGGTTGGTGTAGACGCGCCCTTGCTGGTGGTAGCAGGGCGGGCATGACCGGTTCAGATAATCATCGAGCGAGACCGTCTACGCCATCACCGACCTCCGCGTCCACCAAGCCAAACCCGCCCAGCTCTCTGGCTGGATCCGCGGCCACTGGTCCATCGAGAACAAGGTTCACTGGGTCCGCGACGTCACCTACGACGAAGACCGCAGTCAAATCCGTACCGGCACCGGACCACAAGTCGTGGCCGCCCTACGCAACGCCGCCATCGGCGCCCTACGCCTCGCCGGGATCACCAACATCGCCGCCGCCAACCGACATCACGCCCGCGACAGCACCCGCCCGCTGGCACTACTCGGCATCACCTGACGACTTTGCCGGGGCCCTGGCACAACAACGCCGGGCTGTGCGCCATCTGTTACCTTGAAAGGCTCGTTTGCTGCCTTGGCGCCGTGATCCTCGACCTGACAACTCGCCGGAGGCTTTCGGGCCTCGGCCATAACCGCGGCGACGGTTACCTGTCAGCCCTGATCAACGCCTGTTTCGAGTGAGTGTGCCGATGTCCGCCGTACACCGCCGCGACAGTACGGGCGGTTATCGCATGTACTCGGCGTGTGCACTGAATGTGCGCAGGCTCCGTACCATCGATTAAACGACGCCGGGTGGTGGAGAATCCCCCGAGACTGGCCTTCGGATACGGTTCCGGATCAATGCGACACCGAGTTGGTGTGATGGGCGACGTGTATCGATGATGATAAGTGCTGCTGCCGTGTATCGCGGGCTGCGCGCCGTGTTGCTTGTACTTTGCATACGGCAATCATATTGGCAATCAGGACACTTTCTGCTCTCCGGACCCCGTTGGGACGGGTACGACGTGATTGTGGGAATCCAGCGCAAGGACTGCAGTTCCTGGGTGATCCGGAGATCCGACAAATTCGCCCGGGTAACGACATGACTCTGCGGTTCACCGTGCTTGGTACGGTCGCCGCGACCACGGACGGTGAGCCGGTCGGTGTGGCCCGGCCCCGCCGCCGGGCGGTGCTCGCCTACCTCCTGCTGAACGCCAACCGTGTGGTGTCGGTCGACCAGCTGACCACGGCGATCTGGGAAGGCACGCCGCCGGCAACGGCGCGGGCGCAGGTTCAGTCCGAGATCTCGGCACTGCGCTGGACGTTCCAGCGAACCGGCGACGCCACCCTCCCGCTGCTCACCAAGCCCGGCGGCTACGTGTTGGACCTCGCCTCGAACGAACTCGATCTGGCGACGTACACCGGACTTGCCGGCTTGGCGCGAGCCGAGCGCGACCGCGGCCGACTTCCGGGTGCCCGCAAACTCATGCGCGACGCGCTGGCGCTCTGGGGCGGCCCGGCACTGGCCGGTGCCGTCGCCGGGTTCGTCGCCCCGGCCCGGCAACGGCTGGAGGAGACCCGGCTCGCCGACCTGGAATGCCTGATCGATATCGAGCTTCAGCTCGGCCTGCATCACGGCCTCATCTCGACGTTGACCCAGTACGTAGCCGAATATCCGTTTCGGGAACGACTACGCGGCCAGCTCGTGGTGGCGCTCTATCGGAGTAACCGGCAACCGGAGGCGCTCGAGGTGGCCCGGCGCGGCCGCCAGTTGCTGGTGGACGAGCACGGGCTCGACCCGGGCCCGTTCCTGCGCGAGCTGGAGTACGCCGTACTCCGGCAGGATCCGAGCCTCGACCTCGTCGCCGCACCCGATCCCGACCAACCCACCGTCGGCGAGCCGCCGGCCTCCCGCGTCGCCGCCCAGCCACGGCCAGCCCAACTACCGCCCGCGCCGCCACTTCTCGCGGGGCGCCAGACCGAGCTGGCGAATCTGGTCAGGCGGCTGGGCAGCGACCCGGACCGATCCGGGGACGCCGGGCCGCAGGTCGTGCTACTGCACGGCATGCCCGGGGTCGGCAAGTCCGCCCTGGCGCTCCAGGTCGCCCATGCCGTCGCCGTCGCCTATCCCGACGGCCAGCTCTACGCCGACCTCGCCGGCAGTGGACAGCCGCGAGACCCGGACCAGGTTCTCGACGGATTCCTCCGCGCCTTGGGCGTCGCCGACGCGGTAATCCCGGTCGAGCAGGCCGAACGGGCCGCGCTCCTGCGCAGCCTCCTCGCGGAGCGGCGCTGCCTGCTGCTGCTCGACGATGCCGGCGAGGCCGACCAGGTCCTGCCGCTACTGCCGGCCGGGGCGGGCTGCGCAGTGCTGGTCACCACCCGCTGGCAACTCGACCTCCCGGGGGCCCACCGACACCTGGTGGCGCCGGTGTCGCAGGCGCAGGGACTCGAGATCCTCGCCGGCCATCTCGGCCCCGATCGGCTCGCGGTGGAACCAGCCGCCGTCCGGGCGCTCTGCATCCTCTGCGAGGGCCTGCCGCTGGCCCTGTGGTTCGCCGCCCGTCGGATGTACCGGGGCCGGTGGGCCGCCGACCTGGTGGCACTGCTGCGCGACCCGCAGCACCGGCTCGACGAACTGGGCGGCGACGACGGCTCGATGCGCGACGTCCTCGAACCGTCGTTCCGCAGGCTCGGAGCGGCGGCGAGCCTCGCACTGCGCCGGGTCGCGGTACTCCCGACCGTCACCATCCCGGACTGGGCGCCCGCGGTCTGCACCGGCCTGGCACCCCGCGAGGCGATGCAGGCCCTGGACGAGCTGGTCGGTGCCCACCTGCTGACGCCGGTGCCGCGCCAGAGCTTCGGCCCGCACCGCTACGTGCTCTCCGAGCTGGTCCGGGCCTATGCGCTCACCACCGCCGCGGACGAGCCGTCGTACGGTGTCGGATCCGCCGACCAGGCACTGGCGCGCGCGGTCGACGGCTGGAGCGTCCTGGCGCGGGAGGCCGCGTACCGGCTGGCGCCATCCCGTGCGCGGCGGATGGTCACCCGGCAGGTGTCGCCGGGAGGCTGTTCCCGGCCGCTGTTCACCCCGGCGGAGCTGGACCGGCTGCTCGCCGTGCCGGGTGACTGGTTCCACGAGGAGCAGGCGAACCTGGCGACGGTGGTGGCGGTAGCGAACGAGCGGGGCTGGACCAGGCCGGCGGCGCTGATCGTCGGTGCCATGCGCCGGGCTGCCCGACGCACTCACCCCGGCGACGAGCCGAGCACCGCCCGGTACGCCCGGACACTGTCCGAGGTGGCCCGGGACAGCAGCTCCGGTTGACGCCGGTGGGTGCCGCGCAGCGCGGTGACCACGGCCGTCAGCCACGTCCTGACCTCGGCCGTGGTCATTCGGACCTGGTAACCGGCGCCGTACTCCGGCGGTTCGAGGCACACCCCTCCGGTACGGACCGCCTGCGGTAGCCCGCCGACCCGGGTGGCCACCACCGGCACGCCGTGGATCACGGCTTCGCGGGCGACCATCCCGAAACTCTCCTGCCACAGGCTCGGTACGAGCAGCAGATCGGTCTCGGCGTAGAGCGCGCAGATGTCGGAGCGGTATCGCACGATCTCCACCCCGGGCAGGCTCGCCGGGTCGATGCCGAGCCGGGCGAGGTGGGTCGCGGTCCACCGCCCCTCGACGAACCGGAACCGGAACGGCAGCTTCGCCCCGTTCGCGGCCGCCACGAGGTGCATCACGATGCCAAGGCCCTTGGCCGGCTCCGGGTTGATGAACGTCAGTCGGTACGGCCCGGTACGCGCCGGGTCGCGGGGCCGCTCCGCGGGGCAGTCGCAGCCACGCAGGCACGGTTCGACAGCCCGAGCCGGGCGGCCGGTCTGCGACACGAACAGCCGCCGGGCGAACTCGGACGGGACCACCACCTCGTCGACCAGCCGCAGTGTCTGCGGCACGGGCCGCAGGTCGGCGGCCGGATGCTCCAGCACGGTCGGCACGCCAGCTGTCGCC
This sequence comes from Plantactinospora sp. B24E8, assembly GCF_039871735.1. Lineage (NCBI taxonomy): Bacteria > Bacillati > Actinomycetota > Actinomycetes > Micromonosporales > Micromonosporaceae > Plantactinospora > Plantactinospora sp. B24E8. The sequence continues at coordinate 720,949 of NZ_JBDPMH010000001.1, forward strand.
AGCCGCCGCGCCAGCTCGGTCTCCTCGCCCAGATGCCCCCACAGCAGGGCGGCATCGGGCCGGTCCCGGGCCAGCAGGCTGCCCAGTCGCTCGGCGAGCGACCGCAGCCCGACCTCGTGGCCGGTGTCGGCGCTACCCGGCTCCATCGGACCATCGAGTACGGTCACCCGCTCGCCGGCGGCCCGCAGCGCCTCGGTGAGCTGGCGCAGGTGGACCGCCTCCCCGGAGCGGCCGGCGTGGATCCGGTGGACGCTGGTGACCAGGACATGGCTCATCGGTTGCCCCGTACCGCGCCGGACCGGTAGGCCGGGACGGCGAACTCGTCGCGGAGCCGGGTAACGGCGGCCACCCGACGCCGCAGCAGCGCGACGCTGTCCGGGTCGTCCTTGCGGTAGACGAGCGGTGCGAGCCAGACCAGCGCCCGGGCGTCGAGTGGGCGCAGGGTCCACGGGACGTCCGCCAGCACCGGGTCCGCCCGGACGGCGCGGGCGAAGGCAGCGACAACCGACGGGGCGAACGGTAGCGCCGCGGTGTGCCACTCCAGCCCTTGTGACAGTTGGCCGACCGCCTCCGGAAGGTCCCGGTTGCCGCCGATGATGCCCAGGTCGTCGTAGTTGCCGCCGAGTCGGGCGGCCAGCCGCTGCCCGTGCTGGCGGGCCAGCCGCTGCACGTCGGCGGTCTTGGCCCGCAGCATCGCGGGTGAACCGGCGGTGACATACAGGTCGAGGACGAGTCCGTCGTGGCTGCCGGTGACGCCCTGAGCGCGGCGGCGGGCCGGCGAGGCGAGGACGGTGGACGTCACCAGTTCCTCCAGGAGCATGTCCCGCCAACAACGCAGCAGCTCCTCGGTCAGCTCGGCGCCGGCGAGCAGCACCGGGGCGGCCGTCAGCACGGTCGCCACCGGCAGCACGTGCGTCAGCTCCACCACCACCGGTCCGTACCCGGCGGCCTGGAACAGTGACCCCTGTAGGTGCGGACCCGGTGGGTAGGGCAGCGCCCGCCGAACCCGGTCGTCGACCGCGTCCTCCCAGCCCAGACGCGTGAGTTCGCCGTCGCGGCTCAGCACGAGGAAGTCCCGACAGTGGCGTTCCCGCTCACCCAGGCCGGCGAGCAGGCCACGCTCCAGGGCGTTACCCAGCACCGAGGTGTGCGGGCCGGAGCCCGGCTCGGGCAGCTGGAAACGGGCCTCGGACCGCCGTAACGCCTCGTTGAGCTGCGCGAAGGTCACCCCGGGTTGCACCGTGGCGAGGCCGAGCTCGACGTCGAGGTCCAACCGGTCCAGTCGAGCCAGGCGGACGATCAGCCCGGGGGCGGAGACGCGGGTGTCGTCGTACCCCCAGTTGCGGCCTCGGGCGTCCACCCGCCAGGGCACGCCGCTGCGGTGCAGCATCCTGACCAGCGCGGTGAGCTGCGCCAACGACTCCGGCTCCAGCACCCAGTCCGGAACGTGTCCACCGGGTACGGTCGATCCGGCGGCGCGGGCCACCGCGGCACCGGTGTTCGCCAGCCGATCGAGCAGCTCGGTCGAGATCATATCCGCTCCAGGAGTGTGCGCACCCGGTCCGGGGCGACCCCGTACTCGTCCCGGAGTGTGTGCGTGACTGCCACGTACGCGGCGAGCAGGTGCTCCGCCGGCGCTCCTCGTTTGAGGTTCCACAGATGGCCGAAGTGTGGTGGATCGGTGAGCCAGCGCAGCGTCCGAGCGCACCACAGCGCGTCGAACAGGTTCACCACCGGCTGCCCCGCGACCGTGGTCAGATGAGTGGCGAGCACCTGCTCGGCAACTGTCATGTGCAGGTGGACGTCCCGGCCAGGGGTGGTCGGATTGTCGGCCAGGAAGCTGAGCCCGGCGTGGCTGATCCGGCGGGCCAGGTCCGGGCTGGCCGCCCGGAACAGCGACGTGTTACCGATCGTCGGCGGCGTGTCCGGCAGCTCCACCCCGGCGGGATTGTGCAGCTCGCGCAACCGGGAGTAGAAGCCGCCGCCACCGCGCTCCAGATGCGCGAAGATCGACCCGGCGGCGGGCAGACGTAGCCGGCTACGCAGGTAGGCGTCGGTGTCCACCAGGACCGCGTCCGGGTACCGGTCCAGCGCGAGCAGCTTCGGCAACGCGAAGCAGGCGACCCGGTCGTAGTGCTGGTCGAGATCCCGGTCGTCCAGCGTCTCGGCATGGTCGTAGCAGTCGAGCCAACCGAGCCGGTCGAGCCACTCCAGCGTGGGCGGGTCGGCGTAGAGCGTGATCGGGCCGGCGTACCGCCGCCACGAGAGGACACTCAGCAGCCAGGTCACCCGGGACAACTGCTGGTACGCCCGAGGCGGCCGGCTGGGCAGCTGCCAGTAGGCGTGCACACCACGTACTCCCTCAGCCACCGACGACCGCCGCGCCCGCCGCCGACTCGAGCCGGGACACGCCGGTGTCGTCCCGCACGATCCGCACCTGCCGACTGTCGAGGTGCTCACCGACCGGGCGATGACTGATCACGATCAGCGTCTCCACCCGCCGCTTCGCCACGACGAGCAGTCGTAGCTCCAGGTCCCGGTCCAGCGAGTTGGTCGCCTCGTCGAGGATCAGCAGCGACGGTCGGCGCAGCAGCGCCCGGGCCAACGCGAACCGCTGCACCTCTCCAGCGCTGAAGGTCGAGGCGTTGATCCGCAGCTTGGTCCGCAACCCGAGCCGCAACGGACGCATCACCTCGGTCAGTTCCAGTTGGGCGAGCAGGTCGTGGATCTCCTGGTCGGTCACGTCGGCCGCCCCGCTGGACAGGCTGTCCCGGATCGTCGTGTGCAGGAAGTCGGACCGGGGCGGGACGTAACACACCAGCGGGCGGAGCCGATCCGGGTCCCAGTCCACGGTCGGCACCCCATAGACGGTCACCTGCCCGGCCGGCGCCGGGTCCAGGCCGCTGACGATCTGGGCCATGGTGGACTTGCCGACCCCGCTCACCCCGCTGACGGTCACCGTCTCACCCCGCTCCACCCGCAGGTCCAGCCGCAGGTCGAAGTGCTCCCTCGGGCGGTGCACCCGGACTCCCTCCAGCACCACCGCCGGCGCTCCGGGCACCGGCTCGGTACGGGCGCCCCGCTCCATCACCGGCAACGCGAAGAGACTCGTCACATAACGCAGTTGCCGCTCCAGCGAGGCGGCGTTGGTGAGGCTCTGCGCGATCGCGGTGATCGAGAACAGCACGGTGCCCCCCAGGGTGAGGAACCCGAACAGCTCTCCGGTGCTGACCAGCCCTGCCGACAGCAGCACCGAGCCGACCACGAGGATCACGTACAGGCCGGCGAACCGCAGGGCGCTGCTCGGCCCGTACACCCAGGCCAACCGGTACTCGAGCCCGCGGACCGACCGATGCAGCAGGTCCAGCCGCCGGGAGTGCTCGGCCTCCAGGTGAGAGACCGCCCCGAGCCCCCGATAGGTGGTCAACCCCTCGGAGATGCCGATCAGGAGATCCTGGAGCTCGCCGTCGAGCCGCAGTTGCTCCTCGAAACGGCGGTTGATCGGCATCCGCCCGAGGATCGTGAGGATGATGTGGAGTACGGCGATACCGGTCACCACGCCGGTCAGCGGCAGCGACATCGTCGCCATGAACGTCAGCAGAATCACCACGGCGACCGCGTCGGTGAACAGCGACAACGCCAGGCCGGTGCCGGCCTCCCGGACGGCCCGGGCGCTCTGCACCCGGTTCAGCACATCGCCCGAGGTCATCTCGGTCCGCGCCGACGTACGGGTCAACCGGTCGACCAGCTCGCGCAGCATGGCCCGGTCGAACGACAGCCCGAGAGAGGTCAGCTGTCGATGTCGAACCCAGAACAGCACGCTGACCGCGACGCTGAACGCCACCAACGCGGTGACCAGGGTGGGGGTCGCGACCGTGCCGCCGACAGTGACCTCGTTCAGGTACGGCAGCAGGATCATGTTGAGCAGGGTCAGGCCGGTGTAGAGCAGCAGGCTCATCGCGAGAATCGGCACAACCTGCCGGAATCTGATTTTCCCGGAGCGCAGCATCGGCCACAGCCATTCGGCCCGAGCCGCCGCCCGCGGACGCCGAGGCGCGCCGACAGCCGGCTCCGGCGTGGCCGGCGACAGTACCCAGCCGCTGGCCTTCTCCTGGTAGTCGGGTTCGGTCAGCCACCCGTACCCGACCGAGGGGTCGAAAATCCGTACCCGCCGCCCGCGCCGTCGCTCGACGGTGATGAAGTGGTCGGCGCGCAGGTGAACGATCGTGCCCGGGGTGAGTTCGGCGAACGGGAAGTCCCGCCGGCCCCGGTAACGCACGCCCACCACCGCGGCGCAGGTGTCCCGCAGGTCCTGTAGCGACAATGCGCCCCGGGTCGCCAGCGCATCCCGTAACGCCGACTCGGAGAACTGATGTCCCTGCAAACGCAGGCTGGCGATCAGTGCCCACACGCCGCAGTCGTTGTCCTCGGTCTGCAATGTCACCGTCATTGGCTGCTCCCCATCGTTGCGGCAACGGACCCGTCACCGAGGCTCACGCAGACTCCCCACCACGGCCGTGACGTGGTCTCGGTTTCCGCCAGCGCCAGCGCCACCCCGAGCGTCCCCTCGATCAGCGACAACTTGAGCGGCGTGTCAAGGACGGCGGTGACCGTTCGGTCGTCGGTCTGGTCCAGGTGACGGGCGAGCCGGGTCGCCAGCCGGGACCGCCGGCCCGGGCCGACCAGGTCCCACCAGCCCGGCGCGAGCCTGGTGGCCAGGCTCAGCCCGGCCAGGCCGTGGCAGACCGTGACGTCGGCGTCGGGGTCGGCCAGCAGTTCGTCGAGCCGTTGGACGGCCGGGCCGGTGATCGCGGCACTGACGATCCCCGCCAGCACCCCCGGGTCCACCTCCGGCCCCAGCGCGGTCAGCATCCCGGGCTGGCCATAGCACATGGTGACGCCGCCGACACCCAGCCAGCCGCGGTCGAGGACGTCGGGGGTCAACCGCTCCAGATGCCGGACCAGCGCGTCGACCGCCGTGGTCATCGGTCGGTCCTGGCCGTAGCGGCGGCCCAGCATCCGCAGCAGCAGGATTCCGCCGCTGCGGCCGTGGTAGAGACCGTACGACTCCTGCTCCATCACGGACATCGCGATCTGGGCCAGGGACCGTGCCATCCTGGCCCGGGTTGCCTCGTCGGCGAGGTCCCACCGGGTCATCGCGACCCCTCCGGCACCGTTGATCAGGTCGAGGTCACCGTTCTCGAGGTAGTGCCGGTAGAAGGCGTCGACCACGTCCACCGCCTCCGCCCGGGTCCGGGCCAACCTCTCGGCATGGCCGGGGCCAGGCGAAAGGCACTCACCCACCAGCCGATGACGCAGCCAGCCGACCCGGAAGTCGGGCACCTGCCCGCCCCGTACGGCCAGCTCGGTCAGGGACGCCGCCAGGGTTCGCTGACCCAGCCGGGACGCGAGCAGGGCGAGAGCGGCCATCGCCTCCGGACTCGCGTGCCCGCGCTGCCGTAGTTCGGCGACAAGCCGACGTAGCAGCCGCCGGGCCGCGTCGGACTCAGCCATCGACCGCTCTGCCGTGGGCTGCCCGCGCCTGCCGGCCCTTCAACAACCGCGCTGCCGCCAGCACGAGTTCCGGCTCGCGGCTCACCGCGCGGGCCAGCGGCAGTCCACGGTTGACGCTCATGTGGATGAGGGCGCTCAACGCCGTGGCGTAGGCGTCCCGGTCCAGGCGGTCCAGGTAGTCCAGGGCAGGCTCCGGCTCGGCGAGTGCGGCGTCGAGGGCCTGCTCCAGGTCCGGCCGAGCAGCCCGGAAGGTCGCCATCCACTCCCGCTGGGACCGCGAGCTGGGCAGCCGGGGGTCCAGGCCGCGCAGGTCGCAGAGCATCGCCAGGGCCCGCTCCTCGCCCGCGAGCTGCTGGCACCAGGCGGCGATCCGGGAAACCGCCAGGTTGTACCGGCCCGCCTGGTCCGGGCCGGCCGCGAGCCGCTGCGCCCACCAGGCCGAGTCGGCGCAGAACAGCCGCACGGCGTCGGGCCGGGTCGCTCTGCCGCCGTACCGGTAGTCCTCCGGTGTCCAGGTCCGGAGGTCGACCTCGCAGGGCTGCTGCGGCACCATCGCGGCCAGGTGGGTGCGCAGATCGGCCAGGTGCGACTCGGCATCGACGTCGCGATGCACCCGGACCCGCAGGTGCGGCCGCTCGTCGTGGTAGCGGATGTAGAACAGGTGGGCCCGGCGCATCAACGTCACGATCTCGGGGCGGGCCAGCCAGAGCTCCACCACCCGCTCCGGTGCGTAGACGTACCAGCTCGTCCACTCCGGGTCGGCGACCGGCTGCCGGTCCACCAGCCGGGTTCGCGCCATCGGTCGGACCGGTTCCGGATCAGGGCCCCGCCAGGGCACCCACACGTCGTGGAGGTGCCCGCCCAGCTCCGAGTCGACAAGCGTCGCCACCGGCAGGGCCTCGTGCAGCATCAGCCGGCTCTCGCGACGGAGGCGTCGGACGAACCACCACCGCTGGGTGGCGTCGGTGAGATCCAGCCGCATGGTCACATCCGGTCCCTCGCTCGCGTCCAGTTGCGGCCCGAGCCCCACCTCCGTGAGCACGTCGCACAACCGCACCGGGTCCTCGGCCAGCGCCAGAAGGTCGGCGCGGTGCTGGGCGTCCAGGACCACGCTGCGCCGGGCCACCAGGCAACGGCCGGCGGTGATCCGCGGAGCCATCCCACCCGGCGGCGCCCACAGGCTCGGGTCGGCGGTCAGCGCCGGGCCGTTGGCCTCGTCCAGCAGCAACCCGAGGAGCTGCACCAGCCATGGATTGGCCCGGTTGGCCAACGTGAGCGGGCTGTCCCACCGCAGTTGCACGTAGCGCCCGTCGGACCGGTGGACCAACTGGAGCCGCCCGGCCAGCACGGTCACGGCCAGATCCGCCAGTCGCAGGTCACCGGCACGGGGCGGCAGGTTGAGGTTGAGCCGGGGCAACCCGCTCTCCGGCCGCCGGACCAACGGCGCCCGCCGGTCCGGCGAGACCCATCCGATCTCCACCGGAAGCCAGCCGGCGTCCACCGCACCGAGGTCGAGCTTCGGGATCCCCAGCTGGTCAGCGAGCCGCGCGCCGGGCCCAGCCCAGAAACCCGGCAGGACCAGTTTGATCCAGGCATCCGTTCCGGCCACCGGTTCGGCCAGCAGCGCGCCGTTGACCATGCCGAACTGCGGCTGGGCGAACCCCACGCCATCCCCGGCGCGCGACGGCTCCCGGGCCCGCCACTGGTCCAGCGTGACCGCTTCCTGCCACCACCGCACCGCGCCGCTGTCGCGACGGGCCCGCGGCACGAACAGTCGCCGCGCCGGGTCCGGGCGGTCGCTCTCGGCCTCGGCCTCCTGCCGCCGCCAGCTGCCCAGCGGATGGTCCACCGGAGCGGTCAGCAGCCACACCAGAGGCACCGCCCCGCCGCTGTAGCCGCCGGCCACATGGTCCCGCACCCGGTCGAGCCGCTGGGGTCGCCACTGCACCCGCAGGAGCTGCGCGGCCCCGTCGAGCAGCGCGGTCGTGCCCGCCCTGGGTAGTCGGGCCCGGACCTCGCTGAACGCGTCCACGAACTGGTCGTCGCGGAACGGCCGCTCGGTGGCCAGCGCCGCCTTGACCGCCTCGGTGGGCGTGGCCGGCTCGGCCAGGTCGACCAGCATCGGTGGCGTGTGCTCCGGCAGCAGCAACCGTCGGCCCACACACAGGTCGAACTGGGCCTCGCCGCCGAGCAGAGCCGCCCATTCCTCCGCTGACCGGGGTGCGGCGGCGAGCTGTGCGGCGAGTCCCTCCGCGAGCTGGCGTACACCCGGGGCGTCCGATATCGAGGTGACCCCGCCCCTGCCCGGGTGCAGGTACGACCACCGGCCGTGCTCGGCGGCGAGGGAGGGATTGACGAACCACCCGCCGGTCTGCCGCGGCAGGTCGAGGCGGCGCAGCCGCACGTCGGTCCCGAGTTCGAGCCGGGTGGCCGGTGCGCCACCACCCTTGTCGTCGACCTCGGCGAGCAGGCTGAAGCTGAACACACCGAACGGGGTCGGGCGGTAGGTGGCCCGGCTGCCGTAGATCGCCAGCCGAGTCGCCGGATCCTGCCAGTCCCGGTCCTCCTCCGCCGCCCGCTGGAACACGGTCGCGTAGTCGACGGCCAACTCCAGCAGCTGCCGCGCCAAACCCTCGGGCGCGGCGGTGGCTGGCACCGCCGGCAGCACCGGGATCCGGAGCAGGCACCAACCCGGCGTCGACAGTGGCGGCGGTGAGGTCATCGGGGCGTTCCTTCCAGGGCCGGTGAGCCCGGCTTCGCGTTGACCAACCTGGACGGCCGCATCGCCGCGTGTGGCCGCATGGTCGTGATGTCGATGCACGCCTGCTCCAGCTGCCGCCGGACCTCCGGATCCGTCGAGTCGCAGCCCTCCGCCAGCGCGAGCGCGGCATCCAGACCGATGTGGTAAGCGGCGCTCAGCATCAGCAGGAACTCCTGCCGCAACGCCGGCGAGAACAGTCCGAGCCGCCCTGCTCGGGCCAACGTGTCGAAGCTGTGCAGCATCCCGGTCAGGCCGCGCCGGGCGAGGGTGTTCCGGGCGGCCGCGTCGGCGTAGGTGGCCTGCCACGCTCCGGGCGTCGGGCCTGGGCCGAGCAGCGCCAGCAGCCGTTCGGCGAGCCCGATCGCCACCCCGGGCATGTTCGCCAGGAACAGGTCCGGATCAGCGTAGATCCCGATCGGTCGATCGGCCGGGACGTCGGTCATGTCGACCACGTCCGCCGGCGACACGCGGACGCCGCTGGCCCGCAGGGTGTGGCTGGCGGTCGCGAGCAACCCCGGCCCCTCCCACGGGTGCACCACCTCCAGCCGGCCCCGCTCCACGAGGACGGTCGTGCGGCGTCCCGCCACGGGCTCGCACCCCATCGCCATGACGGCAGCCCGATGAGACCCGGAGCCGAATCGCCAGGACCCGTCAAGCACCAGCCCGCCATCCGCGCCGGTACGGAGCCGGCCGACCGGGGCGACCACGCCGTACAGCTCGTTGTCGCCGACGTACCACCTCGACAGCAGTTCCGTCGACGCGTAGGTGGACAGATAGTGCGCGGTGCCGTTGGCAATCATGCACAGCCATGCGTGGCTGGCATCCTTGTGGGCGGCGGTCCGAACGAGGTCCAGGCCCGCTACCAGGCTCTGGACCTCCTCCGGACCGTCTCGCAGCCACAGCAACGGAGGGCTGAGCTGTTTCACCGGTCGTAAACCAACCTCACCGAACGTCGTGTACCAAGCTCACGGAACTCAGTACGTGCCACCGGGCGGCGGCCCGCTGCAGTCGATCGAGCCGCAGACAGCCCGGGTGGCAATGATGATGGTGCGAGTGACGCACGCGATGGTGGTGCCGCCCGCGGTCTTGTCCCAGGTGTCGACGTCGACACCGGCCAGGTCGAGGTCGTCGAGGTCGACGAAGTACTCGGCCTGGTCAGCCACGGTGAAACCCGCGGCGCTGTTGTCGGCCATACCAGTCCCTTCTCGGATCCGTTAGGGCTCGGTGCCACGCGGAGGTTCCGCGCACGCCCTGATTGGTGGCCAGTGTGATCAAGGGACTTATGCGTCGACTACGCGTTCGCTGTCCGGCTCGGCCGCCTCGCGCGCATCCACGCCGCGTTGGCTGGTCAGCCGGCCGACCGGGGCTGCCGCGAAGCCCACCTGGTACTGCTCGCGCGGCCGGGTTCGCCGGCCTCGACGTGGTCGACGAGAACGCTCACCGGGGTGGAGAGGCCGGCCGGTGTTCGATGACTGCCGACGAGGAGATCCGTACGCGACATCCTGGCCAGGTGAAGTAGCAGGCCGTAGCGTCATCGCATGGCGGATGTCCCGTATGTTTTCGCTTCGGGAAAGCGGATTGCGGCCCTCAGGGACACGACCGTGTATCTGCTCACCGTCGAGCTGTGGAGCCGCAACCAGGTAACGGTTCGGCTGGTCGGCGAGCTGAACGAGCGGATGCGGTCGGCGATCGCCGTCTACAACGCGGCCCTGGAGGGCTGGACGCCCGACCGGGGCAGGGACGCGGTCCCCAGGTCGCCCGGGGAGAAGATGTTCGACGCACTCGAGGTCGTCCTGAGCGACGAGGTGGGCACGGTCTACACCTGGGAGTCGGGCAGCAGTGGCGGGACGGGGCATGAGTTGCTGTGCGAGTGGCATTTTCGGGCGTCGCCCGACCTGCGGGGAGGCCGCATCACGCTGACCGTCACAAGCGGCGAGGGCTCGGGCGGCTCGGAGGAGATCATCGTTCCGTGCTGAGAGCGCGGCGGCACCCGTCGTGTCATCCCGGGCTGACGGCCCGCGCTCGGATCATCCGGTTACTGTGACCATGGCGACGGCGGCCGAGGTGCGTTGTCGTACGCGCTTGCTACGGTGCGCCGCAGTTGGCCGGTCAGAGCAACCCCAGGTGGGACAGCGCGGCTACGGGAGGCGGGCACTGGTAGGTCTCTGGAGTGCTCCCGGGACTGAATATGGGACACCGCGACCCGCCTCCCGCCACGCACGCCACGAGCCCGAGGTGGGCGGTTCCCGTCCAAGCCGCAAGAGGTCGACGGCTTGCCTCCCCGGCGTGGTCAGAGGAACCATGGCCCACATGTCGATCATGGTTCGTTTCCTGGCGTCCGACGACTGGCCCGGACTGTGGCCGATGCTGAAGGACATGGGGGTGAAAGGTGATCACCCCGATGCCCAACACCGGCGGTTCCTCGACCTGCTCGCGGACCCGCGATGGGGTTTCCTGGGCGCCCACGCGAACGACGAGTTGGCGGGATATGCGGCCGTCCAGGACTACGGTCCGCACCTTCGATCAGGCGACGAGCACGGATCGCCCGGCTGCACGATCTCTACGTCCGCCCCGACCTTCGCCTCGGCGGGGTGGGGCGCTGGACGGCTGGCTTCACCGCGTATAGGAGTGCGGGCCTTCGAACCACCGGCTGAGGTACTCGGATTGGATCTCGCCGGTCAGCAGGCCGACCAGGGCTGCCGAGAAACCCACCTCGTACTGCTCCCAGTACGGCCCTTCCTCCTTGAACACCACCGGCCAGTCGTCGGGTGCTACACCGGGCTTGACATGCCAGAAGAGGAAGTCGCCGTTGCCGGTGCGTCCCCACGAGAGGAGGTCGTCACCCGGCTCGAACCAGACCGGCACGTCCGCGCGGCCGGGTTCCCACCGTGAGGCGTCACCCAGGTGCCAGCCGTCGAGATCGTCGCCCAGTGCTCCGAAGTCCAGGCGGACGCACTCCTGAGCCCAGGTGTTGTGCCCTACCAGGTCCACGCCGTCAGGTGGTCCGCCGGGGGCGCACACGGTCAGGTGGTCGTCAACGCGGCCGGCACCGTGAGCGCTGACAAAACGCTTGTAGTCGTCCGGAAGCGTCGTAGCCAGCGCGGTCTCGACAGGCAGCCAGTCGGGTCCATCCCCGGCCGCGTCGGGCGCAGGCAGCCCCAGAATTTGGGCCAGGCGTTCCGTCAGGTCCGACCTGTGCCGTTCGCCGTTGGAATCACGCACCTTACCGGCCTTCGTCTTCGTCGTCGTAAACCTCGCTCGGGACCAGGGCGGCCATGAATTCCTCGAAGGACTCCGCGACCTGTCGGGGAATCCTATCCTCATCGACGTACACCACCGCCGGCTCGCCGCCCGGTCCGGTCCGGGAGTAGTCGAGCATGACCGTGTCGGGACCGGCCGCCGGCGTCACACCGAGCACCACCCCGACCTGCGGGTAGCCCCACTCGGAGATCAGGTCGGCGGACACGGTGTCGATCCCCTCCGCGTATCCGAGGCCCATCAGGACATCCACCTGGAAGTGGCCGGCGGCCCACGACGTCCGGAAGTCGGTGGGACAGCAGTTGTTCGTCAGGATCCCGCCGTTCTGGCGATACATCAGCGCCAGGTAACTCCGGGGCAGGTGTACCCCGAGCGTTTCCTCGGCGCGTCGCACGATGTCCGCGGTCAGCGGCGGTCCTACCCACGGCGACGTTCCTGGTTCGAATGGAACCGTCATCTCAGTGCCCGCCTGGTGTGGAGCACGGCGGCGGAGCTCCGTGGTGATCCCGCCTCCGGCTCTGCTGTTCCGCAGAACACCTTCAGGCCCACGATCGGGGACTGTACCGCCATCGGGTACGGCCGTCGCCGCCGTACCGGATAAACCTTTGCCGGGGTGTCCAGGTCGGGGCTAGGTTCGCCGGATGGTGGAGATCAACACGGCGCGGTTGGTGCTGCGGAACTGGCGGGACGCCGACCTGGCGCCGTGGGCGGCGATGAACGCCGACCCGGAGGTCCGGGAGCATCTCGGGCCGCTGCTCAGCCCTGAGCAGGCAGCCGCCTCGATGCGCCGCTTCCAGGCCGATCTTGACCGCGACAGCTTCGGCTTCTGGGCGCTGGAGGTCCGCGAGACCGCCGAGTTCGTCGGGTTCGCCGGCCTCGACGTGGTCGACGAGGGCATGCCGTTCACCGGGGTGGAGGCCGGCTGGCGTCTGGCCCGGTCGGCCTGGGGACACGGGTACGCCACCGAGGCGGCGCTCGCTGTGCTGCGGTACGGCTTCGACAAGGTCGGGTTGACCGAGATCCTGGCCGTCACCACCCGGACGAACCTGCGTTCGCAGGCGGTGATGCGCCGGATCGGGATGACCACCGACCCGGCGGACGACTTCGAGGACCCGGGGGTGGCCGACGGTCCACTACGCCGGTGCGTGCTCTACCGCACGCGTTCCGAACCGGGAGGACAGGGCTGACCGCCGGTCGTTCCCGCCGGGGCGGGGCGGGGCGCCGGCGCGGGCGGACGGCGGCACGGGCGGACGGCGCGTCGTAGCCCTGCCCTACAGTCACCGGTCATGATTGATGACGACGAGCACACGTCGCCGGGCTGGGACGCCATCGACGCCGCCCTGGACCGGCTCTACCCCGGCGTCGAACCGCAGCACTACGGCACGCTCATCAAGTGGATGATGGGCGGCCCGGACCCGCTCGACGGCATCAGCTTCTATCCGCGTCCCGACCACTGGCACCTGGTCAGCTACGGCATGTCCGAGCTGTACTCCAAGGACTCCGACAATCCTGACGAGTCGGGCTGGGGCTTCGAGTTCACCTTCCGGGTCGCCCGGACCGCCGACGAGACCGAACCGCCGCTCTGGGCGGCGAACCTGCTGCAGAACCTCGCCCGGTACGTCTTCAACTCCGGCAACCCGTTCGGGCCCGGTCATCACCTCGACCTGAACGGTCCCATCTCCCTCGCCCGGCCGGAGACCCTGATCCGCGCGGCGGCCTTCGCCACCGACCCGGAACTCGGGGTCGTCGACACCCCGCACGGCCAGCTGCGGTTCCTGCAACTGGTCGGGCTGACCCTCGACGAGTACGCGGCGATCGAACGCTGGAACGCGGACCGGCTGCTCGAGGTGATGACACCGGAACTGCCGCTGCTCGTCACCGACCTGGACCGGGGCAGCCTCACCGACCGGCCCGGCGTCCGTGCGGCGATCGAGGAGGGGGTACGCCGGGACGGCTCCTCCACCGACGCGCTCCTCGTCGAGGAGGCCGGTTGGCGGATCGGGCCGGGCGGGCAGCCGGGGGAACCGGCGACGACGACGGTGACGGTCGGGGCGAACGCGGCGGAGCGGATCAGCCGGGTGCTGGCCGCCCGACTGCCGTTCGGACATGGACTGTTCCTCCAGGCGCGGGAGAGCGCGATCAGTTTCCGCCCCAGCGACCGGTTCGCGGTCACCGACAACGGGAACGGGCTCGTCTCGATCGACGTACCTCCGGCGGTGCGCGCCGAGCTGACCGACGTGCTGCGGCCGGTCGCCGGGACGTACCGGCTGGCCGGCGCCCCGGAACTGGTCGTGGAGATCGTCGTGTCCCGGATCCGTGACCAGGAGGGCAACGTCGTCGCCGAGATCGGCTGACCCCGCGCGGGACTCCGGAACCTTCGACGCCCCTCGATAGTGGAAGAGGGTGAGGAGAGGGGCCGTTTGGTGGGGCAGCTGAACACGATTGCCGAGGTCTACGCCGCGAGCTTCCGGCGGCTGATCGTCCATCTGTACGCCGTCACCGGAGACCTGAACGAGGCGCAGGAGGTGGTGCAGGAGGCGTTCGTCCGGGCGTTGACCGCGCCCGGGCGTTTCGACCAGTTGGAGAACCCGGAGTCGTGGCTGCGCCGGGTCGCCCTCAACCTCGCGCACACCCGCTACCGACGGCGACGGACATTGGACCGCCTGTTACGTCGGGTCGGTCCACCCCCGGTGATCCCGGACCTCTCCTCCGAACATCTCGCGCTGATGGCCGCCCTCCGGCAGCTGCCGGCCGGACAACGGCACGCCATCGCCCTGCACTACCTGGTGGACCTGCCGGTCGAGGAGGTCGCCCGGACCCTCGACGTGTCGGTCGGCACCGTCAAGTCGCGGCTGTCCCGGGGGCGTACCGCGCTCGCCGCCCTCCTCGCCGAACCAGCCGAACTCGTCGGCTCCGGGAGCACATGATGCCGAGGTATCCGTTCGACCCGGCCACGGTGGCCGAGGCGGTCACCCAGCCACCCCTGACCGACCTGGCCGAACGGGCCGGTCGTCGGGTACGACGCCGCCGGGCCGCCGTCTCCGCCGGCGCGATCGGCATCGCGATGGTCCTGACCCTGACCGCCGTGCCGCTGGCCCGGACCTGGTGGAACCTGCCGTCGACCGCGCCCGCCGCCGCGGGTGCCCTCGTCGAGAGTGCGGTACTCGGCCGGAAGGTCGTGGTCACCGTGCGGTACAACCAGTGCGCGGTCGAGTTCAGCGTCACCCGGAACTCGGGTGACACCTGGTCGTCGTGGCGGGGACCGGTCCGGTGGCGCACCTGTGGCGCCCCGACGACAACCTCGTACGAGCTGCTCGGCCCCGACCTCTACGTGGCGGTTGTGCAAGGCGTCCGGTACCTGAGCCGGGACGCCGGCGAGAGCTGGGAGCAGCAGGCCGAGAAGGTCACCGACGTGGCCGAGTTGCCGCCGCACCTCATACCGCGGGGCGACGAGGCGGGCCAGTTCGTCAACCCGGTCACCGGGGCGATCTACCGGATCGGCCCACCGCTGCCGCTGCTCGGCTTCTGGTCGATCCGCCGTACTCCGGACGGCACCCTGTGGGGGTGGGGGCCGCACGGCGCCCCGGAGGCGGTCCACCCGACGGCCCAGGCGAAGGTGGTCCGCAGCGACGACGCCGGCCGCACCTGGCTGCCGACCGCCGCACTACCGGTGCTCGACAACAACCCGATCCTGGTCCCGGCGAGCGGACGGGAGGCGTACCTGCTGGGCCGCCGCGACGGACGGTCGGTGCTCCACCGGACGGAGGACGGCGGTCGGAGCTGGACCGCCAACGCCGTGCCCTGGGCGGACGTGGCGGTCGGCACCGTGACCTACGGCGGTTACCTGCTGCTCTGCGAGTGGCGGGCCGGCGACCGGGACTTTGTGCTGTGGCGCAGCAGCGACGGCGGCCGGACGTTCCAGCAGGGCGACGTCGTCACCGTCTCCGGGACACCGGACTTCGGCGAGGTCGACGGCCTGCTCTGGGCGGGCGGGGACGGACGTACCGCCACGAGCGTCGACGGCCGGTGGACGGTGGCGGTGCCCCGCCGCGTCTGACGCGATCTTCGACTGGGGGTGGAGGCTACCTGCGCCGGCGTGCGGCCCGCACGACCCGCCGGGCGGTGCGCGCGCCGGCCGTGGCGCCGGAGCGTCGGCCGGCCGCGCCGGAGCGCCGACCACGGAGGTTGAGCCAGACGCCGGTGCCGAGAACCAGCAGCCCGAGCGGCAGGCCGAGCAGCGTGATCAGCGCCGCCTCGTACAGCTCGGTGCTCCATTCGGCCCGTATCTGGTCGGTGGCGGCGGGCACCGGCATCGCCGCGCCGGCGAGTCGGCCGTACGTCAGCACCAGCAGGACGGCACCGGACAGGATCAGGAGCCAGCCCAGCTCACGTCGCCAACCGCTCCACCCGAGCCGCGCCCACCACCGCCGTGCCGCCACCCGGCAATGATCGGTACGCCGCCGACCCCCCGTCAAGCACGTGGTCGAGGTTTACCGACGGACAAATCGGGTACGGCCTCCCACAGTGTCGAAGCGCGGACTGTCGGAGCGCGGACTGTCGGGCCGGACGACCGGACGAGAGGTCGGGCGGTCGACATCCGCCGAACCTGGGAGACGACCATGATGGAGAGCCGAGCCAAGGTGCTGGGACATCCGGTGCATCCGATGCTGGTGATGTTCCCGATCGCGCTCTTCGTGGCCGCGGTGATCTTCGACGTGATCGACGTGGCCGGTGGGCCGGGTTTCCTCGGTGAGCTGGCGTACTGGAACATCCTGGTCGGTCTGATCGGCGGCGTACTGGCGGCGGCGGCCGGCGCGGTGGACCTGCTGGCCGTGCCCTCCGGCACCCGGGCCAAGCGGGTCGGCGTCGCGCACGCCTCCATCAACCTGGCGGTGCTGCTGCTGTTCGCGGCGATCTGGGCGGTCCGGATGGCCGCCGACAACCGGGCCGCCGGCGGCGCCCTGGTCGCCATCGAGGTGGTCGCGATCGCCGGTGCCGCGCTCGGCGCCTGGTTCGGCGGGGAACTGGTCGACCGGCTCGGCGTCGGAGTCGACCCGGACGCCGACCTGAACGCCCCCAGTTCGCTGCGACCCCACCCGGCCGACGGCCAGTTCGGCGACCTCCGCTGACCCTGGCGGGGGCGCGTCGGAGATCGAGCACGACCCGGACGAGGAGGTAACACGGCGGATGGCTGAGTCAGGACGTGAATCGGGACGGGGTGGAACGGACCGGGGCTGGGATCCGAAGGACCGGCTGCAGACGCTCCGGGCGGAGCTCGGCCGCCTGATCGACTCCGCACTGGCGGGCCGGGGCGGCAGCCCCGACATCGAACTGCGCCCCGCCGACGACGGCTGGACGGTGATCGCCCGGCTGCCCGGCGTCGCCCCGGAAGAGGTGACGCTCGAACTCGACGACCGGGAACTCTGCGTCCGGGCCCGCTCCGAGGCCGAGGTCAACGCCGACCTGGGGCTCAGCGGCGAGGCGTCGGGTGAGCGTTCCTTCGAGCACCGGGTGCGGCTGCCGAAGCCGGTCGACGCCGACCAGATCGACGCGGTGATGGACCACGGCCTGCTCACCGTGACGCTGCCCCGGGCGCCCCGGCCGGGGCGCCGGACCATCACCATCGGCAGCCGGAGCCACGACCCGGGCCGGCGTGGCCGGGGTACGACCGGGCCCGGCACCCCGCCCACCGTGGTCGACCCGGCCGCCGACCGGGAACTGCACCGCCCGAACACCGCCGCCGGCACGCCGGCGCCCCGGTTCACGGGTTGACCCGCCGACGGGTGCCCGCCCGATGATCGGCACGGTGCGTGACATCGTCGGCGACGTCGAGCGGATCGCCGTACTCCGGGCCAACGCGCTCGGCGACTTCATCTTCGCCCTGCCGGCCCTGGACGCGTTGCGGGCCTGCTATCCGGACGCCGAACTGGTGCTGCTCGGCGCGCCCTGGCACGAACGGCTGCTCCGGGACCGGCCCGGCCCGGTCGACCGGGTACTGGTGGTGCCGCCGGCACCCGGTATCCGGACCGCCGGCCCCGACGAGGAGCCGGACTCGATGGACCGGTTCCTCGCCGACGCCCGGCGGGAGCGCTTCGACCTCGCCATCCAGCTGCACGGCGGCGGGGCGAACTCGAATCCGCTGGTCGCCGCGCTCGGCGCCCGGGTCACCGCCGGCCTGCGCGCCGAGGACGCCCCACCGCTGGACCGGTGGATCCGGTACGTCTACTACCAGCCCGAGATCGTCCGCTACCTGGAGGTGGTCGGCCTGGTCGGGGCCAGCCCGGCCGGGCTGGTGCCCCGGCTGGCGGTCACCGACGCGGACCTGGCCGAGGCCCGGGCGGTGCTCGGCGAACCGGACCGGCGGCGGGTCGCCCTGCACCCGGGCGCCAGCGACCCGCGCCGGCGCTGGCCGCCGGAACGCTTCGCCGAGGTCGCCGACCAGCTCACCGACCAGGGGTACGAGGTGCTGGTCACCGGCGTTCCGGCCGAGCGGGACGTGGTCGGTCGGGTGGTGGCGGCGGCCCGGCTGCCGGTGCGGCCACTGGTCGGCGAGCTGTCACTGGGCGGGCTGATCGGCTGCTACCACGACTGCCAGGTGGTGGTCTCCAACGACACCGGCCCGGTGCACGTCGCCGCCGCGATCGGCACCCCGACCGTCGGCATCTTCTGGGTCGGCAACCTGATCAACTGTGCGGTGCCGCTGCGTGGCCGGCACCGCCCGATCGCCTCGTGGACCATCCACTGCCCGGAGTGCGGCGTCGACTGCTCCCGGGACATCTATCCGGCCCGCTCCGGCGGCGGGATCTGCCCGCACCGCAGTTCGTTCGTCACCGACGTACCGGTGGTGGAGGTGCTGGCGGCGGTGGCCGACCTGACCCGGGACAACACCGGGCGGACCGGTCAGCCGGCCGCGTCCCGTACCGCCGGATAGACCCCGACCACGGCGGCGGCGACCGGCAGCAGGGAGATCAGTACGGCGTACTCCAGGATGTCCAGCCAGCGGGCGCGGAACGGGGAGTGCCGATTGCGGACCACCCGGTCGGCGTAGACCAGGCAGAGCGCTCCGGCCGCGCCGAGCACCGCCGCCGTGGCGAACAGCCAACTCGGGCCCAGGATCGACGGTAGCCGCCAGCCCAGCCCGGCCAGGATCAGCAGCCCGACGGCGACCGTGCAGACCCGTTGTGCCGCCCCGGCGTACGACCGGGAGCGCACCAGCCAGGCCACCCCGGCCAGACCCACCAGCAGCGGTGACCAGGCGGAGCCGTCCCGCAGCAGCACCACGGCGCAGCCGGCCACCGCCACCCCGAGCGCGCTGACCAGGGCGGTCAGCAGGTTCGCCGCCGTCGACGTCGCGTCGAGCACCGACGAGCCGAGCGCCGGCCGCTCGTCGGCCCGGAACGACTCCATGTCCTCCGGCACGGTCGGCATCGGCAGCCCGGCCAGCCGCAGCGAGACGATCGGCGCGACCGTGGTGAGCGTGGTCAGCACCACGACCGCGACCGCCGCCGCGTGCTCCGGCCGTACGTCGAGCAGCAGCACGGTGGCGGTGACCAGCGTGCCCGTCCCGGCGGCGACGACCGTGCCGACGAAAAACGGGTGCCGGTGCACGATCGCCACCGTCAGCATGGCGTGGAAGGTCAGGGTGGCCAGGCCGAGGGCGAGGGGGCCGGCCCCGACCGGCCAGCCGGGGTGCGGCGGCAGCGCGGTCACCCCGGCTGCCAGCGCGGCGACCAGGCCGGCGGCGGAACAGACGGCCGCCGACTCGACGTCGGCGTACGCCCGGGCCAGTGCGCCGGCGGCGAGCAGCAGCGTCACCGCGACAACCCCGGCGGCGATCGCCGACTGCGGCCGCCCGGCCAGCCCGGCGAGCAGCAGCAGGGTGGCCCCGGTCAACAGCAACGCGGCCGTGACCAGGCCGAGCCGGCGGCCCACCCGGGGTCGCCAGGCACCCCGCCGGCTCTGGGCGGCGCTGGCGATCGCGTCGACCACGTCGTCGAAGAGCAGTGGGGCCTGATAGCTCGGGCGGGACGTCAGCTGCAGGATCTCGCCGTCGGCGATGGTGCTGGCGGCGACGGTCAGCCCCGGTGACAGTGCCGGCCCGCCGACGCGGGACAGCACCCAGCCGGTGCCGTCCGTCCCGGACTGCGGTGCCGCGCGGGCCAGCCGGACCAGTTGCGGGATCAGTTCGGCCAGGGTGCAGTGCACCGGCAGTCCGACGTCCATCCGGGCCCGGGGGGCGACGACGGTGACCCGGCGTAGTCCGGATACCGGTGCGGTCGCCGGGCCGGGCGGCGGCGGGTTCACGTCGATCGGGTCAGCCGGTCGGCGGCGGCGATCAGCGGCGCGAACCGTTCCTCGGTCGTCCTGGCCAGTCGCTCCTGGGCGTTGTTGACCGCCTCGGTGACCAGCGCCCCCACCTCCTGCGGACCGTGGCGGCGGAGCACCGCGGGATCGAAGGAGACGTCGGTGACCCGGCCGGTGCCGCGTACGGTCACCACCACCTCGTTGCCCCGGGAGGCGCCCCTGATGAGCAGTTGGCTGACCGCCTGCCGGATCCGGTCCGCCTCGTGCCGCTGCTGCTCCAGCCGGGCCAGGGTGGTCGCGATCTCGTCCGGCAGTCCGGTGTCGCCGGGTGTCCCGTTCATCGACGTGCCTCCGAACTCATCCGACGGGCAGCGGTGTGGCGGCCGCGCTGGTGGTGAACAGCGTGGCCAGGGTGTTGCTGAGCTGGTTACGCGTCGCGTCGGACGCGGACTGGGCCTGCTGTTTGGCCGAGAGGGCCGCCTGGACCGCCTTCAGGATCGCCAGGACCACCATGATCTTGTTCCACGGCGACGGCATCGCCCGGGCCCGGGCGATCTCCTGGGCCATCGTCTGGATGATGGAGTTGGCCTGCTGGGCGAAGCTCTGCCGCTGCTGCTGGACCTGGTTGGTGGCCTGGGTCAGCGCCGCCGCCGCGCCGTTCAGCCGTCGGCTCTCCTGCTCCAGCGCCACCCGCAACACATTGACCAGCAGGTTGTTGAGGTTGGTGGTGTCCTGGTCGGTGCGGGCGTACGCCTGCCCGAACCAGTTCTGGCCCAGTTGGGTCACGGTCCGCCGGGCGTCGTCGGCGGCGGTGGTGATCTGGGTGGCGCACCGGTCGCACTCGGTCGCCCGGTTCCGCAACGCCGCCGGATTTCCCGTGACATCTTTCGTTGCCTCGGCCAGCAAGAGGAAGCCGGCCTGGATTATCGCCGTCACCTGACCTGTGTCCATCGCCCCGCCTCCGTTTCCCGGCGAGCGTAGTGCCGCTCCCGGGATGCGGCCGACGGCAAAATTACCCACCACGACCCGGCGGGGTCCGCCGCAGACTGCGGGGATGGGTTACCCGTCCCTGCCGGCCGGCCGCCGGGTGGTCGCCCCGGAACCGCCGAGCGGCGAGATCGTCCTGGAGTCGCCGCCCGGCCTGGTCAAGGGCAGTGCGCAGGCGATGATGCACCTGCTGTTCATGGTGCCGATGATGCTCGGCATGGGCGCCATGTCGTTCGTCTACATCGGACGGGCCGGCGGGCCGATGACGTACCTGTTCGGCGGGCTGTTCGCACTGGTCATGATCGGCATGATCGTGATGGCGCTGGCCGGCGGCCGGCAGGCCACCAAAACGAAGATCAACGAGGAGCGCCGGGACTACCAGCGCTACCTCACCGGGCTGCGCCGCAAGGTGCGGGACGTGGCGGAACGGCAGCGCGCCGCCCTCGGCTTCGACCACCTCGACCCCACCGACCTCTGGACCCTCGTCGACGGTCCCCGACTCTGGGAACGGCGCCGCTCCGACCCGGAGTTCGGCCAGGTACGGATCGGGGTCGGGCCGCAACGACTGGCCACCCCGCTGCGTTCGCCGCAGACCGTGCCACTGGAGGACCTCGACCCGGTCTCCTCCGCCGCACTGCGACACTTCATCCGGGCGTACTCGACGGTGTCCGACCTGCCGGTGGCGATCTCGCTGCGCGGCTTCGCCCGGATCGGCGTCAGCGGCACCCGGACCCGGACTCGCGACCTGGTCCGCGCGCTGCTCGCCCAGGCGGCGACCCTGCACTCCCCGGCCGACCTGCGGATCGGGTTCTGCCTCGCGGCCGACCGGGTCGCCGACTGGGACTGGGCCAAGTGGCTGCCGCACGCCCAACACGGCACCGACCGCGACGCCGTCGGGCCGGTCCGGCTGGTCGCCGGCGACCTCGACGAACTCGCCGAACGGTTCGGTGCCGACCTCGGCACCCGCCCGGCGTTCACCCGGCAGACCGGGACGGGCTCCGACCAGCCGCACCTGCTGGTCGTGGTCGACGCCGGGCGGACCGCCGGCACCACCCGGCTCGCCCCGGAGAACGGCCTGCACGGCGTCACCCTCGTCGAGATCGTCGACGCCCCGCCCGACGAACCGGTCCCGGACACGCTGCTGCTGCACGTGACCGAGGAGCGGCTCGGCATGCTCGTCGAGGCCGCCGCCGGGCCGAGCCTCAGCTTCCTCGGCCGGCCGGACCGGCTCGACACCGCCGGCGTCGAAGCCCTGGCCCGGGCCCTGGCACCCCGCCACCACAGCACCGCGCCGGCCCAGGAGACCCCGCTGTCCAGCACCTTCGGGCTGGCCGTACTGCTCGGGCTCGGCGACCCGCGCGACACCGACCCGGCGCTCACCTGGCGACCCCGGCCGGCCCGGGACCGGCTGCGGGTGCCGCTCGGCCTCGACCCGTACGGCCGGCCGGTCGAACTCGACCTCAAGGAGTCGGCCGAGGGCGGGATGGGACCGCACGGGCTGGTCATCGGGGCCACCGGCTCCGGCAAGAGCGAACTGCTGCGTACCCTGGTCACCGGGCTGGCGGTGACCCACTCCTCGGAGACCCTGAACCTCGCCCTGATCGACTTCAAGGGCGGCGCGACCTTCGCCGGGATGACCCGACTGCCGCACACCTGCGCGGTGATCACCAACCTCTCCGACGACCTGGCGCTGGTCGACCGGATGGCCGACGCGATCAACGGCGAACTCGTCCGCCGGCAGGAACTGCTCCGCTCCGCCGGCAACTTCGCCTCGGTCCGGGACTACCAGCGGGCCCGGGAGTCCGGCACCGACCTGCCGCCGCTGCCGGTCCTCCTGGTGATCATCGACGAGTTCAGCGAACTGCTGACCAGCCGACCCGAGTTCATCGACCTCTTCGTGCAGATCGGCCGGCTCGGCCGCAGCCTCGCGGTGCACCTGCTGCTCGCCTCGCAGCGGCTGGAGGAGGGCCGGCTGCGCGGGCTGGAGGCGCACCTGTCGTACCGGATCGGGCTGCGGACCTTCTCCGCCTCGGAGAGCCGGGCGGTGCTCGGCGCACCCGACGCGTACCACCTGCCGGCGGTGCCCGGCTCGGCGTACCTGAAGACCGACACCGACACCCTGCGACGGTTCAAGAGCGCGTACGTCTCCGGCGACCTGCCGCCCCGGGTCAGCGGCCTGGCGCCGACCGCCGTACCGGGCCGGCAGGTGCTGCCGTTCACCCTGGTCCGGGTGGCGTCGGTGGCCCCGCCGGTGCCACCGGCCCCGCCCGTACCGCCGCTGCCGGCCGGGGCTCCGGTCTCGCCGGCTCCCGGCGGCACCGGCGAGACCGCGATGGCCGCGATGCTCTCCCGGCTCACCGGCGCCGGGCCGGCCGCGCACCAGATCTGGCTGCCGCCGCTGGCCGAACCGCCGACCCTCGACCAGCTCCTGCCCCCGCTGGCGGTCGACCCGGAACGCGGGCTCTGCCCGTCCGGGTGGGCCGGCAACGGTGGGCTGGTGGTCCCGGTCGGGATCGTGGACAAGCCGTTCGAACAGCGCCGGGACCAGCTCTGGTTCGACCTCACCGGAGCCGGCGGCAACGTCCTGGTGATCGGCGCCCCGCAGAGCGGCAAGAGCACCCTGCTGCGCGGCCTGGTCGGCGCGCTCGCCCTCACCCACACCCCGCGCGAGGTGCAGTTCTTCCTTCTCGACATGGGTGGCGGCGCGCTCGGCCCGGTGGCCGGCCTGCCGCACGTCAGTGGTCACGCGGTACGCCGGGACGCCGAGCGGTGCCGGCGGATGGTCGCCGAGGTCGCCACCCTGCTCGGCGAGCGTGAACAGTTCTTCGCCGAGCACGGCATCGACTCGGCCGCCACCTTCCGGCAACGGCGCGCCGAGTTCACCGAGAGCGCCGACGGGCGGGAGTTCGGGGACGTCTTCCTGGTCGTCGACGACTGGGCCACCCTCAAGCAGGAGTACGAGTACCTCCAGGACCAGATCGTCCGGCTGGCCACCCGGGGGCTCGGCTTCGGCATCCACGTGGTGGTCGCCACCACCTGGTGGCTGAACCTGCCCGCCCCGCTGCGGGACGCCCTCGGCACCCGGGTGGAGCTGCGGCTCGGCGAGCCCGGCGACTCGATGCTGCACCGGCGCGCCGCGCAGAACGTGCCGACCGACCGGCCGGGACGCGGGATCACCCCGGACGGGCTGCACCTGCTCTCCGCACTGCCCCGGATCGACGGCGACCCGCGGGCGGCCACCCTCGGCACCGGAACCCTGGAGCTGGTCGGTCGGGTCCTCGAGGCCTGGCCGTACCCGCCCGCCCCACCGGTACGACTGCTGCCCCGCCTGGTGCCGGTGCAGCGACTCGACCCGGCGTACGCGGCACCGGGCCGGTCCGTGCCGCTCGGTCTCGCCGAGGCGGACCTGGCCCCGGTCAGCCTCGACTTCGACAGCGAACCGCACTTCCTGGCCTTCGCCGACGTGGAGAGCGGCAAGACGGCGCTGCTCCGGGCGATCGCCCACGGCGTGGCCCGGCGCTACACCCCGGCCGAGGCCCGGATCATCCTGGTCGACTACCGGCGCGGACTGCTCGACGTGGTCGGCCCGGAGCACCTGCTCGGCTACGCCGGCTCGGAACCGGTGCTCACGGAAATGGTCAACGACGTGGCGACCGCGATGGGGCAGCGGATGCCGGGGCCGGACGTCACCCCGGAGCGGCTGCGCCGCCGGGACTGGTGGACCGGGCGAGAACTGTTCCTGATCGTCGACGACTACGAGCTGGTCGCGGTGCCGGGACGGCTCACCCACCCGCTCGGGCCGTTGCTGGAGTACCTGCCGCACGCCCGGGACATCGGTCTGCACCTGGTCATCGCGCGGGGCAGCGGCGGCGCGTCCCGGGCGCTGTTCGACCCGATCCTGCAACGGATCAGGGAACTCGGCTCACCGGGACTGGTGATGTCCGGCAGCCGCGACGAGGGGCCGCTGCTCGGCGACATCCGGCCCGGACCACAGCCGCCCGGCCGGGGCGTGCTGGTCCGCCGTCGTACCGGCCCGATGACGGTCCAGGTCGGCTGGACGCCGCCGGTCGAGTGACCCGGCCGGGGCTCCGGCGATGTGGGTAGCGGCGATGTGGGTAAAAGTGCCGTGGGGCGGTGCTCCGGTTTTCCCTAACCTGGCGTACGACGAGGAGGAGCATCGATGGCTAACCAGGGTTTCCAGCTCGACCAGGTGGTCATCAAGACCACTGCCGCCAAGTTCGACGAGACGGCGACGAACATCCGGGGTCTGATGGGCCGGCTCAGCGCCGACCTGAACGGTCTGGTCGGGTCCGCGCAGAACTTCAACGGCGCCGCCCGGCTCGCCTTCGACACCAGCTTCCAGGCGCTGAACGAGCGGATCATGCGGGCCCAGACACAGCTCACCGCGATCGGCGAGGCGTTCAACAAGGTCATGAACGAGCACGACGCGCTCTCCAACACCCAGCAGAGCGACATCATGCGGGTGGCCCAACTCGCGGTGCAGAGCCCGATCATCAGCGGGCTCAACAACAACTGATCCGCCGGTCGAGAGGACGGAACGACGATGACAACGCAGGGCGGGGTGCCGTCGGCCGGCACCGTGGCGATGCGCTTCGAGGCGGTCAACGCCGCCGGCGGCAGCATGTTCACCTACTCGAAGGGGATCGACGAGGCACTTCAGGCGCTGCACACCGCGTTGCAGCCGGTCCGGGAGACCTGGTACCTCTCGGGCAGCGCGTCGGGACTGGAGGCGCAACTGGCCGAGGAGGCGCTGCGCGCCACGCTCGCCGAGATGAGCGAGATCATCACGAACCTCGGTGGTGTGCTGCAGAACGCGGCCGCACAGGCGGCGGCGCTGGACAGGTCCCTCGGGGGGCAGATGCCCGGGGTGGCCGCCGGTGGGGCGAATCGTTGAGCCACGCCCACCTGACCCGGTTCGGGTGTAGGCGCCTACGACACGAGGGGAAACCATGGCCGCCGACTCCTTCGCGGTGGACCTGCGTTCGCTGACCGAATTCGCCGAGGAACTGGCCACCCAGCTCGCCGGCATGGTGCAGCCGCTCGGTCAGCTCGACGCGCTGACCGAGCGGGAACTGCGGCTCGGCGCGTTCGTCGAGGCGCAGTCCCTCGGTCAGCACCATGGCGTCGCGGTCGCCGACCTGCACCACCTGGTCACCCAGGCGCGGGACGCGATCGACTTCGCCAGAGAGGTCACCGCCATGGTCAACGACGCCTACCAGCGGTACGACGCCGGGGTGACCAGCGCCGTGCAGAGCGTGGGCGGCGTGCTCCACACGACCGGCGGCGCCGTCACCGGCACCGTGCACGGGGTGGGCGGCGTGGTGCCGGCGGTGGGCGGGATCATCGCCGGCCTCGCCGCGCCGCTCAGCGGTCCGGGCACCGGGGAGGGGCAGGTCTGACCGGCATGCGACCGAGGACCGACTTCACGCCGTACAGCCACGGGCAGCTCTACCAGATGCTGCACCACGGCGACGAGACGACCGTGCGCACGGTGGCGGAGTCCTGGGACGGTGTCGGCGCCCGGCTGCACGAGCAGGCGACCAGCCTCGAACGCCGGCTCGCCCGGTTCCGCCAGCAGTGGCAGGGCGGGGCCGCCGAGCAGTACCAGACGATGATCGCCGACCTGAGCGCCGGACTGCGGCGGATCGGCGACGCCGCGTTCGCCATGCGCGACGTCGCGTACGACGTGGGTGACGCCCTGAAGCGGGCCAAGGCGCAGATGCCGCCCCCGGTCGAGGTGCCCGAACTCTCCACCGTGACCGTGGCGCTGGCCACCACACCACTGCGGACGGACGCGTTCACCTCCGTGACGCAGGTCGCCGAGCTGCGGCAGCGCCAGACCGACGCCGCCGCCGAACTGCACCGGTACGAGCAGGCGGCCCGCGCCGCGGGGACGGCCCACGCCAGGGCGGTGGCGGTGATGAACGCCCTCGCCGTCGAGTACGTCGCCGCCGGTGACCGGATCCCGGTGCCGCCCGAGGGGGGTGACCAGACCGGAGGACCCGGCGGTGAGCCAGTACCCGGGGAGGCCGCCGGGGTGGCCGGTGGACCGGACTCAGAGAAGGGCGGCGGGCGGCCGGTCTTCGGGGCCATGTTCACCGCCGGGGTCGCCGCCGCCGCGGCGGCCGCCGCCGGTCGGCTCGGCAACCGGGCCACGCCGGCCGTACCCGGCTGGGCGAAGAAGAAGGAGAGTGACGGCGACCGGGCCGGTGCCGGGGCGACACCGTCCGGCTCCGGCGTCGCCGGGCTGGGCCGGAGCCTGGGCGGCATCGGCGGTGGTGGCGGTGTTCCGGTCGGAGGTGGGGGCGGTGGTGGCCCGGCAGCGCCGGCCCCGACGGCGCACGGCGGTCTCTCCGGGGCCGGCGCGGCGGCCGGATCGGCGGCCGCGGCGTTTCGTACGGCGGCCGGCGCGGCAGGGTTGGGCGCCGGCATGACGCCGATGATGCCGATGATGCCCATGATGCCGTTCGCACCGACGGGCGGGGACGCGGGTGCCCGCCGGGTGCCGCCGTGGCTGACCGAGACCGAGGAGGTCTGGGGCGAGTCGGCGGTGGTCACCCCGCCGGTGCTCGGCGCGGACCCGTCGGAGGAGACGCACCCGCCGGTGGACTTCCCGTACTGACCGCGGAACAGCGGATCGTCAGGTGGAGGTGGACGATGAGAGTCGAGGGTGGCACCGAGGTCTTCCAGGTGCGGTCAGCCGAGCTCGGTACGGCGGCGACGAGGGCACTGCCGGAGCAGGTCGCCGTACTCGGGAACGCCCGGCTTACGCTGCTGTCCCAGACGGTGCCGGCGGAGTGGCTCGGCCGGTTGGCAGGCGCCCAGCAGGCTGCCACCGCGCACGCCGGCACCATCGCCACGAGTCTGCGGCAGCTCGCGGCCGCGACGACCGAACTCGAGGGCATCGTCACCCGGATCCAGGCCACCGCCTCCGGTGCCCACCGGTACGACGACGAGCAGGCCAGGAAGCATCAGGAGCAGGGCCAGCGGGTTGCCCAGGCGGGTGGGGTCACCAGTGACGCCACCGGAACGGTCGAGGGTATCGCCGGCCGGGACGCGGACAACCGTACGAGGGTCCGGTCCGTGCTGGAGGCCGCCGAGACGGAGCGGGCCCGGGTCGCCGCGGAGCGGGCGGCGCTGCTGGAGCAGCCGCCGAGGAACCTGGCTCAGCACGACGCGGCCGTCGGCGTGCTCGACGAGGAGCTCAAGCAGCTTGATGGGCGGATCAACGCCTACCAGCGGATGCTCGACAGCGATACGAAGATCCTCGCCTTCGACCCGGCCGGGAACGGGCGGGCGATCGGCCTGGTCGGAGAGATCGGCGAGAACACCCGGGCGGTCGGCGTACTCGTGCCCGGCACCTTCTCGAACATCGAGAACTTCGCCAAGTACGAGAACCTGGCCTCAAGTTTTGTCGTTCCGGGTCGCGCCTCCGGCGAGGTCGCCATGGTCGTCTGGATGGACGGCGCCCTGCCGCAGTCCCTCGTCTCGGCGGGTACCCCGTCGTACTCCCAGGAGCTGGCGCCCCGGCTGCACGACTTCGTCAACGGCGACCTGCGGCCGATGGTCGGTGACCACACCAGGATCACCGTCATCGGCCACAGTTACGGCGGCGCGACCATGGGGCTGGCCGACGCGGCGGGGATGCGGGCGGACCACGGCGTGCACCTCGGCTCCGCCGGCATGGGGCACGGAGTGCCCGAGGACCGGGTGCCGAACGACTACTTCGTCACCCGCTACGCGATCACCTCCCCGTACGACCCGATCCAGATGACCCAGGGCGGCGTCGGGGAGGGGATGGGCCTCAACCACGGGCCGGACCCGGACACGTATCCGGGAGTCATCCAGATCCCGAGCGGCCGGAGCGCCGCTGGCGAGGTGCTGACCGGAGAACTCGCGCACACCGGCCTGCTTGAGCCGTACTCGGACTCGTGGCTGAGCATCTACAACATCATCACCGGGGACGGTCCGGTACCCGCGCCCCCGATCCGCCCCGGCCGGTGACCGGGTGCCAGCACTCCCCGAAGGAGGTACGGCGATGACCGTTGACGCCGCCGGTGGGCACGTCGTCCAGGTGCAGTTCGAAGCCCTGTGGGCGGCGGCCCGGCAGGCGCTGCCGCCGCAGGCCGCGGCGCTCCGGGAGGTGCGGCGGGTGCTGCTCGCCACCCAGGTGCCGACGGAGTGGCTCGGACGGCTGCCCGGTTCCGGCCAGGCGGCCACGGCGCACGCCGGCGCCATCGTCGAGAGCGCCCGACAGCTCGAGGCGGCGGCGACCGAACTCGACCGGATCGGCGGCCACGTCACCACGACCGCGGACCGCAACAAGCAGCTCGACGACGACCACGCCCGGCAGCAGCAGGAGCAGGGCCAGCAGGTCGCCCAGGCGGAGCAGCGGTGGCCGGAGGGCCAGCGGGACAAGGCGATGGCGGTGCTGAGGGAGATCGAGGCACAGCATCCGATCAGCAGCGCGGCGGTCGCCCGCAACATGCTCGACAAGGTGATGTGGTTCGCGGGCAACATGGCGGCCGGCCAGATCGGCGACCACTACGACCAGGAGGTCCGGGAGCTGCTGAGCCAGCCGCCGACCAACGAGAACCTGCGGACGCTGGCCGAGCGGGAGACCGAGTTCTGGAACTCGCCCCGGGGCAGCGACGTCGGGGCGATGATGGGCGCCGACACGCGTTACCAGCTACTGCTGCTGTCCCGGGCGGAGTGGGTCCGGGAGCTGCCCTGGGAGCTGCGACAGCAGGGCATCGACACGATCTTCCCGCCCAAGCCCTGACCTCGACAGGCCCCGACTCCGCCGCCCGTCGCCGTCCGGGTCAGCGTCGCCAGCCCCGGGCCCGGCCGCGGCGGAGTACGGTCACGGCCAGTCCGGCCAGGACCGCGCCGACCAGGCCTAGCAGCGCGAGCACCCCGGGCAGCCGGGGACGGGCGGGCGGTCGGGTCGGGCCGACGGCCGGCTCCACGACCTGCGGCGCCGCCGCGGCGGCCCGACCGGGAGCCGGACCGGCCGGCAGTTCGGCGGTCACCGCCGCCGCGACGTCCAGCCTGCCCCAGCCCAGCCGGGGATCGCGGCCGTACGGCGGCCGGTTCGCGGTGGCGGCCAGCCGCTCCCGTACCTGGGCAGGGGAGAGTTCCGGCCGGTACGCCCTGATCAGTGCCACCGTCCCGGCGACGTACGCGGCGGCGTACGCCGGATCGCCGACCCCCCACCGCTGGCCGATCCGGCCCCTGGTGCCGGCCGCCGTGCTGACCAGGTCCGCACCCGGCGCCGCGAGGGTGACGTGCCCGCCGGCCTCGGTCTGCACCGGCGAGCCGGCCTGGTCGTGCGCGCCGACCCCGAGCACGCCCGGCAGCGCGGCCGGGTACGACCGCAGTCCCGCGCGGGCGGCGACGGCCGGGGCGACGACGACGATCTCCTCGGCCAGCGCCTCCCGGACCGCGCTCTCCAGGGCCCGGCTGCTCCGCACGGCCGGTACGACCACCAGGATCACCCCGGCACCGGCGTCGGTCGCCCGGCGGACCGCCTCGGCCAGGTCGTCCGGATCCGGCCCGTCCCCGGATCCGGCGGCCCCGTCCGTCGTCTCCGTGTAGCGCAGCGCCAGGATCCGGGCGCCGGGCGCCAGACCCGCGAAGGTGGTGGCCGGGTCGGGGCGGGCACCGACGATGCCGGCGGCGAAGGTGCCCCGGCCGTCGCAGTCGGTCCGGTCCGAGGCGCCGGCCACCTGCCCCGGCCCGAACTGCGGGTTGTCGGCGTCGATTCCGGTGCCGAGCACCGCGACGAGTTGACCGGCGCCGTCGGTCAACGGCCAGATCCGGGTCGGGTCGGTGAGCCGCTGCGCCCAGCCGACCGCGTCCTGATAGACCCCGGCCGGGGTGGCGCACGGCGCCGCCGCGTCGGCCGGTACGCCGGGCGCGGCCAGCGGCGTCAGCAGCCCGACCACCGCCGCCACGGCGAACCGCCACCGGGCCCGTGCACCGGGTTCCGGCGTGGTGGCGGTCGTGCGGTGTGGTCGGCCGCGTCCGTTCCGTGCGGGGACGGGCCCCCGGGGCCGCCCGGTGGTCATGGCCGGCTCCGTCGACCCGGCTCAGGCGGAGACCCGGTCGTCGGGTCGTCCGCAGGCGGCCATTCCGTGCTCGATCGCGAACCGGGTGAGCGCCGACCGGCGGCGCAGCCCGGTCTTGTCCCGGATCCGGTCCAGATAGGACCGGACGGTCCGGACGCTGATCCGTAGCGTCCGGGCGATGTCCTCGTCCCGCTCGCCGGCCGCCACCCAGGACAGCACGTCGACCTCGCGGTCCGAGAGTTCGAGCTGGAGGCGGGGGCCGACCCGCCGGTCCGGCAGCACCGAGGCGAGCGAGGCCGAGACGTAGCGGTGTCCGACGGCGACCTGCCGGACCGCCCGGAGGATCTCCTCGGCGTCCGCGCTCTTGGACAGGTAACCTGCCGCCCCGGCGGCCATCGCGCCCCGGACCTCGGTGCGGTCGACCTCGGCGGAGAGCACCAGCACCCGGTGGCCGAGGCCGGCCACGGTCCGGACCGCCGCCGCGTTCCGCGACCCGGGTTCCAGCAGTACGACGCAGTCCGGGCAGCGCCGGGTGGTGACAAACTCGGCGACCGTCGCGGCGGCCACGCAGAGTTCGAGGTCCGGCGCCCCGGTGACGACTCCGGTGACGGCGGTCCGGTAGAGCGGATGACCCTCGACGACCCCGACGACGGTGCTGCCTGCTGCTGCCCTCATCCCGCACCCCTCCCCAGGTCACGCCGGGACGACGTCGCCCGGTCCGGTCGGGGACCCGCCCGGACGGGGTGGGCCGACGCCGGGGCGACAACCTGACGGTATCGACGGGGCGGGGAGAGCGGTGATGGTCGATCGTCCACCAGGGGGTCCGGTGCACGGGACCGAAGGTCAGAGTTCGTCGGCCCCGATCAGGCCGTCCTGGATGGCCCGGGCGACCAGGGCCGCCTTGGTCGGTGCCGGCCGGCCGACGTTCGCGTACTTGATCCGGGCCCGTTCCAGGCAGGCGTTGACCCGGCGTACGGTCAGGCCGAGGCGCTTGGCGACCATCTCCTTGGACTCGCAGCGGAACCACTCCAGCAGCACCTCGGTCTCCCGGGGCGAGAGCCGGGGCCGGTCGGGCCGGATGTCGGTGCCGAACGCGCCGGAGAGCATCGGCGGCAGGTACGGTAGGTTGCTCGCCGCCGCCTGCACCGCCGTGACCAGGTGGTCCTCGCCCTCGGCCTTGGTCAGGTAGGTGAACGCCCCGATGTCGAGGCAGTTCAGCACGGTGTCCCGGTCGGCCCGCATGCTGTAGACGACCACCTGGCGTCCGGCGTCGACCAACCGTTTGAGGTCGCCGTACGCCGGACCGGTCAGGTCCAGTTGCAGGTCGAAGACGACCACGTCGGCGTCGCTGCCCGGCGGCAGCCAGGCGGCGGCGACGGTCGGGCCCGCGTCCAGCACCTCGATCGGCGGGTCGGCGAGCGTGCACCAGGCCCGCACCCCGGCGATCACCACCGGATGGTCGTCGACCACCACCACCGAGGTCACCGCCGCACCTCGCCGCGCTCGGTCATGTCGTCTCCTGCCAACTCGACCGGATCCAGAGTCGTTCGCCCTCCACTGTGGTCGACGTGTGCACCCCGTCGCTGTCCGGGAACGGTACGGCCTCCGGCGCGTTCGCGGCGACCACGCTCACCGTCACCTCCCGGTCGGCGCCGACCACGGTGAGGCGTACCTTGCCGCGGGCGGTGGCCAACGCCCAGACCGACGCCTCGGTCAGCCGGCGCCGCACCTGGGTGGGCAGCGCCGGGCGGTCACCGAACTCCGCGAAGGTCACCGGTACGCCCTGCCGCTCGGCGAGTTCGACGCAGGCGCGCAGTTCGTGCAGCAGCGGGTCGGGCACCGTCTCGTCCTCGGCGAAGAGCCGGCGCATCTTGGCTGCCTCGACCGCGCAGGAGCGGCGTACCGCCTCGTCGCCCGGGTCCAGGCTGCCGTCGGCCAGGCCGGACAGCAGCGGCACCGTGGTCCGGGCCAGGTCGGCGTACCGTTCCACCCGGTCCCGGGCGAGCTGGGCGGCGACCGCGCCGGCGGTGCGTACCTCCTCCTCCGCCCGGGCCACCCGCGCCGTACTGACGGCGAGCTGCCGCAGCACGATCGCGATCATGCCGACGGCGAGTTGGAAGGCGAGCACGATCACGGTGGCGTTCACCGCGGCGGCGAAGGAGAGCGCCGCCGCGCCACCGAACGCGGTCTGGGCGAACGTCAGCAGATAGCTGCCGCCGAGCACCCCGGCGAAGACCGCCGGCCGGGCGTCGAGCAGCAGCAGCACGACCGTCCAGCCGACGTCCCCCTCCGACCAGTGCGTGTAGCCGAGCCGCTGCTCCGGCGGCACACCGGCGGTGGCGAGCACGGAGAGGGCGAGGACCAGGCCGAGCAGCGGCCAGCGCCAGCGGCCGAGGGACCACCCGCGCAGGGTGTGGACCGCGACGATCGCGGTGACCAGGACAAAGCCGCCCATCGTGGCGTACTGGGCGACGGGCGGGTGGTAGCTGTCGTGGGATGCCAGCAGCTTGGGCAGGTCGAGCAGGCCGAGGACGGCCAGGTTGATCACCACGGTCGCCCAGACCAGGCCCCGGTGGAACCGGGTGGAGATGATCGCCACGTTGTCGTCGGTCGGTGGCGGCGCGTGCCGGGGGCACTCCATCCGGACCGTGGTGCCCTGCCCGCGACTGCTGTGCACGGTGGCCCGCCCACCGATCCGGTCCATCCGGTCGACCAGTGAGCGGGCCACTCCGTACCGGTGGCCGGAGACCTCGTCCGGGTCGAAGCCGCGACCCCGGTCGGTCACCTCGACCACGACGGTCTGACCGGCGTCGCCGGTCAGCGAGACGGTCACCTCGGCACGGTCGGTCTCCGCGTGCCGGACCACGTTGGTCAGCGCCTCCCGGGTCCCGTGTCCGAGCATCACCGCGTCCACCGCCCGGATCGACAGCGTCGGCAGCCCGCACAGACGTACCCGCAGTGGGGTGTGCCCGACCACCTCGCGGAGCAGCGCGACCAGGTCGGCCTCGCGTTCGGTGTCGACCGTCGGCCCGCCGAGCACGGTCAGGTCGCGGGCCGCCTGCTCGGCCAGCCACGGCTCCGGCCGGGTCACGACCCCGGCGCCGACCATCAGCAGCGTCGCCGAGGCGGTGTCGTGCAGGGCGGCGAGGTACTCCCGTTCGTCGGCGCGGCGGGCGGCGGTGATCGCGGCGTCCCGGCGGACCTGCGCACCCCGGACCACCAGCAGGTCGGCCCGGCGGGCGTTACGTCGTACCAGGCGGTAGAGGCCCCAGGAGAGGGCGACCTCCGCCACCATCCAGAGGCGGATCGCGACCGCCGCCGGCAGGTCGGTCGCGGCCAGCCAGCTCTCCGGGCTGGCGAGCGCGGTCCCGACGATGTCGGCCACCACCACCGCCGCGGTCAGCGCCACCAGGCCACGGGAGCCGACCTGCCACGGGTACGTCACCACGATGATCGCCGCGGCGAGCGGGACCCAGCCGCTGTTCTCGACGTGCTGGTCGGCCGGAGCCGTCCAGACCTGGAGCAGGCAGAGCGCACAGACCACGGTGACGTCCACCGGCACCAGCCAGCGGGGTGCCACGCGCAGCGTACGCATCGCGTAGTAGCCGTTCCAGGCGAGGAAGAGCAGCACGAGTACGGTGGCCGGCCCTGGCTCGCGGGCGGCGCCGAGCAGCAGCGACACCAGGCCCACCACGGCGACCACGGTGAGCCGGAGGCCGAGGGAGTAGCGCAGGCCCTGCCGCAGCAGCCCCTGCTCGACCGGTCCCATCAGCCGGGTACGGTCTGTCGGGCCGCGGCCGGGTCCAGGGTGGCCCCGGTCGGGAACATCGCGAGCACCGAGGCGGGTACGCCGTACGGGCGGACCCGGCCGAGCCCGAGCGAGGCGATCGCCCCGTCGCCGGTCACCGGGTACTTCCGTCCGGTGTCGGTGATCAGGTAGACGGTGCCGGACGGGGTGCCGGGTACCGGCTCCTCGGCGACCAGCGCCCCGGCTCCACCCGGTACGTAGACCTCGGTCGGGACGCCGGCACCGCCGCCGGCCGGCAGGCTGATCGGCTGCCCGTCGCCCAGCGGCAGGCCGTCGCCGACGGTGATCCGGTCCTCGGCGACGCAGACCGTGGCGTTGCCCGCGACCGGCACCGGTTCCGGGCGGCGGCGCGGATACCCGTCCGCCCTGGTCGGCGACCGTGGCGCGGCGGCGACGTCGGCGGGCCCGACCGGCAGCGGCCGGGGCAGCGCGTCCGGATAGGCGGCGCCGCTGCCCGGCGAGCCGAGTGCCAGCCGGGCCTCGGTGTCGCTGACCACGGCGAGCCCGTCGGCGCGGACCAGGTAGAACTCGTCTCCGCCGGTGGTCAGCACCTGACCGACCCGGGTCGGGCTGCCACCCACCGTCGGCCCCGGCCGCCCGACGCCGTCCACCTGGAAGGTGTCCAGGTCACGTCCGGCCGGGACGGTGTTCAGCCAGGTCGGGGCGACCCGGACGGTGTCGGCGGCGGCGAGGCCGAGGGCGACCACGGCCGGGCCGTCCGGCACCCGGTGTCGGAGCCCGTCGACGATCAGGAACCGTTCGCCGGTCGGGAGCAGTGCCACGATCGCCTGGCCGGCGCCCAGCCGCTCCCCGCCCGGTGGCTGGCCGAGCAGGACGGCGGGGACCGGCGCCTCGCCGCTGGGCCGGTCCGGGGGCTGCCGGGTGCACCGGGTCCACGGGCCGGTGAGCAGCCGGTCGGCCGCCGGCAGCGAGTCCGGGGCGCCGACGATGCCGATTCCGGCGCCCCGGGCGACACCGCCGAGGGTCTTCGCCGGCACGGTGACCGTCCGGGTGCCGTCCCCGCCGGCGAGCAGCCGGGCCGACGTGTAGTTGAGCACCGGGTGCAGCGCGCCGTCGGCACCGAGGACGAACCTCGCCCCGGTCTCCTTCTCGACGATCACCTGCCCGCCCTGGCGCCACGCCTGCTGTCGGCTCGGGGTGAGCAGGCCGATGATCCCGAAGACCGCGGCGACCAGCACGGTGACCGCCAGTCCGATCGCGGTGCCGAGCAGGAGTCGTTTCGACGGCGAGGCCGGGTGGTCGGCGTCGGCGGAGACCAGCGCGGAGACCAGCCGACGGCGGAGGAACTGGTACGCCTGGATCCGGTCCTTCTGCGTCCACACTCGACGGCCCCCGCGCGGTGTTGGCGAAACGTCAGGCAGCCGCGATGATACCGAGGGTATCGATCGTCCTGACCATCGAGCACGCACATCGTGCGTCTGGCGGCATTCGCCGACGTCAGCGCCGCTGGTCCGCCCCGGTGGGCTCGGTGGATGCCGGCTCGGTGGGTGCCGGCTCGGTGGATGCCGGCTCGGTGGGTGCCGGCTCGGGGTGGTCGGCGAGCAGCACCTCCCAGGCTTCCATGGTCCGCTCGGTGACCGTGGTCGGCGCCTCCAGGTGGTACGCCCCGCTCGGCAACACCCCGGCACCCGCGTACCGGCTCATCACCGCGAGCTGGGCGGCCACGTCCTCGCCCTGGTGCCCCGGGTCCAGCTGACGCCAGAAGTCGAAGCCGCCGGCCGCGCGCAGCCGCTCGCGGTGGTAGAGCACACAGCCACCGATCCAGGAGATCTTGTACGCCCGCCACTGCCCCGGCGGCAGTCGACGGGCCGCCGTGACGTGCAGCAGGTTGGCCGCGGAGTGGATCTGCGCGCGGGCCCACTCCGGGGTGCCCGGCCGGGGCAGCTCCGGCACCGGCCGCCCGGGCCACTCCTGGTAGCGCCGGTGCGTCTCCGGCCGGACGTCGTCCAGATACGACAGTCCGTGTACGGCGTTGCCGACAAAACCGCAGTCGAGTTCCTGGACGGCGGTGAGCAGCCGGTCGACGGTGCCCGGTTCGAGCCAGACGTCGTCGTCGAGGAAGAGGACGTACCGGGCGGCCGAGGCGTCGAGCAGGTAGGCGCGGTGCTCGGCGAGTCCACGCCGGGGCAGCCGTCGGGTGAGCAGCACCGGGTGGCCCCGGTGTCGGAGCACCCGGACCATCGCGGCCGCCGCCGGCTCCGCCCAGGCCGGCTCCGGACCGTCGGACTGGTCGCTGACCACCACCCCGAAGCCGCCCCCGCTCTCCTCCGTCCCGGCCGGCGGACCGCCCCCGCTCTCCTCCGTCCCGGCCGGCGGACCGGGCGGGCTCTGCTCGATCCCGGCCGGACCGGTCGACCCGGTCGGGGCGGGGTGCTGGGCGGCCAGGCCGGCCAGGGTCACCGCCAGTTCGGCCGGACGGTCACGGGTCGGGATCAGGATGTCCAGCAGCCGGTCCCGGCGGAACGCCGACGGATCACCCGGCTCGATCGGCCGGGTGATCCGGGCCGGCCGGTTCACGCCCGGTGACTCGGGGCGGCGACGGTTTCCGTGGTCTCCCCGGCCTCGACGGCGAGCTGCCGGTTGTCGCCGTACGACCGGATCCGTTCGATCACCGCCGAGGTGGACCGGTCCGGTACGTAGCCGAGGGTCCGAACCTGACCGCCGAGTCGACGTACCAGGGGTGCCTCGGGAACCATCTCCGGCGGGTAGTCGCCGCCCTTGACGTACACGTCGGGGCGGATCGCCTCGATCAGCCCGGTCGGCGAGTCCTCCTCGAAGACCACCACGTGGTCCACACAGGAGAGCGCGGCGAGTACGGCGATCCGGTCCTCGACCGGGTTCACCGGCCGGTCGTCGCCCTTGAGCCGGCGTACGCTGTCGTCCGAGTTGACCGCGACCACCAGCAGGTCACCGAGCCCACGCGCCTGGTCCAGGTAGCGGACGTGCCCGTGGTGCAGGACGTCGAAGCAACCGTTGGTGAAGACGACGCTGCGCCCCTCCGCCCGGTGCCGCGCGACGACCTCCAGCAGGCTGTCGTGGTCGAGCACGGTCCGGGCCGGTGCCTGCGCGGCGACGCCGAGCGCGGCGAGCAGGTCGTCCCGGTGGCAGACACAGGTGCCGGTGTCCGCGACGGTGGTCGTCGCGGCGAGCTGGGCGAGCTGGGCCGCTGTCGGCAGCGGTGCGTCGGCGGCCAGCGCCAACGTCATCGCCGCCAGGTAGGCGTCGCCGGCCCCGACCGCGTAACTGGCCGGCACCGGCGTGGCGTGGCTGCGCCGGGACCGCCCGTCGGCGCCGCCGACCACCGCGCCCTCGGCATCCAGGGTCACCGCCACGACGTCCGCCCCGGTACGTTCCCGCAGCTCGGCGAGGCGGGCCTGGGCGACGACCGCCCGGCTGGCCCCGCCGGCGGCGACCGGACGACCACCGGCACCGCTCGCCGTCTCGTCGCCGGCCACCACGATGTCGTCCCCGGCGACCCCGATTTCGTCGCTGGTCACCGTCAGACCGTCCCCGCTGACCGAACCGCCCCGGTCGTCGGTCGACGTGCCGCCGTCCCCCTCGGTCGGCGGCGTACCCTCCCCGCCGGTGTTCCCACCGCTGTTGGCGGTGATCGGCACGCCGTTGCCGCCGGCCGTCGGCGTGCTGCCGTCGCTGGCCGTCGACGTGCCGTTGTTGCTGGTGATCGTCGTGCTCGGCGCACCGTCGGTGCGCCGGGTGCCGGTGGCGGTGGTGGTGCCGTCCGCGGCGACGCTCACCCGGGTGCCGGCGACCGCCGTCGAGCGCGGATCCGCCCCCGCCGGCGACGGGGCGCTGAGCAGCCGGGCCGCCTCGGCGAAACTCGGGGTCACCACGGTCGGCGCCAGGCCGCGCCAGTACGCCAGGTCGTGGGCGTCCAGCGCCACCGTCGCGTACCGGTCGCGGTTGTGCACCAGCCAGCGGCGTACCGGCTCGGGCAGCGCGCCCAAGCCGTAGTCACAGACCACCAGGGTCGGCGCCTGACCACCGCGGTCGGCACGCAACTCCTCGGTCGTGTGCGCGAGCGCCTGCAGCATCCGCTGCACTCCCTCGTCCGGCAGTGTCTCGTCCGCGTCGCCCTCGTCCTCCCGGAGCAGGATCTGGTCGGCGGCGAGCAGCCGGCGCTTGACCGGTGTCGGCCGACCCGGCTGGCTGATCGTCCGGTCCCAGACTCCGGCCCGGTCCAGGCAGTCGTGCAGTTCGTCTCCGGCGACGTCGGCACCGACCGGCGAGACCAGCGCGGCCACCCCGCCGAGCGCGGTCAGGTTGACAGCGGTGTTCGCAGCCCCACCAGCCGCGCAGAGTCGACGACGCAAGGTGAGGACCGGTGCCGGTGCCTCCCGGCAGAGCCGGTCGGACTCGGCGAACCGCCACTCGTCGAGCATCGCGTCACCGACCACCAGTACGCCCCGCCCCAGCCAGCTCTCCACCACCGCGGCCAGGCGGCGCTGTTCCGCTGCGTCTCTCACCATGTAGCGCGGGTCCCCGGTGCCGGCCAGGACAAACGTGGTCCTTCGGCGACCGCGAAGGGGATGTGACGCGGGCCGCGCCGGACGGGCCGGGGTGTTTCGGCGTCCCCGTACCGGGAAGGACTTTTTCCGGGAGGTGGTGAATCGGAAAACCGCCACAGAGCCCACTTCCACCCCTCGGAAAGGAGATACGAGATGGCAGCCGAGTTGCAGGGCAAGCGGTTCGCGTTCCTGGCCACCGACGGCGTGGAGGAGGTCGAGTACGTCCGACCCCGGGAGGCCGTCGAGGCCGCCGGCGGCCGGGCCGAGCTGGTCTCGCTGAAGCCGGGCACGATCCAGGCCTTCAACCACCTGGACAAATCCCAGCGGTACGACGTCGACGTCACCGTCGCCGGAGCCGACCCGTCCGGGTACGACGGTCTGGTGCTGCCCGGTGGGGTGGCGAACCCGGACGCGCTACGGACCGATCCGGACGTGCTCCGGTTCGTCCGGGCGTTCTTCGACGCGGGCAAGCCGGTCGGGGCGATCTGCCACGCGCCGTGGACGATGATCGACGCGGACGTGGTGAAGGGACGGACCCTGACCTCGTGGCCGAGTCTCCGTACGGACCTGGCGAACGCCGGGGCGCACTGGGTCGACGAGGAGTGTCACGTCGACAACGGCCTGGTGACGAGTCGCAGGCCGGACGACCTGCCGGCGTTCTGCGCCAAACTCGTCGAGGAGTTCGCCGAGGGCCGGCACTGACGGTCTCGCCGGCCGCGCCGGGTGGGGTGAGCCGGGTGCCCCGCGACGGGATCAAGCCTGACCGCCCAGGACGGGATCATGCCTGACCGTCGGGAGCGGGGGACCCGGCCCCACCCCGGACCGGGTGCCCAGACCCGGCGCCCCGGCCCGGTCCGCGCAGCCGGCAATCAGCAGTCGTACTGGTGTTCGCGGAGCAGTCGCCGCACGGTGTCCGGGTTGGGGCTGCCGGCTCCCCAGCCGTTGACGTCCTGGCCGTTGACCTCGTCGATGTGCCAGTGGTTGCCGCGCAGTTCACCGGAGTCGCCGGGATGCTCCAACTCGACCGTGCAGGTCTGCGGGTCGTTGTCGGTGTTCACCACCCAGTCGAAGTCGTACGCGACGACCCGCTTCTTCCGCTTCTTCCTG
Source organism: Plantactinospora sp. B24E8 (assembly GCF_039871735.1). NCBI lineage: Bacteria > Bacillati > Actinomycetota > Actinomycetes > Micromonosporales > Micromonosporaceae > Plantactinospora > Plantactinospora sp. B24E8. The sequence continues at coordinate 761,326 of NZ_JBDPMH010000001.1, forward strand.
GTGCCGGTGCTCTCCTCGTCGGCCTCCACGGTGACCGAGGTGAAGCCGGCCCTGGTCAGCTTGTCCCGGTACGCCTGCGCGGGGTCACCTCCGCCGCACCCGCCGACCGCCAGGGTGGCGGAGACCGCCGCGACCGCGAGCAGTGCGACTCTCCCCGTGTTCACGTGTCCTCCTTCGCGCCGATCCGTACGCCGGACGGCCATCTGCCTCAGGAGCGTCGACGGTAGGAGGCCCGGTCAACCCGTGGTTCGGATGAGCAGGGCCGACGTCCGGCGCATCATTCGGGCCGGCGTGGGGAGAAAACACCATGAGCACCGCTGAGGACGACCGACCGCAGTTGGGCCGCCGACAGATCAGGCTCCTGATGGTCGGGCTGATGACCGGCATGCTGTTGGCCGCGCTGGACCAGACCATCGTCGGCACCGCGCTGCCGACCATCGTCGGCGAGTTGGGTGGTATCAACCACTACTCGTGGGTGGTCACCGCGTACCTGCTGGCCTCGACCGCCTCGACGCCGCTCTACGGCAAGATGGCCGACCTGCTCGGCCGCCGCCCGGTTTTCCTCTTCTCGATCGGGACCTTCCTGGTCGGCTCGCTGCTGGCCGGACTGTCCCAGAACATGACCCAGCTGATCATCACGCGGGGCATCCAGGGAATCGGTGCCGGTGGTCTGATGACGCTGGCCTTCACCATCATCTCGGACGTGGTGACCCCCCGGGAGCGGGGCCGCTACCAGGGGCTCTTCGGTGCGGTCTTCGGGGTCTCCTCGGTGGCCGGGCCGCTGGTCGGCGGGTACTTCGCCGAGCACGACTGGCGGTGGATCTTCTTCATCAACGTCCCGCTGGCGATCGTCGCGATCATCGTCTGCTACCACGTGATGCGGCTGATCCCGTTCAAGCGTCGCAAGCATGCGATCGACTGGCTCGGCGCGGCGCTGCTGGTCGCCGGGGTGAGCGCGCTGCTGCTCGCGCTGAGCTGGGGCGGCAACGAGTACGCCTGGGGTTCCGGTGTGATCATCGGGCTGTTCGTGGCCGGCGTCGTCCTCGGTGTGGTCTTCCTGCTCCAGGAAGCCCGGGTCGCCGAGCCGATCCTGCCGCTGAGGCTGTTCCGCCGACCCACCTTCGCGCTGGCGAACACCGCCGGCTTTGTCCTCGGTCTGGTGATGTTCGGCTCGATCATCTTCATCCCGCTCTACCTGCAGATCGTCAAGGGCGCCTCCCCGACCAACAGCGGTCTGCTGATGCTGCCGATGATGGCCGGCGTGATCGTCACCTCGGTGCTCTCCGGGCAGGCGATCAGCCGGATCGGCCGGTACAAGTGGTTCCCGGTCGCCGGGGCGGCCGTCCTGGTGCTCGGCATGCTGCTCTTCACCCGGCTGCAGGTCGACTCCCCGCTCTGGGAGGCCTTCATCTACATGGTGTTCATCGGTATCGGGCTCGGCCTCTGCATGCAGCCGCTGGTGCTCGCCGTACAAAACGCGGTGGAGATCCGGGACCTGGGCGCTGGTACGTCCACCGCCACCTTCTTCCGGTCCCTGGGCGGCTCGTTCGGGGTGGCGATCCTCGGCGCGGTCCTCTCCGCCCGGCTCGCCAGCGGGCTCGGTGACCGGCTGCCGGCGGCGGTCGCCCAGCTGCCGCCGGAACAGCGGGGCCAGTTCGCCGACGCCAGCCACGAGATCTCGATCAACGAGCCGGCGAAGATCCTGGCGCTGCCCGCGCCGATCCGCGACGCCATCCAGGAGTCGTTCGTCGGCGCGCTGCACGTCGTCTTCCTGGTCGCCGGTCTGATCGCGATCCTGGCGGTGGCGGTGGCCCTGGCCATGCCGAACCGGGAACTGCGCGGCGCCCCGGGGTCGGCCACCAGCGACCGGTACTCCCGGGAGGGGCACGACGACGCCGCCGCCGACATGGAGGCGAACGCCCAGACGCTGCTCTGACCGGTGGGAATGGGGTCCTTCCTCAGCTCACTTGAGGATGAACTGGTTGGTGCGTTCGAAGGCGGCCAGGTCGGCCAGGATCTCCGACACGTTGGGGGAGAGCGGTTCGGGCAGTTCCCCGTCCGGGAGGAAGAAGCCGGCGTTGGTGGTCTCGTCGGTGGCGGTCAGCAGTTCGCCCGCCCAGGCGTCGACCCGGAAGGCGACCACGAAGAGTTGGTACGTGTCGCCGTACATGTTGGTGAAGGTGCGGTCCGGGCCGGTGTACATGGCGAACGGGGTGACTGCGGTCGCGGTCAGCCCGGTCTCCTCCCACACCTCACGAACCGCGCACTCGGCGATCGACTCGCCCAGTTCCATCGCGCCGGCCGGCAGCGCCCAGTAGCTGTTGTCGGACCGTTCGATCAGCAGCACCCGGCCGGCGGTGTCCCGGACCACCGCCCGGGCGCCGACGAACATCAACGTCCGGTCTCCGGCGAGGGCACGGAGTTGGCCGAGGTACGACTCGGCCCACGGGACACTGCTCATCGTTCTGCTCCCGGGTCGGCGCTTGATCGGGTCACAGACCACGATCGCGCGATCTGATCTCAGCCGTCGAGTCTTTCCCGCAACCACGACACCGGCGCATCGGCGCGGACACCTGGATCGTTTCCCGTACCTTGAGAGACATGTACCACTATACGGGAAGGGGGGTAGCTTCGGATGAGGTCGCCGGAGCCGGGAGGGGTACGACGTGGAGCTGCTGGACTGGGACGCGCGGACCTACGACACGCTGCCGCTGCCGCACCGACGCTGGGGAGCGGACCTGCTGGCCGAGCTGCCGCTGGTCGGCACCGAGACCGTACTCGACCTGGGGTGCGGAACCGGCCGGGACACCGAGCGACTGCTCGCCCGGCTGCCCGTCGGCCGGGTGGTCGCGATCGACGGCTCCGCCCGGATGCTCGCCGAACTGCGCGTCCGGCTGCCGCACGCCGGCGACCGGCTGACCGTGCGGGAGGCCGACCTGCGGGAGCCGTTGCCGCTGGCCGAGCCGGTCGACGCGGCGTTCAGCGTGGCGACCCTGCACTGGCTGCCCGACCACGACACGCTGTTCCGCAGCGTCGCGGCCGCGCTGCGTCCCGGCGGGCGGTTCGTCGCCGAGGGCGGCGGCCGGGGCAACGTGGCCGGCGTACTGCGGGCCCTCGCCGAGGTGACCGGCCGGGACGACGAGGACCGGTTCTGGAATTTCCCGGGGGTCGACGAGACGGTTCGCCGGCTGCGCCGGGCTGGCTTCCCGGACCCCGAGGTGGAGCTGGTCGCGGATCCGGCCCGGCTGCCCGCGGGCGAGCCGCTGGAGGCGTTCCTCGGCACGGTGGTCCTCGGCGCGCACCTGCGGGAGCTGCCGGCGCAACGGCGTCGCCGGTTCGTCCGGGCCGTCGCCGAGCGGCTGCCCGAGCCGGTCGTCGACTACGTACGCCTGCGGATCCACGCCGTCCGTAGCTGAAATCCCTTGTGCCACAGTCGATCCACGCCGTACCCGTCGGCAGGTCCGTTGCGGCGGACCCTTTTCCGGGAGGCGTCCGGCGGCGAGGATGTGGGGCGACACGGGAGGAGTGATCACGTGCGGGTGGTTGCGGCAACGGCTACGGGTGGGCCCGAGGTGCTGCGGGTGGTCGAGTGGCCGGATCCGGTCGCCGGACCGGGACAGGTGCTGGTGCGGGTGGGCGGGGCCGGCGTCAACCCCGCCGACCTGGGGGCCCGCGCCGGGTTCATCCCCGGTGGGCCGATCCCGCCGCCGATCGTGCTCGGCTGGGACTTCGCCGGGGAGGTCGTCGCCGTCGGCGACGAGGTGACGGATCTGCGGCCCGGCGACCGGATCGCCGGGATGATCCCGTGGTACCTGACCCGGGGCGCTGGCGGCGCGTACGCCGAACTCGTCGCCGCCGACCGGGACTGGGTGGTCCCGATTCCCGACACGCTCGACCTGGCCGCCGCCGCGACGATCGGCCTGAACGCGCTCACCGCGCGGCAGGCCCTGGAGCTGATGACCCTCGAACCGGGCACGACGGTGCTGGTGACCGGGGCGAGTGGTGGGGTGGGCGGGTTCGCCGCCGAGTTGGCCGTCCGGGCCGGGCACCGGGTGGTCGCGGTCGCCAGCCACGACGACGAGGAGTGGGTGCGCGGACTCGGGGTCGCCGAGGTGCTGCCCCGCTCCGCCGACCTGGCCGGGGTGGGCCCGTTCCCCGCCGTACTCGACGCGGTCCCACTCGGCCCGCCGGCCACGGTCGCGGTCGCCGACGGGGGCACGCTGGTGACGACCCGGCCGACCCCGCCGCTGGATCCGGCCCGTGGGGTACGACAGCACGTGATCATGATCCAACTGCGGCAGCCGATGCTGACCGAACTGGTGGCCGAGGTGGCCGCCGGCCGGCTGCGTACCCGGGTGGCGAAGACGCTGCCGCTGACCGAGGCGGAGCAGGCGCACCGGCTGGCCGAGGCCGGCGGGACGCGCGGCAAGATCGTGCTGGTGCCGTAGCGGAACGGCCGGCGCCGCCGACAACTGTGGAGCCGGCCGGATCCGTCCCCGATCCGGATGTCACCGGAGACCCCTGCCGCCGGTCGTACCGGTGAGAACCATCAGCGGGCAGGGGACGGTGTGGACGGACAGCAGGCAGTTCGAGAGGTGTACGCCGCCTCGGCGGCGCGCCTGGTGGCGCAGCTCTACGGAGTGACCGGCGACTACGCCGAGGCCCAGGACGCGGTGCACGAGGCGTTCGTCCGGGCGTTGGCCCGACCGGGCCGGTTCCGGCAGGTGGCGAACCCGGAGGCATGGCTGCGGACGGTCGCGCTGAACGTGGCCCGCTCCCGGTACCGGCGGCGGATGGTCTTCGACCGTCTGCTCCGGTCCGGGCGGCTGGCCAACCCGGATTCGGGTCCGGCCGAGTTGTCACCGGACCATGTCGCCCTGGTCGCCGCCCTGCAACGGCTGCCCCGGACGACCCGGGAGTCGGTGGTGCTGTACCACATCGGCGACCTGTCGGTGGCCGAGGTCGCCGCCACTCAGAACTGCTCGGTGGAGGCCGTCAAGACCCGACTGGTCCGCGGGCGGCAGGCGCTCGCCGCCCACCTCGGCGAACCGGACGGCACCCCGACCGGTCCCACGTCCGACCGCGCTGCCGGTCCCGCGTCCGCCGCCGTTGGATCCGGCGCCGCCGGCCGACCGCCGGTGAGGCGGCGATGACCGCTCCGCAGCCGCCCTCGACCGATCCGCGCCACCACCGGAGGAGCAGCATGTCGACACTCGACTTTTCCAGCCTCGACCGTGCTGCCCGGGCCGCCTACAAGCCGCAGTTCGCGGCACTGGAGCGCCGGGCCCGGCACCGGCGACGTACCCGGATGGCGGGGGCGGCACTGCTGGTCGTGGCCGTCACGGTCGGGTCCGGTACGGCGCTGGAACTCGCCTCGGGCGGCGGTACGCCGTACGGCGGGACGATTCCCGGCGTCCGGCTGGAGACCACGCCCGAGTTCATCCCGACGCCAAACCCGAGCGGCAGCCCGGAGGCAGGTCCGCCGAGCGGCCAGATCAGCGGGGCGATGGTCGCCGGCGACCTGCACCACCTCTACATCCGTTACCGCCACTGCCAGGACGGGGACTGCCAGATCCGGGTGGCGGCTACGACCGACCAGGGCGGGAGTTGGCGGACCTGGCCGATGTCGGTCCCGCCGGACAGCATGGTCGACCTGCGCGCGGCCGGCCCGGAGACGCTGGTGGCCTGGGTCCAGGATGCCTCCGGCGACGAGGCGTTTCCCCGGCAGTACTGGTTGTCCAGCCTCGACGGCGGTCGGACCTGGCGGGAGGTGACGGTCCGGGAGGTGCCGGTCCTGCCGGCGGACGCCCGCCCGCTGATGCCGGATCCCGGGACGAACCTGTTCTCGATCGTGGCCGTCGACCCGGCCACCGGAGAACTGCTCCGACTGGCCCGGCCGGTCCGGCTGGGTGCGGCCGAACTGCTCGCCGGTGTCCCGGTCGACGACGGGCTCTGGACGGCCGGCTACACGGACCAGGTCGTCGGCCAGGTCCGTGAACTCGACGGCAGCATCTCGGAGAACAAGGTCACCTTCACCGACCCTGCCATCGAGGTCAGCCACGACGGCGGGCGTACCTGGCGGCGGAACGTGCTGCCGGAGCAGGTCCGGGCCGAGGGGTTCAGCGAGCTCGCGATGGCGGTGCACGGCGACACCGCGTACGTCGTCCTCCGGGACGAGGGCGAGCTGCGGATCTTCCGCAGCACCGACCAGGGCCGCAGTTGGCGGCGTGCGGCGGGTACGGCCCCGGTCGGCGAGCGGATCGTCGAAGCCGGGGTACGCCCCGACGGGACGCTGCTGATCCAGGCCGGGGTGCTGGCCGGCGAGGACCCGGTGATGTACACCAGCGCCGACGGGGGCGAGACCCTCCGTCCGGTCCGGGTCGGCCCGGGCGCCTCGGCGGTCGCCGTACCCGGCGGCTACGCCCAGGCCGACGAGCAGGACCGGACCGGCACCTGGCTCTCCACCGACGGCACCACCTGGTCGTACGTGCCGGCGCCGACGATCTCCTGATCGGCTCGGGACGCGGGGGTGACCGGCCGCCCGGTGCGGCGGTCGGTCACTGGTCGCTGGTGACCACCAGCACCTTGCCGACCGCGGAGTTCTGCACCGCCGTGTGTGCCTCGGCGACGTCCGCCAGCGGGTAGTAGTGCAGGGGCAGGCCGGCGTCGATGCCGACCCGGAGCACGCCGGCCGCCGCGCCGGCGGCCACGTCCTCGACGGCCTGGGCCTTGGCCACCGCCGGCAGGGTGTAGACCAGGACCCCCTGCCACCGCACGTTCGAGATCATTATCGGGCGTACCGGCAGGGTGAGCGGCTTCCCGTCGTCGTCGGCGTACACCGCGACCGCGCCGGCGGGACCGATCACCTGGGCGTCGATCTCGGCGTTGCGCGCGGCGGCCACCTCGACGATCGCGTCCACGCCGTGCGGGGCGATCTTTCGGACCTCGGCCACCACGTCCTCGTCCCGGTAGTTGATCACGTACGAGGCCCCGGCCGCGACCGCGAGCTGGGCCTTCTCGGCGCTGCTGACCGTGGTGATGACGGTGGCGTCGGCCCACCGGGCCAGCTGGATCGCCGCGTTGCCGACCGCGCCGGCCCCGCCCTGCACCAGAACCGTGCGTCCGGTGAGCGCGCCGACGTCGATCCGGTCCGGCATGGTCTCGCCGACGGTGAGGCAGCGGTGCGCGGTCAGGAACGGGATGCCGAGGCTCGCCCCCAGGTCGAACGAGGCCGCGCCGAGGCGTACCACCTGGCGGACCGGGACCAGGGTGTACTCGGTAGCCGTCCCCCAGGGACGCTGCCAGGCCGCCTCCCAGATCCACACCCGCTCGCCGAGCAGCTTGGCGTCGACCCCGGTGCCGACCGCCTCGATCACGCCGGCGCCGTCCTGGTTCGGGATCTGCCAGCCTCCCTTCGGCGCGGCCCCGGACCCGTCACCCTGGCGGGACTTCCAGTCGGTGGGGTTGACCCCGGAGACGGCCACCCGGACCAGCACCTCACCCGGTCCGGGTTCGGGTACCTCCCGGTCGACCACCTCCAGCACCGACGGATCACCGGTACGGCGGTAGACGGCTGCCCTCATCCTCGACTCCTCACCCGGTGCGGCCGATCCGGATCACCTTCTCATCCCTGTCCGCTCATCCCCGCCCCGCTCCCGCTCCATCCTGCTCCCGGACCGGGGCCCCTGCGCCCGGACGGGCGACAAAGAACACGGATCGGAAACCCGGCCAGGGATTGTTCAGGTTTGTCGGGTAGGACTGACGGGCAAGGGTCGTTCGGGGCGAACCGCCCGGAGAGCGTGGAGAGAGGCCGATGACACCGTCACCCGACACCGCGGCCACGGCTCCGGCCCGGTCCGCGGAGGGGGTCGACGTGCCCGGTACGCCCCCGACCGGCCACACACCCCCGGCCGGCGGTATGCCCCCGACCGGCGCCACACCTCCGGCCGCCGCCCGCCCTCCGGCCGGTGGGCGGGAGCGTTATCTCGACATGTGGCGGGCGGCCGCGCTCGTCCGGGTGGTGACGTACCACGTCCTCGGCTGGATCTGGCTGACCGTGCTGTTCCCCGCGATGGGCCTGATGTTCGCCCTCGCCGGGTCGCTGATGGCCAACTCGCTGGACCGGACCGGTACCAGCGCGGTACGCCGCCGGCTGCGCCGGCTGCTCCCACCGCTGTGGGGCTTCGCCACGGTGGCGGTGACCCTGCTGCTGGTGGCCGGCTGGCACACCGCTCCGGCGGCCCGGCTCGGCTGGGGTGAACTCGTCTGGTGGATCTTCCCCGCCCGTACGCCACCGGTCAGTGACCAGCCCTGGGCGTGGGCGTACAACACCGTGCTCTGGTACATCGTCACGTACCTGTGGCTGGTGCTGCTCTCGCCGCTGCTGCGGCCGGCGTTCCGGCGTTGGCCCTGGCAGATCCTGGCGGCGGCGGCCGCCCTGCCGATCGCCTTCCGGTTCGACATCGTGAACGTCGGCGGCTACTTCAACGAACAGGCCACGAACGTCAGCTCGTACCTGGCCTGCTGGCTGCTCGGCTTCGCCCACCACGACGGGCTGCTGCGCCGGATCCCGGCCCGGCGGTACGCGCTCGCCGTCCTCGGGCTCGCGGTGACCGGCGCCACCTGGGTGCTGTACCTCGGCTGGTCGACCGGCAACTACGACCTGAACCGGATGCAGGGCGCCAACACCCTCTGGTCGTTGGCCTTCATCGCGGCGGTGTTCCGGTTCCGTCCCCGGCTCGACTGGCTGGGGCGGATCCGTCCGCTGGACCGCCTCGTCGAGCTGCTGAACGCCCGCGCGGTGACGATCTACCTGTGGCACCTGCCGGCCGGCGTGCTCGCCGGATCGCTGATCGCCCCGGTCGCGCTCTCCGGCGGGTGGCTGACGAACATCGTCTTCCGGCTGGCCGTCGTCTGGGCGCTGGTCGCCGTCGCGGTGGCGCTGTTCGGCTGGATCGAGGACCTGGCGGCCCGGCGCCGGCCGGCGCTGATTCCGGCCCGGGTCAGCCCGGCCCGCCCCCGGCCGTCCCGGGGTGCCGTTCCGGCTCCGGTGGTCGCCGCGAGCGCGGTCAGCCCGGCTCCGGCCGTCACGGCCGCCGAGGTCGGCCCGGCTCCGGGCGCGGCCGTTCCGGCGGTACGCCGTCCGGTCCGGCCCGCCACCTCGGGCGTCCGCTGGCACGGGGCGATGGTCTCCACGGTGGGCCTGCTGGCCGCCGGCCTCGGGATCATGGCCGTCAACCTCTGGCCGGGGGTGACGACCCGTACTCCGCAGGCGGTCCGGCAGGAGGTCACCTATCCCCTGTCGGATCTTCCGATGCTGGTCGACGGGCTCTCCGCGGAGGCGAAGTCGGTGCCGCTGGTGACCGCGGAATCCCCGACCACGACAGACCGTCCGACCGTACCGCCGGGCGGGGTGACCCTGCACGGCGAAGTCTTTCCGCGGGCGGTCCTCACCGCCGCACCCAGCCGGCTGCGGGTCCAACCGCCGGCCGGTTGCGAGCGCCTCCAGGCGGTGATCGACGTCAAGGCCGACGACGCGCAGGTCACCTTCGCGGTCCGGGCCGACGACGTGACCGTCTTCGAGTCCGGGGTACGCGGTCCGGCGGACGGCGCGGAGCGGATCGACGTCGACGTCACCCGGGCCAGCTACGTCGACCTGGTCACCAGCAGCACGTCCGGCGGCGCCGTCGGTGTCTGGGCCGACCCACGTTTCGTCTGCGCCACCTGACCGTCGCCGGGTGACCGGTCGCCCCCGCCTGTCGCCCGAGCGGTGGTGGCCGGCGCCGGCCGCCGTTGTCCTGGCGGTGGTGGCCGGCGCCGGCCGCCGTTGTCCGAGCGGCGGGCGGGCCGGCTCAGCGGGACCGGAGCACCACGTCCTTGCCGAGATCACCCCAGCCGGTCTCGCGGGCCCGCGCCACGGCGTCCCGGAGTTGTGCCTCGTCCACCGGCTGTTCGACGCCACCGCGTTGCAGCGCCACGGCGAAGCGCGTGGCCAGGTAACCCAGCAGGTCGTCGTCGGCGTGCAGCACCTCGCAGATGCCGGCGACCCGGCGGCCGTGGAACAGGCCGGTCATCCCCTCCAGCGCGGCCTGCTCGTGCCCCTCCACGTCGATCTTGAACAGTACGGTGTCGTCGGTGTGCAGCCGGATCCGTTCGTCCAACCGGAAGCACTCCACCTCCACACCCCGGCTGTTCGGCACCCGCAGGGACGCCACCCCGGTGTGTTCGTGCAGGTAGAGCTGGGCGGTCCCGGGGCGGTCGCTGGCCGCCCCGGCGTGCAGTACGGTGCCCGGGTAGTCGGCCGAGGCCATCGCGACGGTCTTGCGCAGCCACGGCAGCACGGCCGGATTCGGTTCGACCAGGTGCAGTTCCCGCAGCCCGTAGTACGACGTGCTGAAGGCCACCTCGCCGTAGTTGGCGCCGACGTCGATGGCGACGGTCGGGCGTACCTCGGTCACCAGGCGGCGCCAGGCGGCGACCGCGTTGCGGTCCAGGTTCCCCTTGTAGACGGCGAGTTCGGTGCCGCGGCTGTCGGTGTGGTCGGCGTGCAGGACGACGCCGATCTCGTTGCGGAAGGCTCCGTCCCGGGTGCGGAGGGCGATTCGATGGGCGGCTCGACGGACGTGGTGCGCGCCGGACTGGTGGAAGGCGCGGCGGAGCGTCGATCGAAAAGTTGGCATACCGTTTTACCGTTCTCGTTGCTCGTGAAGGTGTTGACGGACTGGTGGCCGGCGGGCCGGCTGCGTCAGCTACCTCCTCCGGTAGGTCTGCTCCGACCGGCATCGTAAGCAGATAACTACCTAGAGCAACAGATTTGATGCCGTGGCAAGTGATATGCGGAAATGTCTCGGATTAGCCGTAGGCCGGATGTGCTCGCCGGGCCGGTACCCCGAAACGCGCTGTCCCGGACGGCGACCGGCCTGCCTGGAGCACCTGCCGACCATTCGTAGCCGGATCACCGAACGGGGCCGACGCGCGCGGGATACCCACGACGGGCCGGCGCGACCCTGACGGATAGCCGACACGCCGGAACGGCCGGCGGTCGCCCGAGCCTGATCCGGTCCTGATTGACGGAAAGCCGGTGTGGTGAGGGGCCCGGCGGCGAGAATGGGGCCATGCGGGCGGTGCTGATGCGGCGCAACGGTGGACCCGAGGTCCTGGAGGTCGTCGACACGGCCGATCCGGAACCCGCCACCGATCAGCTCCTCGTCGAGGTCACCGCCGCCGGGGTCAACTTCGCCGACGTCTACCAGCGTCAGGGGACCCCACCGTACGGCGGCGAACTGCCGGCGGTACCCGGCCAGGAGGGGGCCGGCACGGTCCTGGCGGTCGGGCCGGACGTGGAGGGCTTCGCGGCGGGGGACCGGGTCGCCTGGACCGGCGTACCGGGCAGTTACGCCGCCCGGGTCGCGGTGCCGGCCGCCCGGGCGGTGCCGGTGCCGGCGCAGGTCGACCTCAAGGTCGCGGCGGCGGTGCTGCTGCAGGGGATGACCGCGCACTATCTGTCGCACACCACCTATCCGGTGGCGACCGCCGATCCGGTGGTGGTGCACGCCGCCGCCGGCGGGGTCGGGCTGCTGCTGACCCAGTTGGTCAAGCTGCGCGGCGGCACGGTGGTCGGCACCACCTCGACCGAGCAGAAGGCGGACCTGGCCCGCGAGGCCGGCGCCGACCACGTCGCCCGGTACGACACCTTTGTCGACGTGGTCCACGAGGTCACCGGGGGCGCCGGCGCGGCCGTGGTCTACGACGGTGTCGGCCGGGCCACCTTCGATCAGAGTCTCGCCGCGTTGCGCCGCCGGGGCCTGCTGGTCCTCTACGGCGCGTCCAGCGGTGACGTGCCACCGCTGGACACCGCCCGGCTCGCCGCCGGCGGGTCGCTCTACCTGACCCGGCCGAGCCTGCCGACGCACATCGCCACCCGGGACGAGCTGCTGAAACGGGCCGCCGACGTCTTCGGCTGGATCGCCGAGGGGCGGTTGACGGTGCGGATCGGCGGGACGTACCCGCTCACCGACGCCTCCCGGGCGCACGCCGACCTGGAGGGGCGGCGGACCAGCGGCAAGGTACTGCTGTTGCCGAGCTGAGGCCGGGCGGCCCCGGCAGGTGGCGCGGACGGGTGTCAGCAGGTGGAGTGGATGAGCGCGCCGACGGGTTCCGCGGCGGCGGCGAGCGCGTTGTAGCGCTCGACCGCCTCGTCGGTCCGGGCGACGTGTACCTCGACGCCGCGTTCGGCGAGGAAGCCCAGGGTGGCCGGGGCGACCCGGAGCTGCCCGTCGAAGCCCTCGGCGAGTACCAGCCGGGTGGCCCCGTTGGCGAGCAGTTCCTCGACGTCGGCGGGCTGGATGCCCGGCTCGTGCCGGGTGCCGGTCTCGGTCCAGTCCCAGGGCCGGCCGCCGCCGGGCCAGAGCTTGAAGTCCTTGCCCTCGCCGACCCCGTCGACCACCATCCGACCCCGGGTGATCTCGACGATCCGTGGCGACCGGGCCGGCGGCACGGTCTCCTCGGTCAGTTCGGTGATGTCGCCGAGGATCACCGCGGCGAGCTGTTCGGCGTCCGGGTCCAGGGGGTACGACCCGTGCGGCACCGCCACCACCCGCATCCCGGCCGCGGCGGCCGACCGTACGCCGTTGCTGGAGTCCTCGATCGCGACGCACCGACCGGCCGGTACGCCGAGCCGCTCGGCGACCGTGCGGTAGACGTCCGGTGCCGGTTTGCCCCGGGCTACCTCCTCGGTGGAGAGGGTGACCCGGAACGCGTCGGTCAGTCCGGTGGTGGCCAGGGTGACCTCGATCAGCCGGGTCGGTGCGGAGCTGGCCAGGCCGAGCGGCCAGTGTCCGGCGAGTCGGCGGACCACCTCGACGGCACCGTCGATCACCGGCAGGTGCTGCCGGTACTCGGCGGCCATCTCCTCGACGACGTCGCCGGCGATCCGCTCCGGCGGGCCGGTCACGCCGAGTTCGTCGTGCAGGTAGGCGGCCCATTCGCCGGTGCTCATCCCCATCAGCCGGCGCTGGGTGTCGGGCTGCCACCGGCCGCCCCGGGTCTCGACGTACCGCCGTCGGACCCGTTCCCAGACCGGCTCGGAGTCCACCAGTACGCCGTCCAGGTCGAAGATCACCGCGTCCACCACGGTTCCATCCTGCCGCATCCGCCGGGGTGGTTCAGGACTCCGGCAGCAGGCGGTTCACCATGACCTCGATCAGCTCGTCGAGCGGGTACGGCGTCAGCAGGTCGGGCACGGTGAGGTCGTCGATGATCAGCCCGAGCATGGCGAGGTAGAGCAGCACCACCCCGGTACGGCCACCGGGCAGCCCGGCGTCGAGGTGGAACCGTACGTTGCCCTCCAGTTCCTCGCCGGAGAAGCGGGCCAGCTCGGTGTGCAGTTCGGGGCGGCGGGTCGCCTCCAGGCGCAGTTCCAGCATGGCCAGGTGGACGCTGCGTTCCCGGCGCATCCGCTCGACGAGCTGCCGCATCAGCGTACGGACGAGGTCATGGCCGGGCGGGGCGGCCATGGTGTCGGCCAGGTCGGCCGGGTCCGGGGTGAGTCGTTCACGGGTCCGGCGTAGGACCTGACCCAGCAACTGGGTCCGGTTGGCGAAGTAGTTGGAGGCGGTGCCGGTGGGCACGCCCGCCTCGGTGTCGACGGCCCGCAGGGTCAGCCCGCGTGACCCCTCCCGGGCGAGGACCTCGATGGCGGCGTCGAGCAGTGCGGTACGGCGGGCGGGGTTCTGTCGCATGGCGCTCTCCAGGTAGGTCACTTGACACCACTGCAGTCACAGTACTAATTTCAGATCACTGCAACCACAGTACTTTGACTAAAGTGCTCAAGTCGACGATGGGACAACCGGATGCGCAAACTGACCTACTACGTGGCGGTCACCCTGGACGGTTTCATCGCTGGCCCGGGCGGGGAGTTCGACTTCTTCCCGTTCGAGGGGGAGTTCGCGGCGGAGATCCTCACCGAGTTTCCCGAGACCATTCCCGGGCACGCCCGGGAGCCGTTGGGCCTGACCGGGGTCCAGAACAAGCGGTTCGACACCGTGGTGATGGGGCGCGGGACGTACGAGCCCGCGTTGCGGATCGGCGTCACCAGCCCGTACCCGCAACTGCGCCAGTACGTCGTCTCCACCACCCTGACCTCCACCGATCCCGAGGTGCGGATCGTCTCCGGCGACCCCGTCGAGTTCGTCCGCGACCTGAAGCGGGGCGAGGGTGGCGGCATCTGGTTGGCCGGTGGCGGAAAACTGGCCGGTGCGCTGCTCGACGAGATCGACGAGCTGATCGTCAAGCGGAGCCCGATCGTCGCCGGCGCGGGCATTCCGATGTTCGACGCCGCCTTCGGGCCGGTCCGGTTCGCACCGGTCGACACCCGAGGCTTTGCCGAGGGCGTCACCATCAGCACCTACACCCGGATGTGAAACGGGGTTCCGCCGAGACGGTCGGCGGCGGGTGTCGGGTTCAGTCGGGGCGGCCGGCGGTCGCGGGCGTCCCGTTCGTCTCGGGGCGGGCGGCGAGCAGTCCGAGTTCGCTGGCGCGTACCCCGGCCTGGAAGCGGGACCCGGCGCCGAGCAGGGACATCAGCTCGGCGACCCGCCGTCGGTACGTACGCAGCGGCAGATCGAGCTGTCGGGCCGCCGTCTCGTCCTTGAGACCGGCCCGGAGCCGACGCAGGATCTCCCGGCTCTGCTCCGAGATCTCCGGCGGCTGGTCACGCGCGAAGTCGGCCAACTCCGTCGCCGCCTCCCAGGCGGCCCAGAACAGCGCGGCGACGCTCCGGATCACCTCCGGCGCCTGGACGACGGTGAAGGTGCGGTCCCGGGTCGAGGGCTCGCCGGCCAGGATCAACACCCGGCGGTCGATCATGATGACCTCGTGCGGCAGCGGCGGGACCGAGATCCGCACCTCGACCCCGGAACCGGCCACCGCCCGGAGGTGACCCGCACTCTCCTCGTCGGCCAGCGCAGACGGGCGGAACAGTTTGCAGATCCGCAGGCCGGCGGGGCGACGTTCACGTACCGCCCGGCCGATCGCCCGCCCGATCTCCCGGCCGGACCAGGTGCTCAGATCGGTGGCCGCGCAGGCGAACTCGGTCCGGGCCCGGCGAAGAGGTGCCCGGCCAGTCGATCACCTCGGACCGGATGACCCGGGTCGCGGCCCGGCACGGGGCCACCCCGGCCCAGGTCGCGCTGGCCTGGCTGCTCGACCTTTCGCCGGCCACCCTCGCGATCCCGGGCACCTCCTCGCCGAGTCACCTGGACGAGAACATCGCCGCCGCCGCGCTGCGGCTGAGCCCGGCCGACCGGACCGAGTTGGCCGGCGAGGGCTGAGCCGGGCCGGCGACGGCTCAGCTGCTACGCCGCCGTGCGGCTGAGCCCGACTGACGGCCGCCAGCCGACAGTCGGGTATCGGACCGAGGTTACTGACTGTTCACTCAGCTCCGAGATGATGTTCGACATTGGTGTCGATCATTGTTTTCAGGGGGCTGGGATGCGAAGACTGATCAGGTTCCGAGCTCTGGTGGCGGCCGCGTCGGCGACCGTCGGCGTCGTCGCGGCCGCCCCGCCCGGGTACGCGGCCCCGGCCCCGGCGCCGTCGGCGGTGGTCCGGGCGGCCGCGATACCGGAGCCCTGCCCGGAGGGCGGGGCCGACTGCGTGGACGACACCATCGCCGAGCTGGGCCGCCGGTTCGCCGGCCTCGGGCGGGCCTGCGCCCACCACACCACCTTCACCCTCGCCTACCTGCGTACCACCCAGGGCTTCAAGTGGGGCCGCGACCAGGGGCTCTTCACCGACAACCGGTGGGTCAACCGGGAAGGCGCGCTCTTCGCCGAGTACTACTACCGGGCGTACGACGACTGGGCCGGCGGCCGGCGTTCGGCGGTGCCGGCGGCCTGGCTCGCCGCCCTCGACGCGGCCCGGGACCGGCGGCTCACCGGCGCCGGTGACCTGATGCTGGGAATGAGCGCGCACATCAACCGGGACCTGCCGTACGTCCTCGAACAGGTCGGACTGACCAGGCCGGACGGCAGCAGTCGCAAGCCCGACCACGACCGGGTCAACGAGATCCTCGCCCAACTGGTGGACCCGCTGCTCGCCGAACTGATCGCCCGGTACGACCGGGCGGGCTTCGACGTCGGCATCCCGCCGGACCTGGTCCTCGGAATGCTCGTCGGCTGGCGCGAACAGGCCTGGCGCAACGCGGTACGGCTGACCAACGCCCGTAACCCGTTCACCCGGGCGATCGTCGAGTTCGACATCGAGTCCAGCGCGGTGGCGACCGCCGCCGGACTGGCGACGTTGACCAGCTACCTGCCACCGGTGACCGGGCCGGGGCCCCGGGCCGCGTACTGCGCGGCGCACCACGCCGACCCGCCGCCGGTCGCGTACCCGTTCGGGCTGCCGCCGGCCTACTGAGCCGGCCGACCAGATCGTCGTCGCCGGGTCCCGTACCGCCGGCCCGGCGACGACCCCACGCAGCGGTGGGTCAGGCGGACTTGCGGGTGGTGGACTTCTTGGCGGCGGTCTTCTTCGCCGGGGTCACCTTCTTCGCGCCCGACTTCGCCGCGCCGGTCTTCTTCGCGGCCGTCTTCTTCGCCCCGCCGCCGCCCGCCCCGCCGCCGGACTCGCCGACCGCCTTCTTCGCCGGCGCCTTCTTCGCACCGGCCTTCTTGGCGGCCGCCGCCTTCTGCGCCGACTTCGCCGCCGAGATCGGGGTCGGCTTGCCGGCACCGCCGCCGGCCGGTGCCTCGCCCCGGGCCGCCCGGGCCCGGTCCACCGAGGCGCGCAGCGCGGCCATCAGGTCGATCGCGGCGGCCGGCGCCTCCTCGACCTCCTCCGGCTGCACCACCTGCCGTCCCTCCACCTTGGCGTCGATGACCTCCTGCAACGCCGCCCGGTAGTCGTCGGTGAAGACATCCGGCTCGAACTCCCCGGCCATCGAGTCGATCAGCGAACTCGCCATCGCCAGCTCCGGCGGCCGTACCTTGATGTCCTCGTCCAGGAAGCCGAAACCCGGCTGCCGGATCTCGTCGGGCCAGAGCATCGTGTTGAGCAGCAGCACACCCTCGCGGACCCGCAGGGTGGCGAGCTGTTCCCGCTGCCGCAGCGCCACCTTGACGATCGCCACCCGCTCCGAGTCGGTCAGCGCGTCCCGCAGCAGCACGTACGGCTTGGTCGCGGCGCTCTCCGGCTCCAGGAAGTACGCCTTGTTGTAGAGGATCGGATCGACCTGCTCCGCCGGCACGAACTCCAGTACGTCGATCGCGTGCGAGGTGCTCAACGGCAGCTCGGCGAAGTCGTCGTCGGTGAGGATGACCATCTCGCCGCCGCCGATGTCGTACCCCTTGGCGATGTCGTCGTAGCTGACCTCCTCGCCGTCGATCGAGCAGACCCGCTTGTACCGGATCCGGCCGCCGTCGGTGCGGTGCACCTGGTGGAAGCGGATGTCCTTCTCCTCGGTCGCCGAATAGACCCGGACCCCGATGGAGACCAGGCCGAACGAGACCGCGCCGCGCCAGATAGCCCGCATGACCCGCACCTACCCCATCCGGGCGCCAGATTCACCCGACCGAGTGAAAGAACCCCCGTGACCAGTCGGTACCACCCGTCCGCGTCGTACCGAACACTGCTGCTCAGGACCAGAATCGCATCGATCGAATCAGCCCGCGAGGCTTTCGGCGCGGTCCTAGAGTGAGGATCGTGCCCGGCCCGCCGGTCAAGCCGATGCTCGCCAGCACCGGGGAGCTGCCCACAGGCCCCGGCTGGGGGCATGAGTTCAAGTGGGACGGGGTCCGGGCGGTCGCCGACTACGCCGGCCCGGACGCGCTCCGGCTGTACGCCCGCTCCGGGGTCGAGATCACCGCCGCCTACCCGGAACTCGCGCCGCTCGGTGCCCAGCTCGCCGAACGTGGACTGGTCGGGGCGGTGCTCGACGGCGAGGTGGTGGTGCTGACCGAGACCGGTCAGCCGTCGTTCACCGCCCTCGCCGAGCGGATGCACGTCCGCGAGCCGAACCGGGCCGCCCGGCTGGCGGCGAGCCTGCCGGTGACGTACATGATCTTCGACCTGCTGCGGCGGGACGGCGAGGACCTGACCGGGTGGCCGTACCGGCGCCGCCGGGCGGCGCTGGAGGAACTCGGGCTCGCCGGCAACCGCTGGGCGGTGCCGCCGGTCTTCCCGGACGGCGTCGCGACCTACCAGGCCGCCAGCGAGCACGGCCTGGAGGGGGTGGTCGCCAAACGGCTCGACTCGGTCTACCGTCCCGGCGTCCGATCCCCGGACTGGGTGAAGGTGAAACTCGAGGTCACCGCCGACTTCGTGGTCGGCGGCTGGCGTCCCGGCGTACGCCGGATCGGTGGCCTGCTGGTCGGGGTGCCGGCGCCGGACGGTGGCCTGGTCTACCGGGGCCGGGTCGGCGGCGGGATCGGCGCGGCGATCGAGCGGGCGCTGCTGGGCGTCCTGGAGCCGCTGCGGGCCGGAGTGTCCCCGTTCGTCGATCGCGTGCCCCGGGAGGATGCCCGGGGCGCGATCTGGGTACGTCCCGAGATCGTGGTGGAGGTGAAGTACGGCCAGCGCACCCCGGACGGCCGGCTGCGGTTTCCCCGGATCCGCCGGCTGCGTCCGGACCGGACGGCGGCGGAGGTGAGCGATGCCGGCTGAGCGGCGGGTGGTCCGGGTCGAGGTCGACGGCCGGGAGCTGGAGCTGTCCAATCTGGACAAGGTGCTGTACCCGGCGTCCGGGTTCACCAAGGGCGAGGTGATCGACTACTACACCCGGATCTCGAACGCGCTCCTGCCGCACCTGCGGGACCGGCCGCTGACCCGGATCCGCTACCCGAACGGGGTCGACGGCAACTCGTTCTTCGAGAAGAACGCCCCGGCCGGCACCCCCGACTGGGTACGCCTGGAGACCCTGCCCGCGCCCGGCTCCAGCAAGGGCCGGGAGATGCTCGACTACGTCGTCTGCGACGACCTGCCGACCCTGGTCTGGCTGGCCAACCTGGCCGCCCTGGAACTACACACCCCGCAGTGGCAGGTCGGCGCCGACCCGGACCTGATGGTGATGGACCTCGACCCGGGCGCCCCGGCCGGGCTGGTCGAGTGCTGCGGGGTGGCGCTGCTGCTCCGGGAACGCCTCGCCGCCGACGGCATCGCCAGCTATCCGAAGACCTCCGGCAAGAAGGGCATGCAGCTCTGCTGCCCGGTCTCCGGCCGGCAGTCCGCCGACGTCGTCTCCGGCTACGCCCGCCGGATCGCCGAGGAACTCTCCCGCGAGGCCCCGAAGTTGATCACCGCCCAGATGGCGAAACGGCTCCGGCCCGGCAAGATCTTCATCGACTGGAGTCAGAACAACGCGGCGAAGACCACGGTGACCGCGTACTCGCTGCGGGCCCAGCCGAACCCGTCGGTCTCCACCCCGGTGACCTGGGACGAGGTGGAGAGCGCCGCCGACGGGGAGGCCGGCGCCGTCCGCCAGTTCCCCGCCGTCGAGGTGCTGGACCGGATCGAGGAGTACGGCGACCTGCTGATCCCCCTCCTCGACCGCGGCCCGAAGCTCCCGACCCGCTGACCCGGTCCCCGTCCGCGTCGGGAGATTCCTGGAACTCGCCGTACCGGTCGCTACGTGTCTCATCTGACGGAGGGAGCCGGACTGATGGGGCTGTACCTGTTTGGCGGTGGTGACGACCGGGACCGGGAGTTCGCCGCCTACTACTCGGCGACCGGAGCCCGGATGCGGACGACCGCTTTCCTGCTCTGCGGCGACTGGCACCTGGCCGAGGACCTGACCCAGATCGCCTTCACCAAGCTCTACCGCTCCTGGCGGCGGGTCAACCACCACGAGGTCCTGGACCAGTACGTCCGGCGCATCGTGGTCCGGGCGTTCCTCGACGAGCGGCGACGTCCCTGGCGTCGGGAGTTCACCGCCGGACCCGCGGACGCCGGTCTGGACCGGGCTGTCGAGGGACCGGACGTGGCGGAACGTCTGGCGCTGTCGGCGGCACTGGCGGACCTGCCGGCCCGGGAACGTGCCGTCCTGGTCCTGCGGTTCTGGGAGGACCTCTCGATCGAGCAGGTCGCCGAGATGCTCGCCCTGCCGGCCGGCACCGTCAAGAGTCAGACCGCCCGAGGGCTGGCGCGGTTACGTGCCCGTCTCGACCGGGAGTCCACCGACAGGAGTCGGCCGATGGGAGAGAAGCGATGAGAGACGTACGCGAGATATTCGCCGAGGTGGCCGCCGGGCCGACGCCTCCGATGGCCTCCTCGGAGGTGATGGTGGCGGCGGCCCGCCGTGCCGAGCGGCGCCGCCGGCTCGGCCTGACGACCGGGAGTGCCGGTGTGCTGGTCCTGGCGCTGACCGCCGGCGTCGCCGTCGGCGTCGCCCGGCCACGTCCCGAACCGGAGGCGGCGGCCGGCGCACCGGTCTCCCCGTCGTCCGGCCCCGGAATCCGCGACGGTGCCGACCTGCTCGACGCGGTCGCCGCGGTCCTGCCGGCCGAGCTCGCCATCCGACGTGACCCGGCGGGCCGGGACGTCCGTACCCGCGACGTGGCCGACGTCGATACCGTGCGGCCTGGGACGGGCCTGGCCGGTGTCCGGCTGATCGCCGCCGACGCGGTGGTGTACGCGAGCTGGGGTGCGGGGGAACTCGGGGTCTCGATCCGCGACGCCCGGACGGCGCGGGACCCTGCTCTGCGGTCGGTGGAGCCGGCCGCCGGCGAGTTCTGTTCGAGGCCCGCCGGACCGCCCGGAAACTGGCCCGACAGCACCGCGGCCGGGGGGTCGGACGCCGGTGGCGGAGCGGCCGACTGTCGGTCCCTCGCGGTCGGCGACAAGGTGGTGCGGGTGCGGACCGAGCAAGTCTCCGGGGACGACCCCGGCTCCGCCGCGCCCGGGGTCACCTGCTGGACCGCCACCCGGTTCCTGCCCGGCCTGGAGATCAACGTGCGGTGGTGCCCAGCCGCGACGACGATCGCCCTGCCCGCCCCGGTGCCCCAGGCCCTCCTCGAACTCACCGCCGAGCAACTGGCCGCCCTCGCCGTCGAACCGGTCCTTGTACCCGCGGTCGTGACCGGTCGGTGAACCCGCCGGTCAGGTCCTGCCGCCG
This sequence comes from Plantactinospora sp. B24E8, assembly GCF_039871735.1. NCBI lineage: Bacteria > Bacillati > Actinomycetota > Actinomycetes > Micromonosporales > Micromonosporaceae > Plantactinospora > Plantactinospora sp. B24E8. The sequence continues at coordinate 782,432 of NZ_JBDPMH010000001.1, forward strand.
AGCGCCGTCACCGGGCTGATCCGGGACGCCCGCCGGGTGTCCCGGATCAGTCGACGCTGGGCAGCGGCGGCCCGAGTACGTCGTCGGCGTCGACGATCGTGTACGCGTACCCCTGCTCGGCGAGGAAACGCTGCCGGTGGGCGGCGTACTCGGTGTCGATGGTGTCCCGGGAGACCACGGTGTAGAAGTGCGCCTGTCGCCGGTCCGCCTTCGGTCGCAGCACCCGGCCGAGCCGCTGCGCCTCCTCCTGCCGGGAGCCGAAGGTGCCGGAGACCTGGATCGCCACCGCCGCCTCCGGCAGGTCGATGGAGAAGTTGCCGACCTTGGAGATGACCAGGGTACGCAGCTCACCGGCGCGGAAGGCGTCGAAGAGCCGTTCCCGTTCCTTGTTCGTCGTCGACCCCTGCACGATCGGCGCGTCCAGGGTCTCGCCGAGTTGGTGCAGCTGGTCGATGTAGCCGCCGATCACCAGCACCTGCTCGCCGGCGTGCCGCCGCACCAGGGCCCGGACCACCGGCAGTTTGGTCCGGGCGGTCGCCGCCACCCGGTAGCGCTCCTCCGGCTCGGCGACCGCGTACGTCATCCGTTCGGCGTCGGTCAGGGTGACCCGTACCTCGACACACTCGGCCGGGGCGATCCAGCCCTGCGCCTCGATGTCCTTCCACGGCGCGTCGTAGCGCTTCGGGCCGATCAGCGAGAAGACGTCGCCCTCCCGGCCGTCCTCCCGGACCAGGGTGGCGGTCAGGCCGAGCCGGCGTCGGGCCTGCAGGTCGGCGGTGAACCGGAAGATCGGCGCCGGCAGCAGGTGCACCTCGTCGTAGATGACCAGGCCCCAGTCCCGGGCGTTGAACAGGTCCAGGTGGGTGAAGGCGCCGCCGCGCCGGGCGGTCAGCACCTGGTACGTGGCGATGGTGACCGGCCGGATCTCCTTGCGTTCGCCGGAGTACTCGCCGATCTCGTCCTCGGTCAGCGAGGTGCGGGCGACCAGTTCCCGCTTCCACTGCCGGCCGGCGACGGTGTTGGTGACCAGGATCAGCGTGGTCGCCTTCGCCTCGGCCATCGCGGCCGCCCCGACCAGGGTCTTGCCGGCGCCACAGGGGAGCACCACCACACCCGACCCGCCGGCCCAGAACTGCTCCACCGCCTCCCGCTGGTACGACCGCAGCTCCCAGCCGGGTCGGCCGTCGGCGGCGGCGGTGTCGAGGTCGATCTGGTGGGCCTCGCCGTCGACGTACCCGGCCAGGTCCTCGGCCGGCCAGCCGAGTTTGAGCAGCGCCTGCTTGAGCCGGCCACGCTCGGAGGGATGCACGATCATCGTGTCGTCGTCGACCCTGCCGCCGAGCATGCCGGCGAGCTTCTTGCTCTTGGCGACCTCGATCAGCACCATCCGGTCCAGGGCGTGCAGCACCAGGCCGTGGGTGGGGTGGGCGACGAGCTGCAGTCGGCCGTACCGGTCCATGGTCTCGGCGACGTCGACCAGCAGCGCGTGCGGCACCGGGTAGCGGGAGTACTTCAGCAGGGCGTCGACCACGCCCTCGGCGTCGTGCCCGGCCGCCCGGGCGTTCCAGAGCCCGAGCGGGGTGAGCCGGTAGGTGTGCACGTGCTCGGGTGAGCGTTCCAACTCGGCGAAGGGGGCGATGGCCATCCGGCAGGCCTGGGCGTCGGGGTGGTCGATCTCCAGCAGCAGGGTCTTGTCTGATTGCACGATCAGTGGTCCGCCGCTCACGTCGACACCCTTCCGTCGCAGGTCGGGCGCGTCCGCGCCGACCCTCCAGTGTTGCACTCGGAAAACGGGGCGGAAAAATTCTTCACCCGGCGCAACCGAACCGGCACTCCCGTGCGTCTAGCTCTCGACGGCTTCCCGGGGACGACCGGACGGTATCCGTACATCTTGGCACCCCGTCCGGTTGCTCCGGTGGCGGTCACCCTGTTCGGCGTCGGTGCGGGCGCGTTTGATCCGCGACCGGCCGCCCGGGCCCCGGCGGGCTCCGGACGGGTCGGTGACGTGGAGGAGACAACGGGGGCGAGCGCGCCGCCCACGCCGGACCAGGAGGAGAACGGGTCGGACCAGCGGGACCGGCTCCGGGCGCACTATTCCCCGCCATGCCCTGTCGCAACCGGCGGGTGGATGCGAGTCTGGACGGGGGACGTTACCGGTGGGAGGGCGCCAGATGACGGTTGATCGCGAGGTGCGACCCGAGACAGATCCCCCGGCCGCCCCTCCGGCCGATCCGTCGACCTCCGGGCCGGTTCCCCCGGCCGCCGTCCCGCCCGACGATCCCGCCCCCCCGCCGGAACCGGTCTCCCTGGCCACCGTGCTGGCGTACGCCACGGTCGCGGTGCTGCTGGCGATCTGGGTGCTCTTCGGCTGGCTGGTGCAGCAGCAGGGCTTCGTCGAGTCACTCGGTGAGGGCCTCGGTGCTGCCTTCACCCTGCTGCTGATCGTCTCCGTAATCGGCACCGTACGGCGGAACCGCCGCCGCTGACGGGGTCAGTCCCCGTCGCGGACGGCGGCGGTGATCCGGTGCAGGGCGAAGGTGTGCAGCATCTCGGTGCGTTCGTCCTCGGCCCGCAGGTAACCGGCCCCGATCGAGACCGGCCGGACCAGCCGGGACGCGGTCGCCCCGTGCGCGTCGACGTAGCCGACCCAGACCAGGGCCTTGTCCCGGACCGCCTGTTGCAGCACGGCCAGCGCCTGGGTGTGGGCGTGGGCCGAGGGCAGCGCCGGACCGGTGCCACCCGGCCGGCCGGCCCCCCGGACCGTGGTCGGGGCCCGCCGGGCGGCCCTCGCGGCGGCGTCGCCCCGACGGATCTGCTCGACGATGCCGAGCAGCCGGGGCGTGGTCAGCCGGGGGGCGGCGAGCGGATCGGTGACCCGGTTCGCGACCGAGCCCCGGGCCGGCGCCCGGCGCACCTTCGGCCGGGTCAGTACGGTCGCCCCGCTGGCGTCCTCGGAGACCGGGGCGTACCCGGCCTCGCGCAGCGCGGTCAGCAGCCGGCCCACCAGGTGCGGGGTGGTGAGCACGGTCGGCGCCAGCCGACGCAGTCCCATGACCACGAGCCGCCGGTCGGCGAGCACCTCGGTCAGCAGCGCCTCGTCGTCGCTGCGCAGGTACGCCCCGGCGGAACCGACCCGCAGCCCACCGTGCCGGCGGGCGATGTCGTCGATCAGGTACGTCAACCCCTGCGGGACAGGTGTGCGGGACCGGTGCCGGAACAGCGCGTGCAGGTCCTCGCCGGCGTACCCGGCGTCGAGGGCGCGCCGGACACTCGCCGCGGTGACCCGGTGCACACTCGCCCCGCCGGCCGACTCCGGTTCGGCGACCACCGCGAGTTCGGCGGCCAGGGCGGGTTCCGGTGGGCCGGGCACCACCACGGTCAGGTCCGCCTGGACCAGGAAGTGGTCGACCGGGGCCGGCAGCAGCGCGTCCAACGCCCGGACCGCCGGCGACCCGCCCCCGGCCGCGCCGTCGGCGTCGGGACGTACCCCGAGCGGGTCGTCGCCGGCCTCGGTGAGCCGGGTGTCCCCGGCCGCCCACTGGGCGAGCAGCAGCTTGCCGTACGAGGTGAGGGCACCGAGCCCGGTTACCCCGAGCAGTGCCGCCTCGGCCAGTACCTCCCGTTGTCCCGCCTCGCGGCCGAGGCTGCGGCGTGGAGCCCGCCAGGCGAGCAGCGCGACCACGTCGTCCGGGGTGGGTGCGGTCCCGGGAGGCAGGTCGTCGAGGATCCCGAGCACCGCCCGCCGGACGGCGGGCGCGCCGGCCCGTTCCGCCTCGGGGGAGAGCAGGGTGATCGCCCGGTCCCGGTCGTCGCGCTGGCCGACCAGTCCCACCTGGCGGGTCATGGTCAGCCAGGCCCGGGCCAGGTGTTCCCAGCGGTGCGCCAGCGAGGCGTCCCGCCAGCCCTCGTAGCCGGCGGTGGGAAGGATCTGCTGGTCGGCGCCGGTGCGGGTGGTGGCGGCGCCGGGCAGGTCGACCTCGCCGAGCAGCCCGGCGGCGTACGCCACCTCCAGCAGCAGCGCGGTGGTCGACTCGTCCAGTCCGCCGGCCTTGGTGAGCCGGCGCAGGTCGCGTACCCCGAGTCCGCCGGAGCGCAGCAGCGGGGCGGGTTCGTCGGCGAGCTGTTCCAGCAGCGCCTCGGTGTGCCGTACCGCCTCCATCGCCTGCCCGGCGCCGGCCGAGTCGACGGCCTTCGGTTCCCGGTCCGCGCCGGTGACCGTCGGCGGCTGGGGCCGCAGCGGCCCGAGCGGGCCGGCGTCGCGGCGCAGCAGCAGGCCGACCTCCCGGGGCAGTTCGACCGCGGCCGGCCGGTTCGGGGCGCCGCCGGTCTCCGGGACCGGTACCAGCAGTTTCTGTTCGACCAGCCAGCTGACCGGGCTGGCCGGCTCGGCCCCGGGCGCCGGGGCGGCGGCGGGCAGGGTGCCGACCGGTGGTCCGGCGGCGAGCCGGTCCAGGATCGCCCGGGCCGGCGGCGGGGCGGCGAGCAGGGTGCGGCGCAGCCGGGCCGGGTCCGCGACCAGGGCCGCCGTCTCCGGGTCCAGCTCCGCCGCCGGTCGGCCCAATCCGGCCGGGTACGGCGAGCAGACCTCGTCCACCCCGGCGCTGACCCGCAGGCTCTGCTCCAGCCCGTACAGCAGGAAGAGGGCGCGGAGCCGGTCGACCGCGGTCCGGGCGGCGGTCCGCCCGGTACGCCGGCGGCTGCCGCCGCCCTCGCCGACCGCGAGCGTGACGATCGCCTCGGTCGAGGTCTCGGCGTCGTCCCCGGTGCGGGTCAGCCGGGCCGCGTCGAGGATCCGCAGGGTGAACTCGTCGAGCCCGTCCAGGGCACGGGCGACCGAGACCCGGGACTGGGCCCGGGCCGCCAGGGCGGACAGATCGGTCGGTACCGGGACGACGAGGTCCGGACGCAGCCGGAACAGGGCGGCGAGCGCCTCGTCGGGCAGGGCCCGCAGATGGTCGGCGAGTGTGGTCATCGTCTTCCCACGCTATCCGGCCGGGTGCCGGTGATGCTCGTCGGTCGTCCGGCTCGATCCACCTGTTTGATCAGCGTGGTACGCGGTCCGGCCGGGCCGGCCGGCCCCCGTGACAGCATGATCGGCATGAACACCCCCGCCGCCGTCGGCTTCGATCTTGACATGACCCTGCTCGACACCCGTCCCGGCATCGCCGCCGCCTTCCGGAAGCTCACCGAGCTGACCGGGGTGCACGTCGACGCTGACCTGGTGGTGAGCCGGCTCGGCCCGCCGCTGCGGGAGGAGATTCGGCACTGGTTCCCGCCGGAGCAGGTCGAGGAGGCGGTCCGAACCTATCGGGCGCTCTATCCGGAGTACGCGGTCACCACCGCCGTGCCGTTGCCCGGCGCCCTCGACGCGGTGGCGGCGGTCCGGGAGCACGGGCTGCGGGTCGTGGTGGTGACCTCGAAACTCGGCCGACTCGCCCGGTTGCACCTGGCGCACGCCGGGCTGGAGGTCGACGAGCTGGCCGGTGACCTCTTCGCCGAGGGCAAGGCGGCCGCGTTGACCGAGCACGGCGTCCGTCTCTACGTCGGTGACCACATCGGCGACATGGTGGCGGCGCGGACCGCGGGCGTACCCGGGATCGGGGTCACCACCGGCCCCTGCGACGCCGACGAGCTGCGGACCGCCGGAGCGGAGCTGGTCCTCGCCGACCTGACCGGATTCCCACAGGCGCTCCGGCGGTTGATGCCGCTAGCCTTGTGAGGACAGTTTTCTCAGGGGAGTCGAGGTCTACAGGTGCCGACGGGTCGAGTGAAGTGGTACGACGCGGCCAAGGGATACGGGTTCGTCACCAGTGACGAGGGTGGCGACGTGTTCCTGCCGAAGGGCGCGCTGCCCGCTGGTGTCACCGACCTGAAGGGCGGCCAGCGGGTCGAGTTCGGTGTGGTCGACAGCCGGCGCGGCGCGCAGGCACTCGGGGTGAAGCTGCTGGACGCCCCACCGTCCATCGCGGAGCTTCGCCGTCGTCCGGCCGAGGAACTGCACGGCCTGGTCGAAGACATGATCAAGGTGCTCGAGGCGAAGGTGCAGCCGGCGCTCTCCCGGGGCCGGTTCCCCGACAAGAAGACCGCCCAGACCGTGGCCCAACTGGTCCACGCGGTCGCCCGCGAACTGGAGATCTGAGCGCCCCCGCGCGTCAGTCTGGTGGCCGGTCAGCCGAGCGCGCCGGCCACCGACGGGGTCAGTCCGGCGGCGGCGGCCCGACCGAGCAGCGCCTCGATCGCCGCCCGCCCGTCGTCGCCCAGCTCGGCGGTGAACTCGTTGACGTAGAGCCCGATGTGCTGGTCCACCACGTCGGGCTCCATCTCCTGCGCGTGCGCGAGGACGTACTCGCGGCTCGCCGCCGGGTCGGCCCAGGCCCGGCGTACCGAGTCCCGGATCCAGCCGGCCGCCGCCTCCGGGTCGACCACGCCCTTGCGGGCCAGGATGGCGCCGAGCGGGATCGGCAGCCCGGTGTCGGCCTCCCACCACTCGCCGAGGTCGACGAGGGCGGTCAGCCCGTGCCGGTGGTACGTGAACCGGGCCTCGTGGATGACCAGGCCGGCGTCGTAGCGGCCGGCGGCCACCCCGGGCATGATCTCGTGGAACGGCACGACCTCGATCCTGGCCGGCGGGTGTTCCGCCGACCAGAGTCGGAACAGCAGGTACGCCGTGGTCCGGTCACCCGGTACCGCGACGGTCGCCCCGGTCAGGTCGGCCGGGTCGCCGCCGTGCCCCGCCCAGTCGCCCCGGGTGAGGACCAGCGGCCCGCAGCCCCGCCCGAGGGCGCCGCCACAGGGCAGCAGGTGGTAGTCGTCCAGCAGCCAGGGCAGCGCCGCGTAACTCACCTTCACCAGGTCGTACGCCCCCTGCTCGGCGGCGGTGTTGGTGACGTCCACGTCGGCGAAGGTCACCTCGACCGGCGGCGCGTCGGGCACCAGGCCGTGCACCAGGGCGTGGAAGACGAAGGTGTCGTTCGGGCAGGGCGAGATCGCCAGGGAGAGCGCCACGATCTCACCGTAGACCTCGGGTCCGCCCCGGTCGGCACCCCGTCCCCGCGCCGGTTGGCTGGGTCACTGTTGCTCGATCGTCGGTTCCGGTGTGGGCCGGCGCCAACCGCATTCCGGTGTCCGCCAGGCCGGGATCCGGGCGGGTGGGGGAAGTCTCGCGTTGCAGACGGCGGACAGCGCGATCGCCGAGGCGACCGCGAGGCGGGCTTGGACATCGCCTGCGGCCAACGCCCGGGCGGCCGCGGTCGGCTCGTCGTCTCTTCCGCGGTCCGTCGGCCCGGCGAGGCTCTCCCTGACGTGTTCCTCGGCGGAGCGGGCGTACCGGACGAAGTCCGCCAGCAGTTCGACGATCAGGTCACCGCGAGCTTGTCCGTCCAGGTCCGGCATTGTCGTCTCCCACCCCACGGCTCATGGGCGCCAGTCTAGAAGCCACAGGGACAAATAGCTCAGGTCTGACGAAACTTCCCAAATCGACAGGAGTCCCCGTGCTCGGCTGATCACCGTTCGGCTAGGGTGGGTGACGGTGTGCCGGGAAGTCTGGTCGGCGGTGTATTTGTCGACCCCTCCGGAGGAACTGATGGCCGCACCCCCCAACGGACGTACCCCGCTGTTCGGGCGGGGCAGTTGGCCCGAGGTGCGCCGGATCGGCGACATCCTCCGTACCGAGACCGTCGGCGGGGTACTGCTGCTCGTCGCCGCCGTACTCGCCCTCGCCTGGGCGAACTCGCCGTGGGGTGCGGCGTACCGGTCGCTGGGCGCCTTCGAGATCGGTCCGGCCGCGTTGCACCTGGACCTGTCGCTGGCCCAGTGGGCCGCCGACGGCCTGCTGGCGATCTTCTTCTTCGTCGCCGGCCTCGAGCTCAAACGCGAGTTCGTCGCCGGTGACCTGCGGGAACCCCGCCGGGCCATGCTGCCGGTCGCCGCCGCGCTCGGCGGCATGACGGTGCCGGCGTTGATCTATGTCGCCTTCAACCTGGGTGCCGGAGACGGCGCGTTGGCCGGCTGGGCGATCCCGACCGCCACCGACATCGCGTTCGCGCTCGCCGTGCTCGGGGTGATCAACACCCATCTGCCGGCCGCGATGCGGACCTTCCTGCTGACCCTGGCGGTGGTCGACGACCTGCTGGCCATCGTCATCATCGCGGTCTTCTACACCGGCTCGCTGCACTTCGGGCCACTGCTGCTGGCGTTGCTGCCACTCGCCCTGTTCGGGTTGCTGGTGCAGCGCCGGGTCCGCTCCTGGTGGCTGCTGCTGCCGCTCGCGGCGCTGACCTGGGCGCTGGTACACGCCTCCGGGGTGCACGCCACGGTCGCCGGCGTGCTGCTCGCCTTCACCGTTCCGGTGATCCGGCGCAAGCCGGGACCCGGCCCCGGGCTGGCCGAACACTTCGAGCACCGGATCCGGCCGTTGTCAGCCGGCGTCGCGGTACCGGTGTTCGCCTTCTTCGCCGCCGGGGTGTCGGTCGCCGGGGCCGGCGGACTCGGGGCGAGCCTCACCGACTCGGTCGCGTTGGGGGTCATCGTCGGGCTGGTCGCCGGCAAGGCGGCCGGGGTGTTCGGCGCCACCTGGCTGGTGCAGCGGTTCACCCGGGCCCGGCTCGGCGAAGGGCTCGGCTGGTGGGACGTCTTCGGGCTGGCCCTGCTGGCCGGGATCGGCTTCACCGTCTCGCTGCTCATCGGCGAACTGGCGTTCGGCCCGGGCAGCGCCCGGGACGAGCACACCAAGCTCGGCGTACTGCTCGGGTCGCTGCTCGCGGCGCTGCTGGCCACCGTCGTCCTGCGCATCCGCAACCGCCATTACCAGCGGATGTGTGCCGTCGAGGAGCGGGACACCGACGCCGACGGCGTGCCGGACGTCTACCAGGGGCCCGAAGCGGTCCGGTAGGCCGTTGGGACGCGGGCCTTCCACCCGTCGATCCCGGACGCGTAAGCTCCGAACCGGTGCGCCGGGAAGTCTGGTCGGCAGTCGTGTCCGTTGCTGACCCGGGAGGCTCCGGTGGACGTGTCCGCCATTCGTGCTGTCGGTCTGACCAAACACTACGGATCCGTGTGCGCGTTGGACGCGCTGGATTTCGCGGTACGGACCGGTGAGGTCTTCGGCTTCCTGGGGCCGAACGGCGCCGGCAAGTCGACCACGATCCGGCTTCTGCTCGGCCTCGCCCGCCCGACCGCCGGCCAGGCGTGGATCTTCGGTACGGACGCCGCCGACGTCGGCACGGCGCACCGGTCCGTCGCGTACGTACCCGCCGACGTGGCGCTCTGGCCCGGACTGACCGGCGCGGAGACACTGGAGTTGCTCGGCCGGATCGGGCCGGGGGTCGACCGGGCGTACCGGGACGAGCTGGTGGAGCGTTTCGCGCTCGACCTGTCGAAGCCGGGGCGGGCGTACTCCACCGGCAACCGGCAGAAGGTGGCCCTGGTCGCGGCGTTCGCCACCCGGGCACCGCTGCTGATCCTCGACGAGCCGACCAGCGGCCTGGATCCGCTGATGGAACGCGAGTTCCAGGCGGTGGTCTCGCAGGCCCGCCAGCGCGGGCAGACGGTGTTCCTCAGCTCCCACCAGTTGGCCGAGGTCGAGGCGGTGTGCGACCGGGTGGGGATCCTGCGGGCCGGCCGCCTGGTCGAGGTCGCCAGGGTTCCCGAACTGCGCCGTCTGCACCGCAGCCAGGTCGAGGTGACCTACCGCGGACCGGCCCCCACCCTGACCGGGGTGGCCGGGATCGAGACGGTGGAGGAACTGGACCCCGAACGACTGCGGTTCACCCTCACCGGACCACCGGGCCCGGCGTTGCGGGCGCTGGCGGCGGCGGACGTGACCGGGGTACGGATCCACGAACCCACCCTGGAGGAGATCTTCCTCGACTACTACACCCGGGTGTCCCGGTGACCGCCGTCGCCGCCCGGCCCGGCCGGGCCTCGGCGGACAGCGGGACGGATCCGGACGGACGTGCGATCACCTGGCTCGCCTTCCGGCAGGTCCGGCGCGGGGGGCTGATCGTCGTCGGACTGCTGGCCGGCATGTCGGCGACGGTCGCCGCCAGCTATGCCAGCACCGTCGGCGACGCGTTGGACGCCGCCGCCCTCGCCGCCCTGGCCGAGAACCCGGCGATCCGGACGCTGTTCGGCGCGCCGGTCGCCCTGGACGACCCCGGCGGATTCACGGTCTGGCGTACCGGAACCGTGCTCGGCGTGCTCGCCGGGGTCTGGGGACTGCTCGCCGCGACCCGGATCACCAGGGGCGAGGAGGACGCCGGCCGCTGGGACCTGCTGGCCGCCGGCCGGGTGCCGCTCCGGGCGATCGTGCGCCGGCACGCCGTGGTGGTGGTCGGCATGTTGCTGGCCGCCGGATTCGTCGCCTCGGCCGCGCTCGCCGCCGTCGGCACCGCACCCGCCGGAGCCCTGCTGCACGGTGCCGGACTCGCGCTGGTCGGGATCTTCTTCGCCGCCGCCGGTGTGCTGACCGGGCAACTCCTGCCCTCCCGGGGCAGGGCCACCGGCGCCGCCGTGGCCCTGCTCGGGACCGGGCTGCTTCTCCGGATGGTCGGCGACGGGGTGGCGGCACTCGGTTGGCTGCGGTGGCTGTCGCCGTTCGGGCTGGTCGCGCTGAGCCAGCCGTACGCGGCCAACCGTGTCCTGCCGGTGGCCGTCCTGCTGGTCGCCGCCGTGGCTCTGCTCGGCGCGGCGCTGCTGGTGGCCGGTCGGCGTGACGTACGCGGCGGCCTGTTCGGCGTACCGGCGGGCCGTCCGCCCCGGCTGCGCCTGCTCGGCTCGGTGCCCGGATTCGCGCTCCGCCGACTCGTGGGCCCGCTCGGCGGATGGGCCCTCGGACTGGTCGGTTACTACCTGCTGATCGGTCTGCTCGCGGTATCGATGACCAGCTTCCTCGCCGAGAACCCACGGTTCGCCTCGCTCGCCGCGCAGGCCGGGTTCGGTGGACTCGGCTCGGTCGAGGGGTACGTCGCCGCGCTGTTCACGTTGCTGGCGATCCCGGTGGGTATCTTCGCCGCGACCCGGATCGCCGTCGTCGCCGGTGACGAGGCCGACCGGCGGCTGACCCTGCTCTACGCCCAACCGGTGACCCGGGTACGACTGCTCACCGCCGAGGTCGCGGTCACTGCGGGCGGCGGGGCACTGCTCTGCCTCGCCGCGGGTGCCGCCACCTGGGCCGGCACCACGATCGTCGACGCCCCGCTCGGGCCCGGCGCCGCCCTCGCCGGCGGATTGAACGTGCTGCCGGTCGTGTTGCTGTGCCTGGGCGCGGCCGTGTTCGCGCTCGGCTGGCTGCCCCGGACGGTCGCGCCGGTCGGCGCGCTGCCCGCGGCCGGCGGATTCCTGCTCCAGGTGACCGCGGACAGCACCGGAGCACCGGCCTGGGTGGGGCGGCTGTCACCCTTCGCGCACGTCGCGCCGGTTCCGGATCTGCCCCCGCACTGGTTCGCCAGCCTCACCATGGTGATCGTCGCCGTCGGGCTCACCATCTTCGGTGCGCTCGGCTACCAGCGGCGTGACCTGCGCGGCTGACCGCCTCGTCGACCGGTACCGACCGGGGAACCGTCGGGCTAGAGCTTCGGGCCGACGGTGGCGAATGCGGCGGTGAGCGCGGCGAAGGCGTCGCCGATCCGCCAGGCTGCCCGGTCACGCGGGCCGATCGGGTTGGAGATGGTCCGCACCTCGACGAAGGGCAGCCCGGCGGCGCCGGCGGCGACCGCGACGCCGTACCCCTCCATTGCCTCGGCCACGGCGTCGGGATAGCGGCCCAGCAGGGCGGCCGTGGTCGTCGCGGTGCCGGTCACCGTGCCGAGGGTGAGCACGGTGCCGGTGACGGCGTACGGCAGGCAGGTGCGGAGCAGTTCGAACAGGGCCGGGTCGGCCGGGGCGGTGGTGGCCCCGAAACCCAACTCGTCCAGGGGGAGGAAACCGTCCGGTGACTCGGCACCGAGGTCGGCGGCGACACTGCGGGTGGCGAGCACGGTCCCGCCGACCGGGGCCCGACCGGGGAAGCCGCCCCCGATCCCGGCGCTGACCACCGCCCGGTACGGCGTACCGGCCGCCTCGGCCAGGGCGACGAGTCGCGCCGTACCGGCGGCCGCCACGGCCGGACCCACCCCGACCGCCGCCACCGTCACCGAATCGCCGACCAGCCCGGCCCGGACCGCCTCCGCCTCGGCCTCGACGGCGGTGACGACCAGGATGCCGCCGTTCATCACTGACCTCCCCGGGGGTCCCGACGGGAGCCGTCGTCGCCCGGTCCCGGCGCCGGCACCGCCGACGACGGCCGGTAGATGTGGTAACCCCGCGGGGCCAGCCCCTCGTCGTCGGAATCGTCCGACGGGTCGACCGGCTGACTGGTCGCCGCCGACGAGGCGGGTCGGCCCGGGGCCGTCGACGGTGCGGGTCGGCCACCGGCCGTCGACGGGACGGCGGGGGCGGGGGAGGTCGGGGCGTCGGCAGACCTGCCCACCGCCGTCCTGTCGCTCCGCTGCTCATCGCCTCGGCGGTCGTCGGTGGACCGGTCGCCGTCGGGCAGGTCGGTGTCGGGCATGGCCCGGCCGGAGAGCCGCTCGTTACGCAGCCGGGTGGCGACGATCGTGGTCCAGACCATGGCGACCACGGCGAGGCCGGCCAGGAGACCGATGCCGAGTCGACCGTCGAGCGGGATCAGGCCGAGAGCGCCGCCGGCCACGAAGGCCAGCATCAGGATCGTCTCGGAGTGCGCGAACGCGGTCGCCCGGAGCCGTTCCCGGACCCGTTCCTGGATGGTGGCGTCCACGGCGAGCTTGGCGATGCCGCTGATCATGGCGGTGACCAGGCAGAGCAGGGCGACAAGTTGCAGCGAGAACCAGAGCGTGGCGACGATCCCGATCCCGGCGACCAGCACCAGGCCGATCGCCTGCAGCACCACCGGGCGGTGGATGCGCAGCCGGGTGCCGAGCGCGGTGGCCAGGAAGGTGCCGATGCCGAGCCCGGCGCCGACCACGCCGAGGGCGAGTTCGTCGCCGAGTTCCCGACCGAAGAGGGTGCTGTCCAGGTCCCCGGCCTTGATCGCGAAGGCGAGGAAGAGCAGCAGGAAGCCGTACAGGGCGCGTAGCGTGGCGCTGCCGACGAGGCTGGAGATCACCAGCCGGCCGGCCGGGCCACCCCGGCTGAGCGCCCGTTCCCGGTTGCCACGCAGCCGGAACGCCTGGAAGGCGCGGGGGACCGTCTCCGGCGGGTCGGAGTCCGCCCGGGGCGGCAGCCGCAGGGCGATCACCATGCCGACCAGGAAGATCACCGAGGCGACCCGCAGTGGCCACTGTGGGCCGAACCAGAACGCGGCCAGGCCGATCGGCAGCACCAGACCACCGGCGATCGAGCCGTACACGCTGGCCCGGGCGCCGGCCTGGGAGAGTCCGATCCCCTCCGGCAACAGCCGGGGCACCGCCGCCGACCGGGCCACCCCGTACGCCCGGGAGAGCGCCAGCACCCCGAAGGCGGCCGGGTAGAGGCCGAAGCCGTGGATGTAGTCCGAGATCAGCCAGGCGAGGAAGGCCCGGCCGAGCATGGTGGCGGCCAGGGCGTACCGGCGGCCGTGCCGGAAGTGGTCGAGCAGCGGGCCGACCACCGGGGCGAGCAGCGCGAACGGCACCATGGTGATCAGCAGGTAGAGCGCCACCTTGCTGCGCGCCTCGCCCAGCGGCGCGTTGAAGAAGATCGTCCCGGCCAGGCCGATGGTGATCAGGGTGTCGCCGGCGCAGGAGGCGGCGTGCAGGTCGAAGAGCCGGACCATGCCGGCCTCGCCGCCGGCGCCCTTCGCCCGGACCCGGGCGACCCGGCGGCCGGTCCAGCGCACGCTGCCCAACGAGCCCCGGACCAGCAGCCGGACGGCCCGGACGACGGTGCCGACGACGCGCCCCAGGAAGGAGCCGCCAGAGCGGGTGAACAGCGGCATGAGCTCCATCCTCGCCCATCCGGTCGGTGACCGTCGGTTCCGTACCGAGATATCTCTGCCTGAACGGCGCCGGGGAGTGCCGCCGACCCGACGTCAAGGATAGGCAAGAATAGGTGAGTGACCAGGACCAGCACTGCTCGCGCCGCCCGCCTCGACCAGGTCTGCGCCAGCGCCGTCGAGGTGGCGCGCGACGGCATCACCGAGGTCGACCCGACCGACGTCGGCGAGCACCTGGGCACCATCGCCGAGGGCGACCGGCTGGTGACCCATCTCTTCGAGTGCCGACTGGCGGGCTACCGGGGTTGGCGGTGGGCGGTCACCGTGACCCGGGTGCCGCGCAGCCGGCACGTCACGGTCTGCGAGACGTTCCTGCTGCCCGGCCCGGACGCCATGCTGGCGCCGAGCTGGCTGCCCTGGCAGGAGCGGCTGCAGCCGGGTGACCTGGGGGTCGGTGACCTGCTGCCCACCTCGGCCGACGACGAACGGCTCGCTCCCGGCTACCTGCTCTCCGACGACCCGGCGGTCGAGGAGACCGCCTGGGAACTCGGCCTCGGCCGGGCCCGGGTGATGTCGCGGGAGGGGCGCGCCGACACCGCCCAGCGGTGGTACGACGGTGACCACGGCCCCTCCGCGCCGATCTCGGTCGCCGCACCGCGTACCGCCCGGTGCGGGACGTGCGGCTTCTACCTGCCGTTGGCGGGTGCGCTGCGCCAGGCGTTCGGGGTCTGCGGCAACTTCTTCGCCCCGGACGACGGCCGGGCGGTCAGCGCCGACCACGGCTGCGGGGCGCACTCGGAGACGCTGGTCGAGGCGGCCGACACCCCGGTCGACGAGCTGCCGACCATCTACGACGACAGTGAGGTCGAGGCGATCGCGGTCAGCCGGGCACCCGGCTCGGTCGGCAGTGGCGAGCCGGCGGAGCCGTACGGGCACGGCTGAGCCGTGGTGGTGGCGCCGGGCCGCTGAGCCGTGGTGGCGCCGGGCCGGGTCGGGCAGACACCGCCGACCGACCCGGCGCCGGGCAGCGGTGGCGCGCCCGACAGCGACCCGCGGCGTATCCGGTGGGGGTCAGCGGGCGGCGCGGCGGCGCCGGCGGTTGGCGTCGTGCCGGAGCATCACGGCGAGTCCCGGGAAACCGGCCAGGAACCCGGCGAAGCAGATCCAGAGCCAGTTCTCGTGGTCGTGCGCGACGAGCCAGTCGCGGAAGAAGAGGAACAGCACCAGCCCGACCACCGCGAAGACCACGATGCCGGCGACGGCGAACGGCACCATCGGCGGGTCGAGCGGCGCGATCGGCGTGTCGCCCCGCGCGTCGGCGGGTGTGCCGACCGGCACAGCGGGCGGCTGCGGGCGCGGGTCGTCGGACACGGAGCCAAGGGTACGGCCGCACCGACCCGGCACGGTAACCGGGAAGGTCTTTGCCGGTAACCGGTGATCTGGCACGATGCCCGGATCAGCAGCCGACCCCACCTGCGAGGATCCGATGGACGACGTCGCGGCCACCCCCGCCGCCCCGGCCGACAGGCCGACCCCCCGCAACGGCTTCGACCGGTTCTTCGAGATCTCCGCCCGGGGCTCGACGCTGAGTCGTGAGTTGCGCGGCGGTCTCGCCACCTTCTTCACGATGGCCTACATCGTGGTGCTGAACCCGCTGATCCTGGGCAACGCGGTCGACGGGGACGGCAGGCAACTCGCGATCCCGGCGATCGCGGCCGCGACCGCCCTGGTCGCCGGGGTGATGACCATCCTGATGGGGGTGGTTGGCCGGTTCCCGCTGGCGCTGGCCGCCGGGCTCGGTGTCAACGCGCTGGTCGCGCTGGAGATCGCGCCGCAGATGAGCTGGGCCGACGCGATGGGCCTGGTGGTGATCGAGGGTGTGATCATCGCGATCCTGGTGCTGACCGGGCTGCGTACCGCCGTGTTCCGGTCGGTACCGACGCAGTTGAAGACCGCGATCGGGGTCGGGATCGGGCTCTTCCTCACCATCATCGGCCTGGTCGACGCCGGGTTCGTCCGCCGGGTGCCCGACATCGCCGGCACCACCGTGCCGGTGGGGCTGGGCATCGGCGGCAAGCTGGTCACCTGGCCGGCGCTGGTCTTCGTGTTGGGGCTGCTGGTCACCCTGGTGCTGGTGGTACGGCGGGTGAAGGGCGCGATCCTGATCGGCATCCTCGCCTCGACCGTGCTGGCGATCGTGGTGGAGGCGATCGCCAAGGTCGGCCCGCCGGTGGTGAACGGGAAGCCGAACCCGGCGGGCTGGTCGCTGAACGTGCCGACGCTGCCGGAGACGGTGGTGGACACCCCGGACCTCTCCCTGCTGGGTCAGTTCGACCTGCTCGGGTCCTGGCAGCGGGCCGGCTGGCTGGTGGCGATCATGTTTGTCTTCACCCTGCTCATCACCGACTTCTTCGACACGATGGGGACGATGGTCGCGGTCGGGCAGGAGGGCGACCTGCTGGACGAGCAGAAGATGCCGCCGCGTACCCGGGAGATCCTGCTGGTCGACTCGATCGCGGCGGCGGCCGGCGGTGCGGCGAGCACGTCGAGCAACACGTCGTACATCGAGAGCGCGGCCGGGGTCGCGGAGGGTGCCCGGACCGGGGCGGCCAACCTGGTCACCGGCGGGCTGTTCCTGCTGGCGATGTTCCTGGCGCCGCTGGTGCTGGTGGTGCCGTTCGAGGCGGCGTCGGTCGCGCTCGTGGTGGTCGGTTTCCTCATGATGACCGCGGTCCGGACGATCGACTGGAACGACTACGAGATCGCCATCCCGGCGTTCCTCACCATCGTGCTGATGCCGTTCACCTACTCGATCTCGAACGGGATCGGGGCCGGGGTGATCAGCTTCGTGGTGCTCAAGCTGGCCCGGGGCAAGGCTCGGGAGTTGCACCCACTGCTGTACGGGGTGGCCGCGCTCTTTGTGCTCTACTTCCTGCGCGGTCCGATCGAGACCGTACTGTTCTAGCTGGCCGGCGGGTCCGGCTGGCTGGTGGGACGCCGTCCGGGTGGCGGTGACAGTGGTCATAACAGCTGGTCGTTAGCCTGGCTCATTAGTTAGGCTAACGACCGTGACGGAGTGGACGGTGATGGCAGAGCACATGCCGGCGACGCAGCTCGCCACGGTGCTGCGTGACGCGATCACCCGACTCAACCGACGGGTACGGCAGACCCGCCCCGTCGGCGATCTCACGGGGACCCAGCTCTCCGCGCTGACCAGCCTCGAGCTGGCCGGCGCGCTGACTCCCCGTGAGCTGGCCGACACCGAGCGGGTCCAGCCGCCGACGATGACCAAGATCGTTGCGAAGTTGGAGGAGCGCGGCCTCGTGCGGCGTACCCCCCACCCGACCGACGGCCGCCAGGTCATTCTCGCGGTGACCGACCCCGGTCGCTCGATGCTGGCCCAGTTCGACCGGGCCCGTAACGAGTGGCTGGCCGGCCGGCTCACCGAGCTGACCCCGGAAGACCGTGAGGTGCTGCGGCGGGCCGCCGAGATCCTGCAGAAGGTGGCCCGCGACTGACCGGCGGCCTCCATCGGGTCCGCTTCGTCCGCACGGTAGCCGGCGCTCTCGCCGGGTACCCGGATGACGCGTACGATCCGAGGAGGCGCACCCCGAGTGCGGGCAAAGCTGAGCACGACCTTCCAGTCCCTGAAGGTTCGCAACTACCGGCTCTTCGCCACCGGTCAGCTGATCAAGCTGATCGGCGTGTGGATGATGTTCACCACCCAGGACTGGCTCGTCCTGGACCTCTCGGGCAACAACGCCACCGCGCTCGGCATCGTGGTCGCGGCCCAGTTCACCCCGGTACTCCTGCTCACCCTGCTCTCCGGGCGGCTCGCCGACCGGTACGACAAGCGCTTCCTGCTGATGGCCGCCAACACCGCGTGGAGCGTGCTGTCGCTCGCGATGAGCGTGCTGGTAATCACCGGCCTCGTGCAGCTCTGGCACGTCTTCGTCTTCGCCGCCCTGCTCGGCGTGGCGAACGCGGTCGAGACCCCGGTACGGCAGTCGTTCGTCTCCGAACTCGTCGGCACGCCGCTGCTGCCCAACGCGCTCTCGCTCTCCGCCGCCACCTTCAACTCGGCCCGGATCATCGGCCCGGCGGTCGCCGGCATCGCGATCGCGGTCTTCGACGTCGGCCCGGTCTTCCTGTTCAGCGCGTTCAGCTCCATCGCCCCGGTGATCTGCGTGGTGCGGATGCGGGCCGCCGAGTTGCACCGCGAGGACCTGCCGCCGATCGGCGAGCGTGAACCCGCCCGGGTGATCGACGGGCTGCGGTACGTCGCCCGCCGCGCCGACCTGCTGCTGCCGATGGCGGTGATGTCGGTGATGGGACTCGCGCTGTTCAACTTCCAGCTCACCCTCTCGGCGCTGGCCAAGACCACCTTCAACACCGGAGCCGCCTCGTTCGGCCTCTTCACCACCGCGCTCGCGGTCGGCGCGCTCTGCGGGGCGCTGGCCGGCAGCGGCCGGCGCAGCCGGCCGTCGGTCTGGATCGTGTTGGGTGCCGCGATCGGCACCGGCTTCTTCGGCACCCTGGTCGGGCTCGCGCCGACGTACTGGCTGGTGGTGACGCTGCTGCCGCTGACCGGATTCTTCATGGTCTTCTTCGCCCAGGCGGCCAACCAGCGGGTGCAGCTCGGCGTCGACGCCGCCTTCCGGGGCCGGGTCATGGCCCTGTGGGTGCTGGTCTTCCTCGGCACCAACCCGGTCGGTGCGCCGATCGTCGGCTGGATCGCCGAACGGTACGGCGCCGGGACGAGCATCTGGATCGGTGGGCTGCTCTCGATGGCCGCCGCCGGTGCCGCCCTGATCTGGCAACTGCACCGCGACGGCGCCCGCCTGCGCCTGCGGCTGCTGCCCCTGCCCCGGTTCTACGTGGTCAGCTCCGCCGACCTGTAGGGCGGCGCCCGGTCCGGGCGGGCCACAGCCACGCCGGGCCGTCCAACGCCAGCGTCAGCGTCAGCCCGTGTCCGCCGCCGCTGTCTCCCGCCACACCGCTCGGGGAATCGTCGATCCGGCGACGGGCCGCGCCGGCGCTGCCGATAATCCTCGGGAGACAGGGCGGAGGCGGGTCATGACCACCGGTGGGGATGCGGCGCTGCTACGCCGGCTGGACGGGTCGACCCGGGCCACGCTGCTGGAACTGCTCTTCGACGTGGTCTTCGTCGCCGCCCTCGCGCTGTCATCGAATCTGTTGACCGAAGACCTCTCCTGGTCCGGTAGCGGCAAGGTGCTGCTGCTGCTCACCGCCATCTGGTGGACCTGGTCGGTCACCGCGATCACGACCGAGTTCTACGACCCGCAGCAGCGCCCGATCCAGGCCATCCTGATGATCGCCATGGTCGGTTCGGTAGGGATGGCGGCAGCGCTGCCGATGATCACCGCCGGGCACCTGCGGGTCTTCGTGAGCGCGTACGTTGGCACGCACCTGATTCGCACCATCATCCTGGTCATCGCCCTGTACTGGCAGGGGCACCAGGCGGCCAGGCAGCGGGCCACCCGGTTTCTGTTCTGGTTCACGGTATCCGGCGTCTTCTGGGTCGCCGGCGCGTTGGCGAACGCTCCGAACTGGGGGCTCTGGACCATCGCCATAACGATCGACCTGGTCGCCGGGGCGGCCCGCTACCCCACGCCCTGGCTGGGTCGGGTGCCGGTCGACCAGTACACGCGGACCACCGGGCACCTGGGCGAGCGGTACCAGCAGTTCGTCATCCTCGCCCTCGGCGACATCATCCTGTTGCCCATTCTGCAGGTCAGCCGGAGCCACCTTGAATTCTTCCGGGTCGTCGCCCTGCTCTGCGCGTTCACCACCATGCTGCTGCTCTGGCAGGTCTATGCCTACCGGGCCGGCGAGTTGGTGCTGGCGGCCGGGTCCAAGGCAGGCCGGCCGGCGCGGCTGGCTCCGTACACCCATCTGCTGATGCTGGCCGGCGTAGCCGCCACGGCGGCCTCCTTCGACCTGGTCGTCGCCCGCCCGACCGGAACAACGCCGGTGCCGTGGCTCCTGCTGATCATCGGCGGCCCGGCGTTGTTCGTCATCGGCCGCTTCCTGTTCACTCTGCTGGTGTCCGCCGTCGTACCGTCGTGGCGAGTGAGTTGGCAGCTCCTGCCGCTGCTGGTGCTGCCCTGGGCCGGTGGCTGGCCGCCCCTGCTGGTCACGGTGCTTGTGGTGCTCGGGTTGGCCGGTCACATCATGGTCCCCACGGGGGCCCGGGAGACCACGCCGGGCCTGCGGATGCGCTGAACCGGCGACTGACCCGCAAGAGTCGGGCGAGGTGTCGACCGGCTCCAGGCGGTCTGGGACCGGCGACACAGTGAAATGGTCGGTGCCGCCCCATCGGTAGCGGTACCCTGTATTCCGCCTAGCGTCGAAGGATGTGTCCGCCGTGCATGCTCTCGCGCTGCCGCTGGCACTACTCGCGACCGCGTGTCTGCCCGTCGTCGTGGCCGCGCTGATCTGCGCGGACGAGTTGCTCGACCACCTCGGGCGCCGGATCGCCCGGCGCCGGCAACAGCGCCGGGAACGGCGTCTGCTGAACCGGTTCGACCGGGCGTTCGAGGTGGACCCGCACGGCCGGATCGATCCGACCGAACTGGACCGGGTCGACGGCCCGACCATCCAGCAGCTCGCCGCCGACCTGCGTCGCCTCGCCGACCAGCGCTGGTACGCCGCCGACCGGTCGGGCCCGGAGCAGCAGACGCTGCTGGAGGCGTACGACGACCGGCTCCGGCTGGCCAGTCAGCGCCTCGGCGTACCGGAGCACCTGGGCGAGCTGACCGGCGTCGACCGGGAGATAGAACGGGTACGCGTCGAGGGCGAACTGGAGGCCGCTGGTCTGGTGCTCCGGACCCCGCACGCCGGTCCCCGGCGACCGGCCGGCTGACCGGACCCGGGACCGGCGACCGGTGCGGCTCTTCGTCGCCGTCTACCCGCCCGTCGAGGTGGTCGACGACGTGATGGCGCAGGTGCGTCGGCTCCGGGTCGGCGCGGTGGCCGACACCGGAGTCAACGTACGTCTCGCCGACCGGGCGAACCTGCACGTCACGGTCGCCTTCCTCGGAGAGGTGCCGGACGACCGGCTACCGGAGGTGGCGAAGGCGCTCGACCGGGCCGTACAGACCTGGCGTAAGCCGCCCATCCGTCGGCGGGACCGGCAGGCCGTCCCCGAGCCGAGTCCGCTCCGGTTGCGGCTCGGTGGTGGCGGCCGGTTCGGTCGGGGCCGGTTCACCGTGCTCTGGGTAGGCCTGCTCGGTGACGTCGCGGCGCTGCGTCGACTGGCCGACGTCAGCCGGCGCGAGCTGCGCAGGGCCCGGTTGCCGTACGACTCCCGACCGTTTCGACCACACCTCACCCTGGCCCGGCCCGGCGACCGGATCGACCGGGAGAGTGTCGACGAGGATCTGCGTACCCTCGACGGTTATCTCGGACCATCCTGGCCGGCGACCGAACTGGTGCTGGTCCGCAGCCAGCTCGGGCCCCGCCCGACGTACGACCGGCTGGCGACCTGGCCGCTCGCCGGGGACGCGTCGGAGCAGCCGGTATCCGACCGGTAGCCGCGACGGGCCGCGCTCGACCGACTAACCGTGCTCCACGAGGCGGGCGGGCCGGCGGAGCTACCCGGCCGTCGGGAAAGTCACCAGGCCCAGGCCTCCGGGCCGGCGCCGCCCTTGCCCGGTGGCGGGAAGAGGTCGTCGAGCCGGGCCAGCGTCTCGGGGCTGAACTCGACACCGAGCGCCCCGAGGGTGGCGTCGAGCTGCTGCACCGTACGCGGGCCGATGATCGGCGCGGTCACCGCCGGCCGGGTCAGCAGCCAGCCGAGTGCCACGTTCGCCGGGTCGTGACCCAGGTCGGCGCAGAGTTCCTCGTACGCCTCGATCGCCGCCCGGTTCTCCGCCAGCAACCTGGTGGCGTGCTCGTTGCGCGACCGGCTCGCGCCGCCCTCGGCGAGTTTGCGGATCGCCCCGCCGAGCAGCCCGCCCTGCAGCGGTGACCACGGGATGACGCCGAGGCCGTACTGTTCGGCGGCGGGCAGGACCTCCAACTCCACGAACCGGTTCATCAGGTTGTAGATCGACTGCTCGGAGACGAGACCGAGGAAGTTCCGCCGGTTCGCCGACTCCTGCGCCCGGGCGAGGTGCCAGCCGGCGAAGTTGGAGGAGCCGACGTAGAGCACCTTGCCCTGGGCGACCAGGGTCTCCATCGCCTGCCAGATCTCTTCGAACGGGGTGGTCCGGGAGATGTGGTGCATCTGGTACAGGTCGATCCAGTCGGTCTGCAGACGACGCAGCGAATCCTCGCAGGACCGGACGATGTGCCGGGCCGAGAGACCCTGCTCGTTGGGCCAGTCACCCATCCGGTTGTGCACCTTGGTGGCCAGCACGATCCGGTCCCGGCGGCCGTCCCCCCGGGCGAACCAGCGCCCGATGATGTTCTCGGTGACGCCCTCACCGACCTTGCGGCCGTACACGTTGGCGGTGTCGAAGAAGTTGATCCCCTGCTCCAGCGCCCGGTCCATGATGGCGTGGCTGTCCGGCTCGCTGGTCTCCGGCCCGAAGTTCATCGTGCCGAGGCAGAGCCGACTCACCGACAGCCCGGTTCGACCGAGATTCGTGTATTCCATGACTCCCACCCTGCCACGCGCTCCGTCGAGCTTGATCATGACGGTGGCCGCGGGGCGGGAAGTGAGCCCCGTCCCGCGGCCACCGCAGGGACCACCGTCCGGATCAGGCCGTTGCGGCGTACGGCCCCGACCAGGTGGGTAGCGTCGACGTCGGCGGCAGCTCGGATCGGCGCGGCGACGAGGCCGGCACCGGGTCGTCGACCGGCGGGCAGCTGGCCCCGGCCGGCGGGACGATCCGGTCGACCAGGTACCGGTCGACGAATCCGACGGTGCAGGGGGTGCGGTCGTACGCGCCGTGCCCCCAGCCGAGGTAGCTGACGAGCCGACCATGCCGGCCCAACTGCTTCGCGACCGCCACCGACCACTGGTACGGGGTGGCCGGGTCGTACCGCGAACCGAGCACCAGCAGCGGGATGTTCGTCCGTATCTTGGGCCGGTGCTGGGGGTTGCCCACCTCGCCCGACCAGCCGAGGCAGATGGCGACCGCGAGGACGCCGAGCGTCGAAGCGCGGATCTGGGGAGCCACCCGCCGGTTCTCGGCGAGGAACCGGGAGTACTGCGCGAAGTCCCGTACCGGCAGCGACCAGTCCTGACACAGGATCGCCATCGGGAACTGGACGACGGTGGGCGGAGCGACAACGTCGGCCCGCCCGGCCGTCGGGTCGTTTGTGGCGCCGGTCGCCGGCCAGGTGAGAGCCGCTGCCGGGTCGTTCGTGACGTCGGCCGTCGGCCAGGTGAGGGTCGCCGCCGGTACCGGCCGTGGTGCGGGCACCCGGCCGGCGGTCCGGTCTGCGGACCTCTGCCCGCGATCCGGGTCACCGGCGGTGTCGGCCAGCGCGGCGAGCCACTCGGCCAGTGACAGCCAGGCCGGACGGTAGCCGGCGGTGCGGACGGTGCTGCTGAGCGCGTACCAGTCGAGCGGCGTGCCGGTGCCCGGATCGACCAGGCCACCCGCGTCGGCACGGCGCATCAGCTCGTCGAAGAGGGCCAGCACGTCCCGGCCGTGCAGCGCACACCTCTCGTCCCGGTCGCACCAGGCTGCGAACTCCTCGAACGACTCCTGCGCTCCCACCGTCTGGCCGAGGAGGAAGTCCCGGACACCCACGCTGTGGTCCATGTTGCTGTCGATCACCAGGGCGCGTACCCGGTCGGGGAAGCGCTCGGCGTACGTCTGGCCGATCAGGGTGCCGTAGGAGAGCCCGTAGTAGCTGATCTGCCGTGCGTTCAGCGCCGCCCGGATCGCGTCCATGTCGCGTACGACGTCGAGGGTGTCGACGTGGTCGAAGAGGGGACCGGTCTGCCGCCGGCAGTCTTCGTGCAACCGCTGGCTGAACCGGAGCAGATCGGCGTACCCCGCCTCGGTGGCGGGCGCCGGGGAGGGGCCGGTGGCGAGTACGTCGATCGAGCAGACGATCGCACTGCTGCGCGCGACTCCGCGGGGATCGAAGCCGATCACGTCGAAGCGTCGCAGCACCTCGGCGCTGAGCTGCTGATCCGCGCCGAGTGCGGCGTCCACCCCGGAGCCGCCCGGGCCGCCCGGGTTGACCAGGAGCGGACCGATCGCCGGCTCCGGTCCGGTGGCGGCGCGTTTGGCGATCGCCAACGGGAAGGTGGCGCCGTGTGGTCGGCTCCAGTCGATCGGCAGGTCCAGCGTGGCGCACCGTACGCCGGGGTCGTCCGGCCGTTCCGGACAGGGCTGCCAGTCGACCGGCGCCGCATGCCAACCTCCGGTGACCCGGTCGGGTGCCGGGGCCGCCGCGGCCACCCCCGGTGCGGTGGTGACCAGCAGGAGCGAGGTGGCGAGTAGGCCGATGGCGGCATGGGACGTTCGTCTCATGGGCACTCCCCGTTCGACGGAGCAAACTGATACCGGTCAGTTGATCACAGTCGTCGGTCGGAGCAAAGAGCAACGGTCCGAAGTGTCCGGTTGTTCTACCGGGTGGCGTCTACGGTCTGACGACGGATCGGCACCTCGGTCCGGGGCGCGGAAGCCGGCGAGTCGCCTCGGTCCGGGGCGCAGGCCAGCGGGTCACCGCCGGTGACGAGTGGACCCCTGACCCCGGTCCACCGCTGCGACGGTGGCCGCGGGCCGGGCGTACGTCCCGACCCACGGCCACCCCGGGGTGTTCCCGGTCGTCCAGGTCAGCCCGCGTGCCGGCCGAACCAGGTCGGTGGGTTCGGCAGGGTTGGCGCCGGCAAGCCGGGGCGCTGCGGTGACGGTGTACCCGAGGGCTGCGAGCGGGGGGTCGGATCCAGGACGCCCACGCAGGCCGCTCCGGGTGGCGGCAGTTTCCGGTCGACCAGGTACCGGTCCACGATCGACACGGTGCAGGGTGTGGCGTTGTAGCCGCCGTGTCCCCAACCGAGGTAGGTAACCAGTCGACCATGCCGGCCGAGTTGCTTCGCCACGTTCACCGACCACTGGTACGGGGTGGACGGGTCGTAACGGACGCCCAGCACCAGCAGCGGAATCGACGTACGCACCCGGAGCCGGTGCTGCGGGTTGCCCGGCCTCGCGGGCCAGCCGATGCAGGAGCCGACCGTGAGGCTGCTGAGCGTCGAAATCCGGACCTGCGGTGCGACGCGCCGGAGCTCCGCCAGGTGGCGGGAGTACTCCGCGAAGCTCCGGACCGGCAGCGACCAGTCCTGGCAGAAGATCAGGAAGGGGTGCTCGGTGACCTCCACTGAGGTGGCGTCGGTACCGGGTGCCGTGCCGGCACGATCCGCCGCAGGGACGGCCCGGCGCGGCGCCACCGCGCCGGCCGCCGTCGGGGACGTCTGGTCCACCAGCGCGGCGAGCCAGTTGGACAGCATGATCCAGAGCGGTTCGAAGCTGCTGCTCCGAACCTGGGCGCCCAGCTCGGACCAGTGCATCGGGGCGCCGGTGTCCGGGTTGACCAGCTCGCCGGCCTCCGCCCGACGGAGGAGGTCGTCGAAGATGGCCCGCACGTCCCGGCCGTGCAGCGCGCACCGTTCGTCCCGGCCGCACCAGGCGACGAAGCCGTCGAACAACTCCTGTACCGCGACCGTCCCGGTGCGCAGGAAGTCCCGGACACCCAGGCTGTGGTCCATGTTGCTGTCGATGGCCATGGCCCGGATCCGGTCCGGGAAGTGCTCGGCGTACATCTGGCCGATGAGGCTGCCGTACGAGAGGGCGTAGTAGCTGATGTGTCGCGCGCCCAGCGCGGCCCGGACGGCGTCCATGTCGTACGCGACGTCAACGCTGTCCAGGTGGTCGAAGAGCGGTCCGGTTTGGGTACGGCAGTCGGCGTACAGGCGCCGGTTGTAGTTGACAAGTGCGGTGTAGGCCGCCTCGCTCTCCGGGATCAGGAACGGCTGCTGGGCGAGGAGTTCGCTACTGCAGACGAGTGGGTGGCTCCGCGCGACCCCCCGCGGGTCGAAGCCGATCAGGTCGAAGCGGCGCAGCAACTCGGGGCTGTACCGCGGCTCGCCGCCGAACCGTGCCCCGAGGTAGATCGCCTCGTCGACTCCGGAGCCGCCCGGACCGCCCGGGTTGACCAGCAGCGGCCCGACGGCTGGTTCGGGGCCGGTGGCGGCGCGCTTGGCGATCGCCAACGGAAAGGTGGGGCCGTGTGGCCGACGCCAGTCGATCGGCAGGTGGAGCGTGGCGCAGCGGACGCCCGGGTCGTCGGGTACCTCGGGACACGGCTGCCAGTCGATCGGCCCCGGCCGCCAGTCGCCCACGACCCGCTCGGGTGCCGGGGCGGCCGGTGCCGCGACCGCCGGGTTGGCGCCGGACAGGATCAGTGTGGCGGCGAGCAGGCCAACGCCGGCGCGGAACGTTCGTCTCATGCTTCTCCCCGTTGATCGATAGACGGTCGTGGTTGGTCCACGACCGCCACAGTCGACCACGTCGATCGGGTACGGGAAAGGGACCGTCACCCGGGTGGGAACGGGACCCGGGCCGGATCACCGCCCGGGACGCGACCGGCCGGCCCCGGCGGATCCCTGGTGGGCCCGGTGCAGCCGGTCGGCGACCACGGCGAGTTCCGCGACCAACTCGGGTGGTTCCAGCACGGTGAAGTCCTGCCCGAGCAGCGCGAGGTGCACCGCGATACTCGTGACCGAGTCGGCGCCGGTGACCAGCAGGCAGTGCCCGGCGTCGACCGACTCGACGACCCCGGCCGAGGACGGCACCCGCTCGGCGACCTGCTCGGCCGGCGCGTGCACCAGGACCCGGGCCCGGAACCGGTACGGCGCGGTGGTGATCGCGTCGGCCACGAACGCCGCCGCGTCCGGCGGGTCGCGCGGGGTGAACCGGCCGCCGGTGGCCCGTGGGTCACCGATCCGGTCGACCCGGAAGGTACGCCAGTCGTCCCGGTCCTCGTCGCGGGCGAGCAGGTACCAGCGGCGGCCGGTGTGTACCAGCCGGTGCGGCTGCACCCTCCGTACCGTGGCAGTGCCGTCCCGGCTCCGGTAGTCGAAGCTGAGACGCTGGAACTCCTGGCACGCCTCGGCGAGCGTGGTGAGCAGTTCGGGAGCCACCGGCGTGACCCGGTCCGGCAGCGGCACGGTGGCCAGCCGCAGTGCGGCGGTACGTCGACGCAGCCGGGCCGGCAGGATGCGCTCCAGTTTGGCCAGTGCCCGTACCGACGTCTCGGCGATGCCGGTGACGGTGTGGCTGGTCGTGCCTCGCAGGCCGAGCACCACCGCCACCGCCTCGTCGTCGTCGAGCAGCAGCGGTGGCAGGGTCGAGCCGCTGCCGAGCCGGTAGCCGCCGGCGACCCCCGGGGTGGCGTGCACCGGATAGCCGAGTTCGCGCAGCCGGGCGATGTCGCGGCGCAGCGTCCGTACGGTCACGTCGAGCCGGTCGGCAAGCTCCGGCCCGGTCCATTCGGAACGGGTCGAGAGTAGGGCGAGCAGCCGGAGCAACCGGGCCGAGGTGTCCAACACCCACCAAGTCTGCCAGCGATCGAGGACCGGAACTGTCCTCGATCGTGGATAGCGTGACCGGATGGACCTGATCTGGACCGACCAACTCGCGGACCAACTGGACTGGCACTGGCAGCACCAGTTGCGAGCCCGGCTCGACGGACTCACCGACGACGAGTACCTCTGGGAGCCGGTGCCCGGCTGCTGGAGCATCCGGAGCCGGGCCGAGAATCCGGACGGGCACGGTGGCGGCGGCCACGTCGCCGACTTCGTCTGGCCGGAGCCGGTTCCGCCTCCGGTGACCACGATCGCGTGGCGGCTGGCCCACCTCGTCGTCGGCGTCTTCGGTGCCCGCAACGCGAGCCACTTCGGCGGCCCGGCCCGCGACTACACCACCTTCGACTACGCCGGCACGGCGGCCGAGGCGTTGGCGCAGCTCGACGAGGCGTACGGGACCTGGATCGGGGGCGTACGCGGGCTCGGCACGGAAGGTCTCGCCCGACCCTGCGGTCCGGCTGAGGGCCCGTACGCCGAGTATCCGATGGCCGCGCTGGTGCTGCACATCAACCGCGAAGTGATCCACCACGGAGCCGAGATCAGTCTGCTCCGCGACCTCTACCAGCACAGGAGCTGACGATGCCGTACGAGTTCCAGGTGACCCAGGACAGCACCGACCCGCACACCCTCGCCGACTGGTGGGCCGAAACCCTCGGCTGGCAGGTGGAGCCGAGCGACGAGGCGTTCATCCAGCGGATGGTCGACACCGGCCACGCCAGCGCGGACGAGACCACGCGGCACCACGGGGTGCTGGTGTGGCGGGCCGGGGCGGCGATCCCACCGGGAGGGGCCGCCCGGCTCGCCCCGGGTGCTGTTCCAGAGCGTGCCGAAGGGAAAGCCTGACGAACCAAGAACCGGTATCGTATTTCCCCCCGGTCGTGAGTTGACGCCGGGTGGATTGCCTCGTGATGCTGTGGGTCCATCCGCCACTGCCTACACCGGAGGACTTCACCGTCGGCGCTCCTCTTGAGGCGATCCGGCAGACCTGCCCCGATGCGGACCAGATCCAGGGCGCCGCCTGGATCACACTCATTTCAACGCGCTGCTCGCCGTGGGGGACGGCTGCGGTTATCTCTTCCTGCATGACCGCATGACGGGAAGACGTGCGAGAAGCTGCCCGCTCGGGCTTCGAGAAGCAGCTTCGAGCTTTGCCCGGCCCGAACGACCCAGTTCGTCTTGACGCCTTCCGGCTGGAAGATGAGTTCAGTGGTCTGGGGTGACATAGGTGGTTATCGGTGTGCGTCGGTGCGTTGCAGCCGTAGCCAGCCGAGCAGGAGTGCGCCGATTCCCCAGGCGAAGAGGACTGCCACCGACGATGCCGTTGTCATCCCTGGCACTTGACGGGTGATGAGGAATATCGTGCCGGAGCCGGGCAGGATCTCAGCTATCGCGGAGGCGAACGTTCCGAATTGCCGCAGCACCTGGGGAAGGACGAGCATCAGGACAAACAACGAGACCAACGCCCCGGCTGTGTTGCGCAGCACGAAACCGACCCCGGCCGCGATGGTCGCTCCAGCGGCAAAGACGACAGCAACCGTGCCGACAAACCCAGGAAACTCGTTGAACTGCAAGGTGAGCGCGGAATTGGCGGTCGCGAACGCGGTCAGTGCCGCCATCACGGCAAGCACGACACCGGCTCCCGTGGCGGTGGCGACGGTGACGAGCAGGCGGGCGAAAAGCAAGACCGTTCGGCGCGGCGTCCACTGCAACGCTGCAACGATGCCTCCGGTGGCGTAGTCAGCGGTCACCGAGATGGCGGCGAGACCAAAGAGGGCGATCTGCGCTGGCAGGGCAATGAAACGGACCTCTGTCCACGCTGGCTGGCTGGGTAGTTCCGCCGGGCGGGCAGCGGACTCGAAACCGGCGATGGTTCCCAGGCCGAGCATCACGAACGCTGCTGCGGCAAGGAACCACCAAGTGGCTTTGACGCTCCACAGCCGGGTCCACTCGGCCGCACACGTCCTGGCGAAGGTCTGTCCAAGGGAGACGTTGGGGCGCAAGTCATCGGGGTCGGGGGCGATCGTTGTGGCCGTCATGGCATGTCCTTTCGGCTGTGGTGTTCCACGCTGCCGTTGGTCAACTCGAGGTAGGCGTCTTCGAGGGATTGGTGAACTTCCGACAGGTGGTGCACGGCAACGTTCAAGGTGTGCGCCAGATTGCCAATGTCTTCGGCGGTGCTGTTGCCGACCTTCAGCTCATGTGGGTCAACGCGTTCGACGGTGAGGCCCTGCTCGGTTAGCCGGCTGAACATCAGGTCCGGCTGTGGGGTGCGGACGCGTACTTGGCGGTTTCCCAGCCCGTTCAGGATGTCCTGGGTCGTCGCGTCGGCGATCAGGCGGCCGCGGCCGATGACCAGCAGGCGGTCAGCGGTCTGCTGCACTTCGCTCATCAGGTGACTGGACACCAGCACGGTTCGGCCTTCGTCGGCGAGCTGGCGCAACAGGTCGCGGATCCACAGGACACCGTCGAGGTCCAAGCCGTTGATGGGCTCGTCGAACAGCAGGACCCGTGGCTCGCCGAGTAGCGCGGCGGCGATGCCGAGCCGCTGGCGCATTCCCAGCGAGTACCCCCTGACGGGTCTGCCAGACGCACCAGCGAGCCCGGCCTGTTCGATCACCTCTTGCACCCGGCGCATCGGGATGCCGTTGGTTTTGGCGGCGATGCGCAGGTGGTTGCGCCCGGTCCGGCCCGGGTGCATGAAGCTGGGGTCCAGGAGCGCGCCGGCTTCGCGCAGCGGTTCGGCGAAGGTCGCGAATGGCCTGCCGTTGATGAGCGCCTGTCCCGAGGTGGGCCGGTCGAGGCCAAGCATCATCCGCATCGTCGTGGACTTGCCGGCACCGTTCGGGCCGAGGAAGCCGGTGACCTTGCCGGGCTCGACGTCGAAGCTCAGGTCGTCGACGGCCAGGATGTCGCCGTAGCGTTTGGTCAGTCCCCGGACCTCAATCATCGCTGTCTCTTTCCCAGCGCAGGATGTCTCCCGGCTGACAGTCGAGGGCTTTGCATAGTGCTTCCAAAGTGGTGAAACGCACCGCCTTGGCCCGGCCGTTCTTGAGGACGGCGAGATTGGCGGGGGTGATCCCGATGCGGTCGGCTAGCGCGCTGACGGAGATCTTGCGTTTGGCCATCATGACATCGATATCGACGATGATGGGCATCAGATCACCTCATCGAGTTCGTCCTCAAGGTGCGCGGCCTGAGCATCGCGGGCGACGGCTTGAGCCAACAGCATCCGCAGCACGAGCACGATGAGAGCGGCGCCGAGGATGGCCACGACGACTCCGCCCATGATGAGGAACACTCCGGGGGAGTCACCCTCGCCCGGGGCCAGGATGATCACGAGGGCTGCCGCCAGGACAGCGGCTGCCAGGATCGCGCCGATCACAATGTCGACATAGCGGAAAGCGGCGTGGGAGAACACGGTTCCCCGTTTCACCATGGTCACCAGGCGCCATATGCAGACCAGGATGACCTGAAAGGTCAGTAGGCCAAGGGCCACGATGGCGATCACGGCATAGGGACTGTTTCCGGCTGCTAGGCCTTCGTCGAGCTGCACCGCGTTGGAGGCCACCATCGCGACTTGCACGTAAAGCGAACCGGTGAGCAGCACCACGATGACGGCCCGCAACGCGAGCACCGTCAGCTTTCCCATCGCTTCTCCCTCGATCGAACCACGATGGGAATCTACCGGTATTCGATAGGTTCAGCAACTCCCCTCAACGGGCGAGCCCACTGCGATGGCCGGAGTAGAACGGCGCCTCGGGCACACGTCGCGGGTGCTGCTGTCCGGTTTCCACCGGACGAACACGGGTGAGCATCGATCGGTTGTTGGTTCGTCGAGGTTGCCCTCCGCAACAAGGGAAAAGATGTCTGATTGTTCCGGTATGAGCCCGAGCCGAAGACGGTGAAGAACCGGATGCACCTCGACGTACGGGTCGGCACCGACGACGTCGACGTGGCGGTCGAAAAGCTTGTCGGCCGGGGTGCGACGTTCCTACACCACGGCCGGCAGGGCCCCTACACCTGGGTCACCCTCGCCGATCCCGAAGGCAACGAGTTCTGCGTCACGCTGTCCTAGCCGGGACCGCCGCCGAGCGCCGGGTAGGTCGAGCGCCCGTTAGTTGCCGCGTCGCCGCATTGATCGGTACAGCAGCCACAGTACGAGCGCGACCGGTGTCAGGACCGCCGAGAACAGGATTCCTGCGAACGCTGCGTAGCCGTGCGGATCGGAGGACAATCCGAGGGCGCTGAGCACCACCTCGGCCACGAGCAGCACGATCACCATGGCGACGCAGGCAAACGCGCCGAGCACGACGCGCCGGAGCGCTGCCCGTGGGAAACCTGTGCGGGAAGGGCCATCCGGTGTGTCCATGTCTGGCTCCACTGGATCGTGCCGGCATCAACCCGGTTCGGGAGTGCAGACTGTGAGGAACGACTTCTGGTTTTCGCGTTGAACGTCCGACGCGTCCATCCAGCCGCGCTGACCGAACAGGTAGCTTCCGGACGGGTGCTCGGCCGATTCGCGCAGCACCTGGGCGACGTCGACCCTGGCACCGAACGCCTTCGGGCCGTCAACGGAAAAGTTGATCCAGCGTGCCCTCGTCCAGTCGTAGTCCGCGGGCAGCGGTTTCTGGACTTGGAGAGGTCCGCCGGTGTCCGGGGAGGATCCCCCGACCGTGGCGAGCAGGTCCATGCGCTCGACCGTCACTCCCGGCTGCGGTGCGGTCCACACCTGCTCCGCACTCCCCTGGGTGCCGGTGTCGAAAATCAACGTCAGGCGGATGACGCCGGAG
The DNA here is from genome assembly GCF_039871735.1 of Plantactinospora sp. B24E8. Lineage (NCBI taxonomy): Bacteria > Bacillati > Actinomycetota > Actinomycetes > Micromonosporales > Micromonosporaceae > Plantactinospora > Plantactinospora sp. B24E8. The sequence continues at coordinate 814,725 of NZ_JBDPMH010000001.1, forward strand.
CAGGGGGTTCCCGTCCACAACTTCAGGACGCCGTCGGCGACGCGGAATCCGGCCGCCGGCGGCAGCGACGGCTCGAACCGCGATCTGGTGTCACACGCCGCGATCGTCGTCGCCACCAGTAGGGCAGCGCAGGCGACGCGCAGCCGTCTAGTGATATCCACCATCGGAAAGCCCCGCGTCTTCCTCGGTCTCGTTGCCGCCGGTGACCTGTTCCCACACGTAGGAGGCGAGGAAGCCCGGGTGGCCTTCCCGCGCCCACTGCTGGGAGTGGCGTTCCTCGTGGTGCAGCAGTCGGTCGGCGTCGAGAGCACCCTGGTATGGGCCGTCATCGCCTTCGTACCATGCGTGGCCCGACCTCACCACCTGTCGCAACTGTTGCGCCGGGTCTTCCGGGTCGTCGATGTTCAGCATGAACGTGTCGCCCCATGCCGTCCCGCCCTGCTGGCTGAACTGGTCCTGGATGAGGTTCCCGCCCAGGCCCATCATCATGCCGTTCGGGGTGGTCACCAACCGCCCACCGTTGCCGTGTACGAATCCCACATCTTCGTCGTAGCTCCAGGAGTTCTCCCGTTGCCGTTCGGTGATTCGCCGCAGTTCCTCGGACCCGTACGGGGTCGGTGCGAAGTCGGTCTTCTCGCCCTCGGTGCCGTAGTCGGTGCCCGCGTTCATGAGGTAGGTCATCCGCACCGCCTTGGCCGCATCGTCCCCGCTGATGTCGGTCGGCAACAGGAAGTACGACTTGAAGATTCCGTCGCCGTCCTCGTCCTCGCGGATCTCTTCCAATCCGTCGAGGACCTTGAAGTCCTCCGGGGTGATGTGGTGTTCGGCGACGATCTTCTTGATGGTGTCGATCGAGACGCCTCGACGCACGGCGTTCTCCAGCCACTGTCGGTAGTGGCCGGAGACGGGTGGCCCGGTCAACAGCCCGGCGTCACGCAGCGACTGCTCCATGTCGACCACCTGGGCGTCGATGTCCCCGCCCTTGTTGGCGCCGGCCAGGGTGGTCGCGTCGTGGTCGCTGACCTTACGGTCCTGCGCGAGTTGCATCACCCGGGCGAGAGTGGTGTCGATGTTGTTCGCCGTGGTGAGGATCGCCGTGGTTTCCTGCGCCAGCTGCTGCCTGATGGTTTCGCGGTACCGTTGGGCCTCGGCCCGGTCCTCGGCCTCGAACCGCGACGTTGGCGGAGGGTCGGCGGGCTTGGTGTCCACGATCGCGCCGTCAGCGGCAATGCGGAACTGGTAGGTGTCGGCGAGGGAGTCGTTGTTGGCGACTCGGTTCTTCAGCGTGTGTACGTCGTCCGCGGCGTTCTGCAGGGCTCGCTCGACGGCGGCCAGTTCAGCGACCAGGATCTCGGCGTTGTTCCGGGTGGTTCCCAGCGAATTGCGGGCGTTCTCGCCTGCGGTGCCGTTCCAGTTGGGCAACTTCCGGGCGTCGTCGAGCTCGTCCTGCAGCTCGATGATCTTGTTTTTCCGCCCGTGCAGGTTGGTGGCTGACGTGTCCAGCGCCTTGGCGTCCCATTTGCGGACGTCGTCGTAGCTGACAGTCATATCCCGAAAGCCTTCTTGGCCGCTTCGTCACTTTCGGAGTATTTTTTCGCGGCCGAGGCGACCGATCCGCTCCATCGGTCGATCTCGTCAGCCCATCTCTTCGCGCGCTGGTTGAACGTCGACGCCAGAGTGGGCGCGCTCGATGCCGCGGTGCCACCTGGCAGGCCTGTCGCGATGGTCTCCAGGCCGGCACCCGGGTTCACCGCCCTGGCCTGCTCCGCAGCGGATCCCGCTGCTGTGGCCGCCTTCCGCAGCTGTTCGATCTGGACCTCGAATCCGCTCACAGTCCGTGGCCCCCGCCCTCTGGGTCGGTCATCGACCGACACGGTACCGAAAGGTGGCAAGCCTGGGTCGACCTCGATCCGGTCGGGCGGCTCAGCAGTCCAGGGAGGGCTCGTCCGCCTCGGAGCCTCGGGATGGTGAGCCCTCAGCCTGGCGGGAAGCGGGCGATCAGTCCCACGACAGGAAGCGGTGGCCCTTGGCCGAGGACGGCACGCGGCCGTTGGCCATCCGCCGCTGCCACCGAGACCGGAGATGCCGAGCCCGAGCAGCTCGATGAGGAAAAGGCCGACGCTGGCGGCGCGTTCGGAACCGCAGACTCACGGGACGGGTTGCCTCCGCCCCCGACAGCCGTGGCTCAGGAACTCTCCCGCGCCGCCGGGCCGCCGCCGAAGAGCACGTCGTCCCAGCTCGGCAGCCGCTTGCGGGGCTTGCCCGCCGCGTCGCCGCCCTCGCCGCCCGGCCCGGAGGTGCGTCGGGGCCGCAGCACCGCCAGCGACGGTACGGCCGGGACCTCCTTCGGGGCGTCGGAGTCGTCGTCGAAGGCGGAACCGGGACCACCGCCGAGCAGCGCGGCGGCGCCGCCGACCACCGGCCGCTGCCGGGGCGTCTCCGGCGCCATCGAGGCGGCCGGTTCGAGACCCCGGCCGGCGTTGGAGCCGAGCGGACGGTCGAGCGAGGCGAGCAGTGCGTCCCGGCCGGCCCGGATCGGGTCCCGGCCGGGCCGGGGCAGGTCGCTGGCGGTGGGCAGGCCGTGCCCGCCACGACCCGGCTCCACCCGGGACGGACCGGGCAGGGCGTGCCCGCTCCGCTCCGGCGCCGGCTCCTGGCCGAGCAGCGGCGCGGGCCGCTCGGCGCAGAGATATTGCGCCATGTCGTCGTGCGGGGTGACCGCCTGCCGGGTCTTGTCGAGGTCCCAGACTGCCTGGGCGGTCGCCTTGCCGGACGGCCAGGTCGCGACGATCCGCCACGTCCCGTCGTCCCGCCGGTAGGCGTCCCAGGAGATCTTCTCGGTGTCGATGCCGTGCTGGGAGAGCCGGCCGTCGACGATCTCGGCGAGCGGGGTCGGGTTCTCGGCGTTCTTCAGCCGGCTCCGTCGGGCGTGCTGGGCGAGCATCGCCCGCTCCTGGAGCACCGGCCCGGCGTACCGCAGCACCCGGTCGACCGGCACGCCGGCGATCCGGGCCACGTCCTCGGCGGACTCGCCGGCCCGGATCCGGGCCTGGATGTCCCGGGGGGACAGCGACGGCATCGGGTCGGTGCCGCTGCCGACTGCGGTCAGGGTCGGGCTGCTGGGGTCACCGTGCAGGACGGTCTGCACCCGTTCGTCGATCGGGAGCGCGAGAAGGCGGCCCACCTCGTCGGTGAGCACCATGGCCTGGCCGTCCTCGGAGAGGGCGACGAAGCGTACTGGCCGCATCGCGTTGCCTCCGTCCCGCCTCGCTGGCCCCACGCCACAGGTCAGCCACCCGGGCGTCCTTGTGACACGGTACGCCGGTTCGTCACCCGGTGGGGAGAGCCACGCCCGCATGTCGCGGGTGAGCTGGACCAATTGATCAATCGGTTCCGCTGCCCCGGCCGACCGGGTCGGGTGGTCGGTACGACCATCCGACCCGGAGGCCGGCGTTCCCGCGCCGCCCGGTGGCGGGCCTCAGAGCCGCTCGACCACGTGGTCGACGCAGGCGGTCAGGGCCTCCACGTCGGCCGGCTCGACCGCCGGGAAGAGCGCGATCCGCAGCTGGTTGCGGCCCAGCTTCCGGTACGGCTCGGTGTCCACGATGCCGTTCGCCCGCAGCGCCTTGGCGATCGCGGTCGCATCCACGCCCTCGGCGAAGTCGATCGTGGCGACCACGTTGGAGCGCAGCGCCGGATCGGTCACGAACGGGGTGGCCACGGTGGAGCGCTCGGCCCAGCCGTACACGATGGCGGCGCTCTCGGCGGTGCGCTTGGCGGCCCAGGCCAGCCCGCCCTGTGCGTTCATCCAGTCGGTCTGCTCGGCGGCCAGGAAGACGGTGGCCAGCGCCGGCGTGTTGTACGTCTGCTCCAGCCGCGAGTTGTCGATCGCGGTGACCAGGTCGAGGAAGGCCGGGATGTAGCGACCGGACTGCTTGATCTCGGTGGCCCGGGCCAGCGCGGCCGGCGACATCAGGGCCAGCCAGATCCCGCCGTCGGAGCCGAAGCACTTCTGCGGGGCGAAGTAGTAGACGTCGCTCTCGCGCACGTCGACGTCCAGGCCGCCCGCGCCGGAGGTCGCGTCGACCAGCAGCAGCGCGTCGTCGTCGGCCCCGGCGACCCGGCGGATCGGCACCGCGACCCCGGTCGAGGTCTCGTTGTGCGGGGTGGCGTAGACGTCGACGCCGGCCTCGGCGACCAGGGTCGGGGCGCTGCCCGGGTCGGCCTTGCGCACGGTGGGCTCGCCGAGGAACGGCGCGTCGGAGACGGACTTGGCGAACTTGGCGCCGAACTCGCCGAAGCTGGCGAACTGGGCCCGGTCGCGGACCAGCCCGAAGGTGGCGACCTCCCAGAACGCGGTGGCGCCGCCGTTGCCGACGATCACCTCGTAGCCCTCGGGCAGGGAGAAGAACTCGGCGATGCCGCGACGCAGCCGGGCGACCTGGTCACGCACGGTCTTCTGCCGGTGCGAGGTGCCGAGGTACGTCGTGGCGACGTCCGCGAGCGCGGAGACCGCGGCCGGACGCACCTTGGACGGGCCGCAGCCGAACCGGCCGTCAGCGGGTTTGATCTCGTCTGGGATCCGAATGGTCGATACGTCAGCCACGGTTGCGAAGATCCTTCCGATGGGCCGAGGAGCCCGGGTGCCGAGCGGTTTATCCGGCGACGCTGCCGCCCGACCATCCTCGCACCCGTCCTGTCCGGTCGGTCGGGCTATCCCATCGTGCCCACTGAGGCGTGCCCCACATATCCGGGCTGCCCGGTCAGGAAGGCCCCTCCTATCGTTTTCTCTTCAGGAAGGGCCCCTTCCTAACACCTCAGGCGTTGTGCGGGATCGCGGTCCAGCCCTCGACCTCGCTCGGCTTGCGCGGGCCGTTGCCGACGTACTTGGCGGACGGCCGGACCAGCCGGCCGAGCTTCTTCTGCTCCAGGATGTGCGCGGACCAGCCGGCCACCCGGGCGCAGGTGAACATCGAGGTGAACATGTGCGCCGGTACCTCGGCGAAGTCGAGCACCACGGCGGACCAGAACTCGACGTTGGTGGCGAGCACCCGATCCGGCTTGCGGGCCTGCAGTTCGGCCAACGCGGCCTTCTCCAGCGCCTCGGCGACCTCCAGCCGGGGGGCGCCGAGTTCCTTGGCGGTGCGGCGGAGCACCCGGGCGCGCGGGTCCTCGGCCCGGTAGACCCGGTGCCCGAAGCCCATCAGCCGCTCACCCCGGTCGAGCAGGTTCTTGACATACCCCTCGGCGTCACCGCTGCGCTCGACAGCCTCGATCATCTCCAGTACCCGGGACGGCGCGCCGCCGTGCAGCGGGCCGGAGAGCGCGCCGATGCCGGAGGAGATGCAGGCGGCGGCGTCCGCGCCGGTCGACGCGACGATCCGGGCGGTGAAGGTGGAGGCGTTCATGCCGTGCTCGGCGGCCGAGATGAAGTACGCGTCGACCGCCTTGACGTGCCGGGGGTCGGGCTCGCCGCGCCAGCGCTTCATGAACCGCTCGACGATGGTGGACGCCTTGTCGATCTCCTTCTGCGGCACCGCCGGCAGGCCGAGACCCCGGGCCGACTGGGCGACGAAGGAGAGCGCGGTGACCGAGACCCGGGCGAGGTCCTCGCGGGCCTGCTCGTCGGAGATGTCGAGGAGCTGGCTCAGTCCCCAGTACGGGGCGAGCATCGCCACCGCGGACTGCACGTCGACCCGGATGTCGCCGGAGTGCACCGGTACCGGGAACGGCTCGGCCGGCGGCAGGCCGGGACCGAACCGGCCGTCGACGAGCAGCGCCCAGACGTTGGCGAAGGAGACCTGGCCTATCAGGTCCTCGATGTCGACGCCCCGATACCGCAGCGCCCCTCCTTCCCGGTCAGGCTCGGCGATTGCGGTCTCGAAGGCGATCACACCTTCCAGCCCCGGTTTGAAGTCGGACATGCGCGCTCCTGGATCGTCGTCCGTGCTCTCGGGGCTCGTTCCCGGTGCGCCCGGCGTTTCGGGTGTGTCGGGCTGGAGCCTCCGGCGTACTCAGGGATGTATTCGTGCCATCTTGCCTGCTGGGTAACTAACTTGCGAGTGGCCCGGGTTGTGCTGTCCGCGACACGTCCGTCACCCGGGATCGGCGTACCGTCGCCGGCCGGGGCGTCGTGGTCCGGGCGTACCGTCGGCGGGCGGCGGCCGGGGGCCGGCCGGGTGAGGGAGGAGAGGGACGTGGTGGGGGAGACGGTGCCACCTGCGGAACTACGCCAGGAGTACCCGACGACGGGCGGGCTGTCCCGAGCCGACCTGGCCGGCGACTGGTGGACCCAGTTCCACCGCTGGTTCGCCGACGCGGTCGCGGCCGGGCTGCCGGAACCGAACGCGATGGTGGTCTCGACCGCCGACGGGCGGGGGCGGCCCAGCTCCCGGACGGTCCTGCTCAAGGGGTACGACGAGCGCGGGCTGGTCTTCTACACCAACTACGGGTCCCGTAAGGGCACCGAGGCGCGGGCCAACCCGTCCGCGAGTCTGCTCTTCCCGTGGTTTCCGATGCAGCGGCAGGTGGTGATCTGCGGCACGGTGACACCGGTGGACCGGGCGGAGACCGAGGCGTACTTCGCCAGCCGGCCCCGGGGTTCCCAGCTGGGGGCCTGGGCCAGTCCGCAGTCGGAGGTGCTGGCGGACCGGACGGTGCTCGACGACCGGTTCCGGGCGGTCGTCGAGCGGTTCCCGGAGGGTACGCCGGTGCCGCCGCCACCGCACTGGGGCGGGCTGCGGGTGGTGCCGGAGTCGGTGGAGTTCTGGCAGGGGCGGGCCAGCCGGTTGCACGATCGACTGCGCTACCGTCGGTCCGGTACACAGCATTGGACCATTGAGCGGTTGGCGCCTTGAGCAGCGGTAACAGCAAGATCACGGGGGATGGTCGTGGTCGGTTCGCCCGGATGGCGATCGACGTACGACCGCTGCGGGTGCCGGCGTACCGGCGGCTCTGGATCGGCACCGCGGTGTCGACGTTCGGTCTCCAGCTCACCGCGGTCGCGGTGCCGGTGGAGATGTACGCGCTGACCGACGAGTCGTTCTGGGTCGGGCTGCTGGGCATCGCCGGGTTCGTCCCACTGTTGATCTTCGGGCTCTGGGGCGGTGCGATCGCGGACGCGATGGACCGCCGACGACTGCTGCTCGCCAGCTCGGTACTGATGTGGCTGGCCACCCTCGGCCTGCTGCTCCAGGCACTGTTCCGGGTCGGCAGCCCGGTCCTGCTGCTGGTCCTGGTCGCGCTGCAGACGACGGCGTTCGCGATCAGTTCGCCCGCCCGGCAGGCGATCATCGCCCGCCTGGTGCCGCCGACCCTGGTCCCGGCGGCGAACACCCTGGGCTTCACCACCAGCACCTTCGGTGCGGTCGTCGGGCCACTGATCAGCGGCGTGGTCTTCTCGGTGGCCTCGGTCGAGGCGGCGCTCCCGATCGCGTACGGCGCCGACGCGCTGCTGTTCACCGTGTCGCTGTGGGCCACCTACCGGCTGCCGCCGATGCCGCCGATCCTCGACGGGGACGACGCCACGCAGCCGCGCCGGGCCGGCCTGCGCAGCATCTCGGACGGGCTGCGCTACCTCGTCGGTACGCCGGTGCTGGCGCTCTCCTTCGCCATCGACATCATCGCGATGGCCTTCGCGATGCCCCGGGCACTCTTCCCCGAGGTCGCCACCGAACGGTTCGGTGGTGGGGCGGCGATCGGCTGGCTGTACAGCGCGATCGCGATCGGCTCCGTACTCGGCGGGCTCACCTCCGGCTGGATCAACCGGATCAGCCGCCAGGGCCTCGGCCTGATCATCGCGGTGGTCGGGTGGAGTCTGGCGATCGCCGCCGCCGGGCTGGCCCACCAGCTCTGGCTGGTGGTCGGGCTGCTGGTCCTGGCCGGCGCCGCCGACCTGGTCAGCTCCGTCTTCCGGCAGTCCATGCTCCAGGTGTACGCCCCGGACCGGCTGCGCGGCCGGCTGCAGGGCGTCAACATCACCGTGGTCGCCGGCGGGCCGCGCCTCGGTGACCTGCGGTCCGGGTCGATGGCGAGCGTGTGGGGGGTCGGCGCCGCCTGGTCCGGCAGTGCCTTCGCGGCGGCGGTGCTGGCGGTACTGCTCGGGCTGCTCTTCCCAGCGCTGCGCCGCTACCGCGCCCCGGTCGCCGACGATCCGGTGGAGCCCGTCGCCGGTGCCGTGCCTGGACCGGGCAATCTGCCCGCCGCCTCCGGTCCGGCCAATTCGTCCGCCGTTCCCGGTCCGGGCGATCTGCCTGCCGCCTCCGGTCCGGCCGAACCGCCCGCCGTGCCCGGTCCGGGCGCGCCTGTTCCGAGGCGGCCGGCGGACCAGCCCGGCGTGCCGTCCGGGCGGCCCGGCGCCACGTCCGGCTAGCGGCTATCGTCCGATCAGCAACCGAGCCGCACCGCACCTCCTGTCGGGCGCGGCCGACCTAGGAGCAGCACATGGAAGACGTCAGGACGGCGGCCCGACCGCTTTCCGGTACACAGTGGACCATCTCGGCGGACGGCCACGAGGCGGTGGTGGTTGAGGTCGGCGGAGGGCTGCGGGCGTACCGGGCGGACGGGGTCGACTACGTCGACGCGTACGGCGAGGACGAGCTGGCCCCCGGCTCGGCGGGGCAGATCCTGGCACCCTGGCCGAACCGGATCCGGGACGGCCGGTACACCTTCGGGGACCGGTCGTTGCAGCTGACGTTGACCGAGCCGGAACGGCACGTCGCGATCCACGGACTGGTGAACTGGCAGCCCTGGCGGCTGGTGTCGCAGCGCTCCGACAGCGTGGTGATCCGCTGCGAGATGCCCGCCCAGCCGGGTTACCCGTGGCCGCTGGAGCTGCAGACCGAGTGGCGGGTCGGCGCGGACGGGCTGCGGGCCGAACACGAGGTGACAAACGTGGGGCGGGAACCGGCCCCGTTCGGCTTCTCGGTGCACCCGTACCTGCGGTTGCCCGGGGTGCCGGTGGACGACCTGCTGCTGCGGGTGCCGGGCCGCAACCGGCTGATGCTGGACGGGCGGCTCCTGCCGGTCGGTGCGGTCAAGGTCGCCGGCGGCGAGTACGACTTCACCGCGCCGCGCCGGATCGGTCCGGCGGTGCTCGACCTCGCCTTCGGTGACCTGGACCCGGACCAGGTCGACGCGGCCGGTTCCAGCGTCACGCTGGCCGCGCCGGACTCCTCGGCGGCGGTGAGTATCTGGGCCGACGCCTCGTTCGGCTGGTGGCAGGTCTTCACCGGAGACACCCTGACCGGCGACCGGCACCGCCGTTCGGTGGCGGTGGAGCCGATGACCTGCCCACCGGACGCGTTCCGGTCCGGCAAGGACGTGATCGTCCTCGAACCGGGGCAGACCTGGCGGGCGGCCTGGGGCATCCGCCCGGGCGCCTGAGCGACGGGACGGCCGGATGGAGTTCTCGGCGGTGGTCCGGCGGCGTCGGATGGTCCGCAACTACGACCCGGACCGGCCGGTGCCGCCGGAGGTGGTGGACCGGTTGCTCGACCACGCCGTACGGGCGCCGTCCGCCGGTTTCTCCCAGGGCTGGTCGTTCCTGGTGCTGACCGAGCCGGCGGACCGGGACCGGTTCTGGACGGTGACCAGCCCACAGGCCCGCCCCGAGGTGTCGGGAAGGGGCTCCTCCGCTACCGGAAACGACAGGAAGGGTGCCTTTCCCGCACCGGGCCGGTGGTTGACCGGGATGCGGCGGGCGCCGGTGATCGTCGTGCCGCACGCGAGTCGGGAGGCGTACCTGGACCGGTACGCCGAGCCGGACAAGGGCTGGACCGACCGGGACGAGGCCCGCTGGCCGGTCCCGTACTGGTACGTCGACACCGGGTTCGCCGCCCTGTTGATGCTGTTGACCGCGGTGGACGAGGGGCTCGGGGCGTGCTTCTTCGGGCTGCCGGTGGAACGGGTCGGTGCGTTCCGGGAGGCGTTCGGGGTGCCGGACCGGTTCACCCCGATCGGCGCGGTCACGGTCGGTTACCCGGCGCCGGACCACCGGTCGGGTTCGTTGCGCCGGGGTCGCCGGCCGGTGGCCGAGGTGGTGCACCGGGGGCGCTGGGGCGGCGTGACAGATTGACCGAGAGCAGTCAGGTGCGCTACCGGAGGTAGTAACGAAACTGACATCGGCGGACAAACCACGAGGTCGTACGGGGTCGCTAGGCTGACGGGCGTCATTTGCAATCTGCGGCTTGCGCCGGGGCGGGCCGCCGGGGTGGAAACGCAAGGGGTCAGGCCAGCACGGCCATGGGGAGGGGAGCGTGCCGTCGTGATCTTCAAAGCGGTTCGGGACGGGCGACCGTACCCGGACCACGGGCTCACGTTGAAGCAGTGGGCAGAGATCCCGCCACGTCCGCTGCGCCTCGACCAGCTCATCACGACCAAGCGGGAACTCGCCCTCGACAAGCTGCTCGCCGAGGACTCCACTTTCTACGGCGACCTGTTTCCGCACGTCGTGCAGTGGGGCGGGCACCTCTATCTGGAGGACGGGCTGCACCGGGCGCTGCGTGCCGCGCTCCAGCAACGCAACCAGATCCACGCCCGGGTCCTGGTGCTGCCGGCGTCATGACCACCTACCCGTTGGAACTGCTCGACCTGGACGACGCGCTGACCGCCGAGGAGCGGGGGATCCGCGACGTCGTCCGCGAACTGGTCGCGAGCCGGGTCCGTCCGTACGTCGCCGACTGGTACGAGCAGGGCCGGGCACCGGTCCGGGAACTGGCCGCCGAGTTCGGCCGGGTCGGGCTGCTCGGCATGCACCTGACCGGGTACGGCTGTGCCGGTGCCTCGGCGACCGCGTACGGGCTGGCCTGCCTGGAACTGGAGGCCGGTGACTCCGGCGTCCGGTCGCTCGCCTCGGTGCAGGGCTCGCTCGCCATGTACGCCATCTGGCGGTACGGCTCGGAGGAGCAGAAACAGCGGTGGCTGCCGTCGATGGCGGCCGGTACGACGGTCGGCTGCTTCGGGCTGACCGAGCCGGACCACGGCTCCGATCCGGCCTCGATGACCACCCGGGCGCGGCGGGACGGCACCGACTGGGTGCTCGACGGCGGCAAGATGTGGATCACCAACGCGCCGGTCGCCGACGTCGCGGTGATCTGGGCCCGTACCGACGACGGGGTGCGGGGTTTTGTCGTACCGATGAGCACGCCCGGGGTGACGGCGCGGGAGATCCGGCGGAAGATGTCGCTGCGCGCCTCCTCGACCGGTGAGATCGTGCTCGACGACGTCCGGCTGCCGGCCGAGGCGCAACTGCCCGGGGCGGTCGGGTTGAAGGCCCCGCTGAGCTGTCTGACCGAGGCGCGGTTCGGCATCGTCTGGGGTGCGCTCGGCGCGGCCCGGGACTGCCTGCACACCGCGCTGGAGTACGCCACCACCCGGGAGCAGTTCGGTCGACCGATCGCCGGTTTCCAGCTCACCCAGGCCAAGCTCGCCGACATGGCGGTCGAGCTGCAGAAGGGCTACCTGCTGGCGCTGCACCTGGGTCGGCTCGCCGACGCCGGCCGGCTCCGTCCGGAGCAGGTCAGCGTCGGCAAGCTCAACAACGTACGGGAGGCGTTGGCGATCGCCCGGCAGTGCCGGACGATCCTCGGCGCGAACGGGATCAGCGGGGAGTATCCGCTGCTCCGGCACGCCAACAACCTGGAGAGTGTGCTGACCTACGAGGGCACCTCGGAGGTCCACCAACTGGTCATCGGGCAGCGGCTGACCGGCATCTCCGCCTTCACCGGCTGAGACTCCGGGTCAGACCACCTTCTTGGCGCCGCGGATGGCGTTCGCCAGGGTCTCCAGGGCGGCGGCACTGCCGGCGTACGAGAACCGGGGTTCGCTGTTCCAGCCGACGATCTGGTTCGCCCGGACCGCCGGGAGCTGGTTCCAGGTCGGCTTGCTGGTCAGGTCCTTCGGCTGCAGTGTGGAACTGCGGTTGTCCAGCAGCAGCAGGTCGGCCGGGTACTTGTCGGCGTTTTCCCAGCTCAGGCCCTCGAAGTAGCCGAGGCTGTCGAGCTTGTCCGGCACGACGACGTCCACCCCGAGAGACCTGTAGTAGAGGATGTCGGAGTTGACGCCCGGGTTCGAGGCGTAGAAGAGGTCGGCGGAGGCCGAGCAGGCGAGCACCCTGAGCCCCGGCTTCTCCGCCACTGCCTGGCGGATGCTGGCGGCGGCGGCCTCGAACCGGGCCTTGGCGTCGGTGACCTTCGGCGCGGTCAGGTCGGCGCCGAGCGCGGCGGCGAGTTCGGCGTGCCGACCGATCACCGTGTCGAGTGGCGCCCGGGAGGCGACCAGTGCGACGCTCGGCGCCAGCGGGGCGATCTTGTCCTTGCTCTCGTCCGGTACGTACCAGAGCGCGCCCTCCTCGTACTGGTGGGTGACCAGCAGGTCGGGCCGGAGTGCCGCGTACTTCTCGATGTTGAACTCGCCCCAGACGTTGCCGATCACGGTCAGCCGGCTGACGTCCAGGTCACCGGCCTGTACGTCCGGCCGGCCGTCCGGCAGGGTGGTCGGGCCGAAGACCCCGACGAGCTGGTCGGTGACACCGAAGTCGTGGAGTGCGGCGGCGGTGCCGGTGAACGCGACCACCCGCTGCGGCCGGGCGTCGGTCTTCACCTGCTGGCCCCGGTCGTCGGTGAAGCTCCACGGGCCGCCGCCCGGGGCCGATCCGGAGCCGCCCGACCCGCTGTCGTTCCCGCCGCAGGCGGTGAGCAGGGCGCCGAGGCCGAGGGCGCCGGCCGCGCCGAGCAGGTTCCGGCGGCTGAGGGTACGACTGTGGGGCATGGCGGATGGCTCCTCGAACTGACGCGGATGGCGTGGCGGTACGACCCGTGGCGCGGTGGTGCGGCGACCAGCGGGCCTTAGGTTAGCCTGACCTAAGTCGGAACTGTCAAGCGGGTGAGAGTCGAGCCACCGCCGTACGCAGCACCTCCCGGAACCACTCGTCCGCCCAGACCGTGTCGTCGGCGCTTCCGCCGGTCGACGGACGAAGTCGTTCCTCGGCATCGGCGAGCCCGGTCAGGCCGGGAACCGCCTCGACCGCAACCATCTCCACAAGCAGGGCCACCCCCGCCGGGTCGGCGTACCACTCCCGGACCGCGTCGAGCAGCGCCGGCACCAGTTCGGTACGCGGCTCGCCGAGCAGCCAGAGCGCCCGGGCGGCGGCGACCCGGGCCACGCCGTCGGCGAGCAGCCTCCGCAGCGACGGCAGCAGGACCTTTCGGGCCTGATCGTCGACCGCACCCAGGTCGGCGGCGAGGGCGACGGCGGCCTGGGCCGGACCGCCCCCGGTGTCCGCCCACGGGCTGCGGGCGTCCAGGATCGCGACGAGCGTCGGCAGCACCTCGGCCGGGTCGCCACCGTTGCGCCAGACGATCCGGGCCGTGGCGATCTGCACCTCCCGGTCCGGGTAGATGTCGGCAGCGGTGCCGGTGAGCCGGTGGCGCAGTCGGGGTACCAGCGGGCCGAGCGCCTCGGCGGCCCGGGCCGCCGTCGGCAGCTCCCAGCCCAGCCGGTTGCCTCCCTTGGTCACGTGGGGCTCCAGGGCGGTCAGCAACGGGCCGGCGTCACCGTTGAGCCGCCACAGTTCGACGGCACAGTGCAGGTCGCCGTCGAGCGCCGCGGTCCGCAGGTACGGTTCGGTGGCCGCGTCGGCGATCCTGAGCAGGGCGAGGGTCCGGGAGACCAGCCTTGGCGCCAGCGACAGCACCGCCCGCAACTCCGGGCCGGCCTCGGCGGCGGACGGTCGCCAGCCGGTGACCCCTCCGGCCGTACCCGAGCCGGTCGTACTCCAGCCGGCGAGGAGCCCGGCGAGGCCCCGGACGACGGCGCCACCGGCATCGGCCGTTGCCGGTGTTTCGGCGTCGGCCGGGTCGGCTGCGCTGCCCGGGTCGGCCGCGCTGCCCGTGGTCGCGGCCAGTTCGCGGAGCTGGTGGCGTACCGCCGCCAGGTTCGCCGGGGAGCACCAGAGTCCGGTCGAGGGGAACCAGACCTCGCGCCCGGCGGCCCAGGCCGCGCAGAGCGGATCCAGCCAGCGCGGATCGTCGAGCAGGGCGAGCGTCTCCAGCGCGTGCTGCTCGGCGGTGCCATGGTTGCCGGCCACCATCGGAAAACGGGCGGCGATCCGGGCCAGGCGGTCGGCGAAGACACCGGCCGTCCGTCCCGCGCGGCGCAGCGCCCAGACGGCGGCTTCGCGGACCTCGGACACCGGATCGTCCAGGGTCGGGGCCAGCAGCGGCACGAACCGTTCGGGAGCCGAACGCTGTTTCTCGACCCGCTCGCCCAACGCCCAGATCGCGGCGCTCCGGACCGTCGGAGCCGGCGCGGCGAGCAGTCGGCCCGACAGGTCGGCGGCGACCTCGGCGGACGCGTCCCGGACAACCTCGTCCAGCACGGATCCGTGCGACAGCCAGGGCGAGAAAGCCTCGGCCTGCCCGCCGTACCCGGGATGTTCGTCCCCGTCGGCGCGAAACGCCTCGGCGAGGGAAGCCGTGCCTCCGGTCGGCCCGGCGAGGCCCGCCCGGAGCATCGCGAGCGCGGCGGCCAACCGTACCGGGGGCGGGCCCTGGGTGACGGCGTGCCCGAGCAGTTCGGCGGAGCCGGCCGGGTCGCGCAGGCCGAGCGCGAGCAGCAGCGAGGCCCGGGCGCCCGGGGACTCCTCCACGTCGAGACGGTCCCGTAGCACCCCGACCGGCACCACGTCACCGCACTGGGCCAGCGCGTAGGCGGCGTGGCCCCGGACGGTCGGATCCGGGTCGGCCAGCAGCGGGCGGAGCCGGTCGGCCTCGGCCCGTACCGCCGCCTGCACCTGGTCGGCGCTGTCACCGTCCGTGTGCGCGGGATCGGCGAGCATGCCGACCAGGGCGACGATCGCGGAGCGGCGCGGCGATCCGGCCCGGGCCAGCGCGACCAGGAACCGGACCGCCGGAACCGTGGCCGAATAGACCGTGCCCTGGTGGAAGAGGCTGCTGACGACCTCGTCCCAGGCCTGCTCGACCTGCTCCGGCTCCCCGGCGGCGAGCCCGCGCAGCATGTCCGGTACGTCCCCTGCCGGCCCGTAGGCGTGGGTCAGCCCGGTCCAGTCGACGTCGTTGATCGCGGTGAGCGGCATGGGCCGGAACTGTAGGGGATTAAGGCTCGGGGTGCGGGGTAGCCGCGTGTCGTGTCCGACGAACCCCAGACGATGGCTTCGCCCGACTTTCCCCGGGTGCTGGTTCCGGTCGACCACATCGAGCCCGCCCCCCGGCGGATCCGCGGGATCCTGAACGGCGAGTGGGTGCTGGACACCACGCACGCCAAGTACGTCTGGGAGTGGTCGCACTATCCGCACTACTACGTCCCGTTGGACGACATCCGTCAGGACTTCCTGGTCGACGAGCACGACATCGAGGAGTTCAAACTCGGATCGGCCCGGCAGTACGGCCTCCGGGTCGGCGACAACTACCGGGCCGGTGTCGTCCGGGTGCACATCGACCCCTCGAAGGAGGGGCTGGTGAACATGGTGCGGATCGACTGGCAGGCCCTCGACACCTGGTTCGAGGAGGACGAGGAGGTCTTCGTCCACCCCCGGGACCCGTACACCCGGGTCGACGCGCTGCGTTCGACCCGGCACGTACGGGTCGAGCTCAACGGTGAGCTGCTGGCCGAGACCCGGTCCCCGGTGCTGGTCTTCGAGACCGGCGTACCGACCCGCTTCTACCTGAACCGGGCCGAGGTGCACCTGGGCCGGCTGATTCCGACCGAGACCGTGACCGCCTGCCCGTACACCGGCCGGACCAGCAACTACTGGTCGGTGCGGATCGGCGACACCCTCCACGAGGACGTCGCCTGGGCGTACGACTTCCCGAGCCACCTGCTGCAGCCGATCGCCGGAATGGTCTGCTTCTTCAACGAGAAGGTCGACCTCGTCGTCGACGGGAAACGGCTGCCCCGGCCGCAGACCCGCTGGTCGAAGTGACGCCGCGATCCCGGTGTCCGAGGAACTGCTGGGCCGCGTCGTCGAGGTACTGGTCGTCGTCGTCGAGGCGGTCGGTGCCGCGGTCATCTTCGTCGGTGCGGTCTGGACGGCGGGCCGGTTTGTCGTCTCCGGCCTCCGCTACCGTTCCGCCGCCGTCTTCACGCCGATCCGACTGTCGTTGGGTCGCTTCCTGACCCTGGGGCTGGAGTTCCAGCTCGCCGCGGACATTCTCCGGACCGCCGTCTCGCCGAGCTTCGGGCAGCTCGGCAGGCTGGCCGCGATCGCTACCATCCGGACCGCGTTGAACTACTTCCTGCGTCGGGAGATCGAGCGGGAGCAGCGGCAACTCGGCACCCCGGCCGATGCGGGCCACCCTGCCCGGCCCGGTCCCAGCCGGTCCGGGTCATCCGGTCGCTCCGGTGTGGACCGGCGATGAAACCGTGGACGACCCTGCTCACCGCGGTGGCGCTGGGCACCGCGGCGGTGGTGCTGCTGACCGCCCGCTCGTGGCGTATCGCGCTGCGGATACTGCTCGACCTGCTGACCGCCGTCGGGTTGATCCGGTTGTCCGCCGCGCAGACCTGGACGGACCTGGCGGCGGCGGCGGTGGTCGTCGCCCTGCGTCAGCTCGTCTCGACGGCCCTGCTCGGCAGCGGTCACCGTACGGAGCGACCGGGCGGGGCGAAAGCCCTGTTCGGCACCGGTCATCGCGTGGACCGGCCGGGCGGGGCCGACGAAACGAGCCCGGGCGGGCCGGGGTGAGTACGTGGGCCGGGGACGCGCTCGGCCCCGGTCCGGGTTGGGGCCGGGCCGGGGCCGAGCACCGGTGGGGTCGGGACGCGTTGGCCGACACCGGTGGGGGGTGGTGCTGGTCGGTACGGAGTCCGCCGGTCGGCAGGGTCCGCACGGGTGGTGACCGACCGGGGACGGGCCTGGGCCTCGCCCGTCCCCGGTCGGTCCGTCAGAAGCCGCGCCTGCTGTTCGGATCGGCGGCGACGGCGAGGACCTGCTGCAGGCCCCGGTACGCGGCCTTGGGCTGGAAGTTCTCGTCCATCGGGGTGGCCGCGCCCTGGCCCTCGAAGAAGCCGGGGACCCAGCTGTACTTGTCGGTGAAGCCCCAGACGGTGAACATCACGCACTTCGGGGTGAGCAGGCAGGCCTGGAGCAGCGTGTTGAAGCTGCCGACCTGGCCGGCCTCCTTGTACGTGTCGACCGGCAGGAAGAACCGGACGTCGACCTCGGTGAACGCGGTCTCCAGACCGAGCTTGTCGAAGCGGGCCAGGTTCTGCGGGGCGTCGATCGGCAGCGGGTACTGCAGGTCCAGGTGGCCCTGGAAGCCCTGGCCGTGCAGCGGCACCCGCTGCTTGCGCAGCTGCTTGGCCAGCTCGTAGTAGGCCGTGCTCTTCGGGTTGATGTTGTCGATCGCGTAGTCGTTGAGGAAGAGCTTGGCCCTCGGGTCGGCGGCGTGTGCCCAGCGCAGCGCGTCGGCGATGTAGTTCTCGCCGAGGTGCTGGCGGAAGATGGTGTCCCGGAGCACCGGCGCGTCGCCGTCGGTGAACGCCTCGTTGACCACGTCCCAGGCCCGGACCTTGCCCTTGTAGCGCTTCACCACGGTGGTGACGTGGTTACGGACGATGGTGCGCAGTTCGGCCGGGGTGATCGAGCCGTCGGCGACGCCGTTGCTCAGCCAGGCGGGAAGCTGGCTGTGCCAGAGCAGGGTGTGACCGTGGACCTTCTGCCCGTTGCGCCGGGCGAACTCGACCAACTCGTCGGCGGGGCCCCAGTTGTACGTGCCGCGGGTCGGCTCCAGGCTCTCCCACTTCATGGCGTTCTCGGCGGTGACCGCGGAGAATTCCTTGGCCGCCAGCTCCCGGTAGACGGCGTCGTTGGTCAGGTTGTTGACGTCGATCGCCGTACCGAAGCCGAGACCGTGCTTCTTGGCCAGCACCCGCAGCGGCAGGTCGGTGGTGACCGGTGTGGGGGCGTGCCAGCCGCCGGTCGCCAACGTCTGACCGGTGGGCACGAGTGCCTGGGTCGGCGCGGCCGTGGCGGACGAGGGCCCGACCGCGTAGAGCGCGCCGGCGGTGAGCACGCCGGCGACCATTATCCGGAGCTTCTTCATGTCGAGCGAAACCTCCAGGGGTGGGGGTTCGACGCCGACCACCGGAGTGGCCGACGGCGACGCGCGTGCCGGGGACGGGTACGCGCGGATCTCCCCTCGAACGCGCGCCGGGCGTCGAATTGCTGCACCCCGCACTGTCAGAGATCCGACATCTCTGATGAAGATCTGAAGCTTGCCATCAGGTCACGTGAATGTTATCGGGTATCGTCCTAGTTGGACATCAACGCCGCGAACTGCTCGGCGGTCAACTCCGACCGGAACAGCCGCCGCAGGTTGGTGTTGAGTTTCGACGCCGTCTCCGGGTCCACCGCCTGATCCCAGGCCAGTCCGTACGACGGCGCCCGGGCCACCAACTCCGAGATCGAGGTGGTGAACTCGGCGTGCGTACTGCCCCGCAACCGGGTCGCCGCGTCGACCACCGGCGGCACCTCACCGTCGGCGACCAGGTCGTCCAGGTACGCGTCACCGGCGACCGCCCGGACGAAGTCGACCGCCGCCGCCCGGTGCCGGCTGTGCCCGGCCACCGAGAAGTACTGCGCCGGCACGCCGACCAGGTCCGCCGGGTCACCGACCCCACCGGCCACCGCCGGGAACGGCACCCAGCCGAGCCGGCCGTCGAGGACAAAGTTGGAGTCCCGGCCGAGCTGGGTCGGATACTCCCAGGTCCCCATCAACTGCATCGCGGCCTCCCCGCTGGCCAGACGCCGACCCGCCGTGCCGTCGTCGTAGCCGATCGACGCGAAGTCGGCGCCGAAGGCACCCCGTTCGGCGAGGTCCCGGGCCTCGCGCAGGGCCTGCAGCACGGCCGGCTTCGTCCAGGCATCCGGCCGGCCGGCGGCGACGTCCGCCGTCGTACCCGGGCCGCCGATCCGCTCCGCGAGGTACATCACGTACATCAACTCGGTCCAGCCCTGAGCGCCGCCGAGGGTCAACGGAATGGTCCCGTTCGCGGAGAACCGGTCCACCAGCTGGAGCAACTCGGCATAGGTGCGGGGAGGCCGCAGATCGGCCCGGGCGAAGACGTCCCGGTTGTAGAAGAGCACCACTGGATGCGTACCGCTCATCGGCAGCCCGTACTGGCGGCCGTCGACCGCGCCACCGGCGAGCACGTCCGGCAGGAACCGCTCGGCCACCCCGGGCCGCTCCCGCAGCGGCCCGGTCAGGTCCAGCAACCGGCCGGTCCGGGCGAGCCGGGCCAGCTCCGCCCCGCCCCAGCTGACAAAAACGTCCGGGCCGGCCGGATCCTCGCCGACGCCCCGCAGCCGTTGCTTGTACTCCTCGTTGCCGTACAGGGTCAGCTCCACCCGTACGCCGGTCTCCTCGCCGTACCGCTCGACCAGCTCCTGCAGGGCGGAGTCCCGGACCGGCGGGGTGATCGCCCAGACCCGGATCGTCGCGTCCCCGTCGTTCGCGGGTGGGGCGCCCAGGCCGCCGCCCCGGATCAGCTGCGTGCCGGTCAGGGTCACCGCGAGCACCAGGACCGCCGCCGCCACGCTGGCCAGGCCGGCCCGCCGCCGCTGGCCACGTCGGTAGCGGCGGCGGATCACCGTCAACGTCTCCGGGCCGGCCGCCGGCAGCGCGGCCTGCGCCTCCGACAGCGTGGCGGCCAGTTCCTCGGCGAGCCGCCGATCGTCGGTCGAACCAGTCTCGTCAACCACGTACGCTCCGAATCGTCGGCCGGACCTCCCCCAGATGCGCCCGCAGGGCACGTCTGGCTCGCGCGTACCGGCTGGATACCGTGCCCGGCGGCTCGCCGCAGATCCCGGCGATCTCGCTGAACGTGTAGCGGTAGAGCACATGCAGGACCACGACGGTGCGTTCGGGTTTGCCGAGCTCCTGCAACGCCTGCCACAGCGCGCCGTTGCTGACCACCGCCCCGGCCGGGTCGTCCGGACGGTGGTCCACCTCGTCGGTCGGGACCTCCCGCCGCCACCGCCGCCACCGGCTGACGTTGCGGGTCACGATGACCTGCCGGGCGTACGCCTCGGGATTCTCCCGCGCCTTGCGCCAGCGCTGCCAGACCTCGACCACCGCGATCTGGGCCAGGTCGTCCGCCTCGGCCACGCTGCCGCTGATCAGGTACGCGAACCGCCGCAGTGCGTCCAGGCGCGCCCGAGCGAACTCCTCGGAGTCGCTGAAGGCACCATCGGCCATCGCCGGTTCCCTCCTGTCGGACCACAGACGCCGAACGCCGTCGATCCGTCCGAGTGTAGGGAAGGGCCCCTGCTGTCGCGTTTCGTCGAGGAAGGGCCCTACCCGACCGCTCAGCCGGCGTGCCGGCCGGTCTGCCGCTCGGCGAGCTCGACCGCGTTGCGGAAGAGCATCGCGACCGTGGTCGGGCCGACCCCGCCGACCCGGGGCGTGATCGCGCCGGCCACCGTCGCGCACGACTCGTCCAGGTCCGGCAGGAGCCGACGCCCCTCGTACCGGACCCCACCGCCGATCGCGACCGCGCCGGGCCGCAGGTGCTCCGGCCGGACGATCCCGGGTACGCCGACCGCGGCGACCACGATGTCGGCCCGCCGGGTGTGCCGCTCCCAGCCGGGTACGCCACTGTGCACCACGGTCACCGCCGCGTCGGCGGTCGCCCGCTTCTGGCTGAGCAGCAGGGAGAGCGGACGCCCGAGGGTCGTACCCCGACCGAGGACGACCACGTCCCGGCCGACGACCGGGATCTGGTGGAAGGCGAGCAGTGCCTCGATCCCGGCCGGGGTGCAGGGCACCGGGCCGGGCAGCCCGACCGCGAGCCGGCCCAGGTTCTCCGGGTGCAGCCCGTCGACGTCCTTCGCCGGGTCGATGGCGAGGATCGCCGCCGGATAGTCGAGGTGTGCCGGGGTGGGATGCTGGACCAGGATCGCGTGCACGTCCGGGTCGGCGTTGTACGCCTCGATCGCCCGTACCAGGTCGGCCTGGGTGGCGCTGGCCGGCAGGTGGGTGTGCGGGGAGGCGAAGCCGAGGTCGGCGGCCCGCTGCTGCTTCATCCGGATGTAGCCGGCGCTGGCCGGGTCGTCGCCGACCAGGATCGTCGCCAGGCTCGGTACCACCCCGGCCGACCGCAGTGCGGTGACCCGGGCGGCGACGGAGTCGAGGACCGCCTCGGCGACCGGGCCTCCGGGCAGCAGACGGGCGGTGTGGGTCGGGTTCTGGGTCAGGGTCACGGGGCTTCCTCTCGACAACGGGAAAGCCCCGGCACCCAGGCGTACGGCGACGGAGTTCAAGTCCGGGCGGTCCGTTCCCCGGTGGTGCTCCACCTGCGCGCCAGTCGCGGAACCGCCGCCGCCAGCGTACTCCGGGACGGGTCCGGATGCCGGGCGCGGCGGCGGTGGAGGGCGGCGGCGACGACGGCGGTGGCGATGCCGAGGACGGCGTAGCCGGCGAGCACCGTCAGCGACTGGGCGATGGCGTGACCGGCGAAGTAGACGGTGTTGCGGACGGCGGTGGTGGCGGCGCCAGGCGGCAGCCAGGAGCCGATCGCGCGCCAGAACGGCGGCAGCAGCACGTGCGGGTAGGCGCCGCCGGCGCTGGGGTTGCCGAGCACCACGAAGAGGACCACCGCGGCGCCGATGCCGATGACGCCCAGCAGGGTCTGGAGGGCGACCGTGACGGCGGCGGAGGCAAAGACCGTGAGTGCGCCGATCGCCCACAGTTCGAGCAGGTGGCCGCTGAGCGCGCCCATGACCGGGCCGGCGATCAGGGCGCCGCCGAGGCCGGAGGCGACCGCGTACAGCGCGAGCACACCGAGCCGGACGATGGTGCGGTGCGGGTTGGCCGGGCGGGCTCCGGCGGCCATGCCGAGGATGGCGGCGGCGAGGTAACCACCGACGATCCAGCCGAGGGCGAGATAGAACGAGGACATCCCGCGACCGTCGCCGGCGTCCGGCGGGCGCAGGTCGGTGACCCGCACCTGCCGGTGCTGCTGGGCCTCGATCGTCTCGGCGATCTGCTGGGTGGTGGCGGAGACCGCGGGGCCGGCGGCCGAGGCGACCAGCAGGGTGTCGGTGCTGCTGCGGGGGTCGACGACGATCGCGGCGTCGACGGTGCGGTCGAGGATGAGGGTACGGGCCCGCGCCTCGTCGGTCACCGGACGGGCCCGCAGCGGCTCGTCGGGCAGGTTGTCCAGCTGGGTGACGAGCTGGTCGGAGACTTGGGCGGGGGCGACGACCGCGACCGGGATGTGCCGGGGTTTGGGCGCGTGGAAGGCGCCGATGTAGGACAGGACAAATCCCAGCTGCACGGCCAGGACGGCGACGACCAGCGAGATGGTGCGCGGGCTGACCGCGTCGCGTAGTTCGGCGACGAAGCTGGCCCGTCCGGTGGGCGGTGTCGGGTCCGGGGTGGGTTCAGCGGACGGGGTACGCATGGGGTTTGTCCTTCGGGTCGGGGTCGGCAGCCAGGGCGGCGGATCGGACTGGTCGGCAGGTGGGGCGGGTCGGCGGGCAGGTGCCGCCCCGGTTCAGCGGGTGTAGTCGACGAGGGTGGTCAGGTCGTTCACCGTGTAGCCGAGCGAGAGGCGGAAGCCGGTGCCGGTACGCCGTACGGCCAGGTCGGCCAGTTCCTCGCCGTGGGCGGGCGGGAATGCCAGTTCGCCGTTGCCGGCCCACGCCTCGGCGACGTGCACGTCGTCGAGGACCGCGAGGACGAGTTCGTGGACCGCCGGCTGGTCGTACCGCCCCTTGGCGAGTCGGGGAAAGTAGCGCAGGTTGACGACCGGCCGACCACCGAAGAGGGCGGCGGGGTTCTCGACCGGCTGCCGGAGGGTGACCCGGGCCTCGGCGATCCGCTGTCCGGCGGCGGAGGCGGTGGCGGCGAACTCGCCGCCGGGCGCCACCGCCGGGGTGGCGGGTCCACCGGTCGGGAAGGCGCGGGTCTGGTGGATGCTGCCGAGCTTCTTCGGGAAGCCCTGGATCCAGCCGCGGGCCAGGGCGGCGTCGTTGTCGACGTAGATGTACGGGCACCAGGCCACCGGGGTGTCGTCGTTCCAGCGGGCGTCGAGCAGGACGAGGAACTCGTGGTACTGGGCGCGGGCCGGGTCGAGGTACTCCCGGTCGGTGCCGGAGTACTGCCAGTCGACGAACATCGCGACGCCGCGTCCGGCGCTGTCCGGGTCGAGGGTGAGGCCGGCGGGAAGCGTCGCCTGGGCGGCCTCCGGGTCGGTGAAGAACTCGAGACCGATGGCGGTGCCGGCGTAGCTCCACGGCGGGGTGGCGGCCAGGTTGGCTTCGCCGCGAGGGGAGAGGGGAACGGTGTAGCCCTGCATGACGTGCTCCTTCCGGCAAACGATACGCGACGTATCGTTTCGTTCGAGGGAGACCGTAACACGCCTTGACCGAAAAGTGAAACGCTACGTATCGTTCTGCTCATGCAGTCGTCAGCCAACTCAGGGGCGCCAACCGGCTCGCGCCCGTCAACCGGTTCGCGCCCGTCAGCGGCCTCCCGCTCGGCCGCCGGCCCGCGCTCGGCCTCGAAGATCCTGGGTGCGGCGCGGGACGTCCTGGCCCGGCAGGGCTACGCCGCCCTCACCATCGAGGCCGTCGCGGCGACCGCCGGGGTCGGCAAGTCGACGATCTACCGCTGGTGGCCGAACAAGGAGACGCTGCTCGCCGACGCGCTCGCCGAGATCTTCCGGGGTGACGAGATTCCCGACCTGGGTGACACCCGGGCCGAACTGCGTCGGGCCGTCGACATGACGATCGACAACTACGCCAACGAGGACCTGGCGACCGCGCTGCCCGCGCTCGCCGCCGGACTGCTGCCCAATCCCGAGCTGATGGCGGGCTTCCGGGAGGGGTTCCTGCGCCGCAAGCGGGAGAACATCGCGGTCGCGTTGCGCCGTGGGGTCGCGCGCGGCGACCTGCCGGCCGATCTCGACACCGACCTGGTGCAGGACCTCTGGGCCGGCACCGTCCTGTACCGCCGGCTCATGGTCGGCGCGTCGCTCGACGACAACCTCGCCGAACGCCTGGTCGACCTCGTCTTCGCGTCCGCGTCCGCGCTCACCGTTGGTACGGCCACCCCGGACTGAGCCCGGTCGGCCGATGGGCATCCCGCGCGACTCGACGTTGAGCTGGGCAAACGTGACGGCGGGCGAAGGCGGGCAGATCCGACTCGCGGGTGTCGTACCAGGGCCGTACCGTTTGATTCAGGTACTTCTCTGACAAGGACGGTGAGGGCGCGATGTCCCGACCAGGTGATGTCAACGAGCCCACGCGTGAGGTTCCCGGGTACGCGAAGGGGCAGGCTGCGCCGGCTGTCCCGACCGACCCCTGGGCGAGTGAGGGCGACACGACGCCGTTCGACGCCGCACGGCCCGCCACCGACCACACCACCACCGAGCTGCAGCCGTCCGGCGGCGGCGGGTGGGGGCGCGGCATCCTCGTCCTGGTCGGCGTCATCGGCCTGGTCGCGGTGCTGGCGCTCGGCGCACAGATCAGCGGCATCCTGCCGGACTGGCGCAACCCGTTCACCAAGGAGCAGACCGACCGCAGCCAGCCGCCACTGCTGAAGTCGATCCAGGACCTCAGCCGGTACGTCGCGGCCGAGGGCAACTTCGAGGTCGTCGTCGACCTCGAGCAGAACCGCCGCTACGTCCCCGACTTCCTGCTCGGCGAACGCACCCTGTTCGTCGGCGCCGGCACCGTCGACGCGTACGTCGACTTCGGGCAACTCGGCGAGGGGGCGATCGTCCAGGCACCGGACCAGAAGTCGGTCGAGATCAAGCTGCCGGCGCCGCAGCTCGGCCAGGTCAACCTCGACCTGGAACGCAGCTACGTCTTCGCCGAGGACCGGGGCATCCTCAACCGGCTCGGCGAGGTCTTCGGCGGCGACCCGAACCGGCAGCGCGAGACCTACCTCAAGGCCGAGCAGAAGATCGCGGAGTCGGCGAAGAGCAGCGGGCTCGGTGAGCGGGCCCAGGAGAACACCCGGAAGATGCTGGAGCAGCTGCTCCGCTCGCTCGGCTACGAGAAGATCACCATCACCTACACCCAGCCGTAGCACCTTCCGGACGATCGAACGCCTGACGGCGGCGCGGGTCAACCCGCGCCGCCGTTACTGTTGGTGGCCGCCGTCGCGGTCGGCGATCGCCGCGACAGGAAATTCGGGTGCCGAGGCAGCGGCTGGCGCCGTACCGGCGTTGGAGACGGTATGACTGACAGGCACCTGAATGAACGCTGACCTCGAACGGGAGTTCAGTGAGTTCGTCGAGGCCCGGTCGCACGCGCTGTTCCGTACCGCCCTGGCCCTCACCGGTCACCGGCAGCAGGCCGAGGACCTGTTACAGACGGTGCTGGCCCGCAGCGTCCGGCACTGGGCCCGGATCCGGACGGAGGCGCCGGAGGCGTACCTGCGGACGGCGTTGTACCGGGAACAGACGAGTTGGTGGCGCAGCCTGCGGCGACGGCGTGAGGTGAGTGTCGAGCGGCTGCCGGAACCCGCCACCCGCGACGACACGGCCACCGTCGATCTCCACCTGGCGCTGCGGCAGGCACTGGCGCAGCTTCCCCCCAAACGGCGCGCGGTGCTGGTGCTGCGCTACTTCGAGGACCGGCCGGACAGCGAGATCGCCGAGATCCTCGGCTGCTCCGAGTCGACCGTACGCAGCCAGGCGGCCCGGGCGCTCACCCGACTCCGCGAACTCTGCCCCAGACTCGACATCCTCCAGGCGAAGGAGACCGTAGGCCGATGAACCCCCACGTCACCGGGGCCATCCGGAACACATTCGAGGAACTGGCCGACTCCGCGCCGCCGCCCACCGGGCTGGCCCAGGTCACGCTCGCGCGGGCCCGACGGCAGCGGATCACCCGACTGGGCGCGGGCGGCGGTCTGGCCACCGCGCTCTGTGCGGCACTGGTCGGGCTGCTCGCCACCGTCGTCCCCACCGGCGACGGCCCGGCCGAACAGGCGGCGGCCGGG
Source organism: Plantactinospora sp. B24E8 (assembly GCF_039871735.1). Classification (NCBI taxonomy): domain Bacteria; kingdom Bacillati; phylum Actinomycetota; class Actinomycetes; order Micromonosporales; family Micromonosporaceae; genus Plantactinospora; species Plantactinospora sp. B24E8. The sequence goes on from NZ_JBDPMH010000001.1 coordinate 840,698, forward strand.
GCTCCGGGTCGCGATTCGGTGGTCACCGCCTACAGCGGCATCCGCGACCCCGACGTCCAGGATCCGAGCCCGAACTTCTTCTACTCGGTGGTGCTGAACCGGAAGACGGGCCAGTACGACCGGTTGCCGTACCGGTTCGCCATGCCGTCACCGGACGGCAGCCAGGTGCTGGTGGGCACCGGCGACAACGCCGTGCCCCACCCGACCCGGGTCGGCATCCTGGACCGGGCCGGTGGGCAGGTCCGCTGGCTGCCCACCCCCGAGATCGGTGCTGCCAACGTCTGGGGGTACGCGGACTCCGGCAGTTGGTCTCCCGACGGGCGGCAGATCCTCTTCACCTACCGGCCCAAGCAGGACGGGCAGGCCGGCTTCCTGCTTACCGACGCGGCGACGCTGCAGACCCGGTTCGTACCGCTGCCGGACGTCGAGGCGGAGAACACCCGGGGGCTCAGCCTGGCCTGGGCTCCGGGTGGGGTGGGGGTCGTGCTGACCACCAGCCGGAATGTCGACGAGAGTCAGCCGGGTGTGGTGACCGGGATCCGCTTCTACGACCTCACCGGACGGCTGGTACGGACCCTGCCGGCCAGCGTGCCACTGGCCGACGGCGCCGGGATCTCGCCCAACGGGAGCCAGTTGGCGCTGGTGGATCCGAACCTTCCCGGTCCGACGAGGGTGACCGTCGTCGACGCCGCGACCGGTGTCCAGCGGGCGGTGGTCGACCTGGGCTCGCCGGCCCGGCTGGTCGGCTGGACCGACGACACCCATCTGCTGCTGTGGGTCTTCGCCGACTCCGCCCCGGGTGCGGAGCAGGAGACCGGGCTGGTGGTCGTCGACCTGACCGGAAAGGTCGTCCGGACGATCCGCCCGGCGGCCGACCAGCCACAGCAGACGTTTGTCGGCCCGGCCGACGGGCTGCCCGCCGAGGCGGAGCAACTGACCTTCTGACCGGTACGGATCCGGCCTTTCACGGCAACGCAGGTGCGACGTCGGAGAAATGGCGCGGGTCCGGTTTTCGGAAAAGCGGTACGCCGGGTCCGGGGCACCTGCCGGAAGAGGCGTGTGGTTCGACGGCGGCGCGGGGCTCCCCACCCGTGCCGCCGTCATGGTCCGGACGGCGGACGTGGGAAATAGGCCCGACTCGTCCGGTCCACCGCCATCGGCGGAAATTCGCAGGTGGATGGTGGAGTCTGCCCGCCGACAGTTTGTCATCGACCGCCCGATCGCCGTGCCAGACTGACGCCGGGGTCGATTCGGGTCACCTGTCCCGCCAAGAAATCCGTATCTCCGACCGGTGGATATCCATATTCCTGGCTCGGGGAGTAATCGTATTCGTGGCTGGGGGCAGTGGAGGCATTTGCATCGACTTTAATCAATTCATGGATACGAGGGGGAACCGCAGTGACCGATCATCTGGAGAACATGCCGGTGTCCCGGCGTGACCTCATCCGGATTTCCGGGGGGACAACGCTGGCCGCCGTGACGCTCGGCTCGCTCGGCGTGCCGGCGGCGGCCGGGGCCAGCCCGACACCGGCGAGCCGGCCCGCCGCCGACGGGGTCGGCTCGGCCTCGGCCAGCCCGGCGGCCCGCACCAGGCTCCGCTCCACCGGAGCCGACCTGCTGATCCGTGACGGCTCGCCGCACTGGTGGCTCAGCCCGGACATCTGGGCGGTGCCGGGCACCGACCCCAACGGCACTCCGGGCACCCCGGCCGCCGGTGACGTCGCGTACGTCTGGGCGCGGGTGCGCAACACCGGGCGGGAGGACGCGGTCGGTGTACAGCTCCGGTTCTACTGGGGCAACCCGTCGGTGCAGATGTTCTACAGCACCCTCAACCCCATCGGTACGGCGTTCGCCGACGTCGCCGCCGGTGACACCCAGGAGGTGCTCTGCCTGGTGCCGTGGAACGTGGTGACCGTCAACGACGGACACGAGTGTCTCGTGGTGGTCGCCAGCCTGCCCGACGACCCGCCGCTGCCGGACGCCGTCGACCCGGTCGGACATCCGAACGTCGCCCAGCGCAACCTGACCCTGGCCAGCGCCGGCAAGAGCGACTTCAAACTGACCCTGACCGTCACCGCCGGGCGCCGCGAACCGAAGCGGGTCCGGATCAGCGCCCTGGTCGGCGGCGAACTGCCGAAGGAGACGCTGCCGACGCTCGGGCTGCGTGACCACCGGCCGGTGGAGAAGCCGCTGGTCGAGGTCGGGTTCTCGACGAAACCGATCACCGACCCGAACGACGGCGTCGGCGGGCCCGAGCTGGAGCTGGAGGTGCCGGCCGGGCGCAGTGTGCCGGTCCACCTGACCGTACGCGGCGGGCGGGACCTGGCCGGTGGTGAGTACCAGCTGGTCGAGGTCGTCGAGTCGGACGGCAAGCAGACCCTTGGCGGGATCTCCTTCGCGGTGGTCGGTCCGGAGGGGGTCCGGTGAGCGCCACGCCGATGGCCGTGCAGACCCGGCCGTTCGCCATCGAACCGTTCACCAACGTGATGCTGCCCGACGGCATCTTCGACAACGCGCTCTACAAGCTGCGGATCGCCTGCCACTACACCAACACCTCGGGCGGCGACCTGACGAACGTCACGATCTACCTGGAGAGCGTCGGCGACCCCGGGATCGTGGTGACCGGGCAGACGTACACCTTCGCCCGGATCCCGGCCGGTGCCTCCGTGCTGGTCAGCTGGGCGGCCGACTTCCAGCACGCTTCACCCGGCAAGCCGCTGGTCAGCTTCGTCGCCCGGGCGGACGGTTTCAGCTCGGCCCGGTCGATCCGGCAGATCTTCGTCTCCCAGACCCGGTACGACGAGACGACGAAGACGTACTCGATCCAGATCCCGGAGGGGCGGCTCGAACTCTCCAAGGTGACCGTCGTACCGCCGGCCAAGGGCGAATGGTGGGCCGGGGAGAAACCCGACGGCGAGAAGCGCAAGCCGTGGCACGGCCCGTACGTCCCGACCGGCTGCACCCTGGTCTGGGTGCCGAACCCCGCCTATCCGGGTACCCACGGCGAGCTGCCGTTCGAGGACCCGTGGTGGAAGGTGCTGGCGTTGATCATCCTGGTCATCGCCGCGATCGTCGGCATCATCGCGGCGGCGGTCGGCGCGGGCACCTTCTACGTCGGGATCAAGGGCGAGTTCGAGGAGACCGATCCCGGGGTGGTGACCGAGTGCTGCAAACCGGCGCCGGGCGACGTGTTGAAGGGCGGCCTCACCGTCGCCGGGGTGGCCGGGGTCATCGCCTCGGTCGCGTTGGCGGTGGCGCTCTCCGACGAGGCCGACCCGCACTGGCGCGGTCAGGAGGCAACCCCGCCCGGGCCGGGCGAGCTGACCGTCGGCGAGCGCGTCGAGGCGCACTGGACGCTGCTCGACGAGCCGTACGCCGGGAAGCCGTACCGGACCCGGGTCAGCTGGTCGTACGAGCGGACCACCACCGGCGGCGTCTACCAGCACCGGGTGGAGGAGGAGCAGACCAACATCCACGTCACCGACGAGGTCAAGGTGGTCACCCCGGACACCGTCGCCTCGCCGGGCACGCTCTGGGCCCGGGCGACCTTCACCCGACCCGACGCGACCCTGTTCAGCGGCCCCGACCTGTACGCGTTCGCGCTGTTCCGGGCACCGCAGGGGCTCTACTTCGTGGTGCCGTTGACCGACGACGGCGTCGGGTTCGACGACTCGGCGTCCGACGGGGTCTACACCGGTGGTCTGCACCTGCGGGAGGCGCTGCCGGAGCTGAAGAAGGCCGACCAGACTCCGTACGGCATCTGGAAGGTCTACGTCTTCGCCCAGGACGTGAACCGGGTGGCACCGGGCACGCCGCCGCAGATCGCCGCCCAGACCATCGGCGGGTTCTTCGTGGCCAGCGCGGTCCAGATCGCCTTCGACCCCAACCTGCCCTGCCCGCTTGAGGCGCAGTCCAGCATCAAGGTCGTCTGATCCGGGTCGGGTCCGCCGGAGCGTCGAACCGGATGCTCCGGCTCCCCGGCGCACGGCGGTCGCCGGAGCACGCGCCGGTCGGGGTCAGTGTGCGGCGGCGTAGTGCCGGTCCTCGTTCGGCATGACGATCCAGAGCGCCAGGTAGATGACCACCTGCGGTCCGGGCAGCAGCACCGAGAGGACAAAGAGCAGCCGCATCAAACCGGCGGACATGCCGAAGCGGCGGGCCAGGCCGGCGCAGACGCCGGCGATCAAACGATTGTCGCGGGGGCGGGCGAGCTTGCGGCTCATCGTCGTCTCTCCTCGTCAGGGAACGGTCGCTGATTCCACGGTAGGAACCGGCCGAGGTGCCGCCCTCGGTCTCCAGACGGAGCCAAACACCCCGTACCCGTAGGGACGTACCCCGGAGGGACGGCCGCCATGCTCCCGTCACCAGCTCCGGGTAGGCTCGCGGACCGGCAGGTCAGGGCCATGCTGGAGGAGTACCGGCGCGCACGCCCGAGGCCAGGGTCGGCAACGGGGCCGGCCGGGAGGAGTTTCGATGATCAGCGCTTTCGACCTGTTCACCGTCGGGATCGGGCCGTCCAGCTCGCACACTGTCGGCCCGATGCGGGCGGCCCGGACCTTCGCGGCCGGGCTCAAGGCCGACGGACTGCTCGCGGTCACCGGCCGGATCCACGCCGAACTGTTCGGCTCGCTCGGCGCCACCGGGCACGGGCACGGCAGTGACCGGGCGGTCCTGCTCGGCCTGGCCGGGGAGGCGCCGGAGACGGTGGACCCGGACGGGGTGGCCGCGACCGTGGCGCAGGTCCGGACCGAGCGGCGGCTGAACGTGCTCGGGGCGCACGTCGTCGACTTCGACGTCGACCGGGACCTGGTACTGCACCGGCGCCGGTCGCTGCCGTTCCATCCGAACGGGATGACCTTCACCGCGTACGACGAGACGGGTGGACCGCTGCGGACCCGGACCTACTACTCGGTCGGTGGCGGTTTTGTGGTGGACGAGAGCGCGACCGGCGCGGACCGCATCAAACCGGACAACACGCGGGTCCGGTACCCGTTCCGCACCGGCGCCGAACTGCTCGCCCTGACCGCCGAGACCGGGATGTCGATCAGCGACATCATGCTGGCGAACGAACGGTCCTGGCGCGGCGAGGCGGAGATCCGGGCCGACCTGCTGGAGATCTGGCGGGTGATGCGGGAGTGTGTCGAGCGGGGCAGTACCCGGGACGGGGTGCTCCCCGGCGGGCTGAAGGTCCGCCGCCGGGCGGCCGAGCTGCGCCGCGGCCTGGAGGCGGATCCGACCTCCACCGACCCGCTGCGGGTGATGGACTGGGTGACCCTCTTCGCGCTCGCGGTCAACGAGGAGAACGCCTCCGGCGGCCGGGTGGTGACCGCGCCGACCAACGGCGCGGCCGGGATCATCCCGGCGGTGTTGCACTACTACAGCCGGTTCGTGCCCGGCGCCTCCGAGGAGGGGGTGGTCCGGTTCCTGCTGGCCGCGGCGGCGATCGGGGTGCTGTTCAAGGAGAACGCCTCGATCTCCGGCGCCGAGGTGGGCTGCCAGGGCGAGGTCGGGTCGGCGTGTTCGATGGCGGCGGCCGGGCTTGCCGAGGCGCTCGGCGGCACCCCGGCCCAGGTGGAGAACGCCGCCGAGATCGGCATGGAGCACAACCTCGGGCTGACCTGTGACCCGGTCGGCGGTCTGGTGCAGATCCCGTGCATCGAGCGGAACGCGGTGGCCAGCGTCAAGGCGATCACCGCGGCCCGGCTGGCGCTGCGCGGCGACGGGGAGCACACCGTCTCGCTGGACAAGGTCATCAAGACCATGCGGGAGACCGGCGCCGACATGAAGGTCAAGTACAAGGAGACCGCCCGGGGCGGGCTGGCGGTCAACGTCATCGAGTGCTGACCACGCCGAGCGCGGTCCGTCGGGTGGCCGGCAGGCGTCCGTGGGGTAGCGTGCCGGCGGCTGTCGGGTAGCGTTGGCGCGTCGCCGGGACGGCCGGACGGCGGCAATCCGGGTCCGGTTGGCGTCATCTCGGCCTTGGCCGGCACGCTACGGCGGAACCGGCGGGCTACCGGCAGGAAATCGGGCGGTTAGTCGGCATTGTGGCGGTTTTCCTGACTGGTACCCTATGCCGCGTCAGCGGCTGCCGGGAAGGCGCGGAATGACAAGCGGGAGGCGGCGGTGACGTCCGGCGTGGTGGCGGTCTGGTCGCACCGCAACACGCTGCGGCTGCTCGTCCGCCGGGACCTCGCGGTCAAGTACCAGCAGTCGGTGCTCGGCTACCTCTGGTCGCTGATCGAACCGCTGGGCATGGGCGCCATCTACTTCTTCGTCTTCGGCCTGCTCTACCGCTCGGCCACCCACCGGCACCTCGGCGACGCCGCCGACTCGTACCCGCTGTTCCTGATCACCGGGATCTTCGCCTGGATGTGGACCAACTCGGCGATCAGCGAGGCGACCAACGCGCTCACCGGACAGGCCCGGTTGATCACCACGATGAACCTGCCCCGCGAGGTCTTCCCGGTCGGCCGGGTCGCCGGCCGGTTCGCCGAGTACCTGGCCGGCCTGCCGATCCTGGCCGCCGTCGCGGTCGCCTACGCGGCGTTCAACAAGGTCGAGTTCGGCGTCTGGCTGCTCTCGCTGCCGCTCGCGGTCCTGGTCCAGGCCACCCTGCTGATCGGGCTGGCGCTGCTGCTCTCCTCGCTCAACGTCCTGATGCGCGACATCGAGCGGTTGATCCGGCTGGTCACCCGGGTGCTCTTCTACGCCACCCCGATCATCTACCCGCTCAGCCTGGTCCGGGAGTCCGGCATGCCGGACTGGGTGAAGATCGGGTACGAGGTCAACCCGCTGGTCGGGATCTTCCAACTGCACCACGCGGTCTGGTACCCCGACGAGTTCCCGGACACCCGGCTGCTCTGCCTCAGCGTCGGCGGCAGCCTGCTCACCCTGCTCGCCGGCGCCTGGGTGTTCCGCCGGCTCGAACCCGCCGTACTCAAGGAGCTGTAGGTGGGCGAGCCGATGATCGAGGCGACCAACCTGGGGATCCAGTTCGTCCGCAACCGGCGGCGCAACCTGCGACTGCGGGAGATGTTCATCCACCGGGGCGGGCGGCAGCCGTCGGCCGGGGTCTTCTGGCCGCTGCGCGACGTCTCCTTCACCGTGGCCCCCGGCGACACCGTCGGGGTCATCGGCCGCAACGGCACCGGCAAGAGCACCCTGCTCCGGCTGATCGCCGGGGTGCTGATCCCGGACGAGGGCCGGATCCGGGTACGCGGGGCGGTCGCCCCGCTGCTGGAACTCTCCGCCGGGTTCTCCAACGACCTGACCGGGCGGGAGAACGTCCACCTGGTCGGCTCCCTGCACGGACTCAGCCCCAGCTTCCTGCGGCGGCACTTCGACGAGATCGTCGCCTTCGCCGGGGAGCAGATCGAGAACGCGATCGACACCCCGGTCCGGCACTACTCGTCCGGGATGAAGGTCCGGCTCGGCTTCTCGGTGATCGCCCAACTGCCGCACCCGGTCCTGCTCATGGACGAGGTGACCGCGGTCGGGGACGCCGACTTCCGGAAGAAGTGCTACGACACCATCGACCGGCTGATCGCCGAGGGGCGGACCGTCATGCTGGTTTCGCACAACGAGAACGACCTCACCCGGTTCTGCAGCCGGGGACTCTACTTCGACGGAGGACGATTGCGGGTGGACGGCACCATACGCGAGGCGCTCGACGCATACCACGACGTGGTCAGGCCGTGATGCTGGCGATCCTGCTCACCCCCACCCGGCCCGGAGCGCCGCTGACCCGCCCCGACGGCAAGCCACTCGCCGCGCACCTGCGGGAACAGTTGCGGGCGGCCGGCGCCCGGGACGTCGTACTCACCGATGACCTGGCCGAGGTGGCGGTGCTCGCCGGCACCGCCCGGGAGCCGGTCCTGCTCTGCTCCGGGGACCTGGTCGCGCACACCGCCGTACTCCGGCACCTGGCCACCAGCCCACTGCCCGGCACGGTGGCCCTGGTGCTGCCGGACCCGGACGCCGGCCCGGTCGGCGTGGTCGAGGAGCGCAACCAGGTGGTCGCCGCCGGCAGCCCGGCCCAGGCCGGGTCGGGCGCCGCCGTCGCGACGCTGGCCGCCGCCCCGACCGGCGCCTCCGGCGGTGCGGTACGGGTCAGCGCCGCCGACCTGCCGGCCCTGGTCACCGCCGCCCGGTCGCTCGCGGCCGCCGACGCTGCCGGCGGCGTCGACCCGACACCGGCGCTGGACCGGCTGCTCGCCGAACTGGCCCGGGTCGGCGACACCGCCGTGCCCGGCATGACGATCTTCGCCCAGCGGGTACGGCTGCTCGTCGCCCGCCGGGCCGCCGGGCCGGCCGAGGTCGCCGCCGCCGAGCAGGCCGTGGCCGCCGTCGACGCGGACAAGGCCGAACTGCGGCTTTCGGTCAAGGAGAAGGACGACTTCTTCACCACCTTCTTCGTCAGCACCTGGTCCCCCTGGGTGACCAAGCTCTGCGCCCGGCTGCGGCTCACCCCGACCGGGGTCACCGCGATCTCGGTGCTCTTCGCCGGGGTGGCGGCGCTGCTCTTCGCCTACGGCGACCGACCGGCGCTGGTCGCCGGTGCGGTCCTGCTCTACCTCGGCTTCATGCTCGACTGCGTGGACGGGCAGCTGGCCCGCTACACCCGGCACTTCAGCCCGTGGGGCGGCTGGCTCGACACCATCGCCGACCGGGCCAAGGAGTACCTGGTCTACGCCGGCCTGGCGGTCGGCGCCGAGCGGGCCGGATTCACCTACGGCTGGGCGCTCGGCATCGCCGCGATCACCCTGCAGACCGTCCGGCACATGACCGACACCTGGTACGGCGCGCTGCACGACGAGGCGGCGAAGCGACCCCGGCCGGCCGGGGCGGCCACCGGTGGCCTCGGCGCCCGGCTCAGTGCCGCCTCCAACAAGGTGCAGGCGGACACCGGTTCGGTGTCGTACTGGCTGAAGCGGACCGTGGTCTTCCCGATCGGGGAACGCTGGGCGCTGATCGCGCTCACCGTGGCGATCTTCAATCCGACGGTCAGCCTGATCGCGGTCCTGGTCTGGGGCGCTCTGGCGGCGGCGTACACGCTGGCGCTGCGGACCGTACGGGCCCGGTCGATGCGGGTCGCGGTGCTGACCGGGGTCGACACCGGACTGCACCGCGACGACGGGCCGGTGGCGCGCTGGCTGGCCGGGCTCGGCCAGGCGGCCCGACTGCCCGGACCGCTGCCGTTCGCTGTGCTCGGTGCGCTGGTCAGCCTGACGCTGCTCGGCGCCGGCCTGGCCGGAGTCGGCACCGGACCGGCCCGCTGGCTGGTGCCGCTGGCCGTGCTGGTGGTGCTGCTCGCCGCACTGCCGGCGGCGGTCCCGCACGGTGGCGCGCTGGACTGGCTCGTCCCGGCCGGACTGCGGGCCGTCGAGTACCTGCTGGTGATCGCGGTCGGAGTCCTGGTCGACGCCCCCGAAGCGGTGATGTTCGGGTTACTGTTCGTATTGGCACTGCGGCACTACGACCTCACCGCCCGACTGGAGAAGCGGGAATCCGCACCACTGCTGCACTCCCTCGGCCTCGGCTGGGACGGCCGGCTGCTGATCCTCGCCCTCGCCACGCTGCTCGGTCCCACCGCGGCGCGGTGGGCGATGCTGCTGCTCGCCGGCTACCTGACGGTGATCTTCGCGGTGAACGCGCTGCGGGGCTGGACACCGCGCGGCATCCCCGGCCCACGACGGCCGGCCGAGACCGACCCGGTGACCGTCGGGTCGGAGGTGACGACACCGGTCGGGTCGGAGGTCGTGACACCGGGCGGGGCCAGCCCGGACCCGGCCGCCGGCGGCGGTCCGGGGATGCGGGAACGGAACGGGTAACGCCGCTGGTCGGCTGAGACAGCGCCGGGTCGGCTGGCGGCGGAGAAGGGTACGGATGACGCCGCCAGCCGGACGGCCCGACCGCCGATGGCCCTGCTCAGCGTCGTGGTGCCCGCCGACCG